>JAJFFG010000130.1 GCA_021776825.1 Planctomycetota bacterium
CATGAGGCTCGCGCACTCCGTGACAACTGTCGTCCGGGAGTACAGGAGCAGCCTGGATGCGGGGGCCACGGCACGCGCAGAGAGGCCCGTCCTGAGCGAGGACAGATCGTCGAGGTCAAGGCGCGCCGACGACTGCGACGCGGTTCCGTCTCGGAGGAGGCGCAACGCAGAGATCGGCGGTCTGGACCGCTCAGGTGTGTGAGTCGTCGTGAATAGTCCGGGCTAGCCCGTCCGGCGGAGCACCCGACGTGTCAGCAAAGGGGGTGAACGGTCTCCGTGCGCAGCACGACCCGAAGTCGCACGCATTCTGCGAGGCGCACATCAGTCTGACGGTGCCGCTCCCTCGGGAGCTGACCGACACGGACTGGCGCGAGCTGGAGACCCTCGCCGCCGGGTTCGATCCGTTTGCGATCGCGTGCGGCCCGCTGACTCACTACCTGCCGCATCCCGGGGTCTGTCTGCCGATCGCGCCACAGGCGGCCGTCGATCGGCTGCGCATCGCCGCCGAGGGCGCACGGGCGTTCGCGGACGCTCCGCGACGGAGCCATCCGTTCTCCGCGCACATGACGATCGCGGAGTTCATCACCGCCGTCTCGGCCGACGGAGAGCGGCTGCTCGGGACGCTCCGTCCGGATCACGAGGGACGCTTTGTGCTCCCCGCGCCGGCGCGCCGCGAGCCGGTACGTCTCTTCGCCACGACCGATCGCCGTCTCACGCTCGAGCACGCCGAGACCGTGACCTGGGCGGATATCCAGGGGCAGTCGGTCGCCTTCGCGGAACCGACCGTGCGCACCGAGCTCCACGTGCGTTGCGTGGATGACACCGGCGTCGGCGTCGAGACGAAGCTCCGAGTCACGCGCCGGTTCGGCGACGACTGGATGACCGTAGTCGAGTCCGACTCCGCCGCCGACGGCACGTTCAACTACGCGCTCCGCGGCGTCGGGGAGCATCGCGTACGAATGCAGAGCGCGACGACACGCAGCACGCAGTTCAGATTGGGAGCGACCCCGGAGCGAGTGATCGACGCCACTGGCCAGGAACCGGTGCACGTGGAGTTCATGGTGCCGCGACCGGCCGCGATCATCGTCTGGGTCATCGACGAGAGCGGTGCTCCCCTACCGGGTGCGATCGTCGGCCTCAGTACGCAGGAGCCGCTCGGCCTACTGCCCCACCCGCAGGGTCGCACGACGGACTTCCGTGGTCGCGCCCTTATCTCAGGCATCGAGCCGGGCGAGGTCCTCCTGCGCGCATCGATGGTCGACCGGATGCCAGTGGCGCGGCGCCGAACGGTGACGACCGGCTTGAACGAGGAGACGTTCGCACTCGCGCCCGGTGGTCTTGAGGTGCGGATGCAACTGACCGGCCTGCCAGACGACTTCCCCTCGCCGGAGGACGTCGGCCTGCATCTCATCCGCGTCGCGGAGGTGACCGACGAGATGGCGGTGTTCCGGCTCGACCGCCTCGACGAAGCGTGGCGCGTCCCGCCGTTCCGTGTGCCGTCCGGCCAGTACCAGCTGACGATCAGGCCGCGTGGGAAGCCCCAGACCGTGCTCTGGTTCGCCGTCGCGAGCCGAGACGTCGACGTCGGCAAGATCGACATGACGGGCGTGTTCGGACTGGGCGAGCTGACGATGGACGTCCTCGTGGACACCGATGACGGCACCCGCGGCTACGGGCCGTCGGTGCTCTACCGCAACGAGGCGTGGCCATCGAACCTGTGGCGCCAACAGGGCGTCTGGCTTGGGAACAAGACACGCGTCAAGGGTCTGACGGCGGGGACGTACCGGCTGCGCCCGACGCCGCAGGCGTTCGACCCGGACACCTGGGACCTCAGCGAGATGACACGCGTCCACGTCGAACCAGGCGTCGCGCCGCCGACCGCGACGCTGACAATCCGACGCCGCTAGGGCAAGGACCGGCAACGGGCCTTGCAGATCTGGGGACAGTGGCGGCTCCACCAACTGACGACGGCTGAGTCGCACGCAGCGCCGCAGCTGGTCTTCGCAACCACTGTCCCCCTCGGATCTCGATCAGTTCTCGGACGGTGACCACGGCAGTCCGAGCGCCCGCGCGACGCCGCGGCCGTACTCCAGATCCGCGGCCGCGAAGTGAGCGACCTGACGCATCTGGATCTCCTCCGGGACGGAGGCCATCGCGCCGGCGAGTCGGCCGATCAGCCGCTCGCGCTCGTCCTCCGGCAGGAGTCGGAACAGAGCCCCTGCCTGCTGATAGTCATCGTTCCCATCGCGGTGGTCATAGCGCGTTGCCGGGCCGGACAGCGCTAGCGGCGGCTCGGCGACGGACGGGTCGTCGGCGGGCCCATCGAACGAGTTCGGCTCGTAGTTCACCGCGCCCTCGCCATTGCCGTCGAAGCGCATGCGACCGGAGCGGTGGTACGTGTTCACCGGGCACCGCGGCCGATTGACCGGAAGGCTCTCGTGGTTCACGCCGAGTCGGTACCGCTGCGCGTCAGCGTACGCAAAGATGCGGAACTGGAGCATCCGGTCGGGGCTGTGACCGATCCCGGGCACCACGCTCGCCGGCGAGAACGCCGACTGCTCGACCTCGGCGAAGTAGTCCATGGGGTTGCGGTTCAGTTCGAGCTCGCCGACCTCGATCAGCGGGTACTCGGCATGGGGCCAGACCTTCGTGAGATCGAAGGGGTCGTACGACGTCGTCTCGGCGTCCGCCTCCGGCATGATCTGGACGCACACGCGCCACCGCGGGAACTCGCCGTCCTCGATCGACGTGTACAGGTCGCGCTGATGGCTCTCGCGATCCTCGCCCACGAGGCGCGCGGCCTCGTCGTCCATCAAGCACTCGATGCCCTGACGCGTCTTGAAGTGGAACTTCACCCAGAAGCGCTCGCCGTCCGCATTCCAGAAGCTGTACGTGTGCGATCCGTAGCCGTTCATGTGGCGGTACGAGCGCGGGATGCCGCGATCCGAGAACAGCATCGTGACCTGGTGCAGGCTCTCGGGGCTGAGGGACCAGAAGTCCCACATCGCGGTGGGGTTGCGCAGGTTCGAACGCGGGTCGCGCTTCTGCGTGTGGATGAAGTCCGGGAACTTGTAGGGGTCGCGCAGGAAGAATACGGGCGTGTTGTTCCCGACGATGTCCCAGTTGCCCTCGTCGGTGTAGAGCTTCAGCGCGAAGCCACGGACGTCGCGCTCGGCGTCGGCCGCGCCGCTCTCGCCCGCGACCGTCGAGAAGCGCAGGAAGCACTCGGTCTGCTGCCCGATCTCACCGAACACGGATGCACGCGTGTACGCGCTAATGTCATGCGTCACGGTGAACGTCCCGTACGCGCCCGAGCCCTTGGCGTGGACGACGCGCTCGGGGAGCCGCTCGCGGTTGAAGTGCGCGTGCTTCTCGAAGAGCGGCGCGTCCTGAACGAGCAGCGGCCCGCGGCGCCCTGCGGTGAGCGCGTTCTGGTTGTCGGCGACGGGGCTGCCGTTCGCCGTCGTGAGTCGAGTTCGGTTCTGCATCGTGTCCTCCGGTCGGTGTGTCGTTTGATTGCTCGCGAGGTGCCGCGAGAGGTGCAGGATCGAGCCGGGCGCCCAATGAGTCCAAGTCGAACTACGACTCGCGCCGATAACCTCAAGGAATGAGGATCACGCTCCGGCAGCTCGAGTACGTGGAGGCTCTCGCCCGCACGCTCCACTTCGGTCGCGCGGCAGAGGAGTGCTTCGTCAGCCAGCCGGGCCTCAGCAAGCAGATCGCGCAGACCGAGTCCGTGCTCGGCGTGACGCTGTTCGAGCGTGACCGCCGCACCGTGCGCGTCACAGAGGCCGGCGAGGAGGTGGCCCGTCGTGCGCGCGCGATCCTCGGTGCGGCGCGGGATCTCGAGGCGCTCGGTCCCACGCTGGCGGAGCCGCTGACGGGAACGCTGAATCTCGGAGTGATCCCCACCGTCGCGCCGTACGCACTTCCGAGCGCCCTGGACGTGGTCCGGCGACGTCATCCACATCTGCGCCTCGTGCTCCGCGAGGAGCCGACCGCGCGGCTCGTGAGCGAACTCGACGCGGGACGTCTCGACGTGCTGCTGCTGGCGCTCGATGCCGACCTCGGCGCGGCCCGGACGCTGCCACTCTTCGAGGATCGGTTCGTAGCCGCGTTGCCCGTGGGACACCGCCTCGCCAAGCGCAAGCGGCTCACGACCCGCGACCTCGTCGACGAGCCGCTACTGCTCCTCGAGGACGGGCACTGTCTCAAGGACCAAGTGCTCGAGCTCTGCCACGCCTCTGGTGGCGTGCAAGTCTGCGACGTCCGCGCGAGCAGCCTCGGCACGCTGGTGCAGATGGTCGCCGGTGGACTGGGCGTCACGCTGATCCCCGAGCTCGCCATCGCTGCGAACGCCGTCCCCACCGACCACCTCCGGCTCGTGCCGTTCGCCAGACCAGCACCTCACCGAACGATCGGACTCGCGTGGCGGCCGAGCGATCCCCGCGCCGACGCGTTCGAACTGTTGGGGGCGGCGCTGCTCGACGGCGTGGAGGACCGCGGCGCGTGAGCCCTCGTGAGCGATGCGGGCTAGAAACCCCAATACACGAGCGGAACGGCGAGCAGCATGAGCCAACCGAACGCGGCCACGACACAACCGGGGGTCTCGGTATCCACTCCCCGGTGGCCATGTCCGCCACCCATCCCGGTGGTCGCGCCCAGTTGCTCCGGCATCCAGATCAAGCACTCGGCCACGAACGTTGCGACCGCGTACCAGAGGAGCCCCATCGGCTCGAGCTGGTAGTGCACTGCGATGGCCACGTACGCGAGCCCAAGGCCGAGCGCAACGAGCTTGGCCTTCGGGATCTGACTAGCGTCCATGCCGGTGCGCCTCCTCGCTGGTGGGAGAACCACGCCTGTGCGTAAGAGGTTCGTGTTCTCCAGCGCCAACGACGCGGGACGGTAGGCTCCCCCCATCGACGGCGTCGCGAGTGGCTGTCTGCAACGGAGTGTGATGGAACGATCCTTCGGCCGAGGCTCACGCGTGCTGCTCGCGGCACTCGCGCTGCTGACGCTGATCGGCGCGGCGGGGTGGATGGCGATCGGCGACCCGATCTCGGAACGTGGATCTCCTCCGAACGACGAGTCCGATGCGACGACCGCCGGAGCGACGGACGAACGCCGCGCGGAGAGCGCGTCAAGCGATGGCGTGGCTCGTACACGCCGCGTGCACGCCACTCCGGAACCGAAACCGGACCGCGTTCCGGCCGATCGGGTCGACGCGTCGGGGACGTCGTCACCCCCCGTCTCGCAGGATGCACCTCCCGCCGTGCGCCTGGAGGGCGGCGCTCCTCTCATCGCGCACCGCCTGTTCCTGCGTGAGATCGGGACGGGGCGCACCACGACCTTGATCACCGGGCCCGGCGGCGAGCTATCCCTACCGGAGGACATGCCCGACACCCTGCACGACGTGCTCGCGGTGGATGCAAACGTGCCCGGCGACGTGCTGGTATCGGCGGAGCCCGTGCGTCCGAGCGACGTGCAGGCCGGGCGGGCGCGCATCGGCTGGAGCGAGCGCGCAGATGTCACGTTCGCGTGCCGCAACGACGCCGGCGAGCTCGTCGGAGCGACGATCGAGTTGCGTCTCGGGTCGGGCAAGGACGGTCCCCTCGTACGGAGCATCCGCACAGGGCTGAAGCGACCCAGCCGATTTGGTCCGTCGAGCGTCAAGCTACCCATCGGGATGCGCTTCACGGCCGTGCTCGCCAACGTGCGCGTCCTCAGCCAGATGCCGATGGTGCGCCAGTCGACGGAGTTCGTCGTGCCGGGTACGTTCGGTCAGGAGGTGGCGTTCCGCATCCTGCAGCCGTCGACGCTGACCGTGAGGCTCGAAGACGAGAACGGCGCACCACTGCCGAACATCGTCATCGGCTCGAAGTCGTTCGACGATCGCGGAGTGCAGTTCGCGGCAAGCGCCACGACCGACGCGACGGGGACCGCCGTGCTGCGCAAACTGAAGGTCGGTGCGCTGACGGTGCTGGTGAACGCCGCCGGTCGTCCGGCGATCGTCGAACACGTCTCTCTCGCACCGGCGGAGGACCGTGAGCTCACGCTCGTCGTGCCGAGCGGTGGCGTGACGGTCCAGGCGCGGATCGTTGGCGTCCCGGCCGATCACATTCGACAGCTCAACCTCGCCTACCGCTCAGCGCCCGTCGCCGAGGCGTTCGTCGTGACCACCACCGAAATCGGGGAGGACGGCGCGGTCCGGCTGCAGGGCTTGCGGCCCGGGCGGTACGACTTCCACGTCATGCTGAAGGACGGCCAGCACGGCTTCCGTCGCCTGCTGATCGAGGACGCGGTGACGAAGCTCGGAGAGATCGATGTCTCGGCTCTGGAGGACACCGGCACGGCGAACGTCGGGGTGACCGCGGCCGTCGAGGGCTGGCGGCGCGGGTACTACTGGGGGCAAGTCCACAAGGACGACTGGCCCGAGGGGTTCTGGCGCTTCGTCCTTCTGAAGGAACGGACGGCGACGAACGTCGCGCTCTCACCCGGCACCTACTCGTTCCGCATCACACCAGAGTCGAACACCACCGACGGCTTCCGCACGGTCCAGGTCGCCGGTGTCGCCGTGCACGACGACGCGGAGACTCCGCCGCAGATCGAGCTGCGCCCGCTGCCGCGCTGATCCAGTTGGAAGTCTCGGAGATTGTGCTACCGGGCACGATGATCGACGTCGCGGGACCGCGTGTCGCCCAGCCAGCTTGGGACGCTAGCCTGACGCATCCATGGCCGAGCGCATCCCCCGCTGGAAGATCCTGAGCGCAGCGGCGCTGATCGCGCTGGCGGGCGCAGGGGCGTCGCGCACGGCGCACTCCAGCCCCGTCGACGCGATCCCGTTCCCGGTCCACCGCTCGACCTCGCTCGACAAGGAAGGGACCGTCTACTTCATCGAGGGACGAGTCCGCATCCCGAAGGGGATCGAGATCTCGGTCCAGAAGGACATCCGGATCGTCGGGCGCGGGAAGAACGCCGTGCTCGAGGTCGCGGGGGAGCTGCAGGTCCACGGCACGTTCGAGCTGCGCGTCTCGATCCAGGACGTCCGCATCGAACTGAGCCCCGTGTTCGGCGAGGTGCACATCGACGCGTGCGTCATGGGGGGCAGCGGCGGAGTGTTCACCGATCCGGAGAAGCCCGCCGACGGCCGGCTGTTCATCGAGAACACGACGTTCAATACCCCCGCGACCGTGGACATCACGTTCAGCGCCAACCAGATCGACCTGCAGCGCGTGCTCGCGAACGCACCCGTCAAGATCCGAGCCGTGGACCCGGGGCCCGGCAAGCCCAACAAGGTCAAGCTGATGCTGATGCACTGCTGGTACGCGCCGAAAACCGACGGCGGCTTCATGGGCGGGCTGTCCGTCGAAGGCGTCTACGACGCAACGATCCGCAACAACCTCATCCGCGGCAAGCGCTGCGTCATGACTGACTGCGACAAGCTCACCTTCGACGCGAACAAGGTGAAGTCGCCCTCCCTCGAGTTCACGCAGACGGAGAGCGGCCGCTTCAACAAGTCGAAGATGCAGAAGTGCGACATCTACTCCGCGCGCGTCTCGCTCTCCGCACCGGCCGACGGCAAGAGCATCGAACGGTTGACGATCGACAAGTGCTGGTTCCGCGGCGAGACGACGGAGTCGGTTCTGCGCGAGACGGTCTTCAACGACCGCGACGACAACCCCGAGGTCGGCGTCCGCGCAAAGTTCAAGAAGATCAGCAAGAGCATCAACGGTCTCGCCGGGAAAGAGGACAAGTAGCTCGTTCCCTCGGGTCGATCGGTGGCTACGGCATGGCGAGCGCGCTGCGACGGAGTACCGTGGTCCCCGATGAGCCACACCCTCCGCGCCCTCCTCTTGTTTCTGGTCGCCGCCTGCCTTGCGCCTGCTGCGCTCGCGCAGGACGCTGCGCCTGAACGACGCGACTGCATCTGCACCATCGGCGCAGGGGCGTGCCAGCACTACTTGCGCACGCCGAAGAAGCCGACGACCGATCCGTGCTGGTGTCACAAGTGCCGCGTCGTCGGGCTGCATGACGGGAAGACCGTGCCGAAGGGCTGGAGCGAGGCCTGCTTCCGCAACAAGAAGGAAGGGCCGTACCTGAAGCGTCACGCTGCGGCCTGGGGCTTCGTCTGCAGCGACTGCATCGAGGACGAGAAGTCGTGCAAGGTTGGCCTCGCCGACTGTCCCGCGTGCCGGGCCTCGGGCGGTTCGGCGAAGGACCACGCCGGCCGCAATGCGCGACGCACCGTGCTCGGCCGGCTGAACAGGGAGCAGCGCTTCTTCAAGAAGCCGGATGCGGTGCGGGTGCTCTACAGCGAGCACTTCTACCTCGTCACCGACGTCGCCTCGATCAAGGTCGCCACCGGGCCGACCACCAAGCGCACCGCCAGCGGGCACGAGTGGGCTCACATGATGCTCGAGCGCGCCGAGTACGCGCGACGCGAGTTCACGGACCATCTCCCGGGCAGCCTCGACATCGACAAGCCCACGGGCATGTTCTTCCCGGTGTCGCGCCGCGACGGCAACGCGATCGCCGGCACGTACCTCGGCAACGAGACGGCGAACATCCTCTACGGCGGATCCGACAAGAGCACGGTTGCCGACGCGTTCTGCTTCCACGGCTTTGTGACGTCGATGGAGCAGTTCGGTGACGGCGGGGACCCGGCCATCCACTTCGCGATGCGACACATGATCGGGCACGAGCTGATGTCGTGCTGGATCGTCACGGACGGCCACAACCGCGCCCTTCCGCGCTGGCTGCACGTCGGCGTCGCGCACTGGCTGTCGCGGCTCCAGCCGCGCTTCCGCGACGACGCGTTCACGTGCAGCCTCGAGGGCCGCGAGCTCGAGTTGCCGGGAGAGAAGTGGGACAAGGAGCTGCGACGCATCGCCAAGTCGTCGAAGGCTGGCGCGATCGAGAAGCTGCTCGTGAAGAACGCCCAGGGCCAACTCACGGCGGCCGACCACCGTCGCGCGTGGAGCTACATGGATCTCTGCCTCTCCGAGTGGCGCGCGCCATTCGTCGCGATGCTCACCGCGCTGCGGAAGCGCGCGAAGGCGCGGGATGCATTCATGGAGCACATGGAGGTCACGCCAAGCGCGTTCGACGATCTCTGGCGCGAACGCGTGATGGGCAAGCGCCCGACGATGAGCCCGCTGAAGGCCGACGCCGACGGGACCGCCGTGACGGTGCTCTCGTCGAAGGAGCGCGAGTCCCTGCGTCGGGAGAAGGACCCCGCAACGCTGGCGGCGCGCATCCGCGGATTGGGCACCATCACCGACCCGGACACGGCGAAGCTGGTGGTCGATCTCCTCGGAACGAACTCCGCACTCGTGCAGGAGACCGTGCTCGTCGCGCTGCTCGAGATCCAGGACCCGACGGCGCTGGACGCCGCGTGGCGCCACGGGCTCGCTCACGAGGCGGGGATCGCGCGCGCCTACACGGCACGACTCTGCGGACTACGCGGGCTCGTGGACGCCAAGGAGCCGTTGCAGAAGCGTCTCACGGACGTCAACTGGTACGCGCGCGCCGAGGCCGCCGTAGCCCTTGGTACGCTCGGCGACACCGCCTCGATTGGCGCTCTCGTGAAGATGGTGAAGGACCCCGCCGACAAGGCGCGCGTCGCGGCGATGGACGCCCTGGCGATGTTCGGCACGCAGAGCGAGTCCGCCGTCGGTGGGATCGCTGAGCACCTAGAGTCGCCGCGTTGGCAGTTGCGCGTCACCGCTGCACAGACGTTGGGCAGCATCGGCAGCATGGAAG
Source organism: Planctomycetota bacterium (assembly GCA_021776825.1). Taxonomy (GTDB): domain Bacteria; phylum Planctomycetota; class JAJSAM01; order JAJSAM01; family JAJVHW01; genus JAJFFG01. Next base: position 9,763 of record JAJFFG010000130.1, read on the forward strand.
GCGTAGAGCCGCTGATCGCGCGCATGGAGATCGAGTCCGGTCGCGTGCAGCGCGACATCCACGACGCGCTCGTTGCGATCACGCGTGACGATCTGGGCAAGAAGCCCGAGCACTGGCGGAATTGGTGGGACAAGAAGGTGACCGCGAACGGCGGTCGTGTGCCCGGCCGTCCGGACGCGCCGAAGACCGGCGCCGCCGTCGGGGAGCCGGAGCCCGAGTCGCGCTACGCCGAGGCGGAGTACTTCGGCATCGAGCTGTTCGGCAATCGCGTGGCGTTCGTGCTCGACACGTCCGAGTCCATGGAGCTGCGCTTCGTGCCCGACTCCAAGGGTCAGAAGCAACGCCGACGGCGCCTGCGCGGGACGAACAAGATCTCGATCTGCAAGGCGGAGATCGCGGCGGCGCTCCAGACGCTCGACCAGCGCTCGCACTTCAACGTCATCGCGTTCGGCAACCGCGTGAAGTCGTGGCAGAAGAACCCGGCGGCCGCGACGAAGGAGAACGTGGGCGACGCGCTCTCGTGGCTCAAGCAACGGACATCGTTCGGGGAAACGAACTACTACGACGCGCTTCGCGCCGTGCTGGATCTCGGCGAGCGACCGGACTCGTCACCGAACTTCCGCGACACGCCGGACACGATCACGTTCCTCACGGACGGCATGCCGACCCGCGGCGAGATCACGGACTCGAAGACCTTGCTCTCCTGGTACACGCGCCTCAATCGCTTCTCACGCGTCACGACGCACGTCATCGCCTTCGGCGACAAGGGCCTCGAGGTCGAGTTGCTCCGCGCGCTCGCCGAGCAGAACTACGGCACGTTCGTGCACGTCCACGGCCGGCAGAACTGACCGGCGCGCCGCGACCCAGAGCGCGGACACGGACGGATCTCGCGTGGCCGTCTACTTCACGACCGCGGCCGCCGCGGCGCGCACCGCCTCGTTCTGGTCGGACTCGGCGAGATCGCTCAGCGCTTGGATCGCGTCGGCGTCGGTCCGGCCGGCGAGTCCCTTCACCGCAGCAATGCGCAGGCGCGCGTCGGTCGACGACTGTCGAGCCACCTCGATCAACGCCGTGGTGGCACGGGCGCCAGGCGTGCGCCGCAGGAACTCGAGGCCATCGAGACGATGGGAGCCGGTGTCGCCGCGCGTCGCGCGCTCGACGGCCATGTCGACGAAGCGCTCGCGGAGCGGCTCGTCGAGTGGCTCGACGATCTTCTTGTAGGCGTCCACGAAGGGCGGCATCTCGAAGCTGATCCGCCGCAACGCGCCGTGGGTGAACGACTCGCCGTAGCCGCCGTTCTCCACGCGATCGAGGTAGCGACCCATGAAGTCGTCACGGTGCTCGTCGACGGAGGGCATGAAGATGAGGGCCTGCAGCATGACCGAGCGGATGTCGCCGATGATGGTGGGATCCGACTCCTCGGCGTCGAACGCGACGATCGCGTCGAACTCATCGTCGCCGAGCTTGCCGAGCTCCGCCACCATGCGCGGTCCGAGCGCGAACTGATTGGCCCCTTCCTCCTCCATCTGGTCGAGGATCGCGAGCACCGGCGCCATGGTCTTGCGGAGCTCCTTCCATCGCGCCTGGCGCGTGGCGCCGGCGTCCCCGGCGTTCGCAGCAGCGGCGTCGTCCGCACTCGTCGGCGCGTCGGACGCCGGCAGCGCGGCCAACTCCTGATCGCGCGCGGCCAGCGTCTCGCGCAGCGTGCGCGCCTCGTCCGTGAGGGTCTGTAGCTGCGTCGTGTGGCGGCGACGAGAGAGCGTCAGTTCCTGGTCGAGCTGCTCGGCCACGCGGCGCTCGTCGGCGATGCGCGTCTCCAGATCTGCGACCTCTGCGACGTGGGCCTCGTCGCGATCGGCTCCGCGCAGCGTGTCGGAGAGCAGGACGCCCCCGATGAGGCCGGCGACGGTGAGAGTGGCGGCTCCCGCGATGAGTTTGGCGTTCATGACGACTCCTGCGGTGGTGAGGGAGGCCGTGGCCGCGCTGGCGACGGTGGGCGTGGCGGCAGCGACGTAGCCGGCCATCGTGTGCTGAACCGACGTCGCAAGCGCGACGGGCACGGCGTCGAGCGTGCACTGGCCGGCGGCTCCGGCGGCGAGCAATGCGGCGAGCGCACCACTCCCGGCGAGCACGCGTTGCAGGCGCTCGCGTCCGCGCGCCAACCGCACGGACACGGTCTTCTGCGAGCAGCCGAGGCAGGCCGCCACCTCTGACTGCGTCAAGCCATGGTGATAGTGCAACACCATGGCCTCGCGCAGATCGTCGGGGAGTTCGGCCATGGCGGCACGCAGCGCCTCGGACTGATCGCGCGCGTCGACGGGGTTCGGTTCCACGGCGCTCGCGACCTCCTCGGCGGGCAGCTCTCCGCGACGTCCCTGCATCCGCGCGAGCGAACGCCGATGCTGCCGCGCGGCGTTCAGCGCGACCTTCAGCACCCAGTGGCGCAAGGAGCCATCGCCTCGATACGTCGGCAGCTTGCGCAGGATCGCGAGCACCGCTTCGTGCGTGGCGTCCTCAGCATCGCTCGGGCGACGCAGCATGCGATTGCAGAGCGTGACGATGTCCGCCAGGTGCTCCAGCACCACCGACTTGGCATCCAAGGCGGAAGAGGGCGGCAGGTTGCGAACGTCGCTCACATCAAGACTGATGCTGCTCGGGTGCAGCGTATACCGCGATTCTGTATTTCTCGGTCCTCCGGCGGCGCGGTGAGTCCGCGCTCAGCGGCCGTCTGTGACGAAGCCCTTCCACCGACGCATGTACGCGACCATCGTCTCGCTGAGAGCCTCGTCGCTCAGATGCTCCGGCGTGTACGGCGGCCGCGCCGGCTCCCAACCGAACGCAGCGGCATCGAGCGGCCAGCGCGCGTGACCGATGGCTGCCCGCGCGAGTCCCACGAGGTCCGCACCGTGCGAGAGCAGTTCGTCGGCCTGGGCCGGGGTCCACACACCGCCCGTGGCGATCAACGGCGTGTCCGGACCGATGGCCTCGCGCGTCCACGTCGTGAGCGGTCGCTCCGAGTCCGGATGCGCGACAGGCGGCCGGAAGCTGTCCCAGTTGGAGACGTGCAGGAAGTCGACGCCATCGTCCACGAGCCAGCGGGCGACCGTCAGTGCGTCAGCGAGGACGATCCCCTGTTCGGCGATCTCCGGCGAGAACCGCACGCCAACCAGGAACCCCTCCGGCGTGACGGCTCGCACCGCCGCGACGATGCGGCGGACGAAGCGTGCGCGATTCTCGAGCAAGCCGCCCCACTCGTCCGTGCGCGTGTTCGTCACCGTCCCGAGGAACTGGGAGATCAGGTAGCCGTGCGCGCCGTGGATTTCCACGCCGTCGAAACCTGCGCCAGCGGAGCGACGTGCCGCAGCCGCGAAGGCGGAGATCGTTCGCTCGATGTCGTCGACCGTCGCGGCGCGCGGCATCTCGAACCCGGGGCTGTCGAACTCGAACGAGCTGGCACTCCACGGCTGCTGCCCCGTGAGCTTCGACGGCGCGCGCACACCGCCGTGGAAGATCTGAACGAGGGAGAGCGCACCGTGCTGCCGGAGCACAGCGGCAAGCCGCGTCAGCCCGGGAACAAGCGCGTCGTCGTAGACGCCCAGCTCGCCCTCCCAGCCTTGCCCATCGAGGCTCACGTGCGCCGCGCAGGTCGTCACGATCCCGAACCCGCCCTCAGCGCGCGCGGCCAGCCAACGCAGTTCGTCGTCGCCGAGGGAACCATCGGGCTCGCTCTGCATGTTCGTCATGGCGGCGAGCACGAGGCGGTTCGAAACCCGATGCCCGGTGCGCGGGAAGGTGAACGGTTCGAGAACTCGGGGCGTGGTCATCGGCGCAATCTAGCCAGGTGCGCGCCGCGCCCCCCGGAGCTTCAGCGCAGCGACAGAACGGATTGGGGAGCAGGCTGCCGACCGGAGGGAGGGTGCAGCCGAACCCCGCCAGCATGCTGGTCGGGGACCTCGGACTTGCGCGGAGACGCGATCACAGACCGCGAACCACCGGGTGCCGTTGCGCAACGTGCCAGTCTCGCTACGCTGGAGACACGATCCTCGCGTGCGGGGTCGGTCGTTCCGCGGCACGATCGGAGGGGCGTCGCGGCGCGATCTTGAGGCGATCCGAGGGAGGGCCGTCGTGCGACCGAGTCGATGGCAGGCGAGTGCGCTGGTCGTGGTCGGGGTGCTTCTTGCGGCGCTCCTCGTGGGGTTCGCGTGTCGGGCGCGGTCACCGAACCCCGTTCCACCGGTATCGGAGGCACCGGCCGCGACCGCCTCCCCACCGACTCCCGCGACACCTCCGACGTCCCCGACTCTGGAGGAGCCCGGCGCGAATCCGAAACGGCCTCCGGACGCTCCGGTCGTCGTGGTGACCGAAGACAAGCCGCCTCTCGCCCCTCCCCCCGAGACGACAGTTCGCGGAACGATCGCCTCGAGCAGTGACCGACGCAGCCTCGCGGATGCTCGAGTGGACGTGCTCGACGCACTCGGCAACGAGTGGACCGCGACGACGGATCAATCGGGGGCGTTCAGCGTCGTGCTCGAGACGGACGACGGCGAAGGGGACCGCCGCCTTCACGCCGGCGCGGAGGGATTCGCGGAGCGCGAGATCGAGCTCGCTCCTCGAGACGCGGACGGGACGATCGACGCCGGAGATCTCTACCTGGATCCGTTGTGCACGTTCCGCGCCACGGTCCGCACGCCGGGCGCCGCTCCCGCCGTCGGCGCAACGGTGCGCGTCACGCGAGAGCCACGAGAGACGGAGCGTCGGGAGGCCGCCGGGAACGCCGTGACCGTCGAGAGTGTCGTGTTCGAGCACGAGACCGACGCCGAGGGACGGACGGCCCGGAGTTGGCTCGCGAACGGCGAGTGGCAGATCGTGGCGACCTCGCTCGATGGAGCACGGTCGGCTCCCGTTGTGCGGACGGCAGGCGCAGGCGAGACGTTGGACCTCGTGCTCGTCGTCGGTCAGGCATTTGGGTTCGACGTCGAGGTGATCCATGCGAACGGGCGGCGCGCTGAGGGTGTCGAGCTCGCGCTCGTGCAGCGCACCACGAACGAAGCGCCGATCCTGTCGAGCTGGCGCACGCAGACGGACGCGAAGGGACGGGCGTCGTTCCTCGGGGTGTGGCCGGGCGAGTACGGCGTGTGGGGCCGATCGGGGACCACGTGGTTCCGCCTCGGCAAGGCGTCCGTACCCTCCGAGTCGCGACGCATCCTCCCGATGCCCGCACTCGCCACACTTGCCGTGCGATTGGTGACCGACACAGCGGCCGCCGAACTGGCGGGCTCCGTCATCCAGACGCGCTGGAAGGGCGCGTACGCGCTCGCGTCGACGACCGGCGCGAGCACAACCGTCGAGTTCGACGCACCGGTGGGTGTGTTCCTGTCCTCGCTGACCGTCGATGCCCCGGGACACGACCCGTACTTCGGGAGGACGTCGTCCCTGCGGACAAGCGTCGCCTCCGCGCCGGGTCGGACCGCCCGAGTCGATGTCGTCCTCGACGCCGCGACCGAACTGAGCGGTCGCGTCACGCTCGACGGTGACGCGCTTGCGGAGGTGGACGTCCGCGCCACATGGTCGGTCTCCATGGGCATCCAGCGCAGCAAGACGGTCCGCACCGGAGAGGACGGCTCGTATCGCCTTGTTGGCCTCGCCGCCGGGTGGATCGTCATCGATCTCAGCTCGGACGACGTCTGCCTGGGCGTCGCGACGCGCGGACATCACGAGCTCGGGCTCCCGTCGCGCGGCAGCGGTCTCTCCATCGAGCTCGCGGCCGGGGTCCAACACACGCGGGACCTGGACGCGCACCGTGCGGCCGCACATCGAGTCGTCGGTCGCGTGACGAGCGAAGGCCGCCCGCTCGCGGACGCCGCGGTCAGCTGCCTCGATCGTCGGACGCTATCGGATGACAACGGGCAGTTCGACCTGACGGGTGTCGTCGCATATGAGGGCCTCGGGGTCGTCGCGTTCGCGCCGGGGCACCAGCCAGCGCTCGTCTACGTAACACACGTGAGCAGCGGGGTGTCCCGCGTCGAGATCGACCTCCTTCCGGGGACGTCAGCGCAAGTGCGCGGGAGGGTGGTCGACGCGTCGGACCGGGCGCTGCGCGACGCCGTCGTCCAACTGGAGGATCGCGCCCTGCCGAAGCCACACCGCTGGGGTCACCGGCCTGCGATCGCCGTCGATAACGAGGGTCGGTTCTCGTTGTCGGCTCCGGGCGCTTCCGGCCGGGTCTGGATGCGCGTCGTGGCACCGGGCCGGAGTCCGCGGGTGATGGAGCACGACGCGCGGTCGGGGGATATCGAGGTCCAGCTCGAAGGGACACGGCGCGTCGTCACAGGGAGCGTCCGAGACGGCCGCGCGGGAGACGCTCTCCCCGGCGCACGCGTCCGTCTCGTGTCAGCGAAGGGCCTGAAGCCCTGGCAGATCTGGCGTGCTCCGTCGATCGGGTGGGCCGTGAGCGACGCGAGCGGACAGTTCGACGTCCGCACGAGCGAGGCCGGTGGCCTCTGGGTCCTCGCCGAACTCGCATCCCACCGCTCGGTGGCGATGCACGTCCCGTCGTCCGACACGATCGACCTCACGATGGACGCAGGCCTGCGCTTCGCCGGACGCGTTCAGTCCGAGGGACAGCCGATCGCGGGAGCCGGGGTCTCGCTGACCGCTGACGAGACCTTCAAGCAATCGACCGGAGTAACCGACGCAGAAGGCCGCTTCGAACTGGTGCTGCCGGACGTCGGCTTGCACACGCTCCGCGCAACGTCTCTGAACGACCCCCCAGACTTCGTCGCGTTCAAGAAGGAAGGCGTACGGCACGGTGAGAGCGATCGGGTGATCGACGTCCAGCGAGGCGGCACCATCGTGGGTACGGTGCGAGACTCCGCAGGGGGAGCCGTCGTCGGCGCCACGGTGCGCGCAACGCGCGAGGACGGCCGCCGGCGCGAGCTACGAAGTTCGACGACGGACGAGCGCGGCCGCTTCGAGTTCCACGCGCTCCCTGGCGAGTCGTACGAGGTGGAGGTGCGCCACGCCGCACCTGCGGTGAAGGTGGACGGCCGCACGGTAAGACATGGGCCGGTGCGCCTTCCCGCCGCGGCCAAGGGCGTGCGTGTTGGACGGTCCGAGGTGACGCTCGAGGTTGACGTCGGCGGAGTGATCGCAATCCGGCTGGAGAGTCGGAGCGGTGCACCGGTCTCCGGTGTCGTCGTCTCGCTGGTACCGATCGGCGCCCGCGGCACGAGCATGACGACACGCCTCGGCGCGGTCACCGATCGACACGGGGTAGCAGTCGTCTACGGCGTACGACCTGGGCGCTACGCCCCCGTGGATGCGCGCCGCGACGAGGCCGAGCTCGGCAACGGCGTAGCGCTCTCGCCGGCTCCGGAAGTGGGGACGCCGACCGTCATCCGGATCGACTGAGCCGACCGTCGGGGCGCAGCAAGCCAGGAGATGCGGCCGATGGAGAGTGTGTCCGTCGAGCGAAGAGGCGCCCCGGTCACGCGGATCAGAGCCAGCGTCGGACCTTCGTCTTGAACGTGCGGTACGACGCCCCGAACTTCTCTTCGAGATATGCCTCTTCCTGCCGGACGGCGGTCACGTAGATCACGCCGAGCACGGCGGGCACGAAGACGAGCAACCAACCGTTGGCGAGCCCGAGCGCGAGGCTCACCTGCAGTGACGCCATGCCGGCGTACATGGGGTTGCGCGACCACCGGTACACGCCGGAGGCGATGAACTCCGGCGACGTCTTCCACGGCTTCGGGTCCTGACCGGTTCGCCGGAACGCGCGCATGGCGGCGACGAGCAGCACCAGCCCCACGGCACCGGTCACGCTGGCGACGACGAGACGGATGATCGGCGAGAGCGGCAGAGCGAGCGGCACGAGGAGTCGATGGAGCGCCACGCCGGCGACGACCGCCGCCGCGTAGATCAGCGGTGGAGGAATGCGCACGTTGGCAGCATCAGCGTCTCGGTCGACCACGCAGTGAGTATGCCACGGGTCGTGCGGACGCGCTCTCTGAGGCGCAGCGCTCACTCGACCGGGTGGACGAAGTCGACCGTGTCGCCGGCCTCGATCGTGAGCTCCTGCTTCGATCCGCCGCGTCCACGGCGTGTGCCGACCGTGTGCGTGCCGGGGGCAATCGGGCCGACCAAGACGAACTCGCCCACGTCGTCCGTCTCGGGACGCCCACCCATCACAGGGGCGTCGCCGACGAAGAGGACGCGCAGCATCCGACCACGCTTGTCCGGGCGGACTCGGACGTAGCCCCCTTGGGTGAGCTGGACCGGGACTCGAACGCGTTCGCCGGCCTTGGCGGTGACGCGGACACGCACGAGGGAGAACGGGCTGCTGTGCGGACCGGTGCCGATGAGACCGCCGATGTCGAACTCGGACTCGCCCGGCGCGACCTTCATCTCGATCTCACCGTGCTGCACGCGCTCGGCGCCGCCGCCTCCGGATCGGCCGCGCATGCGGAGAACCCGAAGGTACTCGGGCAGCGAGCCCACGTCGGTCGTCAGGTCGAACACGACCGTTGCCGCACCCAGCGGATCGCGGTGCAGCTCGATCCGGACCGTGACCTCCTCGCCGCGCTCGCGCTGTCGGGCGTACTCTTCTACGTCGATGACGTCGCCCGGCAGGTAGCCGATCGCGCTGACGCGCAGTCGCGGGTTCGCAATCGTCGAGTTCACCTTGATCGTCGCGCTGCGCTTCGCAAGAGCACCACCGCTGATCGCGTAGTTCGGGTGCTCCGTCCCGTCGTCTCCCACGGTGAAGACGATCAGCTCGTCCGTGACCAGCGGCTCGCCCGTCGCCGCATCGACGATCTCGAAGTAGACGCCCGGCGGCCGACGGACGACAAGGCGGACACCCTCTGTTCCCGCGGCAGCTCGAGCCTGCGCGAAGAGGCGCCGCCTGTCGCGCACTTCGGCGGTCAGCCGCCACTCCCCGGGTCGCAGGTCGCTCAGTTCGAAGCGGCCCGCTGCGTCGGCGTTGGACCAGCCGGCGAGTCGGACGTGTCGTTCCAGACCGACCCACTCCACGGACGGCTCCAGCGCTGCGCTCACGCGCGCCTTGACGGGGTTGCCGGCCTCGTCGAGGACGACGCCGGAGATGATCTGCGGCGCGACCAGCCGAACCTCGATCGCTCCCTGCGGCGGCGAATCGAGGTCAATGGGCGGCGAGAGATGCGCGATGGCCGACGGATGCCGCACCAGGATGCGAGCGGTGCTGAAGTCGCGCGGCGGGTCGAGTCGAGCGTGGCCATCGCCATCGGTCATGACCGCGCGCGGGGTCAAGGTCCCGTCGTTGGCGAACTGCACTCGAGCGTCCGACGCCGGCTGTCCACTCGGCTCCAGGACGACGACGTTCAGCGCGCGATCGACGGCTTCCGTCGAGGTCTCGTCGTCGTCCGGGCTCAACTCAGCGGCGTCGACGTCGACGTGCCGGCGGGGCTTTGCGTCGGGCGTGTCCCGCTTGGACGCGTCGACACCCGGGGACGCGGCGGGAGTCGACGGCGCGGTCGGCGCGGCCTCCTGGCCGCCGTTCGTCACCGGAGCATCGTCGCTGCATCCACGAGCGACGAACAGGGCCCCGAGGATGGCGAGGACGACGAGAACAACGACGCGCATCGTCGTCCATGAGCTCTCAGGTTGATTCGCCGGCGTCTCACTCATGCTTCCAAGGTAACGACCCTCCGTGGCCGACAAGCGGTGCGTGTTCGCCGGCACGACGATCCGGCGGCGTCAGCCTCCGCCGCGATGCCACTCCGCAGAGAGTCGGCTTCGCGCGGACCCGGTCGCACGTGTCGGCGCGCCCGCGGTCGGTAGGATGCGGGCAGTGTCACGCTCCCGGAAGCTGCCCATCGTCGTCATCAGCCTGCTCGCGGGGGCCGCGTTGTGGGCTGCGCTGAGCGGCGGAGACGAGACCGACCGCCCGACTGAGGTCGCTGGTGGCGCCACGCCTACGGAGAGTTCTCCGACCGAGGCGGCGTCGCGCGCGCCACGTCGCCACACTCGTGGAAGCGACGGCGCGGGAGCGGAGATGGACGGGGCAACCGTTCTGCCCCGCAGTCCACCAGGACAACTCGTCCTGCACGTCATCGCTGACGAGGACGACGAACCCATCCGCGGCGCGCGCATCGAGTGGATCTTCGACGACGACCGACCGCCCGCGACGACCGATGAGCTCGGCGACGTGACGCTCGAAGTACCGATGGCCGACGAGCACCCGAACGAAGCCGACACGTGGATCGAGGTCGGTGCGCCGGGTCGCGCCGCGGAATCCGTCCACGTCACCGTCGCCGCGGGCGCCGTGCAGCGTGAGACAGTCCACCTGGAGATCGCGTTCTCGGTCTCCGGCACGGTTCGGGACACGACGGGGCAGGCCATCGCGGGAGCGCAGATCGTCGCGGGGGATGGGATGGTCTGCATCACTCCAGCCCCGGAGATCGCGACGGCCACGTCGGACGCGAGCGGGCGGTTCCGCCTGGACGGCCTGCCGCTGGACGCGGTGATCGAGTACACGATCGCCGACGGCGAGCACACGGCGCGACGCCTCCGACGCGGCCGGCGCGACTCGAGTCCGCTGGACATCGTGCTCGACGACGGCGGGACGCTGCGTGGCGTGCTGCGCGGACCGGACGGAGCTCCCGTCGCTGGCGGACGCGTGCGCGTGAAGTCGCTGAGCCACGGCTACGGCGAGCTGGTCGGGATCGAGCCGACCTGGAGCGCGGAGGACGGTCACTGGGAGATCGGTGGGCTGGCACTCGACTCGAGGTGGGAGGTCACCGCCGGCCACGGTGACTTCATGGACTCGGTCTCCCTCGTGGTCGAGGCGCTGGGACCGGACCGTCGCGAGAGCTCCTGCGATCTCGTTCTTCGTCCCCTTGCCACGGTCATCGTCGACCTGGACTTCGCGGCACCGCACGCACCGTCGACGGCACGCCTACTTCCGGAGACGGACTACGAGGAGTCGTGCCCCGTGCCCGGGCGCGTCTCGTTCCCCGTGCGGACTCCGGGGGGGTGGGCCGTGCGCTGCGGTGTCGAGGGTCTGGGCCCGCAGCGCGCGTCGACCGAGATCGCGCCCGGAGAGACCAAGACTCTCCGCGTCCGCTTCGACGAGGGAGCATCGCTCGCTGGACTCGCCGTGGACGACACGGGAGCGGCGGTCGGGAACGCGACGATCCAAGTGGACGCGAACGGACGGTGGCCGCGAGAGGCCGTTGCGGGTCCGGACGGACGCTTCGTCGTCTCCGCTCTGGAGGAGGGACCTCACGAGGTGACCGTCACCGCGACGAACCACGCCCAGTGGACGGACGACGAGGTCGACGCGCCAGCCGACGCTCTCCGCTGCGAACTGCCGCGTTTCGGCGTCCTGGCGCTGCAGTTGCGCGCACCCGACGGCACGACACCTCCGACCAGCCGCTGGGTCCATTGGAACGATTACCCAGTCTACGGCAGCGACGAGGGGCCCTGGGACGCCGGTCGCGTCGAACAGGCGCTGCCACCCGGCTCGTACATCGTCGCGGTGAGGGTTGCCGGCTACGTCAAGTGGGAGGAGCGCGACATCGAGGTCTTCCCCGGTGAACACACCGAGACCGTCGAGATCGAGCTCGATCCTGGCGTTCGGCTCACGGGTCGCGTCGTGGACCCCGACGGCGAAGGCGTGCCGTGGGCGACCCTCTTCTTCGATCTCTCGATCAGCGAAACGGACGGCGAGGGGAACTTCCGCTCGCCGCCGCTCGCCGAGGGGGTGCACGAAGTGCACGTCTACAACCTACCGGGAGTGCTCGAGGCGCGCGTGGAGGTCGATCACGACACGCCGCCGCTGCTCATCCGGCAGCAACGCGGATCGCTGGTGCAGGTCACGATCTCGGGCCCGACGCGAGAGAAGCTCGACGAGTGCTGGGTACGCGTGTCCCGCAGCGATAGTGCGGACGACGCGGACGCCGAGTGGCTGGACGAGCCGGACACGCCCGAGCTGTTCGTCGGTCGCTTCGCTCCGGGCCCACACCGCATCTCGGTCGTGCGCGAGGACGAGGTCGTGGCGACGCGCGAGGTGGAACTTCGTGACGGCCACGACGTCGCCATCGAGATCACGCTCGCGAAGTGAGCGCGCCGCACCGCCCACGGGACTGAGGTCTCGGTCTCCACCGTCATGCGCCGCGCGACCCGCCCGGACGCCCGCTTCGGATTCGGTCCTGACTCGGCGTGACGCTCGGGCACAACCGTGTTGAACGTCGTGACGAGGGGAGTCGCGACCTCGCGCGGTCGCCGCGCGCAGCGTCATCGATCCGGAGGTCTTCCATGCGCACTCGTCTGCTTCTCTCATCGCTGACCGTCTTCGTTGCCGCGTCGATCGCCAACGCAGATGTGCTTCGCGTGCCGCAGGATTTCGACACGCTGCAGGCCGCAATCGACGCCTCGGTGGACGGCGACGAGATCGAGGTCAAGGGCAAGCACACGGGCGACTTCCGCGTCAACGGGAAGACCAACCTGACGATCCGCGCCAAGGGCAAGGCGACGCTGCAGGTCGACACCAACGCCAACAACCTGTCGCTCGACGACTCGACGAACATCACGCTCCAGGGCCGGACGTTGAAAGGCGCGACGGCCAGCGGGCTGGTCATCCGCAACTGCGACACCGTGACGATCGAGAAGCTGAAGATCCTGAAGCCGGCACGCGACGGCATCAGCGGGTTCGGCTCGTCGAACGTGACCATCCGCGACGTCAAGATCGTGAAGCCGACGCTCGACGGGATCGCACTCGCCGTCGGTTCGAGTCTCTCGTTCACGGACGTGCTCATCGAGCGCGTGAAGGTCACGAGGGCGGGCGACGACGGCATCCAGGGCCACGGCACCCGCATTACGATCCGCGACTGCACCGTCATCAAGCCCGGCGACACGGGCATCGAGCTGGACCTCGACCGGTTCTCGACGGACTGCACCGTCGAGAACAACACCGTGAAGAAGGCCGGCTTCCGCGGGTTCGCGTTCAGCGTGTTCGGCGGGACTCAGACGGGCAACAAGAGCCTCGGCTCGAGCGCCGACGGCTTCGTGTTCCAGGGCACGTTCGCCAACGCGACCGGCAACATTGCGCAGAAGTCGGGCGACGACGGATTCTTCATCATCGCGACCGATTCGACGTTCACGGGGAACGTCGCCACGAAGTCCGACGCCGACGGATTCGACATCGAGAACGAGGAGAATCTGTTCGACGGCAACGAGGCGACGAAGAACCGCGAGAACGGCTTCGAGGTCGAGAATCCGAACAACACGTTCACGAACAACGTCGGTCAGAAGAACAAGTTGAGGGACATGGAGGACGAGACCGACCCCGGCGACAACACCTACAACGGCAATCAGTTCGGCTCGTCGAACATCCCCTAGCCCGCGTCGGCCACGAGGCTCACTCGTCGAGCGGCTGCAGCTCGAGCGTCTCGACCGACACGGTGTCGAGCATCCCGTCGTCGTCCGTCGACCAGCGGTCGGCATCGCCGTCGCCGCCATCGAACTCGGAGGCTCCGCGAACGAGCACGCGCGTCGTCGTGAGAAGGTCGTCGCCAGTGCCGCCATCGACCTGCAACGAGCCGAACGCGGAGGAGGACAGTTCGACCTCGTCGGCACCGATCCCTGGCTCGAAGAGGGCGGCGCCTTCGATCTCGCAGTCGAGCACCTTGAGGAACGAGCCATCGAAGTGCTCGCGCGGAACGCCGCCGATCCGGAGGTCTCGCTGGATGGAGCAGCGCAGCAGGCTGCTGTACGAGGCGCCGGCGAACCACACGTCCCCGGCGAACTCGGAGTCCTCGACGATCGCATCGAGCTTCGCGTCGACACTGACCTCGGACACGACGCTGTCGCGAATCGTCAGCCGGCCGCGACCCAACCCTTCATGCGTCCAATCGCTCATCGCGATGTCGACGCCGCCATCGACTCGGGAGTCCTTGATCTCGGACAGCGTCGTGGCCGCGTTGCCGAGCCGGGCCTTCACGCGGCCGATGACGTGGGAGTCCAGCAACGTGAGCTCCACGTGCCGCCCAGCGTTCGCGCGTACGCGGACGTGCCGACTGACTTCGATGCCGATCAGGTGAAACCGCCCGGTGTTCCTCGGCGTGCGGATGTCGACCCCACGCAGCCGCAGCGGGGCAACACCATCGGCGGGAGCGACGACGCTGACGGCGCCCCAGTACGTGCGGCCCATGTCGAGCTTCAGCCGCTTCGGCCGACCGCGGATCACGAGCGGGCTCTCCCGCCCGTTGAGGAATGCGTCCGAGGTGAGCCGAAGTCCACCGCGCGTGGGCTGAATGGAGACGCCGACCGACTTGCCGGCTGCGCCCCGTACGACGAGGGTGCGGCCGTGCATGCGCACGTCGATGTTGCGCGCGTGGCCGCGCGGCACGGCCGCCTCGACGGGCGTGCCCACGGACAGCGCAGCGAGCCCCAACAGGCTCGCGATCGACACTCTGAGCAGCAGGCTCGACATGGAACGCTCCCACGGACAGACGGTCCGGCCACCAGGATCTCAGAATCGACCGCCATCGCGTTACGACTCCGAGACTGAATCGACCGGTACCGTGGGGGCGATCCGCAGGCCGCGGATCGTCGATCGGAGGGATTCGAGATGGCGTGGGTTCGGATCATCGGCCCGGAGCAGGCCGAAGGTGAGTTGGCGAAACTCTACGACAGCGTGCCCGGCAAGCCCGACGGCGTCGTGCAAGCTCACTCGCTGGTGCCGCGCGCGCTGGCCGCCCTGCTGGCGTTCTACAAGGGCGTGATGCACGGGCCGCTCGACCTGACGATGACCGAGCGCGAGACGATCGCCGTCACCGTCAGCCACGTAAACGACTGCTACTACTGAGTGGTCCACCACGCGCGGGGCCTGGCAGGCCACTGCAACGACCCGGACTACGTGGAAGCGCTGAAGGCGGACCCGGCGACCGTCGCGACGACGCCGCGGCTGAGGGCGCTCATCGACCACGTCATCAAGTTGACGCGCACACCGGGCGCCATGCGGCGCGCCGACGTCGAGGCGCTGCGCGCAGCGGGGTTCTCCGACGAGGGCATCGTCGGCATCAACCAGATCACGGGCTTCTTCGCGTGGTGCAACCGGACGGTCGACGGACTCGGTGTGGACTTGGAGGACGTGTGGCCGCACGACGTCCACGCGGCGCACCCGCATCCGCCGGACTGACCGTTCGCACCACTCGCGCTATGGGACGTAGACCGCCCCGACCAGCTCGAGCTCGCTGCCGTTCCACCGATGGATGACGTACTCGTACGCCATCGTCCCGGCGAGGTACGCCGCCTTGCCAGAGTGAGTCGGCCGATAGGCCTCGGCCGCGACGAAGAACACGTCGTCGCCTCCGGGCCGCCCGACGCACGAGACCACCTGATCGGGGAAGCTCGCCGTGACCTTCTTCCCAACGGCCGCGCGGGTCACGCCGTTGAGGACGCCCCAGCACCACCCGCCGATGACCTTGGTGCGGACGAAGCACTCGTCTCCGTCGTTCCCGTCGACGTCCCCGACGAAGATGTCATCGACGTACGTCGCGTGCTGGATCGCGTCGAAGGCCTCGAGCTGCCATACGCCGTCGGCATCGCGGCCGATGACAGCGACGAACTTCAACTCGTCACAGCGGAACTCCGACTCGTGGTCGCCCCACTTCGGATACGCCACCACGACGACCTCGTCCACGCCGTCACCCTCGAAGTCGACGAAGCGCCGCCGGTCACGCGGGATGTACTTCCAGAACTCGGTCAGGAGCGGCTCGAAGCGCCGACCGTGCTGCTCGGGGTCCGCGGCCCGGCGCCGTGCATCGACTTCCGGCGAGACGCGCAGCCGCGCCTCGATCTCGCCCGCCACTGCGATCAGCGGCTCGTCATCGGGAAGGCGTGCGGGGATCTGAGTGAGCGGTCCGGCCGCGGCCGCCATCTCCACCGAACGCATGCCCACGTCGTCGCCTCGGTCCTCGACCAGCCGGCACGCCGTGACGTGCGCCCAGATCCACACCTCGGGGTCGGGATGCGAGAGCAGCGGGCGCAGTTCGTCGTCCGGGATCTCGGCGCACTGCGCCAGGACCAGCTGCGCGTGCTGGCGCTGGGCCGCATCGCCGGTCCGGACCCGCTCGAGCGCAGCGTGGCGCAGACCATCGCCGCCCTCACGCACGACATCGCTGAGTCGCCCGCACATGCTGACCCGCATCTGGACGTACTGGTCGTCGCGGAACGTCTCATTCTCGAGGAACGCGATGACGTCGCGGAGCTCGTCGCCGTCGAGCACCTCCACGGGCGAACGATCGACGCTCGCCGGAGAGACTCCGCTCAACCCGAGCAGGAGGACGGTCGCAAGGCACGCCACGACATGGCGGCGGAAGAGATGGGGCATGTGAGGTCCGCAGCAGCGGAGCGCGACGTCGCCAGGGACCCGTCAGCATACGGAGCACTGCAAGGACCAACGCGGCATCGGCCCGCGGCGAGCCCGTCGCGAGGCGTCGGACTCGGCGGTCACTCTCTCGGCGTCCGCGATCAACGTTCGCGGGGCTCATCCGTCTCGCGCTCGGCGCGCGTCTTCGTGAGGAGCTCTTCCAGATCGGTCGCCACCTCCGGGTCGAGTTCGCGCAGCTGCGACAGAATCTGATCCGGCTCATCGTCCTCTCCGGACTGCGCCAGCGACGCGGCGAGACCCCACAGGCTCCACGCGTCGTTCGGCCGGACCTCGACGGCAACCCGGTAGGCGCGAACGGCGGCCGGGAAGTCCCCGCGTCGGCGCTGCACCCAGCCGAGGCTGTACAGAGTGCGATGCGCTCGAGGACGGAGCCGCAACGCGGTCTCGAACGCGTGCACAGCGGCGTCGTCGCTCTCCACGTCGCGGCGGGCGTTGCCGAGCCAGTGCCAGACGTCAGCGTCATCCGGCAGCATCTCGGCGGCGCGCTCGAGGGCCGCGACCGCTTCCGCCGCACGCTTCGCGAAGTGGAGCGAGACGCCATACTCCCGCCACGCAGAGCCCCAATCAGGACGATGCTTCACGAGCTCGTCGTGCGCGGCGAGCGCCTCTTCGAACCGCTTGGCGTCGCGGTGGACGCGGCCAAGATGGAGGTTCGCCGAGCGGTCCTCCGGGTGCTCCGCGAGCACTCGTTCGAACTCGACGACCGCCTCGTCGAAACGCTTGAACTTCCAGAGCGCGAGGCCGAGGTTCGAGCGCGTCACCGAGTTCGCGGGTCGCCGACGAAGCGCCTCGCGATACGCGCTGACGGCGGCGTCGTAGCGCTTGAGGCCGTCGTACGCCATGCCGAGCTCTGCCCATGCGTCGCTCCTGGTCTTGCTCCGCTCGTTCGCGGCGCGGAGCGCGTCGATGGCTTCGTCCATGCGACCGAGGCTCCGCAGACACCGCCCCATCCAGTACCGCGAGTCGAAGCTCGTCGGGTCGGCGCGGATCGCCCGATCGAACTCGGAGAGCGCCTCCTCCTTCCGCCCGAGCTTGTAGAGGCACACGCCCATGCGGCGCGCGCGAGCGGACCACGAACCCGAGATCTCATCGCCGCGCCGGAACTTGGCCAGCGCCTCCTCGTAGCGGCCGAGTTCCTCGAGCATCAGACCGAGGTTCCAGTGGACGTTCCCGTCGTCGGGGTTCAGCCGGTCCGCCCGCTCGAACCACTCGAGGGCCTCCGCGTAGCGCTCGAGCCCGCGGAGGGCCAGGCCTGCGTTGTAGACCGCGCCCTCGTGATCGGGACGCAGCTCCACCGCGAGGAGCAGCACGGTCAGCGCCTCCTCATACCGATCGAGGAGTTCGAGCGTCCAGCCCTTGTTGTAGTTCGCGAGGAAGTGCCTCGGCTTCAGCTCGAGCACGGCGTCGTACGCGTCGAGCGCCTCCTCGTGCCGGTCCCGGTGCGTGAGCATCACGCCAAGGCGCCACCACGCCGATGCATCCTGCGCGTCGACCTCGACGGCACGCCGCGACGCCTCCTCCGACTTCGCGAAGTCATCCTGGATGTAGTACGCACGGGCGAGCGCCGTCCACAGGCGCACGACGTTGGGATGCCGTTCGATCGCGCGATGCAACGTGGCGATGGCCTCAGCCGTCTCACCCGCGTCGAGCTGGGCGTTGGCCTCGGACACCCAGCGGCGCGCATCCTCGACCTCCGGGTCGACGTCTGGCGGTTTCGCGGGAGGCTGATCCGGGGCGACGTCGCCGCCGGTCCCCGGCACGCGCCGTCCGTCCAGCTCCCACTGAGCGTGCGAGCGCCGGAACACGACCTCGCCGTCCTCCGAGCGAATCGTCCGGACGAGCGACTTCAGGAGCGCCGGACCGTCCTCGACGTCCCAGTAGGTATAGACGTCGTGAAGTCCCCCGCTCTCGGCGGTGACCGTCGTCTCGGCGAGCACGAACCGCTTCCCACGCTGCTCGTAGCGATGCGTCGTTGTCGCGCTTCCGCCCCCATCGAACTCCTGTGCGAGTTCGACAGGCAACCCGCGGGCGTCGAAGCGGACGCGGACACGTCCACCGGGGGAGCCTTCGAGCGCCGAGCCCTCGATGATCCGAGCGTCACCATCAGACTTCGTGATCGGCGCAACGAGGTCGAACGTGGCGAGTTCCGCAGAGGGTGGCCGCAGGACGTGGTCCAGCACCCGGATGAGGGACGTCCGCATCCCGGCGGCGTAGTCCGGGTCCCGCGCAGCGGCGGGGTCGGACGGATCGACCGGCACGCACGCCACGACACCCGCACGCGACCACGAGATGCGAGTCAGTACGGTGGGGTCGTCGGTTTCGACCTCGACGATGCTCGTCGCCAAACGTGTGCCCGCGCCGTGCAGCGAGTCGAGTGCATCGTCCCACCCATCGAGCAGCGCCTGCGCCGCGGCGTCGACGCGTCGGGCGCGGCCGGCAAGAGCCTCGGGCAACGACGTACCCGAAACGAGCTCGCCGTCGAGCGTCACGTCGTGCACCACGAACTCGTCGCGGCTGCCACTCGGGAAGTGCCACACGATGCGCCGTGGCACGGCGAGATCCGACGGCTGGTCGAAGTAATCGATGCCCACAGCCAGCGCAACGTCGCCGACGAGCTCGAGGCGGCGGAGCGCGAAGCCGTCGCCACGCTCTCCGAACGAGAGTCGGAACGGCCCCGCAAGCGGCGAGCTGGCGAGCGCACCGAGGAACTGCACCTGAGTCGGCAGTCCGTCGTCGCCGCAACGCAACTCCATCTCCATGTCCGGTGTCGTGCCCTCGGCCTCGCCCACGAACCGGATGACGGTCTCGTCGCCGTCGCGGCGGCTCGAGATCGACGTGAACTCATCCCGAATCGACGCGTCCCAGATCGAACGGGCAAGCAGCGGCAGCACGATGCGGATCTTCAGCTTGCGGGCGACATCGGTCGCAGCCTCCGGCGCGAGCGTGCCCGTGTGCCCGCCGACGATGACGCCGGGAGACTTCCCACTGAGCCACCCCATGCGCACGATCAGCGGCGCACGCGGACCGCCGGACATGGCGACGTGAGCACGCAAGTCGGACACTCCCACGGCCGACGGCGTCGGGCTGAGCTCGAGCAGCCGGTCGAGGACAGCGATCGCCTTTGGATCGTGACGCCGCGTCGGCTGTGCGTCGTCCTCCGCCGTCACGGTGCGGACGAGTGCCACGCCGAGCAGCGCTGCCGCCAGGATCGAGCAAGCCAGCCGTCGACGAGAGCGCAATCGAATCCTCCAGCGCGACAGCGTACCGGGGACCGTGCGAGGAGCGTTCGACCGTCGCACTCCGTACCGCACCTCGCGCGCGGGCCACGCGCGCGGGCCACGCGGTACAGCTCCCGCCGTCGACGCAGGATCTCACGCTCCATCGCGGCGCCAACGCTGGCGACTCACCCCGGACCCAGCCGGCTGGGACACGCTCCAGCCGCTACGGCATGACGACGATCTCGGTCGAGACCAAGATCGTCGAGCGCGACCAGTCGATGAAGTTGCGCTCGTCTTCGATGAACGCGCGGAGGTAGCCCTGCGTCGCGTCGGACGTCCAGTCGCGTTCGAGCGCTTCCGTGCTCTCGACCCAGAGTTCGGCGATGCCGTCGAACGGCTCGACCAACCCCTCGCGCGGACCGATGACCAGCTCCCGCGCACTCGTGTCGAGCGTGTGCACCTGGATGTAGCGCTTGATGCCGAGCGCGGGGATGGCCTCGTGCGGCACGGCCTGCGTGTGCTTCTCGCGCCAGTACTCCTGGAACTCCGCGCGACTGAGGTGCGGCAGACGCCTCATGAGCCAGCTCAACTTGATCATCGATTCTCTCCTCGGCGTGCGCCGCCGCTTCAACCCCAGAACCGCGTCATTCCGGACACGGTGGCCCGCGGGCGCGAAGAGTGTCGATCACCGGGACGCGCGACGTCACGCGGGGAATTCGGCATCCGGGAGTCCCGCTCCCCTCGAACTCACGAGACCGGTGGTCGTCCTCACGCAGCGCCGGCTCGCTCGACTGCGATCGTCAGCGGGCGAGGACGACCTCGACCTCGCGGACGCCGTCGTCTGGCGGCCCATAGCGGAGCTTCACCCGAGCCCCCTTCATGAACTCCGAGGCCTCGAGCACCGGGCGCACAGCGGCGAACAGCGCGTCCGCGTCCGGCCCGTACATGAACAGCATGCAGTCGGTGCCATCCACCGACACTTCGTTGCCGTCGAACTCGCCGGCGGACGCGGCGACAATCGCCTCACTGAGCCGCTCCTCGAGCGCGAACAGCTCAGTCAGCTCCGCGTGCGGATACGTGAAGTAGACGAGGACAGAGTGCTCCGGAGCGGGCTCCGGCGCGGGCTCGGCCGACTCCGGCGCGCTCTCCTCTGGCGGCTCGCTGGTGCCCGCGCCCGCCCTGTCGACGGGCAAGACGACGGGCGCGTCGTCGCGCGCGGCCTGGTCCGGCGACACCGCGCTCACACGATCGTCCGCCGGAGTTTCAGGGGTGTCGCCACAGCCCATCGCGAGGGCCGTCAGCGCGAGGAGACCGAGAACCGCGAGTCGCATGATGCCCTCCGCATCGACCTCCGAGGGGGCGACGCGCGCAGTGAAAGTGAGTGAGCGAAATCGACCGTGACGTCGCCGCTCGGACAGCGAGCCCTGGCACCGAGATCCGTGGTGCAGTGTCCACTCTCCCGCGTTCCACGCGCACGTGAGATCTGAGGTCGGGGCCCGTCTTCGTCGGAGTCGTAGCGCCGGCCCTCCCGGCCGCGCGTCGAGCATGCCGCGAACGGCGCCCGTCGATCTCAGAATCTGCCGCAACCGAGACCCACGTCGGCGCGTTGAGTAGCCATTCGCCGCCCGCGGCGGAGATCGCCGTGAGTTCGAACACCGGTCCTGGATCGTCCTGCCAAGAGCGGGGTGCCAGGGTAGTAGGAGTACTCGCGCACATGCCAACCAGCCGACCGGGAGCGGGCGCCACTGCGCTCGGGCTCGCTGCTCTCGTGGCGCTGTCGTGCGGTCCCGACGACCTCGCCGACGCTCCCCACATCGTGATCGACACGCTGCGCGCCGATCGCACGTCGGTGCACGGCTACGAGCGTCCGACGACCCCTGCCATGGAGCGCCTGGCTAGAGACTCGGTCGTGTTCGACGACTGCTGGGCCCCAGCGCCATGGACGGGACCGTCGCACGCCTCGCTGTTCACCGGCATGCGCCCGGAGGAGCACGGGTTTCTTCGCAGCCTCAATGCGTTCCTGCCCGATCAGGTCGAGACCCTGGCCGAACAGCTCTTGGAGACCGGGTTCGAGACGCATTGCTTCGCGACCAACCCGAACGTCGGGCGCGCGCGCAATCTCGTCCAGGGCTTCGACCACTACGAACCCTGCTTCCGCTATGTGCGCAACGTGGAAGTCGGCGACGGCGACGGGGTCTTCGAGTCGATGGTCGAGTACCAGCCCGCGGACGCCACCGCCGCGCGCGTGGTCCGTACGATCGTCGACGCCGACGCCGCAGGGCGCCGCGTGTTCACCTTCGTCAACCTGCTCGATCCGCACCTCAGCTACGATCCGCCGCCGGGCCCGACGGCAGCATTCGTGCGCGACGCCGAGCTCGAGACGCTGGAGTGGGCGCGCCGCCTCAGCTTCCCCGTCTGCGCCGAGCCGGCTCTCGGTGTGACGCAGTTCACGGATGCGCAGTGGGCGGCACTCTCCGACTTGTACGACGCAGAGGTCCGCACGTCCGACGACGCGCTCGACGTTCTGGTCTCCGGTCTGCGGAAGGCGGGCCTGCTCGACTCGACGCTGCTCGTGATCACATCGGACCACGGTGAGTTCCTCGGCGAGGAAGGGTTGTCGGACCACGCGTTCCACATGCGCCCCGAGCTGCTCCGCATTCCTCTCGTCGTCCGCTGGCCGGATGGCTACCGCGCAGGCGAACGAGTCGCCGATCTCGTGCGACTGGAGGACGTCACTCCGACCGTCCTAGAGGCCTGCGGGATGAGCGCGCCGGCGTCGATGTCAGGACGCTCCTTGCGCGGGGACACGACGGATCGCGTCGCGTTCGCCGCGACGGATCCGCCGACCGAGGCGTTGACCATCCTGGCCGACCGCCACCCGAGCTACCCGCTGGATCGGCTTCGACGCTCGTTCCGATCGGTCGCGGACGGGCGCTGGCACTACCTCCGCGACGACGTCGGAACGGAGTGGCTCTGGGACCTCGACGTCGATCCAACGGCTTCCGAGAACGTCGCGACGACGCGACCCGAGGAGCGGCTGCGACTGCGGTCGCTCCTGCACGAGGCCTATCCGGGTTGGTAACGCGACCGACTGCCGCCCAGCGGGTCACGGGCGTCGACCACCTGCGATACCTCGGGGCAGCGCTCCATGACGGTTCCTCTCGCGTCGTCCACGCCCCAACCGCTGGGCTGCCGATTCAACGCGGACTTCCGTCAGTCCAAGAGGCGACCGAGCAGGACGCGCAGCCCGTCGTCGCGATACGTCCATGCGGGCGCCGGACCGACGTAGCAGACCTTGAGCCCGTCCGCGCGGAACTGGCGATCTGCGTCACGGCGTGCGTCGGCATGGGCGCGCGTCGGATAGATGCGGCGTCCCGGGCGGGGCATGAACTCGCCGAACTCCCCGGCCACGTACACCACGTCCCGAGTGGCCCTCGGAGTGAGCAGTCCAGCGATGTCGATGTACCCGGGCGGAGCATTGGGCCGGAAGTAGCACGGAACGTGTCGCTCCGGCCATGCCACCAGCGCTCCAAGCGTGATCACGATCGCGATCTGCGCGATCACGTTCGTGCACGCCAGAGACCATCGTCGCGCACGGCGGGGGGGCAGACCCTCCATCGCCCGAGTCTAGCGTGCGGTCGCTGCATGACGTCCCCTCGCTAGCGTCCCAGCGTCAGTCCGCCGATCCGATGGCCTGAGCGCGACCATGCTGGTTCGAGAGGCGACGCAGCAGGATTTCGAAGACATCATGCGGCTGTAGCGACAGCTGCAACCGAACGACCCGATCCTGCGCGACGGCAGCGATCGCAAGGTGTTCGAGCGCATCGTCTCCGCCGACGACCTGCACGTCTTCCTGCTGGATGCAGACGGCGAGATCCTCGCGACGTGCTACCTGAACGTCATCCCGAACATCACGCGCTCCGCGCGCCCGTACGCGATCGTCGAGAACGTCGTCACCGACCAGACGCAGCGGGGCCGCGGACATGGCCAGCGCATCGTGCGACACGCGCTCGAGTTCGCGTGGGAGCGTGGCTGCTACAAGGCGATGCTCCAGTCGGGGTCGCAGCGCGAGGCGACGCACGCGTTCTACAAGGCGTGCGGATTCGCGGCAGACGAGAAGGTCGGCTACGTCGCCCGACCAGCGTGAGGGGCCGACGCCGCCAGCAGCTACCGCTTGAACTTGTTGAAGCCAATCTCCGCCGAGGTCGCCGGCAGGAAGATGACCTCGACGATCGATCGGCGCGTCGGTCCAGCCCGCAGTGCGCCGAGAGTGCGATCCGCCGCCGTGGTGCCGGGTCCCGGTATGACTCTGCTCCCGACGCCCGGATCACGAAGCACGCCCGCTCCTCGCAGCCCTGCGTAGAACAGAGCGTAGACCGCCACCGCGATCGCGGCGCGGAGCAGCCACCGCGAACTGACCGCTGGTCGCCGAGGGACCGTCTCGGGAGTCGTCGGTGGAACGGCGGACGCGTCCAACTCGCCGCCGCGCTCTGCCTCCGGCCGAACCACCGAGCCGTCTACTGCGCTTCCTACTGCGCCTGCACCCACTTGCGGTAGGCCGCGAGCAGGGACTTGTCGTCGATGTCGTCGAACTGGCGCCGCGCCGCGCGCAGGTCGCCCGTCTCGCGCAGCGTCTTGATGTAGGCCTTGTACGCCTTCTTCGCTGCGGCCTTCGCCTTGCCGTGCCGGAAGAAGACGTGCCAGGCCCAGATCTCCATGGCCATCTTGTCGTCGTCCCACTTCGGGGGCACGTCGATCCACGACGCGAGTGAGCGCGAGATGGCCACCCGTTCTTGCGCGTAGTCGTAGAAGTACTTCGGGGGCTTGCTCGGGCCGCTGCCCATCGCGCCACCCGCGGCGTACATCGCGAGGCCACTCCCGAGCCACTCGGGGACGAAGCCGCCGAAGTACTGCCAGACGTACTGTCGCGCCGCTTGCTGGTGGAGGTAGCGCCCGAGGACATCGTCGTCGTCGGGGTCCCCCACCACCGCGTGCAACGGCCGTTGGTTCATCCGGTGGGCGACCGGCGGATGTCGCTTCTCGGGGTCGAGACCGGAGCCCCGAACCATCCCCATGGTGGTCTCGTACAGGTACACGACGGGTGGTTCCCTGTCGTGGGGCTTCCCGGGCAACGCCTTGGCGATGATGCCGCGGCTCTTCGCGAGGTACTTCACCATCTTCTGAACGGCCTTGCCGCGCGGGTTCTCCGCGTAGACGACGAACCCGCTGAACGTCGCACGCTTCCAGCCGTCCGGCGGGACATCGGCCGGCGGGGACTTCAGCACCCGCACGCTGTCGAGCAGCGCCTGCGCCTCCGCTGCACAGTCCGCCGGTTGGTCGGCGCGCATGCGCAGATCCGCGATCACGACCTGTCCGCCAGACTCGATGCAGCGCTGCCAGCCCAAGTTCCACGCGTCATCCGCCCCGTCGTCCCTGCCGTACGCCGCCTCGACCCAGCGGTCTCCGCTCCGGCGCAGGTCATCCTCCATCGGGTCGTTTTCGCTGAGCGTCCGCCCGAGCCGCAGCTGCGCCGACGTCCACTTCCGCTGGCGTCGCACGACGAGCACAGCCCCGTGACCACTCTCGTCGCCACCGAGCCGCCCGCGCCACGAGACGATCTCATCGACCCAGGGATCCTTCGTGTCCTCGGCCCAGCCGGCGGGCAGCCGTACCTCGACGGTCTTGTCGGCGTCGGTGTGAGGCGTGGCGACGGGGGCGTCCTGGGCACGTGCCGCGGTCGCCACGACGAGCAGGAATGCGCTGAAGACCGCCGCGCGCACGAGACGGCGCCGCGCGGCTGGCTTCATGGAGAGACGTGCTGGAGCTAGACGCAACGGATCACACTTTCGATCGAGGTCACGACGGGTCGCGGGAACGAGTGTATCCAGTCGCTCGCGTCGCGCGTTCCGTGCAGTTCGCCCGAGGGGCTTCGTCGAGGTGAACCGAGCGCCGTCAGCGGATCAGGTCGGCACCGGCCACCGCGATCGCCGGAAGCGCCACTGACGTGACGACGGCGTCGACCGTGTGCTCGGTACGTCCTGACGACGTGCAGACCTCGATCGTTCCGTCGAACGGGTGGATGAGCCAGACCTCGGCGACACCGTGCTGCAGGTAGACACGCGCCTTCCGCCCGCGATCACGGCGGGCGGTCGAGTCGCTCAGCACCTCGATGACGAGCGTCGGTACGGGCACGTGCCGCAAGTCGACCCACAACGCCTTCGCGAACACCGCGACGTCCGGCTGCAGCACGTTCACGTCGTCGAGGTGAACGTCGATCGGAGAGCAGACAAGTCGGTCTCGCCCAACGATCGGGAGGAGATGTTCCATCAGCGTCACCACGACCCGCTGATGTCGGTAGAACGGTGCCGGCTCGCGCACGAGATCACCCTCGAGCAGCTCGGCCGGAAACCCCTGCGGCAACTGGTCATAGTCGGCGCGCGTGAACAGCGCCCGCGTCTCGCTCATCGGCACAGCGTATCACCCCACCAGGATGTCAAGCGGCCCCGTGAGAAGGACGCACGAAACGGTCCGGAGGTTACGTCACCCCCAACGATCGCGGGATGGACGACGAGCGCGTCCCGCCGCCGACGAAGCCAGAGCGGCGACACGGCACGGGTAGCGATGGACCTCGTCACCCGACCAGGAAGCTCACCGGCCGCGGTATCCGTTCAATGCCGAGCGCGTCGGGATTCCCGTGCGGGCGCGGGACCGCCATCCGACGGTGCTCAACGTGAGTGACGTGCAAGCCGACGCGGAGCGAGCGGTGACGCTCTACCAGACACTCGGCGACGATCTCCACGCCGGGAGGGCTCTCGCCGTCGCGGAGCGCATCGAGGACTTGCTGCGTCCCTACGACGCGCCGGAGATCGAGATCGAGCAGGTGCTCGGCTGGACTCTCTCCACCATCGCGTTTCGCCACACGGACAAGCGGGCCCGTGTCCACGGTCAGTGCGTCTCGGGATTGAGGGCGCTACTGCGGACGGCTGAGGGCCCCGCCGCAGGACGCGCGCTCCTCCAGCGAGTCGATCAGATCATGGCCATCGACCCCGAGCCACACATCGCAATGATCTGGCGGTGGACAGGCGCCTACGTGTACTGGGCAAGCCTCGGGGACACCGTCGAACGAGCTCGCGAGTGCGCGAGCCGAATCGTCGAGATCGCCGATGCACTGCCGTCTCGGTGCCATGTGGTCGACCGGAACTGGGCGTCAACGCTTCTGCAGGCGTGTCGGAGCACGCGGGACGTCCACGAGGGACTCCAGCTCATCGTGGAGATCGCGGAGATCTCCGCGCGTCACACACCTCCCAACCTCGAGATCGATCACAAGTGTGTGACCGCGGTCCACTGCGTCGCGCGCCTGGTGGGCGACCGGGCGACAGCCGACCTCCTTGTGGAGTGCGTGACCGCAACCCGGGACAGCCACGCCGAGCCGGATGAATACCTCGATGCGCACGTCGCCGCCGTCGAACGGTTGGCAGCGCGCCTGGAGTGACCCCGCGCGCCGAGACGCGCGGCTTCGTGGGAGCGAAGGCGCTCGCTCGGACGTCCAATGGGACGAAGATGACACCGCAGGCTCACACGACCGATCCACCCGCCGGACTCCCGCCTGCGCGTCCGGCGCGGGCGGGACGCAAGCTCCCGCGCACACTGCTGGCGATCCTGCGTGGCGTCGCATGGACCGTGGGATGCGTCGCGCTCCTGTGGGTGCTCGGCCGCCTGTTCGCCGCGCCGTTGCAACTCGCGATGTCGCCGCTGCCCGACGAGCTCCGAGTACGCCGCACGCAGAAGGTGGTCGGACTGTCCGTCTATCGCGCGGAGGCGCTGCCGGACCGGAGCGTGCTCTCCGGCTATCGGGTCGGAGACGAGATGCCGCAACTCGAGGTCTTCCCGCTCGCGATGCCCGGCCAGCCGCCGTACGAGCGCCTGCTCCTCGTACCGACGTCGCGTCTGTTCAACGTCACGTACGACATGAACTCGTGGTGGGACCTCCGCGGCGGCGACTGGAGCTACGTCCGCACCGGCATCGAGACCGCACCCGACGGCACGGAGTGGACCCTCTACGAACGCGCCGCTGACTGACCCCGCGGCAGTGCAGCTCGCCCGAACTCTCAGACCGTTGAACGACCTGTGCTCATCGGTACGGAGTCTTCCGGTTTCTAGCGAGATGGTGCCGCGTCAGGGGAAGTCGTCGAGCGGAGCCGCTCGAGCAGGGGCTGCTTCAGGACGACGAGGTCGAGGAAGTCGTCCCCTGACGTGCGGCGGACGAAGTCGGCGGCGGTGGCGACGAGCTCGCCGATAGGGCGAGCGTCACGGGCGTCGATCGGACCGTGATCCGGCACGAGGAGCCCCGCGTCGATGCCGAGTTCGGCGCCCTGCGTGTCGCACTTGACGACCAGGCCACCATCGCTCGGCGCCGACACGACGCCGTCCAGCCGGCGAAGCGGCACCTCCACGC
Organism: Planctomycetota bacterium; assembly: GCA_021776825.1. Taxonomy (GTDB): domain Bacteria; phylum Planctomycetota; class JAJSAM01; order JAJSAM01; family JAJVHW01; genus JAJFFG01. The sequence goes on from JAJFFG010000130.1 coordinate 37,871, forward strand.
TCTGGCGCGCGCTCTCACCGTGCAGTTCCGGTCCTCCGGCCGCCCCTCCGGTGCGCCGCAGTCGATGGTCGCCGAAGTTGCGGGACGAGAGCTCGAGCGTGGCCGTCCCGTCCGTCTCGCCGAGCGCGACGCCGTGCACTGCCACGTGCCCGTGGGAGCAGTTCGCGGCGACGTTCTCGCGCAGGAAGCCCAGGTTTCGCGGCTCCGGCTCGAAGGCATGGCACGCCACGTCCGCGCGCCGGGCGACGGGGATCGTCGTCAACCCGATGTTCGCGCCCACGTCGAGGTACGTGCCGCCACCGAGGGCGTCGAAGCACGCGATGACGAAGTCGGACATGCTCGACGACCACCGGCCGTCCCGGATGTAGCGCGGGAAGATCACGCGGTCGTCGAGCGCACCGCGAATGCGTCCGTCGGCCCCGGCGACGACGAGTTCCTCGACGGAGAACCGTCCGGCGAGGTGGCGAAACACCGACAACGCCGTCGCGTCGTCGGTCCGACGAGCCAGCGCCTCGAACGCGCGCGCGACGACCCGGCCGAGCGTGCTCATTTCACGTTCCCCATCACGTTGCCCCTGCCCCGCGGCACTCTAGAGCGGATCGTTCGCGGGGGCGTCGCGGGATCGCGGCGCGAACATCGCCTCGGCAGTACGAAGTGCGCTCCCTGTCCGGCTGTCGACGTCGCACTCAGTCTGCTCGATACTCTCCCGCTCGCGTGCGCCTCGAGCTAGACGGAAGTTCCAGGCCCAGGCGGGCCGAAATCGGCGTGAGACCCTTGTTCTCCCTGGGGTTTCCCTGGCCAGAGCGGCGCAAAGTGTACCCATGTATTGACTCGGGTTTTACTTGAGTTCTCGATCGGTAAGCGTTAGGGTC
>JAJFFG010000014.1 GCA_021776825.1 Planctomycetota bacterium
CCGGGGGCCCGCGCGCGCGGGCCCCCTCCCTTCCCCTCCCTTCCCCTCCCTTCCCCTCACTCATCACCTGGAGGACACCGCCCATGCAGGGCACAACACTCACCCATGCCAGCAACGAGCTCTTCCGCCGCCCGCCTGAGGAGCACTTCGCCTCGTTCGAGTCGCTGCGCGCCGATGCCGACGCCCAGCGGGACCGATGCCGCGAGGTCGCCGCGCGCGACCTCGAGATCCTCTTCGGAGAGGACGGCGTCCACTTCGGCGACGAGACGCTCGCCCTGACCCACTACTCGCTGTCTCAGATGGCGACGCATGCGCGCGTGCCGATGTCGCTGCTCGGGCGCCTGCGGCCCGAGACGCGCACGACCGTGCTCAACCAGTGCTACGAGCGCGGCCGGCGCTTCAAGATCGGCCTCGCCGACGGGTGCCGCCTGCGCGCCGTCACGTCGGATCGCTACGAACGCGTCTGGGACGCCGAGCTCTACGAGGCCGTCGACCGCTGGCTGCTCCCCTCGGGGTTCGTGCCGGCGGTCCCGACGATGAACACCGACGAGCACGGCACCAACGTGCTCGGCAACACGAAGCCCGCCCTCTTCCGCAGCGATCGCGACTCGTTCGCGTTCTTCTTCTCGGAGGAGTCGAACGGCGCCGAGTTCGGCGGTCTCCGCAAGGGCGTTCTCGCCTACAACTCCGAGGTCGGGGCCAAGTGCCTCGGCTACGCAACGTTCCTGTTCCGCGACGTCTGCTCCAACTTCTTGATCTGGTCGGCCAGCGAGGTCGTCGAGCGCCAAGCACGCCACACCAGTCGCGTGCGCGAGCTCTTCTCGGAGTTCGATCGCGAGCTCCGAGAGATCGCGAACACGGTGTCGCCGCTCGAGCTCCGGCTCATCGACAAAGCCGCGACGACGGAGTTCGTCACAAAGGGCGACCACGCCGCCGCGATGACGCGACTGCAACGGGAGTTCCGCGTGCCGAAGAGACTCATTGGCGACGTCATCGACGCCGTGTTTCTCCCGGAGAACCCCGGCGAGCTCACCGCCTGGGGCATCGCGAACGGCATCACGTCGGTCGCGAAGACGCTCCCCTACGCCGACGACCGCGCGGCGCTCTCCCGCATCGCGGGGGAGGTGCTCTCGGTCCGCTGAACCCATCCCATCCACCCAGCAGCGAGAGGCGCGGTCGCGATCGGCCGCGCCTCTCGCTGTGTTCCGTGAAGGAGATCCCCGTGATCACAATCCGAGTCCACCTATCTGAAAAGCGCTCGACCTCGTCGCAGTACGAGAACGCGACCGTCGGCGCCGCCATCGAAGCCCAGAACCTCGAGCTCGTCTCCGCCGAGGACATCGCTCGCAAGACGCGCGAGCTGTTCCAGATCTGCCGTGGCACCGTGCAGCAGCAACTCCTCGAGCCGGTCCCGTCTGCTGAGCGCAACGGCCACGAAGGGAACGGTCATGTCTCCAATGGCAACGGCCGGCGTCGCGCGTTCGGACGCCCTACACCGGAGCCGACTGCGAAGCAGAGACAGTTCCTTCGTCAGATCGCGCGCGAACGCGACCTGGATGCCCAGACGGTCGGCGAGACCTGCGAGCGCGTCGTCGGCGTGCCGCTGCGCTCGTGCACCAGGGACGATCTCTCGAAGCTCATCGACGCGCTCCTTGAGGAGCGGGCACGATGAGGTCGTCGGTGCGCGGCGTCCTGACGTGCAGTCCGGCCTGGTACTTCCGCCGCACCGGCGTACCTCCAGAGACTCGAGCCCTGGCTCTCGTCGACGGAGTGGTCCTTCACGAGGTGATCGCCGAGGACCTGAGGCACCGGATGAAGGGCGCGTCGCTCGACGAGCGCGACGCGCTTGAACTACTCAAGGTCACCTACTTCGTGGAGGAGGCTTCGGGTGTGAAGCGCGTACGGCAAGCAAGTCTGGGGGGGGACTCCCCACCGTTCTGCAAGTGCGAATCCAGGTCGGCGGATCAGTACCCGCCGCCTTCGGCTTTGGAATGACCACAGGCGTTCGCAGTTTGATTCTTGTTCTGTTTTCTCGGAGGGAGTCATGCGGCCGCCCTCGCTCCGCGCTGACCGATCTTGCCCGCGTCGTAGAGGGTGCGGGTCTTGAGCATCGCCATCGCGACGTTCAGCAAGCGATCCGCGATGCCGCGACACGCGCGCCCAGTGGTACGTCGCGTTGCGCACTCGCGCAGTTCGATCACGACTGGATCGTCGCGCTCAAGTCGGCGGTACGCGCGACGGTCCGTGCGCAGCGAGTCGGCGAGCACGCGCGCGTCGCGCCGGTCGTCCTTCGCGCCCGCGACCGTGAAGCGGTCTCGAAAGCGGTCCAGCTGCTTGGGATTGAGCGAGTGCATGGCGAAGCCGCGCTCGAGAAGCGTCTCGACCACCGGCCCGTGAGGCACCTCGATCGACACGGCGATCTCTTCGGGCGAAGCGCCGCCTCGGGCGACGATCCAGTCCGCCATCGCAGCAAGGCCCCTCGCGTCGGCCGCAAAGGCGCGCTCGCCGAGCACGCGTCCACTCCTGTCCACGACGCACACGTCGTGCTTCTCGGTTGCCCAGTCGACGCCGGCGTACGCCACCGGCTCGAAGCCATCGGTCATGCGACACCTCCTCGTGTCGGCTCCGGCAGGCCGCGACGTTCGATCAGCCCTGTACTGGCGCTCGTGGCGCGACTCCCCACTGGGTCTTCGTCGCAGCCGCCGTGTCGGGGCACGGGTCCCCCCCGGGCGCTCAGAGCGCAGGGGGCAAACGGTCGCTCCCGACACGGGGCCGAAGTCGTCAGCGCCAACGTACGGATGCACGGTGACGCTGGCCCGCAGTGGTACAGGGGGGGGCGGACGGACTGCTGCGGCTCTACCTGCACCGGCGGAAGGCGTACGCCCCGCGCGGCGAGACCGTCGCCGTCGAGGAGGAGCTCCGGTTCGAGTTTCCGAGGATCCAGCGCAGCCTGCTTGGCCATTTCGACCTGGTCGAGGCGACCCCAGACGGGGACCTCGTCAGAGACTGGAAGTCCAGCGCAAACAAGCCGAAACGGGACGACCTGCTCGTCCCTCTCGACCTCCAGAGGATCGCCATGGTCCGCCGCTGGAAGGCGTCATGGCTCCGTCCGGTTCCAGGGTGGACCTGGAGCCACCTGGTCAAGGCGAAGACGCCGGGGCTCGTCGACTACCAGCTACCGATGTCCGAGCGCGACCGCGTGCCCGAACTCGAGCGCCTTTCTGCGGTCGTCCAGCCGACGATCGGCGCGATGCGATACGTCCTCAACGCTCCCCGCGGACCGGTTCCGCAGGCCAGTTTCCCGGGCAACGGGTGTTCGTTCCAGGCCGCGTATGCAGCGTCGCGCCGATGACCGGCAGCCCTCGCGGCGCAGGAGCACCCCGATGCGGCGATAGCCGTACCTGGGGTGCTTCCTGACCAACTCGTGCATGCGCGCGACGATCACGCGCTCCTCCGGATCGACGCGCTCTTCGTAACGCTGCGTCGCGCGAGGTTGTCCCAGGGTCTTGCAAGCCCGGCGTTCGGAGACGTCGAGCGCGCGCTGCACATGACGCACAGCGCGACGCCGACGGGCCGGGCTCAGAAGTTTCCCTCGGCGACCTCCTTCAGGATCTGACTGTCCAAGGAGAGGTCCGCCACCAGTTTCTTCAGCCGGCGGTTCTCGTCCTCGAGCTGGCGCAGCCGCTTGATCTCGCCGCCGTCCATCCCGCGGTACTTCGCCTTCCAGCGGTGGTACGTCTGGTCGCTGATCCCGAGCGTCTGGCAGACCTCGCCAACCGTCTTGCCGGCCGCCCGCATCTGCTCGGCTTCGCGCAGCTTCCGGATGATCTGCTCCGTCGTGTGTCGCTTCCTCTTCACCTTCAAGCCTCCTGGCCGGTTCGGCCTCAAGGCTCTCACACGCGGTGGATTGGTTCACGGGGGGCAGACCAGCGTCGCGTTTCCACGGGCAGCGGACCGACATCGAGTCGCGGAACTCGCTGCACTTCGCGTGGCACTCCCCATCTCGCAGGCCTCGGGCCGACGGCCCCCGGTCCAATCTCCGTTGCCGACGAGCTGCTCCGCACCTTCACCGAGGCGAGCCGCGTCCACGACGACACGACGGCGTGCGTAGTCTACGAGAATGACAACATTCACGACGTCAAGCCGAGCACGAAGCGGCGGATCGACGCCGTGGTGGTGGCGGTGACCACTTGCTCGCTACGGATGGCGCCGCCTCAAGGGCCAGCGCGCCCACACCTCGGTGGACGAGCAGTCGGAGATCACCAACTACGCGACTTGCGCTGCCCACTCCCGAATCTGGTCGCGAGAAGCCCGATCGAATTCCTCGTTCCCATGGCGCTCCGCGATCTTCCCGATCGCCTCCATCGGGACGTACTCGAAGTCCTCGCGGCCAGCACGAGTCGCAAGGCCCGCGTCGACAATTGCCAGGAACCGGCGGTGGAAGAGATCCGCAATAGCCCTACCTGAGTACCAGACGCCACGGCGCTCGCGCGGGTCTCCCGCCCCGTGGTAGGCCTCGGTGAATACGCGAGCGAGGCCAAGGTTCGCTCGGAAGTGAACGCCAATGCGGTGCCTCGCCGCGAACAGATCGACCAGACCCGCCTCGGCAAGTTTCGGAAGCACGGCATCCTGCGGCTCGTGGATCTCGCCCCCGGTTCCCATCGCGGGTCCGCAGATGATCATCGGCAGCGCCGCGCCACGACGGAGCGCGTTCTCCGCCCGCTCCGCAAGTGCGTCGGACACCAACTTGTCGTAGACGTGCGGATTCGCCTCCCCGGCGACGATCACAAGAGTGCCCGTGTCCTCGCCGATGAACTCCGCGAGCTTCACCTTCGCAACGGACTCCAGCTTGTAGTTCTCCTCGCGGCGCCCGCAGTGAGCGAACTCAGGGAGTCTGTGCAGTTCGCACTGGTCCTTCGGCCGAATCCCCTCAGCTGCTGCGATCCCGCGCGCGCATGCCTCACAGTCTGCAAGGTGGGCGCCGTAGCGCGCATTAAGGATGTCCCTGTCGATCCCCGCGAGCGCGAAGTCCATCACGACTGACATGGGCACGTGGTCACGCGCTTCCGCCTCGATGTTCTGCAGAAGCTTCCCTGCGGATAGCCACGCCTCTCGAGTCGCATCGCCAGCTGCGTCGATTGCGCCGATACCGTGATTGCTCATATTCCTGCCCTCGGTCGTTGCGGAGCTATGTACCTGTCCACGTACTTGCTCACTGCTTGGATCGATTCTGCAAGTGCGAATGCCGTCAGTGGGGTCGGTATGCCGGCTTGTCGCCCGTATTGCACCTGTCGCGCGAGCCTGTCGTCGAACTTCTTCAGCAGTCGAGCGAGTTTCGAAAGGTGTGCAAGGGGCTCTTCAAGTGGATCCTGGATGATGGAGACGAACTCCCGTAGCACGTTCATCACGGTCCAGTCCGCCTGGTCTCCGAGGCGCTCGAAGATTCGGTCGGAGAAGGCGTTCAGCGCCTCCTCCGACAGTGCAGGATGGGTGCAGCCGGCCGCTCTCGCATGTGCGGCGAGGACGCGCGTCCACTCCTGGTGAAGCCCCCGTAGGAACAGGGCTGCGTTCGGATCTTCCAGCACGTCGACGAGCCGGAAGCCAGCGCCCTCTTTCTTCTCGGCAAGGATGCCGAGGACGACATGGGTCCCGTTGACGAGCCAGAACTTGCGGTACTCGAAGAACTCGACAGACTTGGGGGGCGCAACCGTCACGATCGGCGCCGCGTCCGCGAGATCTTCGCACGGGTCGAACAGCGACGCGGCGGTGTCCGCGACAACGACTTCGCCGTATCGCTCAATCTTGACGGTCGCTGGTCCGGACACATCTTCCATCGAGCACGCACGATCGGTCACTGTCGCATGCGAGACAACCGGCCGCGCCGCGGCGCCCGGCGTTGAACGAAGGACGTCCGAGACGAGCCGCTCCAACTCCGCGCTCGCTTCGGGCCTGTTCTCGAACGCCAAGACGTGTAGCGGCGTTTCAGCGGGCGCATCTCGGCACCCCTCCGCGATCAGGTAGGCAACCTGCCCGAGGTTCGCGACGCCGACGGAGACCAAGACCACGTTAGCTGCGGAAATCGCAGCGACAGCGTCGCGCGAGTCCGCCCCGCCGAGATCGTCGGGGTCGTACTCCTGGAGCTCGACCTCGCCGTACGGCCACTCGCCGCATGGCCCCTTCAAGAGATAGGCGGCGTCGGTCTTGAGCGCTGTCCTGTAGGGGCGCGCCGATCCACTGTGAGCGCGGCGGTTGATGAGGACAGCCTTGTTGCCGGCCGAGACCATCCAGGGGTAGAGCAGGCCAAGGCCAATCCTGCCTGCTCCGATGATGCACACGGACAGCGCCAAGGCCTTACTCCCCTGCCGTCGATGCCGTCGATGCCGTCGACGGTTCAAGGGGCGCAATTGGACAGGGGTGCACGACCAGCCGCCAACCAAAAGGCGCGGCCGCGAGGTGCGTGGCCACGTCCCCCGAGCTCCGCGTAGCGGCTTCCGGGAAGGCCCGGTCGACGTACACCGTCGTCGGCGCGCCCCCCTTGGGGGCACGGCCAGCGGACCTCGGGAACCTACACTCGGCGCCAGCACGGGAACCACTGTACCTCGTGGCCCAACCGACGCAACATCACAACCCATTGTGGCTGAGGAGACTCCCGGCCAACAGGAGGCGATGGCGAACGAAGTAGGTGACGGCATGGCTGCGGAATCGGGCGAGTGCGCTCAGGCTGCATCGGCACAAGCGAGGGTTGAACTCGAGGGTTCGTGTGGAAGAACACGAAGGTCCGCGACCTCTTGGACTCGGTCTTCCGGGGCTTCCCGTTCGGCTATCTCATGACGTGGAAGAGCCCCGACGACGTCAACCACACGACGCTCGGCGGGCACGCGTCAGGGAGCACTGTCCCGCACGCGCTCGTGGTGGACGGTCAGCAGCGCCTTACCTCCCTCTACGCCGTGATGACGGGACACGAGATCGTCGACAAGAAGTTCAAGAAGCGGCGGATTCAGATCGCGTTCCACCCGATCTCGGCGCGGTTCGAAGTGGCGGACGCCGCCATCCGGAAGAACCCAGAGTGGCTCGCCGACGTGAGCGCGGTGTTCACCGACCGAATGGGCGCGCTCTCCGTCGTGCAGTCGTACCTCACGCGCCTGGAAGCCGTTCGGGAGATCACCCCGGAGCACCGGCGAGCCGTGGAGACCAACGTCTCCCGGCTGGTGAACCTCAGCAACCTGCCCGTCCACGTTCTGGAGATCGGCGCCGAGGCGAACGAGGAACAGGTCGCCGAGATCTTCGTTCGGATCAACAGCACGGGGCAGCGCCTACGCCAGGCGGACTTCATTCTCACGCTGCTCGCCGTGTTCTGGGAAGACGCGCGCGTGGGACTGGAGGAGTTCGCGAAGGCATGCCGCATCCCGCCCGCCGACGACACTCCTGCCCCCTTCAACAGGAAGCTGCAGCCAGACCCTGATGCGCTCGTGAGAGTGGTGGTCGCCGTCGGGCATCACCGCGCGCGGCTATCGGCCGCCTACCAAGTGTTGCGAGGCAAGGACGCGCGGACCGGAGAGACCTCTGCAGAGAGCCGACGTCGCAACCTGCAGATCCTCGCGTCCGCCCAAGCCGACGCACTGTCGGTGGCCAACTGGCACGAGTTCTTGAAGGTGCTATCGGTCGCCGGGTTCCGGCACCGGAAGCTGATCGGGTCGGAGGTCTCCGCGCTGTTCGCCTACTCACTGTTCCTCATCGGACGCACGCAGCGCGTCAAGGCGATTGCCATCGCCGTGGCCCGTGACGTAGCAGATCGTCGGGCCCGACTTCGGTCTCACGAAGATGCGCAGCCAGTGCGCGAGGTCGCGCGCATCGTGGTACTGGCGAACCGCGACCGACGCGCCGACGGCGGCGCTCCAACCGTCGAGGAACGGTCCGGCGCTCGTCCGGTCAGCCAGTTCGTCGCTCCATGCCCCCTCGAGCACCAGGACACGCGGGCCTCGTGTACGTCGCGATCTCGCCATCTCAGAGTCTCCCCGCACCGCGCGCGTAGGCGACGTGCTTCAACGCGTGCGCGCGGCTGCTCACAACTGGAAGTACGACTTGATCCATCGCCGCGCCGCGGCGACGTCCAGTAGGTAGTTCGCAACCACCTCTCGCTCGACCCACGCCGGCATCAGCGGCTGGAACTTGCTGAGGCGGTAGCCCGGCAGGTCGGCGGAGATCTGCGACCACGTGTCCTCGTCATCCCAGAACGCGGGGTCGCGCACGCGCTCGAGGACCTGTTCGAAGTACTGCGGCGTCAGGTCGTCGCCGCGAACGCGGAGGAGGAAGTTGTCCGGGATGATGGACCACGAGCCGCAGATGGCGCCCATCGCGGACCGCAGCGTCGTGTTGATGCGGCCGCCGGCGAACGTCCACCACCGGATCTCCGAGTCGTCGTACTCGATGCCACCCGCGTCTTCGTCGAAGATGCCCCTGAACTCCTCGCGTCGCTCTCGAAGTGCTGTCGCTGCGAGATCATCGAGGAACCCGAACTCGACGTCCGACGTCAGGATGTCGCGCACGCGCTCTGCAAGCTCACGCCCCAGGAACTGCGGTACGAAGCCGCCCCACGTCGGCTGTCGGCCGCGCGGCGCGGACCGGACGAGGATGCGTCGATCGTCGTGCTGAATGCGGTTGACCGCCCACGCGCGACCGCCGAGAAGGAAGCTGCTGACGTCGTCCACCAGGCGATCCACGAACGCCTGCGTCAACGTGCCGACGGCCCGTCCGTCCTCGGTCTGCACGGTGTACGACTGAGGACTCGAGAAGACGGCGAAGAGCTCCATGAAGTTGCGGCGACCGAACCGGCGCTCCGCCTCCGGCCCGAGCACCAACCGCCCTGATGCCATCCGCAGTCCGCCGTCCTCCAGCATCCAGCGCACGAGACGGTCGTACTCGGTTCGGTCGATGCCCGCGAGATCGGGCACGACCGCAAGGTGCTCCCACGCGTCGTCGGCCGTGACCCCGTCGCTCGCAAGCGACATCGCGAGGAGTTGGTGGATCAGCACCGGCCAACAGCGCCGGTCGAGCTCGACCGGCTCGACCCATCCGGACTTCGCCAGCTCGACCAGTGCGATGGCCTGCAGCACCCCCTCCGTGGTGGCGCAGAAGAACGTCGTGTTGGCGGCCTGCCCGGCCCGCCGACCCGTTCGCCCCATGCGCTGGAGGAACGAGTTCACCGTGTCCGGTGCCTCCGCCTGCAGCACGCGATCCAGGTCGCCGACGTCGATGCCGAGCTCGAGAGTCGACGTGCACACGATGCACGCATCGCTGCCGTGATGGAATCGCTCTTCGGCGCGCTCGCGCTCCTCGCGCGAGACCGCGCTGTGGTGAACGAACACCTCGGTCTCGGCGTGGCGCATGTGCTCCGCCACGGCCTCGGTCATCGAGCGCGACTGGCAGAAGAACAGGCTCTTCTTCCCCTTGGCGATCCGCGCCGCTGCCTGCGCGAGGGGAGCAAGACTGTCGCGATGGAGGACGAGGAGGTCGCGCCTCGCGGGTGGCTTCGGCGGGTCGACGACGACTCCCTCGCGCTGCGACGTCCCCTGGAGCCACTCCAGGATCGCGCTGGGGTTGCCGACGGTCGCGCTCAGCCCGACCCTCTGCACGTCGAAGCGCGAGAGGCGCGCGATGCGCTCGACCAAGCTCATCAGATGTCCGCCACGATCCGTCCCCGCCAGCGCGTGCACCTCGTCGATGATCACCATGCGGAGGTCCGAGAACAGCCGCTGCTCATCGATGCGCCGCGAGACGTGCATCACCTCGAGCGACTCGGGCGTCGTCATCAGAAGCTCGACCGGTTCCTTCAAGAACCGTCGGCGCCTGGCATCTGACGTGTCTCCGTGCCAGACGAAGCGATCCAGGCCGACCATCTCCGTGTAGAGGCCGAGGCGGTCCTCCTGGTTGTTGAGCAGAGCCTTGATGGGAGCCACGTAGATGGCGCCGACGCCCTGTGGCGGCTCGACGATCATCTGCGACAGGAGCGGGAACGTCGCCGCCTCCGTCTTGCCGCCGGCGGTCGGAGCGAGAACGACAGCGTTCTTGCCATCGAGCAAGGCCGCGCCGGCCTGCTCCTGGACCTCACGCAGATTCGTCCAACCCAGTCGCGCGACGATCGCCTCCTGAAGGCGTGGAGCGAAGCGCGAGAAGGTGCTCACCAGACGTCGCCCCGTGGCGCGAGTTCGTCGTCGTCGGAAGAGTCGCCGCCGTCGATTGCCGCCTGCTCCTCCGCGCTGAGGTTCGACGGCTCGAAGCCAGCCTCCTTCATCGGCACGTACTCCGCGTCTTGGCGGACGAGGTCCATCTGGTCCACGAACGACCTGAGGAACTGACGCGGCACGACTCCAACGTCTCCACGGAATCCGGCCGTCACCTGCCCCACGAGCAGCTGGATGAACTCGTCACTCACAAGCCTCTCGAGCCGCTCGCGCTCCGCGATCGGATCACGATCGGGCAGGTCGCCCGGCTCGGTCTCCTCGATCGGGTAGAGCTCGCGGAGGCGGAGCGCCACGGCTCGCAGGCGTTCGGCGTCGAACGGCGTCAGCTCGAGCTGTGGCTGACGGAAACTCGCTGTCTTCCCACTCTTCAGGAATCGAATGCGGTCGTGAAGGGGAGCGAGGCCGGCTACGCCATGTCGCGTGTCGAAGAACTCCGGCGTGCCGGTGAAGAGCCAGACGAGTCCGGGGTTCGATCCTGCGGCGTCTGCGATCTGGCGGATGCCGTTCAACGACTTGTGGCGAGTGTCGGAACGCATGCGGAGGATCGTCTCCGCCTCATCGATCACGATGAGCAGTCCCCGGTACCCCGCGGCCCGGACGATCGCGAGGATGCCGCGGAGGTACTCGAGGGCCTCGCTGCTGTCGATGTCGCCCTTCACACCGGCGGCCTTCTTGGCGCCGTGCGCGACGTTCTTGCTGCCCGACAACCATGAGAGGAGCGATCCGGCGTCCGCTGTGTCCCCACGCTGCTTGAGCTCGAAGATGGTCTGCACCACTCGGACGAGGTCCTGCGGCGCCTGCCCCGCGGTCTTGGAGACGAGATCGTCCTGCAGCCTCGCGCTCACCAGGCCGTCGAAGCCCGGGTCGTCCTCGTCCGCGCCGCCGGAGATGAGTGCGTCCTCAACGTTCCCGATCCAGCGATCCAAGATGTCGCCGAGTGCCCCGCGCGGACACGAGCCAGTGCCCAGCTCGCTCATCACCTTGCCGTACACGTCGTCGAAGCGGTGGAAGCGCAGGTCGTTGTCGGAGACGACGACGAAGCTCGTGGCGAAGCCCTGCTCTTGCGCATCGAGGACGGCCAGGCGCGCCATGAACGTCTTGCCGCAGCCGTACCCACCGCGCAGGAACTTGATCGTGCCCTCGTCGGCGGCTGCCAGCGCGAGCTGGCGGTGAAGCTCCGCGCGTCGCTGCTCGATCCCGACGGCGAACGCGTCGATCCCACGTTCGGGCACCAGGCCGGTGCGCAGGCACTCGAAGATGTGGGCGCGATCCCGCTTGCTGAGCGTGCTCATTCGTTCCCCTCACGGACGTAGCGCTTGACGTTGGCGACGACGCGAATCCGAACACGGAAGGGTGCAAGCTTCGCGTGCTCCTCGAACTCCCTCGCGAACCTCCGCAGTTTCCGCGGGCCACCGAGCATCCGGGTCGCCTCGTCCTCGGTCACGGTGCCGTGTTCGTCCAGGTGACGGAAGACGTCACGCACGCCGCCCGACGGCAGGTCGTCGAGCCAGTCCGTCGATGCCGACGACGGGTCGCTGTCAGCCACGTCGCCCTCGCGCCGACCTGACCCGGCGGCGACGTCGAAGCGCTCTCCGAGACGACAGGGCTCGACGGTCGCCCCCGCCCCCGCATGTCGCAGCTCGAGCGCCACGCGCGCCTCGTCCGGAGATGAGAGTCGGAAGAACGCCTCGAACCGTTCCCCCACGCGGGCCAGGATCGCTCCACGCTCGAGACGCGCGCCGTCCCGGACCTGCACCAGTTCGACCTGCACGTCCGGCGCATCGACGGGCGCGATCACGAGCTCAACCTCGGAGCTCGCTGCAAACGCCAACGCCCCGTCGGTCGCGAGGCTGACTTCGGCCTCCACGCAGTGCAGGCCGGCCACCCCCTCCTTCACGTCGGCGGACACCCTGTACTCGAGGAAGTCGGATCCCGCCGCCGCTCGATGGACGATGGTCAGCACGGGGATGACGCGCTCCTGAAGGCTGTTGCCACCGTGGACGAAGTTGGACCGCTTCTTCCCGCGATCGAAGACGTTCGTGGTCTCCGGGAAGACCAGGTGCGCGTCCACACCGTCGTAGCCGAGGTCGCGAAGAGCAACACGCACGGTGCCCTCGACGTCGGCGGCCATCGAGGTGACGACGTGACGCCGGTAGACATCGATCGGTCGACCGTGCCGCTGCGGAGGGTGCGCGGAACCGTACCTCAGCAGGAAGCCGTGATCGCTCGTGATGACGAACCGCCGCACGCCGGCCTGACGCAGCAGCGTCCACGAGGTGCGCAGGTCACGTAGCGCATCGTCGAAGACCGAGCGCCCGGCCCCCTTCTCCCCCGCGTCATCGATCTCGATGCTGTGGACGACCACCAGCGGCGCACCGGCAAGTTGCTTCCGGAGAGTCTTCGACTCTGCCCCAACCACCTCGCGCAACTCCAGCCAGGGGCACGTCCTCGCGCCGACCCGATCATGGATCGCACGCTTGCGCGTGGCCGGATTGTGCACGCGAAACTGCCCGGTCGAGAAGCCCGTGAACTTGCCGCCGTCGGGTGAGCTGAGCGACGCCTCGAGCCGTCCGTTGCGCTGCACCGGTGCCAGGACGTTCATCCCGACCTCGGTGGCCGTGGGAAGCTCGGCGAGACGAGCGTCCAGATGCGCGGTCGTGGAGGCGGAGCCCTCGATCTGCTCCAGCAGCTCGACGGCCATCTCGTAGCGCAGCGCATCCACGAGGAAGTAGGCCGTTGTGCCGTTCTCTGTGCTCAGCGGGCCCACGACATCGTCGAAGATCGTGCGCTGCTGGAGTTTCGGAGGCGGGAGGAAGCCCTCGCGACGACAGAGCGCGTTGAACGCAACGGCCCACGCGTCCGCCCATTGCTCCCACGCGACGCGCAGCTCGTCGAGGCGCGCGCGGAGCGTGCCGAAGCCAGGGACCTGCGGGACGAGCAGTTGGACGCGCTGCTGCTCCAAGACGCGATGGGCCCGGTCGACCGTCGCCCCCCTCTCGACGTAGGCGCGGACCGCGTCCTCGTGAGTGCGCAGAACTCCGGGTCCGCCGGCGGCGGACTCCAACTCGGCACCCAGCGCCGCCGCGCACCCGATCAGCTCCCACGCCGATCGACGCTGCACATCCTGACGGAGCCAGTGCGATCGCGTCTCGACGGCATCCGCGACGCGACGTGCGGCCCACTCGCGAGCATCCGTCCAGCGTCCCTCGCCGAGCGCGAGGAGAGCGGCCTCGAGGAGTCGCTCCTCCTCGAACCGGAAGGTGTCGATCTCGCCCAGGTCCTCGGCGATCGCGTGCTCGAACTCCTCGTCGAGCACCGCCTGCGTCTCGTCGGCGATCGACTCGTACACCCCGGGGTGGTGCGCGCGCAGATGCGCCGCCAGCCCGCGACACGTCGTGACGACGCTCGCAGGCAGGTTCACCGCGTCAGCGAGCAACGCGTCGAGGGGGGCACGCCGGAGGTCGTCCACGTACTCCACGGCGAGAGACCAGCTCGCGCCGAGGGCGCGGACATCGGCGAGGGTGACCTCGTCCTCGCGGCCCTCCCGCAGCCGCTCTCTCCAGCTGTCCGGAATCCCCAGCGCGACACGAAGACGGGAGAGCGCGGGATCTGCGTCGGCCTCATCCACACCAGTGCGCGCGATCAGCCGGTCCATCACCTCGCGCGCCGTGAGCGAGCGCCAGACCGAGTCGGCTCCGCCGCCGTCGCCCCGCAGCGCGCTCTCGAGCCAGCGATCGGAACTCTCGATGCTGACGTCGCCCTCGGCGAGGAAGCGCTCGACGTCGTCGGGGTGAACACGACCCGCTGCGGCCTCCCGGAGCAGCGTGTCCGGAGCCTTGCGCCAGCGCACGCCGGCGGCGTAGACCGAGAGCAGCGGCGTGTCGCGTACGCCCACTTCGTTGAACCCGGGCAGATGGACGACGAGCTTGGGCTTCTCGGTGCCCGACACCTTGCCGTCCAGCGCCAGCATCAACTCAAGGTGGCTGCCGCGGAACGGCAACACGTCGTACGGCAGCTCGCCGTCGTCGCGCGCAGCGACGAGCCGACCGACGAAGCCGGCGTAGTGGTCATCGAGATCCAGCCAGACGATGAGGCCCTGCTCCCGCACGCGACCGCGCAGCTCGGCCTCGAGCGCCGCGGACACCGGACCACCGAGCGTGCTCTCACTCATCGCCGAAGAGGGTCGCCTTCGTCTTCAGCTGCGCGGCACGCCCGCGCAGCGCCTCCGCCCGCTCGGGGTGCTCGCGCTCGAACGCGGCGCGCGCCGCAGCCTCGTCCGGTGCGAGCAGGCGGAACGGCGCGCCCTGCTTCTTGCCAAGCGCGATCTCGAGGTTCCATACCGACTCGGGCATCGCCAACCACAGGCCCGGCTCGAGGAGACGCATCTCCGAAACGACCTGCTTGTCCTTCCCGCGCCCCATGCGACGGCGGGCCTCCTTGTCCACGGCTTGAAGTGCCTCCTCGACGTGGTCGCGCAACCAGGTGGCGCGGTGCTCGGCAGCGCCAGGATCCCCGAGATCGCGGCCTCCGGGGCGGTACGGCGCCTCCTCGATGCGGAAGTCCGAGCCGATCTCGTCCTGAAGCCGGAGTTCCCACGCCCAAGCCCGGTCGGCGTGGTAGCGCCAGAAGCAGCCGTGGGCGACGGCCAGCGACGGGTCGCCCTGGCACTTGCCGTCCACGCGCGTGGGCCAGTACCGCATCGCGAGGTGCGACCAGTCGTAGTCCTTGCGCCCCTTGGCCTTGGCGAGCTCGGTCCACCACGCCTTGGGCTTCTTCCACTGCGGCTCGAGCAGCGGCCAGAGGCCCGCGGAGTTGATCATCACGCCGTCGTCGAGGTCCGGGTCCCACGGCGCGTCCTTCTCGCGCACAGGGCACTTCGCCGAGGTCGGCGGCGCGCCGCGGTACGCACACTGCTCGACGTTCTCGATGAACTCCTCCAACTCGGCGAGCGCCTTCTGGACGTCGGCGAAGCGTGATTCGGCTGCACGAGCCGCGCGCTTGTCGCCCCCGTCGCGAGCCGCAGTCAGGTCGGCGCGCTCGCCGCGCAGACGCTCCTGAGCTGGGCGCAGGTGGTCCGCCACGAGCGTCTGAAGCGTGCGCTCGTTCATGCGATGGATGTTCACCCAGGCGACAAAGGTCTTCGACGACGACGACAGCGGCCAGTGGATCGGGCGGTTCTCGTACATGACGCGATGGACGTCGTCGAAGAAGTCGAGTGCGAGCCACTCGCGCAGCGTCTTGCGCTTCGTCTCGATGCGGTGGCCGTGCTCGGCCCATGCGTGGCGAAGGGGACGGGCCTCGGCGTGACCGAGTCCGTCGGCGCTGTGGTCGCCCTGGACGCTGCGGTCGAGGAAGAGGATGCCAGCGGGCAAGGCGTGCGAGCTGTCGTCGCGCTCTCGTTTGAGCACGCCCTCGCCCTCCGGACCGAAACGACCGAGTGCCACGCCGAGCGCGTAGCTCAGGTGGTCGGTTGGCGGCTCGGGGTCGAGTTCCTCCCGGTACGGCGGCAGCGGTGCCGGGGTCGGCCGCTGCGGGCGATCGACGGCCCTCTGAGCCCATTCCTGCGCGTAGCGCCACGGTGAGGGACCGGGGAAGCCAAACTCAGCGGATGGCTCCCGGCGCGTCTCGTGCGTGGTGAATGCGGCCTCGAGTCGATGGACGACTTGAGCTGCAGCGTCGATATCCTGGTACGGCAAGCGCTCGACGTCGCCCACCTGAAACGAGATGGTCGGGTTGAGATCCGACGCGAGCCGTTGGGCCTCTCGAGAGTTCAGGAGGCAGACGATCTGCTCGAAGTCTTGGGTCGGAAACAGAGACGAGCCCGACTGACCGAAGATGGAGCGGAACCTGTGGAAGCGCGCGGAGAAGTCCGCTCCTACGCACGCGAACGCTATCCCGCGGCGGAAGTACATGTCCTGGCTCTGGATGCGACGCGAAGCGCTTCCGTACCGCTTGTCTTGCAGCACCTTCATCTCGACGCCATTCGCACCCCAGTTCACAACCCACGTCATCGGATCGAACCAGCGGTTGCCCTTCGCTCCCATGACCTTCGGGGCCCACCGTTCGAGGCGCAGGTCCGGGACCGGCTCTGAGAAGCGCCAACACGGGGACGACGCCACCTCCCATACGGCACGGACGAACCGTGCGTTGTCGGAGGTGGACATGCCGGTGCGCACCGGCGCGAGGTCGCCGACAAGCGGGGAGTTCTCGTAGTCCGCAAGCGCCTGCTCACTCCACCAGTACACAAGTGGCCACTCGGGAACGACCCGGAGGTCACCGGGAACGAAGTCACGTCGACCGACGTGGCACAGGAGCCCGGCTGCCTTCTTCGCGAACTCCTCTTGTGTCCGCACGCGCTCTTGCGGATCCGTCGGCGCCACGGCGACGGCAGGAGCTGCGTCCGGTGAACGCCGGAACACAGACATCGTGACGGGGTTATCTCGCATCTCCCGGAACGCCCCCCACGAGACGTCCCCCAGGCGCATCAGGGCGAACTGAGGAAGCAGTCGCTCGCGAAGTTGCGAGTACTGCTTGATGAACATCCAGTTCCGCATCGTAAGCATCGCGGAGATGCCCCCGTCACGCACCAGCTCCAGCCCTCGCAGCATGAAGGCCGCGTAGAGATCGGCCTTTCCGAGCTCGTAGTGCCGCGTCACGTACCTCGTGTCCGAGATACTCGACGTTCCCTGGTACGGCGGGTTCGCCACGACGAGGTCGTATGCGCCCTCCCGCACGATTCGTACGAACCGCACGCCGGCCGCGAGTTGCTCACCTCGCAGTCGCAGTCCGAGGTCGTCGCCCCCCGAGTGATCCGCCAGGAACTCCTCAAGGCGGTCGAGCACCGAGGCGCGAGCGGCCTCGGCGTCGAAGTCCAGCTCTACCTGCGACGGCTCCGGATCGTCGAAGAACCGCCGCTGGCCGGATCCGTGCTTCACACGCACGGCCATCTCGTGGCGCTCGAGCGCCTCCGAGACGGCGTGATCCACCTTGAGCAGGCTCCCGAGGTGGTCCGCGCCACGCAGGGCATCCACGATCGTGTCCGTCAGGTCAACCGGGACACCGCAGTCCCGCTCCACCTCTCGCCGCAACTCCACCAGCGCCGGATCACTGTCGGGCAGCAGCGCGAGTCGCAGATCCGACGCCACGAGGTTGAGCCGACGGGGGCGTACGTCTGGAGCGAGCCGACGGGCCTTCAGCCAGAGCGCCGCAGCGGCGATCTGGACCGCCCGACGATCGAGATCGATGCCGTTCAGGTTGTACTCGAGAATGCGCTCGACGATGGCGGTGTCGTCCCACTCGGGCGCGTCCGTCGCGCGTCGGTGGCGCGCCTCCTCGCGGTAGAGCGCGAAGAGGAGGTCAAGCGCCACGACGAGGAAGTGCCCGGAGCCCATCGCCGGGTCCAGGATGCGGAGGTCACGGACGGACTCCGCCGCGTCCTGGACCATGTCGTCCGGGATCTCCTGCGGCAGGAAGTAGGCCCATTGCCGCTCCAAGGCGCCGTGCAGCGGCATCAACTCGGTCAGCGACACCTCTCCTCGCCCTCGCCTGTCGCGCCAGTCGGCCCGTCGTTCCTCGAGCCGATCGCGCGGCGACGTGCCGTCCTCCCCAGGTCGTTCGATGTCGGCTGTCCAACCCTGCTTGCGGCACATCGCGAGCCACATCGGGCCCAGGCTGTTCTGGAGCAGCCAGTCCACCATGTACCGCTCGGTGAACATCTGGGTTTTGCTGGCGATCTCGTGGTGCTCGAGTTTCTGGCTCGCTGCCAGCTTCTTGTCGAGCGCCTCGCGCTCCGGGTCGTTCCAGTACTGGTAGACCCAGCCCAGCGTCAACTCGTCGGACCAGCACGACGCGAGATCCGGCTTGTCCAGCTCCTCCACGACATGCCGCAGCGTCGCGGCCGGTACGGGAACCAAGTCCGCGACGCCGGCTGGCCCGTAGAGCCCGGGAAGCTCAGTCGCGAGGTCCTCGAACACCAGTTGCAGCAGAAACGCGAAGCCCTCGGTCTCGTCGTCTCGAACGAGAGCGGGCGCGAGCTCCTGGAAGTCGATGTAGCCCTGGCTCTCCTTGCCCGCCGTCAGGACGGCGGTCAGCCGCAGGGCCGGAACGACGTTGCCATTCTCGTTCTCCCCCTGCGCCTCCATCAGTCGAAGGATCACCAGGCGGTTCAGGAGGATGTACGCGGCCTGCTTCACCGCGTCCGCGCGGAACTCGGCCTCGCCGCGGCCAGGCGCCTTCGTCGTGCCGGCGGTCTTCTCCGCGCGCACCTGCTCGCCCACCCATGCCTCGAACCTCGCCCGCAGCCGCGTGGCGCGTTCGTCGAGCCCGGCATCGCGCACGCGGACCCCGAGCCGGTAGCGCGACTCAAGCGCATCCGTCAGGTCTCGGAGCAGTCGCTCGCGAAGCCTGCGGATGGTCTTCGCGAGTTCCCGCTTGGCATCAGGCGTCATCGACATCCTGTGGCGTCTCTCAGGTCAACCGCACGCGCACGCCGTTGCGCACGTGCTCCAGGAGCTGGTCACGGATCTCGGCGGTCAGCTGCTCGACGTCTTCCTCCGTCACGATCTCGCGATTCCGCAGGTCCAAAGTCACCGGCTGGATGAGTGACTCGTCCCCCTCGCTCAGGACTCTGTCCAGTTCGTCGTTGGCGCTCAGCTCCGCGCGCCGAAGCCTGGCCTCGAACTGATCACGGAGCGCGAGCAGCGACGGCGCGATCGCATCCTCATCCGTGTCCGTCGCGGCACTCGCGATCGGCCGCAGAACGTGGTGCGCCTGGTCGGCGGTCAATGTGCTGAAGCCGTTCCGGGTCCTGATCGAACGCTTCGCCTCCTCGACCGCGTAGCCCTGACGCTCGAGAAGCCGCCCACGCTGTGATCTGTAGGTCTCCCGAATCTCCGCGATCGCGTCGGACAGGCTGTCCGCACCTCGCCAGGGTGCGTCGGCGTCGAGCTGACGCCGGATCTCCGCGAGTGGTGCTTCGAGCTGGGTCGGCAGCCGCCCGAGCTCCTCGAGTTGCTGGACGTGACACGACACCACCTCCCCCGCCAGGCGCACCCGCTCGATCGCGTCGTCCGAGAGCTCCGCGTGGTACGCCTGCACGAACGGAACCGCGTCGTTCAGGACGTCCAGGCTGCGCTTCACGTGCACGACAGTGGGCTTCGTCTGTCGGCAGAGCTTCAGGCCCTCCTCGAGGACGCGGTTGAGCTTCTCGAACGACGGCGGGTCGCGTCGTGCGCCCGGGAGTCGATCGAGACGGCTCTGGACCGTCCGCAGCTGGTCGTTCAGTACCGGGAAGATCTCGGAGACCGCGTTCGCGATCGCGTCGTCCTCCCGGTTCAGGTCGCGGCCCAGGCGGTTCGCGAAGAAGTCGCAGATCTTGGCGCGGGCGCTGCGCCCGATGTCGTCCTTGCCCGCGGGGAAGATGGTCGCGCGGGCGAAGGGACGGTCCTTCTCGAAGACCTCTCGGACGCCGGCGTCCCGGGCGGCCGTGATCTCCGGGCCCCCGTCGGGACGGATCTTGATCCGGCCCCCGCGCAGGAGCCCGGCGACGCACGCCTTCACGACTCCCGTCGTGTACCCGAACGGCGGTGCCTGGAACTGCTGCAGCAGCGTCGAGCCGGCGAGCCCACCCTCGGCCTCGACCTGTTCGAGGACGCGGCGCGGGACCACGCCGCTACAGACGGGGTCATACCGGCCGTTGTCGAGCGCGAGCACGCCGATCCCGTTGCTCGTGAGGAGCTTCGGCGAGGGCTGACGGATCGGGTCGTCGAGCAACTGCAACACCTCGGACGGCTGCAGCTGCGTCGCGTCGAAGTTCGGGAAGAGTTCGGGGAGGACGCGGTTGCCGGCGGACAAGAGGGCCGCGGCAAATGTGCTCCCGTGCTCGCGTGGCTCGATGGCTCGCCCCTTGAAGTAGAGGCGGCCGTTCATCCATGCCTCGGCGACCGCCTTGCGCAGCGCGCCCTCGAGTTCCTCCGCACGGTTCTCCTCCTCCTGGAAGAGCATCTTGTGCGCGGGGCTGAGCGAGCCGCGGCGGGGCTTGTACCGCCGGATCATCGCCCGCGAACGCTCCAGGTCGCGGGCTGCGTCCTCGACACGGCTGGCATCTCCGGCCACCCAGAGCAACCGGTGCTCGAACGTGCTCTCCCCGCTCTTGCGCCTCCACGTCGACTCGGTCCGATCGCCCTGCGGCAGGAACCGGAAGTCCACCTTGACCGACGCCGCGTCACGCGGATCGACGACCTTGGCGTCTGCGAGCGCGCGGCCGTCGGAGATGACCGCCGCCCACGGGAACGGACGCCCTTGCAGGCGCGGGCGCTCGGGCTCGCTGGTCAATCGCTCGAGCGCGTCTCGCACCAGGTCGCCGATGCGTTCCCGGGGAACGCCGTGCTCGCGCCGCTCGCGCTCCCACTCCTCGCCCGCCGTGGACTGGATCTTGTAGCCGAGCTTCTCCGAGTAACCGAGCAGCCCGGCGTCGCGCAGCTCGTCCAGCGCCGCCTGCACCATCGGACGGTTGTCCCCGAGATCGACCCGGTCGAAGAGACACCTCGCGATCAACTCGGTGCCGGTGGAGTGGGTGTCCTGGATCAGCTCCAGCAGAGCCACGGTCTTCGCCACGCGCACGGCGAGGTCGTCCTTGTGGTGGGCGCGCTGCTCGAGAACCCGTGCCATCGAGGCCTGCACGTCGGCGTCCAGCGCCGTGTGCAGCACGTCGTAGATGCGATCCAGTGTCACGAGAGTGCCGACGGGGGCATCGGCCAGGTCGTGCTCGCGGAAGAGGTCTCCCAGGAGTTGCAGCAGACCACGGATGGCGTGGGCGTCGCCCTGCGCGCGCGTCGACCGGTTCCGCAGCGCACTCGTGAGCTGCAGGATCAGGTCCATGTGGCCCGGCAGCAGCGGGTATGCCTCGACGAACTCCTCGGGGGTCGCGTCAGCACATCCGTAGGCGAGGAGCTTCAGGTCTGCGCGGTGACGGGAGAACAGGTCGCGGAGCACGCCATCGACGGCGGGGTCCTTCTGCAGGATGCGTTTGTGGACGACGTCCCGGATGTTCGTCGGGGCCAGGTGCACGCGCAGCTTCGGCGGGAAGCGGTCCTTCGCCCAGACGAGGAAGGAGTCGTCAGCCTCTTCCTCGAGCTTCTGCTGGCCCAGGGCGAGCAGCCAGACCCGGCCGCGCAGCTTCGAACCGAGCGCCGTCGCGAACGCGCGCAAGCGATCGACGCGGTCCTTGCTCGCGAGGACGAACTGCGAGACCTCGTCGATGACCAGGAACAGCGTCGTGCCCGGCCGACGGAACTCGAGCATGTCGCGGATCGCGGCGGCCGACTCGGTCGGCGACTCGTTGCGAGAGTGCGTGCCCGCGTGCCCCTCGAACCATGAGAGCGGGTCGGTGTACCGCTCCGGCTTGAACGCATGCATGACCTCGGAGAACGCCTCCTCGGCCATGGCGGAGGACTTCGCCTCATCCCAAGGCTTGCCGAGCGTCTGCTCGGCCACCTGGAGGAAGCGCTCCCACTCACCGTCACGTTCGAGCTTCAACTCGTAGTCGGCGACCGAGGGGTCGGTTGCGCAGTAGCCCAGGCGCTTCTGCACCTGGCGGATCGCGACCGCGTGGATGTGCTCTCCGTCACGGGCGACGCTACCGACGTCAAAGACAACGGAGAGCGGGTCGATCGCCTGCCGGAGCCCATCCCACGCGGTACGCAACTCCGCCGAGCGGGGCGAGGTGTCCCGCGCGAGCCAAGCCGCGGCCACCGACCGTCCGTCCGGAAGCTCCATGCCGTCGAGCGCCAGGCCGAGCAGCTTCGCGAAGCTCGACTTGCCCGAGCCGTAGAAGCCGGAGATCCACACGTTGGGCAGGTCCACGCCATCCTTGCCGCCGAGCTCTGCGGCGATGTTCGTGAGGAGGCGGACGTACTGCTCGTGGATGCCGTCGGGGACACGGTTCCTGTTCGGGTGGCCCTCCGGCCAACCGCCCGTGACGATGTAGCCGCGGACCTCGTCCGCGACCTTCTCCGGGGACTGCTCGTCGAGGTACACGACGGGCGGGATGTCCCGCGTCACGTCCTCGAGGAACAGGTTCTTGAGTCTCTTCACGTCACTCACGGGTAGATCCTCGGGCGGTAGTCGCTGTCGGCGTTCCGAACGCCCATGAACGACAGGCCGGTCGCTCCGCGTCGTTCGCCGGGATAGAGCAGGACGACGGGCAGGTTCTCGGTGCGTCCATCGAGATGCCGCAGCAGCGCCGACGGCGAGAAGAAGGGGTAGAGAGCCCCAACTCGCCCCACGAGCACGAGCGTCGTCTCCGCGTGCTCGGCGTGTCGCTCGGTGTGTGCGCGAATCACATCGACGCAGTCGGCGGCCAGGCCGTCGGCACCCTCCAGAAGCGGCACGAGCTTGTCGCGGAGGTAGTTGCGCCCACGCTCCCCTCCGAGCCGCTTCTCCATCGCGATCACGCGCTCGATCCAGCTCTCGTGCTCGGTGTCCTGCCGGCGGATGCGGTCCAGCATCAGCTTCTGGAGGTCCACGGACAGAAGGGTCCAGCCGCCGGCGACCAGCTCCGAGCTGAGGCGTCGCACCTTGCTGCGTAGCCGGTACTCCTCGTTCGGCTCGTACTGGAGGATCGCGAACCGGTAGTTGCGCATCGTGCTGATGCGGGGGCCGTCCTCGTGCAGAACGTCCTTCCGAAGGGCGGTGAACGCCTCGTCCAGCGGGGTCCGGTCGAAGAGCGTACGGCTCATGGAGCGCTCCCGCTCACGGCCTCGAGGTTCGCGCGGCCCCAGGCGGCCAGGTCGTCGAACTGCCAACCGAAGTCGATCAGGTCGCCTTGGCGCCGGAATGCAAGCCCAGCCAGCCCGGACAGGCGGCGCTCCAGGTCGCGCCCGGAGAGCCCGACCGAGGCGAGGTACGGGTTCTCGAGGAGCGAGCCGTCGAACACGACGCCCCGCAGCAGGTAGACGAGGTACTCGAGCGCTGCGTCCGAAACGTGCGGCGTGGTGAGCGGACGGGGATCGCGAGTCGACCCGACGAGCCCGGCCGCGTACGCCGCCGAGAGCAAGCTGGTGGCGAGGCGCACCTTCGTCGTCATGCTCCACCGCTCCGGGAGCTGCGTCTCGATCCATGAGACGACGCCGTCGCGACGGATCTCGGGCCGGGCGCTCACGCGGCGATCGACCAGGAACTCGCCGGAGAAGCGCCGGTAGAGCGGTTCGGCCAGCTGCACGTGCCAGTGGCAGATGGTCGTCCGGGTCTGCGGCCGCATCTCCGCCCAGCTGCCCAGCACACCGATGCACGACGGGTACGCGTCGAACCGTGCGCGCATGTTCGTGATCAGCTCGCTCAACCTCGAGAGGCTGCGCGCCCCGAACAGGTACTCGTCGAACGCGCGTCGGGCATCGATCAGCTTGCCGTCGCGGGCCAGGCGCCAGTAGACGCGCGAGTCCTCGGCCTCCAACCCGCACTTGAGCAGGCGGTTGCGAACCTCGGTCGCCTCGGCGGGCCGGGTCGTCACGATGGCCTCCGGAAGTGGGGCATCGGGAAGCGCTCGTCCAGCGGGGAGAGCGCGGCGACGAGTCGCATCACGAGTGGCCGGAGGCCGTCGGGCGGCGGGCCCTTGATGCGGCGGCCCAGCGGAGCGGCCACGAAGTCGGACTCGCCGTGCCCGGACAACCAGCGCGAGAACTCGTCACGGTCCCACGCGTCGCGAAGACCGTCGGAAAGTTCCGACAACGCGTCGCGCGGGTCGTCCGCCGTCCGCTTCAGCTCAAGCAAGCGCTCCTCGAGCCGCTCGTCCGTCTCGAAGCCGAACGAGTAGAGAGAGACGACACGGTCCGGGTCCCCCTCCTGACGACGTAGGCTCGCATCGGTACGCCGCGCGGCCTCCCGCACCGCCTGCAACGTCGCCCAGCGCCAGGTGTGCGGAAAGAGCTCACGGAAGAGATCCTCCCCGCCGTACTTCGAGACGAGGTCGGTCCGCCACCAGCCCATCCGCGTCGCGTCGCCCTGGCCTTCGCCGGCCCACGCCACCACGATCTGCGCGGTCAGAGCGAAGTCGAGATCGGATGCCGGGATCGGCCCGGCACCGTCAGCCCCCTTGACCGATCCGGTGGCGCCGAACAAGGTCATGCGCCCACCATCCCTGAGTAGACCGGGATCGTCCCGATCGCAGGTCTACGTCCGGGCATGGGCGGACGTGCCGCGCGCTCCCAGGGATGCGGCGACTCCGTGATGGTCTCCCAGCGCTCGGAATCCGGCTTCATGAGTCGTGGCCGGGGAAGCGATCTCAGAAGTGCAAGGCGGAGTCCATCCCCGGCCCCACAGAGTAGCGATTGGCCGCTCCTGTCCGGTAGCAGCGATCTGATCATGACTCACTACGCGTTCGATCGCGTGGCAGCTCGGTCGCGACAATGGGAGGCCAATGCGTCAATCCGCTGTCGCGGACGCATGACGGTGAGCACGCGGAGGGGGCCACGATGGCTGAGATCGAGTTCGAGAACGAACGTCAGATGGAGGATCTCGTGCTCGGTCTGCTCCGAGACCGCAACGAGTGCGAGCGCACGTTCGGGGAGCCGCTCGAGGTCGTCGGCCGACAGCTGCCGGTGGCACGAACAGTGTCTGCCGCAGGCAGGGTGTCGAGACCGAGGATGCTCGACGTCCTCTGTCTCGACGCCGATGGCGGCCTCGTCGTGCTCGAACTGAAGACGGTCCTCGACGAGAAGTTCCTCCTCCAGGGCCTGACCTACGCGCGCTGGGTTCACCAGAACGCCGCGGCGTGGTACGAGGCCTTGGGCCACGAGCCGCCGGTGGAGCCGCGGGTCTCGCTCTGGCTGTTCAACTGGGGACTCCACGACACCTGGCTCGACCTGCTCCCGCCGCTCAGGTCGGCCTATGGCGACTGGCTCGCCGACCTCAGGTACTACGGATGCTGGATCGAGTCGAGCCGAGCCGGCGTGCAGGTCGAGCGCATCGACACGATGGAGAAGGCCGTCGCCCGGGAGCGAGGGCTCGCGACCCGCGCCGACCTCGTCGCCGCGCCCGAACTCCGGCGTGCGATTGGAAGAACCACCGACGATTGAGATCGTCGCCTGCCGAAGCCCCGCTCACCGTCAGCGCGTCGCCGCCAATGAGCGACCATTCGATGACCTCGTGGGCGAGGGCGCGTCACTCATTGGCTCGACCGTTGACGCTTGCGTAGGCTCGCCGTCGATGACGGTGGTCAGCGCCGCGGGAGGCGATCAAGTGACGGGACCGACGATCGAGGCCAACGAATTGCGCAAGGAACTGATCCGCCTGCTCCCGCTGATCTCGGAGGATCGTCTCGAGGTGATCCTCGGAGAGACGGAGCTCGACGCGGACGCGGCGGGCGAGACATTCCACGACAACGGCGAGTATCTGGTCGCTGTGGGCGTCTCGGCGTTGCAGGAATGGGGCTGGTGCGCGCGCGTCGCCGTTCACGAGTTCGCCCATGTCGTCCGAGGGCGGCTCGCACACGAGGGCACGTACCCAGCTCCAGACGTGGCGAGTGCACACCCGGAGGGTGATCCGATCAAGTCCGCCCTGCGGAGCGTGATGGCGCACAGTCTCGTGCACGAAGCAGCGACGCGAGTCGAGGCCGTCGACAACGCGCTCCGCCATCTTCTCCCGGCGTTCCCCGAGATCTGGTCGATTGCCGCAATCGACCTGCGTCGCAGTGGTGGCGCGGCGTGCGAGGAGGAGTTCCGCGCGATCACAACCGAGATCCGCGGGGACGAGGTCGAGAGCCCGTTCGGCACGTACGCGATCCACACCCTCCAGGACGACGGGGCGCACGACCCGCTGTTCTACTTCATTGCGTACTTCCTGGAGCGACGCGCTGAAGATCTCGGGTTCTTCTCACAGACGCGAACGGCGGTGGTGTCGCTGACGCCGGGCGCACAAGCCTGGAGCCGCCGATTCGGTCCCGCTGCTGGCTGACGGCGCTCGACTGCGGCAGGGCTGCCGCCACCCTCGACCCGCCCGTGGAGCACTCGTACCCGGCCGCGATGCGCGAGCACCTGTCGGCCGTGGTCAATCGCTTCGACGACCGCTTCCCGGCGATTCGGTCCGCGACCGATCTCAGGTCCTATCCCGTAGGGATGTAGGACGACTGCAATGGTTCCCCGATCGCTCGGCGGGAGACCGTACGGAGACTCGGGAGTCGCCGGTCGCTGAGGCGCCGCGCGCGATCGCGACGGCACAAGGCCAACGCCTGCCGCTCGAGTCGGAGGCAAGGTGGACTCCGAGGGTCGGCGAGCGCTCCGCTCGCTCCCGCCTGGGGGCGCGAACTACGTCGAACGCCTGATCATCGGAGCCGCCGCGGGAGAAGGGCGGCTGGTAGCTGCCGCACGTCGATGACCGCCACACCGTCCGGGAGCGCTCGGAGGAACGAGAGCGGCGACGAGCGGATACCGAACCGGATCGCAGTTGATCGCCACGACAGACTGCGAGGCTGCGGCACGCGCCACAGTCGCATCCATTGCAGGTAGCTCGTCGGGGCAAACGACTCATCCAGCAGTCGGAGGCGACACATCTGAAGTGCCGCGGTCGCGACTCTGGGGACGAATTGCACAGCCGGCACGCGATGGCTCCAGCGATACGGACTCGGGCACAGCAGCCTGGCGAGGCGGCGCGACGCGTCTCGGCCTGGTGGGCGGCCGCAGAGTTTCGTGCTCCAGAGTGCGTATGCACGCAGTCCCGCGAGCGCCGCCGCGTCTGCGGCGAGTGGTGGGCTGCGGCTCCGCGGGGGTTCGGGCGCGGTCTCGACGAACCTACGCATCACCCGGAGCACGTCGTCCGCGGGCCCCTCCCGCTCGACAAGCGCCGCGCGGCCCGACTCCGTCGTTCGAACGGCGGCGGCGCCGAAGAACGTCTGCAGCTCGCGCACAATCTCCTGCCGGAATGGGTGCGAGAACACCTCCAACGACACGTGATGGAGACCGGGACGCTCAGTCACATCCACGACGGCGATCCGCTGGCCTCTTCGTGGTTCTCATCGCGGTCCTGCTCGTCCGCGTCGGTGAGGTAGAACGGGACATCGGAGATATCTACGCCGGCGAGCGGTCCCATCGGCAAGCACTCGAGGAACTCCTGCGGACGCGGCTCCCCAGGTTCCCGGTCCCATGGCGGAGAGAGACTGCCCATGGCGACGCACTTCGCCCAGGAGTGGCAGAAACGCTGCCACCGGTCCGTCGCCCACAACCCCTTCCACGAGGCCACGTTCGGCATCAACGATGCGCGGCCCTTCTGCCGTGCACGCACGATCTCGCACGCGTACCCAGCGACAGCGGTCAGAACGCAAGCCGGGTCGACGAACTGCTGACTCTTCGGGTTGAACCGCGCCACCAGGAACTCGACCATCTTGACGACGTTCGCCCCAATGGCGGCGCCGATGAGCCGCTCGGTCCAGATGCCGAACGCCCAGACAGCGGCAGCGAGGTCGCCCGGTGTCGGAACGAATCGCCCATGAGGAGCCCGGTAGACGCCATCGATGGCGATTCGGTAGAGGCGGTACGGCGTCGGGTCGTCGCCACACTGCTGGACGATCCCGTCGCGCACCTCCAGGTGCTCGCCGAAGAACTCCTCGATGGCCTCCAGGAGAGGCTGCGCGTCTACGGAGAATCGCGCAGGGCGCTTCGGTTGGGGGCGCGCCGGGGGTGGGCTGGCACCCCGAATGGGGGCTGCGCCGTTCGAGGGAGGTGTGACCCGGGTAGGGGTCAGGTTGTCCACGCCCGCAGTCTGCCGATCGATCTCGATGGAGGCTCCCGGCGCCTCGGGCCTTGGCTCGACGCTGCTTGCTCCATGAGCCAACACGGCCGGCCCACAGTCTCCTCCCGGATCGCAGCGTCGATCGGGAGGCCGTCGCATCCCCGGCTCTCCAATGCCCGCCTGTCTGATCACAGGATCGCCGGGCGATGCGGTCAGTGGCATCTGGCCGGAATCCCACCCATAGAATCTAAGAACACCCTCTAAGCGCGCGGAATCGTGCGCCCCGAGGGGCAGGTGCGCGGCCCCCGGGGACCCGTGGGTCCCGACGGACCCTGGCGACGGAGCGCTCCGGCGCTCGTCGTCCACCAAGACACGCCGCCCCGCATTGAGGAGAGCACGGTGCAGTTCTTGGAGGTGCTCGTTCTGCAGGGTGTCAGGAAGATGCCGGCCCTTCAGCACCTCCACCACGGCCTTCCGCTCCCAGTCGGCGACCCTCTGGAGGCGTTGAAGTTCGTGACGAAGGCGCGCCAGCACGGAGAGCCTGGCGACTGCACCGCGATACCGTGACCTCTGTCCGTCTTGCTCCCGGACGAGGACACCGAGGAGCTGCAGCGCGTCGGTGCAGCGACCGATTGTCTTCGGGCCGAGGGGGATGCTGGGAAGGTCGCCCCGTCCGGTCGACAGATCGACGAGCGACACGGAGGGCGTCCAGCCCGCGGCGCTGCTCCACGCCGCGACAGCCATCGTCACGGCGATGAGGTCCGACGACGGCAACCACGCGGCGAGTGCGATCGTCTCCGCGTACGGATCAGGCGAACCATCCGGCGAACTCGGTACTGAGTCGCGGGGGAGACGTAGAATTCTGCTGGCGGGCACCAAGGCGACCTCCTTGGGGTTCTGCGAGGGCCGGGGCGTGGCGCGCCTCGGCTCTCACTCTGTTGATTTCGAACTACCGGACGGGTAACCGTTCGGGCGCATTGCGCTGTGCGCGGTGAGTCAGCTGCTCACGTCCCTTCACCTTGTGACGGCGCCGTCGCACAACGCGACGTGGAAGCGTCTGCTCTGCCGCCCCGCGTCACCGCGGCGCGCGCCCCGTTCGAGCTGTCGCGCCGGAGCGCCGCGACGAAGTCCTCCCGAAACACGGCGAGGCGTCGACCGATCCGGACTACGCGTCCGTACTGGCCCCGGGACATCGCCTTCGCAGCGCTTCGCGTCTTGATCCGGAGGATCGTGGAGACGTCCTGCGGGAACAGCAGACGTGGCCAGCAGACGCGAAGCGTGTCTTGCTGGAGGCGGCGGAGCTCGTCGTCGAGTAGGCGGTCGGAGTCGTCCATACCCCGTACGCCATCGGGAGGCGCGAGAACTCAACCACAGCCGCGGAGATTCTCAGGAAATCGCGCGCGTAGGCTCGAGCCGCCACTGGCGGGTGAGATTTCTTCCGATCTGGTTGAGTTCTCGACGCTCTCGATGGCGTACGGAGTATGAGCCAAGATGTACGAGACGACGCGGTCGCCGACGGCGCCAACCAGTTCGGCAAGCAGGCCCGTGTCAACGAGGCATTGCTCCTCGACGCGGCCGCAGCCGCCGCCTGCCTCGGGATGGCACGCAGCACGTTCCTGGGCAACGACACGCGTGGCTTGGTGCCGCAGGCAGTGCGAATAGGCCGCCTGCGACGCTGGTCTCGAAGCGAACTCCAGCAGTGGGTAGACGCACGGTGCCCACCGCGGCAACGCTGGGAAGCGCTGCGCGCATGAGCGTCTACCAGAAGCGCTACACGGGTCGCGACGGTCGGACGTGTCGCACCAGAATGTGGTACGCGGAGGTGCGAGATCACCTGGATCGCGTGCAGGTCGTATCTGGCTTCCGCGACCGTGCGGCCACGCGCGAGTTGGAGCGCCGTCTCCGGACTCTCGCCGCGCTGCGCGCGACAGCAGCACCTCCCGATGCGCGCACACGGGCCTGGATGGAGTCCCTTGGTCCGCGGCTCAGGGCGCGACTCACGCGGGCGGATCTGATCGCTGGGCCAACCCTGGAGGCCCTCCGACCGCTTGACGAGCATGTGGCGGCATGGGAGGCGTGCCTTCGAAATCGACGACGCTCAGAGCGCCATATCCGAGAACTCGTGCGGAAGGCTCGTCTCGTGCTGCGGGAGTCATCGGCCACCCGCTGGAGCGAGATTGATGCGGATCGCGTCGAGGCGTTCCTGCGGAGGCGCCGTGAGACCCATGGCATCGGCGCCCGAACGAGCAACTCCTACCTGCACGCCGCTCGGCAGTTCTGCCGGTGGTGCGTGACACACGGTTGGGCCGCCGCCGATCCGCTCAGGCGGATCCAGGAGGCGGACGTCAAGCGCGACCGACGCAGGGTGCGGCGGGCGCTCGACGTCGGGGAACTCGCCCGACTACTTATCGCGACCAGCCGTGGCGCCGTCGCAGGGGGCATGAGTGGAAGCGAGCGAGCGCTGCTGTACACGCTCGTGACGGAGACGGGACTGCGCCGCAGCGAGGTCGTTCAACTTCGGGTCGCAGACGTTAGCTCGGACGCACAAGGGCACCCGGCGCTGCGTGCCCGCTTCGAGACGTCGAAGAACAGCGCGGAGAAGCTCATGCCGCTTCGCAAGGAGACAGCCGCGCGGCTCACGAGTCTTGTCCGTGGTCGCCCGCCGTGGAGTCGCGCGTTCTCGATGCCGACGTGGTGGAGAGCCGCCGAGACTCTCCGCATCGACCTCGCTGCGGCCGACATCCCCTACGTGGACGCAGCGGGACGCGTCCACGACTTCCACGCACTGCGCGTCACGTTCGGGTCGAACCTGGCACGCGCAGGGCTGCCGCTTCAGGTCGCGCAGAAGCTCATGCGTCACAGCACTCCGACGCTGACGTCGAACGTCTACACGGTCCTGACCGTCGATGACGAGCGCCGCGCGGTCGAGTCGCTCCCCTCGTTCCCGGTCCCGGACGCCGTCCCCGACAGCGAGTACCGTCGGATTGCAGTCCACCTCACCTGACTTCTGGATCGCCCTGCGTCGGATCGCCACGATGACCGTCGGACCGCAGCGAGGGACGTCGTCGATGAGCATCTTCCGCAAGTCGTACAAGGACCGCTCAGGTCAGAGCCGCCGGACGAAGACGTTCTACGTCGAGTTCCGGGACCATCGCGGCGACGCGCACGTCGTCTCCGGATTCCGGGACAAGGACGCGACGCTGACGCTCGAGCGCAAGCTCGAACGCCTCGCAGCATTTCGCGCCTCGGGCGGCGCTCCGGATGTGCGGCTGCGCCGGTGGATCGAGTCGCTCGCACCCGCGCTGCGCGCGCGGTTGGCGGCGCTCGATCTGATCACAGCGCGTCAGGTCGCCGCCCTGCGCCCGCTCGACGAGTTGATTGACGAGTGGGCGGGTCACCTCCGGGCGAAGGGGACCACCGAAGATCACGTGAAGCTCGTGCGGTCACGCGCCGCGCGAGTGCTCGCGGGCACTGGCGCCACGTTCTGGAACGAACTCAACAGTGGACGCGTCGAGCAGTACCTGCGTGGGGAGCGAGAGCGCGCGGGCGGCATCAGCGCGCGGACCAGCAACTTCTACCTGCAGGCCACGCGGCAGTTCTGTCGGTGGGCGGTACGCAGAGGTCTCGCGACAGAGGACCCGCTGCGCATCCTCGAGCCGCTTGACGCGGAGCGCGATCGACGGCGGAGGCGCAGGGCTCTCACGGTTCCGGAGTTGGCGAGGCTCCTGAGCGCGACGGCGGCCGCACCGATGCGAGACCGACTCTCTGGGCCGGAGAGATCGCTGATCTACCGAATCGCAGCGGAGACCGGCCTGCGTCGCGGGGAGCTCATCTGCCTGCGCGTGGACGACTGTGACCTTCGTGATCTCGATCGCGGTTCTGTGACCGTGCGCGCGGCGAATGCGAAGAACCGCCGTGACGCGACGCTCCCGCTCCGAAGGGACACTGCCGCCGAATTGGTCGGACACCTGAACGGGCGACTCTCCTCCGGTCGCGTGTTCTCCATGTCGAAGTCGTGGAGGGCTGCAGAGGCGCTTCGGGCGGATCTCAACACGGCGGAGATCCCGGTCGAGGACAGCGCTGGGCTGGTGGTGGACTTCCACGCGCTGAGGACGACGTTCGGAACGAACCTGGCACGATCCGGCGTCGCACTCCAGGTCGCGCAGAAGCTGATGCGTCACTCGACGCCGCTCCTCACGGCGAACACGTACACCGTGCTCGGACGCGATGACGAACGACGCGCCATTCAGGCGCTGCCCGCGATGGTCACGGCATCGGCCAACCGCGCCCAGGCGACGGGCACCGACAGCGGGTCCGCGAAACCGGTGCCCGACTTGCAGGCAGACTTGCAGGGCGAATCCGGACGGGAGCCCAGCACGAGCCGGACAGAGCGGGCGTCGGGAGAGGGTGTCCGCGGGACGCCGGACGGGCTTGAAAGCCAGCAGAACGCTGGCTCTCAGGCTCGTTGGCGGGAGCACATTGGAATCGAACCAACCCATCGGGGATCGCCCGACGCACCGGTTTTGAAGACCGGGGGGCCCACCAGGTACCCAGCTGCTCCCGCTGTGAGAGGGGCGCAGCATGACCGCCCACACCCGGCGCGTCAACTCGCGATCGCGCGTCGCGAGATCCTGGGCGGAAGTGGGGGTGCGTCCGCTCGCGCGAGCGTTGACATCATGCGCGGGATCCGTACCGTGAGGTGACCTCCAGCTCGGCGTCACACCTGAGCTGCGGATGGGAAGGAAGGGGCGCGCGGACCGGCATCGGACCGCGCGCTTTTCTCGTTCGCGGAGACCGCAATCACCCCGGGTAGGATCGCTCGCCGGAGCCTGGCGCGAGGCTCCAGAACTCGCCGTGCCCTCGTGTAGAGTGTCCGCCCGCCGTCGGTGACGGTGGTCGCATCGCGGAGACCGAGAGCATGAACGCCGACGACCTACCCCTCCTCTACAACTGCGTCGACATCCTCGAGCGCAACCTGGCCGAGCGCGCCGACAAGACGGCGCTGCTGAGCCTCGAACGCGAGATGACGTTCGGCGAGGTCTCCGCCGAGGCCAACCGGTGCGGCAACGCCCTGCGCGCCCTCGGCGTGCGGCCTGGCGAGTACGTCGGTCTGCTCTCGCTCGATTGCGCCGAGTGGGTCACGACGTTCTTCGGCATCGTGAAGATCGGCGCGGCGGCGATCGGCATGAACACCATGTCGAAGCCGTATGACGTCGAGTACATCGCGAACGACGCACGACCGCGCGTCGTTGTCGTGCACGAGGCGCTGTTGGCCTCGCTCGACGCCATCCGCGAGAACTGCCCATCGATCGAGCACGTCGTCGTCATCGGCACGCCGCAGCGCGACGGCGACCTCGCCTACGCCTCGTGGATCGCGGACTCCCCCTCCACGTGCGAGGGCGTCGCGACGCACCGCGAGGACATCTGCTCGCTCAACTACTCGAGCGGCACCACGGGCCAGCCCAAGGGCATCCCGCACGCGCACAAGGACTACCCGCTGACGGCCCAGCTCTGGGGCGTCAACGTGCTCGGACTGACGGACGCCGATCGGACGTTCGCCGGCGCCAAGCTGTTCTTCACCTTCGGGCTCGGCGGCAACCTCATCTTCCCGTGGTACGTGGGCGCCAGCGTCGTGCTGCTCGCCGGCTCTCCCCGCGTCGCCACTGACGTGCTGGGGCTGATCGACCGCTTCAAGCCGACGGTGCTCTACAACGCCCCCACGGGCTACGCGATGGCGATGGCCGTGCCGGACTTCGACACGACCTACGACCTGTCGTCGCTGCGTGTCTGTGTGTCCGCCGGCGAGGCGCTCCCCGCGCCGATCTGGGAGGCGTGGAAGGCGCGCACCGGCCTGACGATCGTGGACGGCATCGGCTCAACCGAGATCTTCCACATCTTCCTCTCCAACCGTCCCGAGGACTGCCGTCCAGGTTCGAGTGGCAAGCCGTTCGACGGCTACGAGCTGCGGCTGGTCGACGACGACGGCGTTGAGGTTCCGCGGGGCGAGGTGGGCAACCTGCTTGTCAGGGGCGAGACCGCCGCGCTCGGGTACTTGCATCAGTACCAGCGCAGTCGAGAGACCTTCCTGGGGGAGTGGGTGTTCACGGGCGACAAGTACACCGTCGACGAGGATGGCTACTACTGGCACGCGGGCCGCAGCGACGACATGCTCAAGGTCGGCGGCATCTGGACAAGTCCCGTCGAGGTCGAGAGCGCGCTCATCTCCCACGAGGCCGTGCTCGAATGCGCCGTGATCGGCGAGCGCGACGCGTCCGACCTGGTCAAGCCGAAGGCGTTCGTGACTCTGCAGGCCGGGTTCACCGGCAGCGACGAACTGAGCGCGACGCTGATCAGCCACTGTGTGGACAAGCTCGCCACGTACAAGCGTCCCCGGTGGATCGAGTTCGTGGACGAACTCCCGAAGACCGCGACCGGCAAGATCCAGCGCTTCAAGCTGCGCCTGGTGTAGCGGACGTTCGCTGACTCGGCGGGGTGGATCAGGAGATCCACCCGTACGGCGCGAACCCGGACTCTCCAGGAGGACTCTCACGCCGGAGCGGTCCGGAGCGCCGCTCTCCGCGTGAACCGGCCGGGCTGGGGACCCGGAGAGCGAGTGCCCTCTACATCAACGACCGCAGCACGGCTCGCACGGGGCTCGCGTCGGCGCCGGGGATGCGGAGCGGGAACGCCATCAGTTCGTAGGGGCCGGGGCGGACCGCTGACAGGTCGAGGTTCTCGAGAATCGCGACCGTCCCGCGCAGCAGTTCCTTGTGTGCGGGGAGCGACTTCGACTCCTGGTGATCGACGGACGGCGTGTCGATGCCGAACAGCGCCACGCGCGACTCGGTCAATGCCGCCGCGGCCTCGGGCGACAGGTGAGCGAACTCCGCCGGCCACTCGTCGGGATCGACGGTCGTGCGCGTCTTGACGAGGTAGCGCATGCCGGCCATGAGGTTCCACGAGCGGACCTCAGCCGCAGTCAGCGGGCCGTTGCCGATGCGCTCTGCGACACGCACCGGACCGAAGTAGTGTTCGAGCGGCATCTCGCCGATGCCCGGACCGCCGGGGACGAAGTGCGACGGGGCGTCGGCGTGCGTGCCGACGTGGAGCGTGCTCGTGATGGTGCCGACGTCGCACGAACCGCCCTTGTCCATGCTCATGACCTTGTTCAGCGCGAACGGCGTGTCGCCCGGGAAGACGGCGGAGCCCGCCGTGACGCGCTGCGAGATGTCGATGAGGCTCACGTGACGGTCCTCCGAGTGCCGGCGTGCTGCTCCCACGCGCCGCTCTCGAGGATCTCGGCCGCCGCAGCGACCGCCGAGTCGAGCTCGTCGTCGCGCGTGTAGAAGTGCGGCGACATGCGGATCCCGGCGCCGGGCCGGAAGTCGCAGCAGATGTCGCGGGCGTTCAGCTCCGCCGCGACATCGACGCCGTGCGGTACGTCCACAGCCACGGTCCCGCCGCGCTTCGCGGGGTCGCGCGGCGCGGTGACAGTCCAGCCCTGGGCGTCCGCCAGTTCCACCAGTCGCGCCGTCTGGCGCTCCGACTTCGCGCGGATCGCCACGTCCCCCGCCTCGCGCAGGATGCGCAGTCCCTCGGTCGCCGCGTACAACGCCGGGATGTTCGGCGTGCCGGTGAGGAAGCGGCCGATGCCCTCGCGGAACTCGATCGGTCCGGCCTCGAACGCGAACGGACGCGGGTGCGCCTGCCAGCCGGTGAGCCGCGGCTCGAGCGTCGCGTGGAGTTCGGGCCGCACCCAGAGATAGCAGTTGCCAGGGCCGCCACAGAGCCACTTGAGACAGCCCCCCACCGCGGCGTCGATGCCCCACTCCTTCAGACGCAGCGGCACCGTCCCGGCGGCCTGGAAGACGTCGAGCAGCGTCAGCGCCCCCATCTCGCGGGCTCGCGCGGCGATGCGCTGCGCGTCCATGACGTATGCCGAACGGAAGAGCACGTGCGAGATCGCGACCAACGCCGTGCGCTCGTCGATCGCGGCACAGAGCTCGTCCTCGTCGATCGTCATGCCGTCCTTCGAACGGATGGTGACGATCTCGGCGTCGGGGTGCTGGTGGTAGAGGTACTGCAGCGACGGGAACTCGAGATCGACGATCACGAGCTTGTTGCGATCGCCGCGGAAGTCGACCGCCGAGACGAACACCGCCGAGGCCAGCGTCACGTTCTGGTGGAAGCAGACCTCGCCGGTTCCGACGCCGAGGATCGGGGCGAGCTCGTCGCCGACCGACATCGCCATCTCCCACCAGCCCTCGCCCCAGGCACGCACGCCGCGCGTCGCCCAGGTGTTCGCGTACTCCGCGAGGCGGTCGGCGGTTGTCGCCGGCATGGCACCGAGCGAGTTCGAGATGAGGTAGTTCGTGCGGGAGAGGATCGGGAATGCGTCCCGATGTCGCAGCAGCGCGTCGTCCATGTTCATCCCTCTCGACGTGTCGTCCCGACGCCACAGGGGAGCCTGTGACCCATCTCACGATCGAAGAGTAGAGCGTCCTGCTCCGGGCTCGAAGAACGAGACCTCGGCGTTCGGCACGCCCTTCGCGATCCGACTCCCATCGCCAAGTCTGAGGTGGAGAAAGTCATGAAGAAGATCGCACTCTCGGTGCTCATCGCCGGCGTCGCACTGCTCGCCCTGCCCGTCGAAGAAGCCCACGCCGGCTCGACGCTCACGGCGACCGTCAAGGACGGCTACGTGAACGCCGCGAACAAACTCAAGGGCAACTGGACCGCTACGTGGAGCGGCGAGATCGGCTCGAACGTCGCCACGCTGGACGGCTCGTTCAACGTGAAGGGCGGCCGATGGAGCTCGTGGTTCGGAGGTCGCGGCGCCGTCGCGAACCTCTCGTCAACGATGGCGAACTTCCACAGCAACGTGACGGGGATCAACGGGATCAACACCCAGTCCGAGTTCGGCGGCGACATCTTCGCCGAGGCAGCGACCTATGCGGCCGTCGACCCGAACCAGATCTGGAACCCCACGGAGTACATCTCGTTCGACTTCGACTCGATCTACATCGACGGGCTCAACGGCGCCTACCTGGCCGCGGGCCAGGGCTCGCACCCCGATCCGATGGGCAAGATCTACAACGGTGGGAACGACAAGATCCTCATCAATTTCTGGATGAACGGCCTCACGTTCAACTCGCCGAACGGCCACCGGTACACGTTCGGCACGGGCGACTGGATCACCGTCGTTCTCGACCACCGCGTCACGGGCACCGCGCCGGTCCCGGAGCCCTCGACCTACGCCATGATGGCCATGGGCCTGCTCGGCCTGGGCTTCTGGCGCCGTCGTCGCCGCCGCACTGCTGCGGCCGCGGCAGCGGCGTAAGAGCTGCAAAGCTCTGACGTTCCTCCCTGGGGTGCCATGCGGGTTCTACTGGACCGGTGGCGCCCCTCCTGGATTCCAGGGGGACGCAGACGTAGGTCTTCTGTCCGTAGACCGAAGCCCGGTACCCCATGGCCTCGATCTCGGCGTGCGGGAAGTCCGCGTCGACGACCTTCGTCTCCTGCAGGCAGAGCGCGTCCGGCTCCCACTTCGCGAGCCAGTCCGGGAGCTTCTCCAGGCGTTCACGGATCGAGTTGACGTTCCAGGTGACGATGCGCACCGGAAGGGCTCCCTCTGGCGGCGACGAACGCGCATCATGCCGGGGTGAGTCCGCGCGTTCTACTCCCGCTCGTTGTGCTGCTTGGTGCCGCATTCGGTGTCGGGTGCGCGGCGCCGCGTCTCGGTCCGCCCGTCTCGGTGGAGCCGAGCGTGGTGCAGTTCGACGGGTTCCACGGGCTCTCGACACTCCGCCCCTGGGAGCACGGGTCGCTCGACCTGATCATTCCGTTCAGGGCGTTCGAGCCGCCGGACTGCCCGTGGATCGCAGAGCCAGGCGACCTGCGTGTCGTCTGGTTCCAGATCCTCGACAACGAAGTGCTGACCGCGCTCTACGGCGTCGTGCGCGTCGGGCGAGACGGCGAGACGCTCGACTATCACGGCTCTGGCGTAGCGGTCGCACATCGGTTCATGCCCGTCGATGCGGTCGAGCACGGCGACGACTGGCGATTCTTCGGCCGCGGCGACCCGGTATTCCAGTCGGTGGTCGAAGGCAATCCGCACGACCACGTGGTGGGCGTGCGCGGAGACGCCGGGACGAACCGCGTCTACGTGGCTCGCGTCCCTTCGGGGGAGCTCGCAGATCGCGCGGCGTGGGAGTTCCTGGGCGCGGACGGCGCGTGGACGCAGGACGTCCAACTTGCGCGACCGCTGTTCCGCGCTGGACCCGGCCGGCTCAGCGTGCGCTGGAACGATCATCTCGAAGCCTACCTCGCTGTCTACGCGCGTCCGGAGAGCGACGGACAGCTCGTCGTGTTCGGGCGGTCGGCACCGACGGTGAGCGGGCCGTGGGACGAGGAGGTCGAGCTGCATCGCTCCGCCGACGGGCGGTTCGATCGCGTGCAGCTCGGCACGGGAGCGCGTCAGCGTCCGGGCTCCGAAGGGCAGACGATCCAGATCGAGATCCAGGACTCGGACTCACTCTTCGGAGCGTTCGACGTGACCCTACCGCGCTGACAGCCGTCGCAGACCGCGTGCGACTCGCTCCGCATTCCAGACCTCGAGCGCCGGCGCATGCAGCGCCAGGAGTCGCACGAGCTGGCTCTGCGTCGTGCTCAGTCGCCCTGCCGTGACACTGC
Source organism: Planctomycetota bacterium (assembly GCA_021776825.1). Classification (GTDB taxonomy): domain Bacteria; phylum Planctomycetota; class JAJSAM01; order JAJSAM01; family JAJVHW01; genus JAJFFG01. The sequence continues at coordinate 38,652 of JAJFFG010000014.1, forward strand.
CGTCCCAGTCGTCGGCCGCGAGAGCATCGAGCGCCTCCGCGATCATGCGCGCCAGGTCATCGTGGCGCGGGCTGACCGAGATGCGGCCCCCCCGACTGCGCGAGGTCCACATTGGCGTCGGCTTGTCCGCCGCGTCGCAGCGGACCTGAACGGCCAACGCCAATCGCAGCCGACTCCGCGCCACGGCTTCGTTCTCGACGGCACGGCGACGTTCCGACGCCGTCACCTTGACCCCGGTCGGCACGTGCTCCAACACGACGGCCGTCTGCACTCGATTGCGATGCTGTCCGCCCGGTCCCGATGCGCGCGTGCGAGTCAGCTTGCACGCAGCGCGCAATACGGCGTCGGTGACGCACGCGGGATGCTCGTGGGGTCGCGGTCTCGTCACGCGCGCACTCTACGCGACGGTCACATCACCGAGTGATCGCCGCGGCGGAACTCCCGGATCGTTCCAGCGGCGGCGATGACGGCGAGGAAGGCGACCGCACCGAACAGGAGCGTGAACGGGTCGGGCATCCCGGACACCGCGCGCACGATGAAGTAGCCGGGGAGCGAGAGGAAGATGCAGAGGAAGCGCTTCGCGCGGAGCTGGTACCAGAGCGCCCCCGTGCCCGCACCGACGACGAACGCGGTGATGACACTCCAGAACGACGCGACGTCGAACACGATGTTCAGCATCGCGAAGAGGAGCGCACCCTCGACGACCGAGCGCTTGAAGAACCGGCGGCGCAGCTCCTCGCGCTCGAGCTGTCGCTCGACCTCGGCCCTCCAGCGCTCCTCGAACTCGTCCTGCGCCTCGTGCGGGAGGTGGTGAAACTGCTCGCTGCCGCGCCGAAGGTCGTTCCGATCGGCGACGTGTACGTGATCCCAGTGCTTGCGCGGAGCGGAGCCCATCACTTCGCTATCGGCAGTTCGGGGGCGGAATCGAGATCCCGCCCCCGAGGTGACAGAACGATCAGCGTCGGCGCTTCCGACCCTCGAGCGTCTCCGCTGCCTGCTCACGAACGTCACGGTTGGCGTCGTTCTCTGCCGCGAGCTCGAGCGCCGCGCGGACGGACGGATCGTCGAGGTAGCCCTCGAGCGTCTCGGCGGCCTCCTCGCGCACCTTCCGATCCGCGTCCGACTGCAGCGCGTCGAGGAGCGGCTGCCGCAGTTCCATGAACGCGACGCCGTCGAGTTGACGGAAGATGTCCGCACGGACGTCCGAGTCGTCGGTCGTGCGGGCCAACTCGGCGAGCGCGATCACGACTTCTCGGGAGCGGCCGTCGCTGGTGCCGCGCAGGCGTCGCAGTGCGTGCATACGATCCGCGACCGGTGCCGACGCGTCGATCGCCGTCCGCTGGAGCTCCGGGATCTCATCCGGCGACACCGAACGCGACGCCAGCAGCGCGCGAATGGCCTGGGCCCGGACATCGTGCGCCAGAGCATCCTGCGCGCGGGCGTCGTGGGCGCGCACGTCCTCACCGTTGGCATGCGACGTCGACACGTCGATCGCGGCCGCCTGCTCGCTCGACTGTGCGCGTTCCTCGAGTCGGGCGAGCCGTTCCTCGAGGTCGGGAGGCACGTGCGCCGCCGCGGCCGGAGTCGGCGCATCACGCCGTGTACGAGCCGCCTGTTCGACGCGGCGTTCGAGCACGCGCACGGCGTCCTTCAGTGCCACGACGTCGGCCGTCGTGGCCCCAGCCGGCGCCGCCGTGTCAGGCGGCCCCGACACGGACAGCGCGACGACCAGCGCGAGCGCGCCGCACGCGAGTCCCGCACCGCCAAGAACGGTCCCTGGGTTGCTCATCTCGTTCTCCCTTCGGTTCTTCCGATCACGCGAACACCTCGCACCCGGTCGCTCCGGGAGTCGGCCAGCCCGCGCCGCAGCCGTCGCACACGTCGACGGTCACGGAGCGACGCTCTCCGCACGTGCAGGCCTCGACGTGCGTCGTCGGCAGTGCCGCCCGCTGCCAGAGCAACGCGATCGGTCCGAGCATTGCACCCCAGACGGTCCACACGAACACCGGGCGCCCCTTGCCACAGAGCAGCCGCGCACGACGACGACAGCGCCACGCGGAGACGACGGCGAGCAACAGCGAGACGGCGAGCGCGCCGAGGCCGCCTCCGCCCGCGATCACCGCGTCCAGCCACCAACGGTGGAACATCGCGCGGCGGTTCGGGGGCGGCGGTGCCGCAGCCGAAACGACGTTCAACAGCGGCGGACGCAGCACGGTCGGAAGCGTCACGAGCGCCGCACCGATCCACTCCTGCCAGCGCACCGGATCGAGGTCGATTGTGACGGTGCGATCGACGCCGTCTTCGTCAACCAAGTGGAACTGCATGTGCACGCCAACGGCACGCGCCGGAGAGTCCATCGACGTGAAGCCCAGGCCGTCGTGCGATCCGGTGAGCTCGCCGCGATCCACGGGGATGGACACCGTCCCCACCACTCCGTCCGTCGCGTCGATGGCGAACACGTCGTCGCCGACGCGCACCGGAAGGGGGACCGACACGTCGCGCTCGCGCAGCCGGTCGTGACGCGCTCCAACCCAACCCCTCCATCCGATCGCGGGCAGCGCGGAGATCGGGCCGGTGCCGGGCAGGTCGACGTGAGTGACGGTGGCGAGCGGTGCGACGATCTCAATGTCCTTCTTGGGCTGCTCGTCCTCCTCGGGCGCCTCGTCCTTCTTGGGCGTCTCTGGCTCGGGGGCGACGAGTTGGATAAACGTCACGCGGCGTCGACCCGGATCGACGAGCGCGACGCGGCCCTCGTCGTCGAGCCGGATCCACCCGCGGATCGACGTGTTGGTCACGACGTGGACGGTCTCGAAGTCCCACCGCCCGGCGCGGTCGCGCGCGTCGCCGGCGAACGCTCCCTCTGGACCGAGTACCTCGACGAGCTCGCGGTCCATGCGCCGACGGGCCACGAGCCGACCGTCCTCGACGTTCCACTCCAGATCGACGCTGTGCTGCGAGCGTCGGGGGTCCGCGGAGGTCAGCGCCCACGCGAGGCTCTGCGTCCAGGAGCGCGGGAACAGGCGGCGCTCGATCCCGTGTTCGAGATCGCCGTCGAACGTCGAGTACGGAGAGTGTTCGAACGGTTCCTGCGTCACGCTGACGCGAGCAGCGATCGGCGGCAGGACGCTCTCCTTCGCATTCATCCGGCCGTACGCGATCTCGTTGCGATCGACGTCGTAGACGCGGACCCACGTCACGCCCTTCGGCTTCGGGTGATCGAGGTACTCGTGGAGGACGAGTTCGTAGGTCTCCGACACCGCCATGCGCGGGTACAGCTCCGGCTGGATCACGTGCGCCATCGGCCGGATCCACAGGGCGGTCTCCAGCGTCGCAACGACGAGCAGCACTCCCACGAACGCGTTGCGCAGCACACCGTTCCGCGGCCGCGCAAGCTCCAGGAACGAGGCGGTCATCGCGACCAAGGTGACCAGGACGAGTGCGCACCCCACACCGGCATCGCCCGACTGCCGCAGCACGACCAGACCGCCGAGGGACGGCAACACGAGAGCGAGCGTCATCGCGAGCACGGCGTTGCGCGAGCTTGCGCCGAGACGCGCGGTCGCCCAGCCCATCACGCAGAGACCGGCTGCCAGCGACGCAGCGGCGACGGACGATCCACGCAGGGTGAGGGGGCCCGACACGTCCACGTGCCACGCGAACGGCTGGCTTCGTTCGTGATACGGCAGCAGGAGCACCAGCAGACCGGGCAGCACGCCGATCAGGAGCGCCCACGTCAGACCGGCGGCACTCCGCCCGGCGTGCGTCAGCCCGCGCGGCACCGGACGGTGCAGCACGAACTCGTCACGGCGCGATCGCCGATCCAGCTCGCCCTGCACCATCCCGAGCAGGACGCCGGAGATCCCGAGCAAGAAGAGGAGCATCATCCCGGCATCGCTGTTCTGCGACGCGACGGCGGCGATCCCCACGGCAACCCCAAGCAGCATCCCTCCGGCGCGTCGCAGTTCGCGCAGTTCCTTGCGGAAGATCGCGCCGATCACGCTGCACCTCCTGACGCGGACGTGTACTCGATGAACAGATCCTCCAACGGCAGCGTCTCCCACTCGACGTGGCGCGCTCCGAGCTCGCGCACTCGCGCCTCGGCCGCGTCGTGCCCGGCGGCGACGGTGAGCAGCAACTCGTTGCGTCGCCGCGTCGACCGGACGATCCCTGGCAGCGCCGGCGCTTCCGGCGCTGCATCGGGGAACACGCCATGCAACCGACGCACGCGCTCCTTGAGCACGTCCAACGGCGCATTCGCGCGCAGCACGCCGCGATCGAGGATCGCCACGCGGTCGGCCACGCGCTCGACATCGGCCAGCACGTGCGAGCTGAAGAGCACTGTGCGGCCCTCGTCGCCGATGAGGTCGATCATCGCCTCGAGAAACTCACGACGGACGACGGCGTCGAGCCCCATCGCGGGGTCATCGAGAACAACCAGCTCCGGCCGGGCCGCCAACGACAGCGACAGCGACAGCGCGACCTGAGCACGTTGACCGCGCGAGAGGTTCTTGATGCGGCGATCCAGTGGCAGGTCGAGCCGCGCCAGGTGATCGTCGCAGAGCTTGCGATCGAACGACGGGAACGTGGCTGCCTGGAACGACGCCGCCTCCCCCACCGTCATCCAGGGCACCAGAGGCTGCCCTTCCGCCACGTAGCCGATGCGATCGCGCACCGCGAACGGCAGACTCGACGCATCCTCGCCGAGCACCGAGATCCGTCCGCGTGACGGAGCGAGTAGTCCGAGAAGGCAGCGGATGGCTGTGGTCTTCCCGGCGCCGTTGCGTCCGAGAAGCGCGAACACTCCGCCCCGCGGAATCTCGAGACTCAGTGCGTGCAGCGCGCGCGTCGCACCGTGGTAGTGCGTCACGCCGTCGAAGCATGCGACGGTTGCGTCGCTCATCCCTCGTCCTCCGCGGTCGGTCCGTCAAAGCGGAAGCGGCCGATGGCCTCGTCGATCTCACCCCGCACGTCCGGCTCGCTGAGTCCCAGATGGACGGCGTCGCTCAGCAGGGCGTCGAGCCCCTCACGGAAGCGCCGCCGACGCTCGTCGTCGCGCAACGTGACGCGCCGATCCGCGATGAAGGTCCCGGACCCACGTCGCGAGCGCGTGACGCCCTCGGTCTCGAGCGCCTGGTACGCCCGCGCCACCGTGTTCGGGTTGACGACCAGCTCCCGTGCGAGCTCTCGCACCGACGGAAGCCGGTCGCCGGGCGCCATCGCCCCCACCGCCACCGCGTGCTTCACGGCAGAGACGAGCTGCTGGAAGAGCGGCTCAGGGTTCGTGGGGTCGAGTCGAAGCGCCATGACTGTACTAATACAACTAGTACACTTCCGGGCTGCCGAGGTCAAGGCCCCTCTTGCGGACGTGACGCCGGGGCCGCCACATGCGAGAACGACGCCCATGGCCGGAGGCTCGACCAAGGTGGTGGTGTTCGCGCTCGTCGCGAACCTGGGGATCGCCATCGCCAAGCTGGTCGCCGCGGTGGCGACGGGCTCGGGCGCGATGATGGCCGAGTCGATCCACAGTTTCGCCGACTCCGGCAATCAGGGCCTGCTGCTCCTCGGCGGCGCGCGGGCGAAGCGCCCGGCCAACGATCGACATCCGCTCGGCTACGGACGTGAGTCCTACTTCTGGGCCCTCGTCGTGGCGGTCGTGCTGTTTACGCTGGGCGGGCTCTACTCGCTGTACGAGGGCGTCCACAAGCTCTCGCACCCGACGCCGGTCGAGAGCCCGTGGATCGCCATCGGTGTCCTTCTGTTCGGCATGGTCCTCGAGGGCGGCAGCCTGTGGGCGGCGTGGAAGGAGTGCGCGCGGGTCCGCGGCGACACACCGCTCCTCGCCTGGGCGCGTCGAACCGGGAACGTCAACCTGCTGGTCGTGACGCTCGAGGATCTCGCCGCGATGGCGGGCCTGCTGATCGCCCTCGCCGCGGTCGCGCTGACCATCATCACGGGTGAGGTGCTCTACGACGCCGTCGGGACGTGCATCCTCGGCGTGCTGCTGCTGGTGGTCGCCACGTTCCTGGTCGCGCAGGTGCGGCGATTGGTCGTCGGCTCGTCAGCATCGGTCGCGCTGCAGGACGAGATCCGCGCCGTCTGGGCCCGCAACGGATTCGAAATGCTGCGCCTGATCGCCGTCTGGTCCGGCCCGGGTCGGATCATGGTCGCCTGCAAAGTGCGTCCACCCGATCTCATCGGTGACGCCGCCGCGCTCGTCGAACGCGTCAATGCGATCGAAGCCGAGGTACGCGCGGAGGTCGAGGAGATCGGGTTCCAGTTCGTGGAGCTGGATAGCAGCGCCTAGCCCGCACTATTCACGACGACTCACACACCTGAGCGGTCCAGACCGCCGATCTCTGCGTTGCGCCTCCTCCGAGACGGAACGGCGTCGCAGTCGTCGGCGCGCCTTGATCTCGACGTTCTGTCCTCGCTCAGGACGGGCCACTCGGCGCGTGGCGTCGCCCCCGCATCCAGGCGGCTCCGCGACTCCTGGGCGATGGTCGTCACGGAGTGCGCGAGCCTCATGAATAGTCCGGGCTAGTCAGCGACTGCCGCGGGGCTGCGCGACGGTCGCCTCGACCGTGCCGGTGTCGGGACCGACCACGAAGCGGATCGTCTCACCGGTGATCGGATCGCGGCGCGTAATCGAACCGTCAGCGGACGGGCGAGTGCCGGCGTACGGACGCGGCGCCCGCTGATTGACTCGGCGCGGACGGCTGACCGTGAGCGTCACGGACCCGTCCCCCTCGCGCCGAATGTCCGTCAGATGCACGCGGAACGCTCCGTCCCGCGACGCGACAATCGCAGGGATCGTCTGCGGCGTCAGGTCCTTCGCGCGCTCGGTCGGGAAGGCGATCTCCGTCGTTCGCACCAACGAGGCATCGAAGGTGTCGACACCGTGCGCCTCGACGAGATCCACGTACGTTCGATAGCGCCCTTGCCCCGGCGTCGGGGCGCCACCGACATGCCAGACCAGGAGCCCCGCACTCGGCAGATCGGCGTCGAACCCGCGGCGGGCGCGCACCTCGAGCACGAGGTACTCGTCGCTCCGCGGCGTCAGCGGGATGCGAACAACCGCGCCACCGTCTCCGACCGGCCGCAGTCGAAGACGCTGCGGGATGCGCGGATCGATGGTGACGGTATCCGCCCAATCGAGTCGATCGCGACACCACGCGCACATCGAGAACGGCGAGCGCGGTCCGACACGACGCCCGCCGCGGTGACCGATGGCCATCAGACAGAAGTCGCCCGAACCGGTGCGATGACCGATGCCGTACGAGTCGGGCAGGCCGAGCAGGTGGGAGAACTCGTGGCAGTGCTCGCCGATCTCACCGCTGGCGACCGTCTCCTGGGCGTGTACGTAATACGGCAGCCGCCGGCCGCCGATCGAGAGCATGGCGCGGTGCGGCCAAAGCGCCCGGCCCGGCACCGTCTCCTGCGCCCCCGGATACAGGAACGCGACGCCGTCGTAGGCGGCGAGTTCTCGGGTGCCGAGACGCTCGCGGAGGATCCGCGCAGCGGCGGCATAGAGCGAGCCGGAGGCGGCCCCCATGCCACGGCGGGCGTAGTGGGCGCGGCCGTTCGGCACGGTCACGGTCTCGAGCACGTCGCCGGCAACGCGCATCGCGCCGTTGCTCTGCTGATCGAAGTAGTCCGCGAGGGACGCCCCGTCGCCGCGACGCCCGGTCAGCTCGAAGTAGAAGCGACGCAGGCTCGCTGCCGAGGGAGCGGCGTCGCCATGCGCTCTGGCAAATGCCAGCGGCACCACGGCCAACCGGAAGCGGCTCTTCGAGAAGAGCTGTTCACCTCGGCGGCGAGAGCCGAGCACGACCTCCCCATCGCGGAGTGTGCGGTCGCGGACGAATGTCAGCGCCACGCGTTCGCCGGGCACGCAGGGCGCGAGAGCGTCATCCATGTCCGGACCCGATCGCAGGCCCCAGCCACCCAGCCCGGTCAGGACATCGCCGATGCGAACCCCTGCGAGCTGTGCCGCCGAACCAGCGACCACGCGCTGTACGCGCAGCCCGCCGGAGACCTCCGCCGTGACCACGCCGAGGAACGGTACGACGCCAGGCGCCGGGAGGTTGCCGCGCACGGCCTCGCGCGCATCTCGCACGGGCAGACGGGGCTCGCGGGCGGTGGCCCGGGGGGCGACGAGCAGGAGGAGGACAGCGGCCAGTGGTGCGAGCCGACGAAGCGCGGTCGCGAGACCAGACCTCGTTTGGTTCTGTCCGTCGCCCGTGCCGCGCATCGCGCTCCTCGAGTGGAGCGGGCGCCGCGTGCGCCCGATGTCGGCCTATCGGCCAACGAGGGCGCTCGAGGCAAGTGAGACGGCACGATCAGGCTCGCGCCAGGCTCAAAGTCGCAAGCGGGGATCGTTCACGAGGGCGTCGCGGGATCGCGGCGCGATCGAGGAACGGTGCAGGTGACCGCCGTCACCTGTCGCGTTCGCCTCTCGCACAGTGTCCCGGCGTCCTCGTGAACGAGGCGAGCTAGGAGCGGTGGGCGATGTCGACGCCCCGCTCTCCGGCAACGAGGTCGCCGATCACGCAGGCTCCGCTCTCGCCGGCCGCCTCGAGCGCCGCGAGCAGGGCATCGGCGCGCTCAGGCCGCGTCACGAGGATCATGCCGATCCCCATGTTGAACGTGCGGTGCATCTCGTCGGCTGCGACGTCACCGGACTCGCGGATCAGATCGAAGATCGGCAGCGGAGTCCAGCGCGTGGCATCGACGCGAGCGCGGACGCCCTCCGGCAGGACGCGCGGGAGGTTGTCGGTGAACCCGCCGCCCGTGATGTGGCACATCGCCTTGATGGCGTCGTCCTCGAGCAACGGCAGGAGCAGGGGCGCGTACGTGCGATGCACGGCGAGCAGTGCGTCGCCGATCGTCGTACCGCCGAGAACCTCCGGCGTGTCCGACACGCTCAGGCCGGCGCGCTCGAAGATCGCCTTGCGGGCGAGCGAGAACCCGTTGGTGTGCAGGCCCGACGACTGGAGGCCGATCAGCACGTCCCCAGGACCGACGTCCGGCGTCGGACGCAGGTGCGCGCGCTCGACGACGCCGATGACGGTCGCGCAGAGATCGAAGTCGCCTTCGCGGTACGTGCCGGGCATCTCGGCCGTCTCGCCGCCGAGGAGCGCGCAGCCGTTGGCTCCGCACGCTCGCGCGAAGCCCTCGATGACGTCGACGAGCACGTCCTCGTCGAGCTTCCCGGCCGCGATGTAGTCGAGCAGGAAGAGCGGACGGGCGCCCTGCACGAGGATGTCGTTGACGCAGTGGTTGACGAGGTCCTCGCCCAGTGTCCCGTGGCGGCCGACGAGGTGCGCGACATGGATCTTCGTGCCTGCGCCGTCGGTCGAGGCCACGAGCAGCGGCTCACGCAGCCCCTCTGGCATGCGGAACAAGCCGCCGAAGCCACCCACTCCTCCGACACAGCCGTCGCCGTGCGTTGCCTCGATCGCGGCCTTGGCCCGCTGGAGCCCGCGCGTCGCGAGATCGATGTCCACTCCGGAACCGCGATAGGTGAGGCCGCCCTGACTCGTCATCGAGGTCTCCATGGGAAGGTCTCGAATCTAACGGCGAGGGCGACGGTCCCGTGATAATCCGGGCGTGAGCCGCACACCCAATCCACTCCGCGCGATCCAGGAGCCTCCGAGCGACCTCAAGCGGGACGCCGGACTCCGCGGCGACCAGTTCCGGGACTTCGCGATCGGGCTCGGTTCGGTGTTCGTCGTCGGCCTGGCCGTGATCGCCGTCGTGGTCATCTCGGGACGGCGCCGGCGTGGTCAATCCGGCGATCCGTAGCCACCTCCACCGGGTGTCTCGATCCGCAGGATGTCGCCCTCGCGGAACGTGACGGCGGCACGTCCCGGGAGCTCGCGTTCCTCACCGTCTCGGATGAGCAGGTTACGTCCGGGAGCACCGGCTCGGCCGCCCTCCAGTCCGAACGCCCCGCGCGTGCGGCGCTCCGACAGGATGCCGCCGCGCAGCGCAGCCAGCATCTCGAGTTCGCGAACCGCGCCATCGCCGCCGCGCCAGCGTCCTTCGCCGCCGCTTCCGTCGCGCACTCCGAAGCGTCGCAGGATCACCGGCCACCGATGCTCGAGGACCTCGGGATCGGTGATGCGCGTGTTGGTCATGTGTGACTGCACCGCCGACTCGCCGTCGAACCCCGGCCCGGCGCCGGACCCTCCGCCGATGGTCTCGTAGTACGCGCCGCTGCCGTCCTCGGGACCGAACGCGACGTTGTTCATCGTTCCCTGGCTGGCGGCGACGGCGCCGAGCGCTCCCAGCACGACGTCCACCACGCGCATCGACGTCTCGACGTTGCCCCCCACCACGGCATCGCCCGGCTGCGGATCGAGGAGCGAGCCGGCAGGAATCCGGATCTCCACCGGCCGCAGACAGCCCTCGTTGAGGGGAACGTCGCGCGAGATCAGCGTGCGCAGCGCGTAGAGCACCGCCGCGCGGGAGACGGCACGTGGTGCGTTGAGGTTCCCGCGTGAGCGTGGACCTGTGCCGGCGAAGTCGACGATCACACCCTGGCCATCGATGGTGACGGACACGCACAAGGGCGTCCCGTCATCGAGCACGTCGGTGTGCTCGCGGCGTCCATCGGCGAGACCGTCGAGGAGTTCGCGCATCGCGGCCTCGCCGTCGTCGAGCACGTGCCCCATGTAGGCGCTCACGACATCGGCGCCGTGCGACGCCGCCAGCGCCGCGAGCAGCTGCGCACCCTGCGCGTTCGCCGCGGCCTGCGCGCGCAGATCGTCGATCCGCTCATCGAGCCCGCGAGCGGGATAGGGCCCGGCGGAGAGAACCGCGCGCACGTCCGTCTCGCGCAACGCGCCCTCACGCAGGAGCAGGACGTCGTGCAGACGCACGCCCTCCTCGTCGATGCTCTCGGAGAGCGGAGGCATCGAACCCGGAGTGACCCCACCGACATCGGCGTGGTGGGCGCGATTTGCGATCCAGTACCGCGCCTGCCCGTCGCGAACGCCGACCGGAGTGACCGCCGTGATGTCGGGTAGATGCGAGCCACCTGCTGTGGGATCGTTCGTCAGGAAGACGTCGCCCTCGCGAAGATCGCGGCCACGTGCCGCGGCGATGGCCCGAACGCTCTCCCCCATCGCGCCGAGGTGCACCGGGATGTGGGGTGCGTTGGCGATGAGCCGACGCTCGCCGTCGAACACGGCACACGAAAAGTCCAGGCGCTCCTTGATGCTCGTCGAGTGACTGACCCGCTCGAGCACCGCACCCATCCGCTCCGCGATCGACATGAACGCGTTCGAGAAGAGCGCGAGGAACACCGGATCACGCTGCGAGGTCGGTCGTGGCGGGGGCAGCGTCCGCTCCGCGCGAAGACGCAACAGGCCGGAGGCGTCCAACTCGACCTGCCAGCCGGGCTCCACGAGGACCGTGGTCACGGAGTCGACGATCAGGGCCGGCCCCGGTCGGTTCTCGCCCGGGGTCAGGTCGGTCACGGCGAGCACGGGGATCTTCCGCGCCTCCGGGCCGTCAGGTCCGACGAACCAGACCGTTGCCTCGCGCGGCTCGCGCGACGTGCTGACCCGAGAGATCGAGGGCTCAGCCACGGTCTCTGCCTGCTCCCGCTCGACCGTGCGCAGGCGCGCCGCGACGCACTCCAGCCGATGATCGCGCCGTGCGAATCCGAAGAGGCGTCGATGTGCGATGTGGAACTCGTTCGCGGTCGCCACCACGCTGCCGAACGGCACGGCGATCGTGTGATCGACGCCCGCGTACCGCAGCTCGACACGGCAATCGGACGCGATCTGGTCCCGCGTCACGCCGCCTTCGACAAGTCGCGCCTGTCCACGCTCCGCCAGCTGCGCGAAGGCGTGCTCGGCGAGCGCTGCGGTCTCGTCTCCCCACGCCCCGGTGACCGCCGATGCCTCTTCGTGGGCCAGCCGCGCCCCGCCGATGCCCCACGCGCTCAGCACGCTCCCGAGCGGATGCACCAGCACGGTCCGCATGCCGAGTTCTGCAGCGAGCGCGCACGCGTGCTGACCGCCCGCACCGCCGAAGCAGACGAGCGCATGCGCACGCACATCGTGGCCGCGCGAGACGGAGACCTCGCGGATGGCCTGCGCCATCCGCGCCACGGCGATCCGAACGAATCCGAGCGCCGCCTCTTCGACCTCGAGTCCCGCGGCGTCGGCCAGTTCGGCGACCGCGGCCCGTGATGCCGTCACGTCGAAGGCGTCGGTGCCACTCAGTCCGAAGCAATGTGGGAAATCCTGCGGCACAAGGCGGCCAAGCACCGCGTTGGCGTCCGTAAGTGCCGCGGCACCACCACGGCCGTACCCCGCGGGACCGGGTACCGCACCGACGCTCTCGGGGCCGACGCACAGCCTGCGCCCGTCGAAGGTGAGTCGGGAGCCACCGCCTGCCGCAACGGTCTCGAGGCGCAGCGCGGGCACCTGCAGACGAACGCCGGCCGCCCGCGTCTCGTAGACGATCTCGTGCTCACCCGCCCACCGGCAGACGTCCGTGCTCGTCCCGCCCATGTCGAAACCGATCACCTGCGTCGCACCAACGAGCCGCGCGACGGAAGCGGCGGCGAGTGCCCCACCAGCCGGACCCGACAGGACAGCGCGCGGCCCACTCGCCCGCGCCGCATCCGTCAGCCCGCCGTGACTCTCCATGAATCCGACGCGGACGTCGTCGGCGAACGCCGCTCGGAAGCGGTCGAGAGAGCGACGCAAGACGGGCGTCAGATACGCATCTGCCGCAGCCGTCGCCGCTCGCGGTACGACCTTCACCTCACGCGCGATCTCGTGCGACGCCGCGACGTGACGGATGCCCGCGGCACGGAGGATCTCCGCGGTGCGCCGCTCGTGGGCCGGTTCGGCGTAGCTGTGCAGAAACGCGATGCAGACAGACTTCACGTCGGCGGCGATGAGTTTCGCTGCTGCCCGCCGGACGGCGTCCTCGTCGAGCGGCGTACGGACCGTGCCGTCGGCAAGCACGCGCTCCGGGATCTCGATTGCGCGCTCCGGCAACGGTCGTTCGCGACGCACCTCGAGGGCGAACAGATCCGGACGTTCCTGAGTGCCGATGACGAGCAGGTCACGAAAGCCCGCGGTGACGAGCAGCGCGCAGCGTTCACCGCGACGTTCGAGGAGCGCGTTCGTGGCGACGGTCGTGCCGCAGCGCACCGAGTCGAGCACGTCGGCGGTGATCGGTCCGTCGCCCGCGCCCACGACCTCGCGAATGGCGGCGACGGCTCCGTCGTGGCTGGCGTCTGCCGGATCGCTGGGGACCTTGCGGACCGTGACCGTCCCGTCGGGTGCCATGGCGACGATGTCGGTGAACGTCCCGCCGCGATCGACGGCGACGCGCCACCCGGTCGTCATGCGTCCGCCGGGTCGAACAGAACTCCCGGTGCGAGACGACCCGAGGGATCCAGCGCACGCTTCACGGCCCGCATCTCTGCGATGCCGTCGTCACCGCGCAGAGCGCGCAGGAATTGCTGCTTCACGGGGTGTCGCCCGACACCGTGTTCCGCGAGCGGCGAGCCGCCCATCTCGACGACAAGTTCGCCCAGTTCGAGAAGCGCCTCCTTGCCGGCGCGCACGTCGTCGGCGTTCCGAGGGATCACGTTGGGGTGGACGTTGCCGTCGCCGATGTGCCCCCAGATCGCGTGGTCCAGACCGCGCGCGTCGAACGCTGCGCGGTACGCCGCGAACGCTTCCCCCATCCGTTCGAACGGAACGATGAAGTCCCCCGCCACCTTGTGCACACCGGAGTCACGCAGCCGCGCGTCGCGCACGCGATGGTTGACCGCCATCGGCACGGCCTCGCGCAGCGCGGCGATCCTCGCGGCCTTCGCGTGCTCGCCCGGGAGTGCCGCCTCCAAGCGGTCGGCGTGATCACCGAGGAGGGCGACGAGTCGACGAAGAGGCGAGTCCGGTCCGTCGGGATCGACGAGTTGATCGATGGCCTCCTCGGCATCGAGTGGCGTGTGCAAGTCGACCCGGAACACCAGCGCCAGCGCGTCCGTGGGGTCGATGGGCAGGCCCTGCTTGCGATCCTCGCCGTCGGCAACCAAGAGCTCCAGGCAGCGCTGATCCATGTGCTCGATCGACGGCACGTCGAGCCCGTTCGGATCCCGGTTCGCCCACGTGTCCTGCGACGCGTCGCGCAGTCGGCGAACGATCTCGAGACCCTCTGACTCCGATCGCATCGGGAGCCAACAGAGCAGCGACGACACCGGCAGCGGCGTCAGCTCGAGGTCGACGGCGACGACGACGCCAAGCGTGCCCTCGCTCCCGATGAATAGGTCGACGAGGTCCATACCGTCCGCCGCATGGAAACCGGCGGAGCACTTCGGTACGTCGGGATCGCGGTACGTCGGAACGTCGAGCCGCAGGACATCACCGGTCGTCCGCTCGATCTCGATCCACCCGTCCGGATGCGCCACGACGTCTCCACGACGGAGCTCGAGGACATCTCCGTCGGGAAGGACGACGGTCAACCCTCGCACCGCGCGACGCATGGTTCCGTGTTTGAACGTCGCCGCACCTGCCGCGTTCGTCGCCACGGCGCCGCCGACGAATGCGCCGTCGTACGTCGGCGCGGGGGCGAGGAACAACCCGTGCTCGCGGGCGCGTTCCAGCAGCGTCATCAGGGCTACTCCGGCACCACATCGCGCGACGCGCGTGTCGATATTGACCTCGAGTGCGTCGAGACCGTCCGTCGCCAGCAGGGCTCCGCCATCCGGCGTCGCGCCGCCGGTCAGCGACGACTGCGCCCCCAGCGGGAGTACACGGTCGTGCGCGCGAAGTACGGCCACCACGCCGCCTTCCGTACGCGGTGCAAACAGCGCATCGGCGTGGCCGCCCGGGAAGTACGCAGCATCGACGAGCCAGGTCTCAGTGAGCTCACGCGGAGTCGGCAGCGCCACGTCGCCATGCGGCGATCGACAGACGGCTCGATGCGTCATGCGACGAACGCTCCCGCCACCGAGACCACCGTGTGGGCGGCGTCTTCGACGACGACGCCCGTCGCCGAGGAGCCGACGCGCTCCGCAATCCAGCGCGCAGCGTGCGCGCGATCCGTGAGCACCGTCAAGCCGCAGGCCGTGGCCGCATCGCGTGGGAACTGGCGTGCGAGAAGTCCGATGGCGACGTCGCGCCCCTGCAACCCGCGCCAACGCACGGCCTTGTGATCTCCCAAGACGTAGCCGTCTCGACGGAGACACTCACGCGCCGACGACTCGTCGGCCGCGCGTCCGAGCAACGTGACGAAACGCGATGGCCCGACCCCTTCCGCGCACGCCGCATCGACGACGATCGCTCCCCCATCGCGCACCGCATGCTCCGAGTTCTTCAGGCCCTTCTCCGCCTGATAGAGCACTCGGTCAAGCGGCGGTTCGACACATGCCACGAGGAAGTCCACCGGTTCCTCCACCTCGTGCCCCCAACGCTCGCGCGCCGCGGGAAGCAGTGCCGCCGTGCACGCCACCGGCGGACCGGCCAGCCAGCGCTCGCCGATGTGCTGAATGCCCACTGCCGCGCGCCCCTCCAGCAGTTCTGCGAGCGTCGCGGAGATCGACTCGTGCACCGGGTTGCCATCGAGGCGCAGTGGCCGCGCATCGCCGGACAGCGCGAGACGGTGACTCGCAGCAATGGCGTGACGGGAGAGAAGCCCGACACTCAGCGTCTTGTGCACGCCGGTCAGTCCGGCAAACCAGTGCGGCTCGACACTGCCGACGCCAACAACGTCGCGTGCTTCGGCGAGCCAGGGGTCCCCGGCTGCACGACCACAGGGCGACTGCGCCTCCTCGGCGCAATCGTGCCAACGCACCGTCGCCGGCGAGCCGAGCGAGAGGAGCAGACGCTCCTCGTGCAGGTGACGTCGCTCAGGACTGTGCACATGACTGCCCGTGGCGATGAGGAGCCGCACGGAACGATCCCCGATGCGTGCACGGATGGCCTGCAGAGCCGAGGGAGAGTCGGTCGCCCGATCTGGGTCATTGACCACGACGAGCAACGGCGAGTCAGGGGCCGTCGACGGCAGGCCACCGGCGGCGTCGAGCGCCTCGCCGGGGCTCGCCTGCGTGTGCGTCGACGCACCGTCGCGCGGCGCCGCCACGCGCACCTCGAACCCCTCCGGCCAGTCCGTCCACGCCACGAGCCGAGGCTACCAGCGCGGACGGTCGGTCTTTGCGTTAGCCCGCATCGTTCACGAGGGCGTCGCGGGAACGCGGCGAGATCGAGAATTGGTCAAGGCTTCACGCCGGTACGTGACACGAACGCGCCTCGCACGGGGTCCTGACGGCTTCGAGTACGTGAGATCTCGTTCCGGAGACGCGCATGCACCCTCTAGATGCGGTTGTGAAGCGCGGCCCTCGTCTTGAGAATCCTGCGGAGGGAGAGATCGCGTGCTCGGGACCGCCAGGCGTGGCGTCCTCGGTGGAGTCGAGGGCGGACGCGGTGGCCGGAGGGTCGGAGGTGGTCGCGGATGCGACCTGCGCCGGGTTCGCCGCCGCCCTCGCCCCGGGCTGCTCGCCCCGGCTCCGTCTTCCGCCCCCGCTCGTCAACCCGGACGTGCGGATCTCCCGCATCCGGCTTCCCGACTGGGTTCACGATCTCGCTCTCGCAGATCGCCCACGCTGCGCCTATCGCAGACAGAGCACCCCGAGCTCGCCGTAGATGACGGCATCGGAGAAGCGCCGCGTGCCC
>JAJFFG010000131.1 GCA_021776825.1 Planctomycetota bacterium
AAACGGTCCGCCGCGAAGGCGTGAGCCGCCGTTTCGAGCCGGATTCGGCGAGGAACCCGCTCCAAGACGCCCGCGTCGGCGCGGGACGCCGCAGGAGGCCCGGCCGCGCCGCAATTCGCCTCCGCCCGCCGGCCAGCGGCCTATAGCTAGCAGGCTGTCGCGCCAACCTGCGTGGCCCGTCGAGGCCGTAACTCCGACAGCCTGCTAGCACGCTTCGGCATCGCAGCGGGCTCACGCAGCGAAGTGCGATCCCGGGTGTGACGCGGGTCATGCGCCCGCTTCATCGGCCGAGCGCTACCACCGCGAACAGGAGGGCCCTGATCGTCGGCGGTTCGAGCGCCTTGGGCACGTTTCAGCCCAGAGCACTTCCTGGAGCACACGGAGAGAGACAACGACGCGTACCACGACGTGAGTCGCGCGACGTTCCGGATCACGCACGCCGTCGCCCGGAACCTGCGCACTCACGGCGGGGGTCAGCGCACGAGGTCGCCACCGACGACCGAGACCTCGGGCACCGCGACGGATGTCACGCGCTCGTCCTTGCGGTGCGTCGTTCGTGCATCCGGGGTGAACACCTCGACCGTGCCGTCGACTGGGTGCACGAGCCAGACCTCGCGCACGCCGTGTTCGAGGTAGAGGTGCGACTTCCGCTCTCGATCGCGGCGCGCGGTCGAGTCCGAGAGCACCTCGATCACGAGCGCCGGGACGGGGACGAGTCGCAGGCCTGCCGGCAGCGCCGCGGCGAACACCGCGACGTCGGGCTGCAGGACGTTGAGATCGTCGAGGACGACGTCGATCGGAGAGGCGACGACGCGATCGAAACCGACGGCCGGAGTGATCACGCTCAGCAAGTACGTCACCACCCGCTGGTGCTGATAGAAGGGCGCCGGCTCGCGCACGAGCTGCCCCTCGATCAGCTCCGCAGGAAACCCCTCCGGCAGCTGGAAGTAGTCCGCACGCGTGAACAGCGTTCGCGTCTTGGTCATGGCCATAGCGTAGCACTCCGATCTGCGACGACTGACGACCGCGACCGTGTCACGTCCGTGCATCTCAACGCCGTTCGAGCCACCTCCATCGCAGCTCCGGTCCACGCCAATCCCGAGCCACGCAGGGGTCGCTCTACGAGAGGGACGTACGAGAGGGCGTTTGGTTACATCGTCCCCGCACGAGCCGCCACGGCGCTGCGAACGTCGCTACCGCAGCGCTGGTACGTCGCGGTCCGGTCGGCTCGTCGCCAGGTCGTACGACGCCTGCAGGTTCATCCAGAACTCCGGCGTCGTGCCGAACGCCTGCGCGAACAGCCACGCCGTCGCCGCAGACACGCCGCGCCGCGCGCGCACGATCTCGTTCACGCGCTGCACCGGCACACCGATGTGCGCCGCCAGCTCGACCTGCGTCGCGTCGAGCGGTCGGAGAAACTCCTCGAGCAGGATCTCCCCGGGATGCGTCGGGATACGCGCCTTGGGCTTCATGGTTGCCTCGCCTGCCTAGTGGTAGTCCCGGCGCGTCACGCCGACCGCGACCCTCCGACGCCGCTGCAGGGAGAGACTAGTGGTTACCGGGATACCGTGTAACCCGGTAGCCCTGTTCGACGCTGGCGCGCCCCGACGTCACACCAGCCGCGGTCGCTCCAGATCGGCGTAGTCGATCAGCACGTCCGCGCGCTCGCGCGGTCGGACCTCGGCCTCGTAATGCTCGAGCAACGGCACGAAGTTCGACTCGTAGTGCGCCCGCACGGCGTCGTCGTCGGGGAACGCCGGGTACGTCGCGTTCCGCGCGACGGCGCGCTCCCGCGTGACGTCGAGTGGAGCATCGAGGTACACGCGACAGTCCCAATGGCCAACCACCACGGGTTTGAACAGGAGCACGCCGTCGACGACGAAGATCGCGTCGCGCGGACACCCCAGCGTCTCGTCCGGCAGCGCCTTACCCGTGGCCCGATCCACGTTCCCGGGCAGGTACCGCGGATCCCCACCCGGCGCGACTGATCCGCGGGGACCAAGTGGCACGAGCACGCGATCCCGCAGCAGCTCGAGATCGAGCACGCGCTCGTAGAGATGCACCGCGATCGACTCCCCCACCACGCGCTCCCGCGCCGACCGCCGAAACCCATCGACCGACACCGTCCGCACCGCCCGTCCCAACCCGGCGATCCGGTCGCACAGATCGCCGGTGAATAGGCTCTTCCCCACCGCGACCGGCCCGTTGACCGCCACGCGATACGGCCGCTCCGTCGGCGCACCGACGAGCCGGGCAGCGAGCGAGTCCAGCAGTTCGTCGCGAGTCACGGGAACGAGGCTACGCAATCGACGCCGCAGCACGGCGGTCGCGAGACAGCGACGTGGTCTCGTCGCCATTGTTCACGCGGCAGACGAACGCTACGTTGGGACACGGAGGCCAACGTGCTGGGCATGCTCATCAGCGTCCCGATCCTGATCTACCAGATCGTCATCGGCTCGATCATCGTGGGCGCCGGCGTGCTGTTCGGCCGAACCGGCGCGAAGTGGGCAGCCGTCCTCGCCGCGCTCTGGACCCTCACGCACATCATCCTCGTCCCATTGATGTGCCTGCAGTTCGTGACCATCGCATGCGCGACCGCGCTGAGCTTCGCGCTCGCGGGGCGGCGGACTCCGAGCGCCGACTCACCACCCGACACGCCAGCCGACGCAGCGGGCGCTCGACGCGTCGACGCCGAGATCCGCGATGTCCCCGACGCCTCGAGCGACGCCACAGACCGGGGAACGCCCTGAGACCGATCGTGCGACGTGCGTCTCGCCCGCGCGGCACCACCGGCTCCTCGCTCTGCGACGACCCACTCGTCGCAGAGCGATGCCTGCCGCGGGTCCGCGGGGTCAGCCGATGTCTTCCACGCGGCTGCGAACCTCGATGATCGGGATCTCCCAGCGATCGACGACGAAGCCGTCGTGGTACTTGGGGTCTCCGTCTTCGTTCGTGCGCGCCACCATCGCGAGCACGCGGACGTCGTCGATCTGCTTCCCGGAGATCTGCGCGAACCACGCGATGCGGCGTCCCTTCGCGAGCCGCACCGGCGTGTCGCCTCACGACCGGTCGGTCGCGGGCGCTACGCTCCCGACGTGGAGACGACGGAGTTCCAGATCGTGGTGGACGACAGGGAGCAGCGAGGCGGACTGGTCGCGGCGCTCGCCGAACGCAGCCCGCTCCCGGTGCGCGTCGGACGGCTCGGGATCGGCGACGTCGAGATCGGACCGCGGGTGCTGGTCGAACGCAAGACCGTCAGGGACCTCGTCGCGTCCATCCGAGACGGTCGGCTGTTTCGTCAGGCGTACGCCCTGAACGGCGCTTGCAAGCGTCCGCTGCTGATCGTCGAGGGACGCGACGCCGTGGACGTCGTCGGCGTCCCGCCGGATTCGCTGAGGGGCGCGCTGCTCGCGCTGACGATCGGGTACCGGGTGCCCATGCTGCGGACGGGCTCCACTGAGGAGACGGCGGAACTCATCGCACATCTCGCGTGGCAGGAGCGCCGACGTCTGGCGCGGCGCGACGGCGTCGACACGGCGCCCTTGCCGGGGCGCATCGCCGCCGACATGCTCGGCGTCATCCCGGGAGTCGGTGACTTCCGCGCGCAGCGCCTGGTTCGGCGCTTCGGGTCGCTCGGCGGCGTGCTCGCCGCGGCGGAGGCGGATCTCCGTGCAGTCGCGGGCGTCGGTCCCGCGACGGCGCGAGCGATCCGGCGCGCTGCCGAGGACCGCTGCCCCGACGACGACCGGCCCAGCGTCGCCGAGGAGTCGCCCCACTGGCGGGCGGCGTGCGGCAGCGCGTAGGCTTGGGCGGGTGGACGAGCGACTCGGTGCCTCACTTGCGGACGCGCTCCTAGCGGCGCGGCTCGATGACGATTCGGAAACGGTGCGCGCGCTGCTCGCACGGGCGCGGGCAATTGGCGACGACGTTGCCGGTGGGCTCGCCGAGCATCTCGCTGCGACGTCGAACCTCCACGAGTGGAATTGGCACGATCGCGCCGCCGCTGCAGTCGATGTCGTTGTAGCGTCCCGCTCGATCGTCGCGATCGAGGTCCTCCTCCATGCCGAGTCGGGCGCTGTCGCCGACGAGAGCCTGCCTCTCGAGGGGCGGTTGCTCGACGAGTTCCGGCTGCAGGAGACTCCGTGGTGGCCGCCGCTCCTCCTCGAACTGCGTCGGCGTACGCTCGCCGACGAGCCGCTCGACCTGGTGGTCCGCGACCGCGTCCGCGACGCCTGCATCGCCATCCTGACGTACGCGCCGAAGGGGACTCCGGGCCTCCTGGAGGTGCTCCTCGAGGACCTCATAACGGCCCCCGCCGTTGTCGTCCCCGCACTCGTGCGCCACGGCGGTCCCGCGCAGGGACCGATCCTGCTCGAGTGGCTCCGCACACTGGTCGCGCCCGACGCGCTGCCGTCCGAGCGACGCGACGCGGTGATGGAGGCGGGCGAGGTGCTCCTCGACTGGGGCATCACGCTGACGGAGAGCGATCACGCACGAGTCGAGAGCGCGTGGGACGCTACCGCCTGTCTACTCGCCTCGCTCAACGACCTGGATTTCGAGTCGCTCCCGAATCTCTGGGACACCTACGATCCGGCGACCTCCCCCCGACGGGTGCGCGGACCGGACGGTGCCTGTCCGTGTCGCTCGGGTCGAAAGGCAAGGCACTGCTGCGGCGGCTCTGGCGGCGAGGAGCCGCGCCCACCGTCGCCGCCGCGGGGCGGCGTCAGTCTCAACTAGCGCGCGCGAGCTCGGGACAGTCCGAACTCGCACGTCGTCGTCGCTCACCGCGCGCTGAACGAAGCGAGATGTCCGCGGCGCTCGGGTGTGTCGCGGACGCGCGCCGCGGAGGGCACGGCGGCGGCGAGAGCGGACCCGCCCGGCGCCTCGCGGCCCGCCGACCCGGTTTCTGGATGTCACTTTCGGGGGGTCTCGCGCGACCTACTCCTGGGACCCCAACCGACGCAGCGTGTGCGGCCGAGCGGGCCCGTCGACCCAGCCGCCCCCGGAGGAGACCGACATGACCCGCTGCGCCCAGCACACGACCCCACCCGACGGCGTCCTGCCGTGCGGCTGCACCACCGATGTCGTCGAGCGGCTGTTCGACCGGGCGGGCATCGCGCTCGACCCCGGCCGCGGGCTCTGGTCCACCATCAGCGCGCACGTCACGCCGCACCTGGGCCCGCTCGAGGGAGTCCTGCACACGGGCGCTGCGCTCGACGACCCGTCCGTCGGCTGCGTGAGCGAGTTCCTCCTGCATGCGCCCAGTGCGAACCGCCAGAGCGTCGACATCGCGACCGTCGGCATGAGCCGCAAGCGCATGCGGCTACCGAGCACGCTGCGCCGCCGGGGCGCGCCCCCGCGCGCGGAGCTGATCCTGCGCCTGCCGCCGAAGTGGCTGACCTCCGCGACGGTCACCGAAACGCTCATGCGCGACGCGCCGTGGTTGATGCTCGCCCTCCGCATCCTGGCCCAGGTGCCACACGAGACGCGGAGCTACCTGGGCGACGAACAGGGCCTCGACGTCCGTGCGCGCGCCGTGCCGCTCGGCATGCTCCCCGAGATCCCATTCGACGCCGCGCTCGTGGCCGATCCCGGTCGCTTCGGCACGCAGATCCCCGTACTGCCGCGCGCCCACCGCGATCTCCCGGCGGGACGTGGCTCGGTGCGCTTTCTGACGATCGTGCCGATCGCGCAGCGGGAGTTCGAGTACGCGCTCGACCGCGGCGCCGACCGGCTGTTCGACGCACTCGCGGCCGCTGGCGTCGACGACCGCGTGCAGCTCGGCCGCGAACCGGTGGTGTAGGGGAATGCACGCCGCGCAACCGCTCCCGAGACGCCGGTCCAAGGGGAATGCTATGATTTCCATGGTTTTCGTAGCCACGGCCCAGTGGGACCCCCTCTCCATGAGCAACCAGACACAAATCTCCGCAACGATCTCGGCCTCGACGAAGCTCGAGCTGGACCGATTCACCCGAGCCCGCGGACTCAAGAAGAACTACGTCGTCGAGCAGGCGTTGCGCCTCTTCATCGCCGCTCGGCGCGCGCTTCCCGACGAGGCGCTGATCCCCACTCGCGTCGTGCTCGAGGACGCGGCCTTCGACGACGTCGTCGACCTCCTCGAGAGCCCGCCCGCCCCCACGGACGCTCTGCGCGAGCTGCTCCGTGGCGACTGAGCTGGAGATCCGTGTCCTGCGTCGCGAGGACACTCGCGACGCGTTTCGATGCGGCCAGGCCGATCTCGACCGGTTCTTCCGCGACTACGCCGGACAGAACCAGTTCCGCCTGCACGTCGCCGTCACGCACGTGGCCGTGCTCGACGCCGAGATCACAGGGTTCGCGACGGTGACCTCCGGGACCCTCGAGCGTCGCAACCTGCCCACCGCGCGTCTCCGCCGACGCATGCCGGCCTACCCGCTCCCCGTCGTCCGACTTGCGCGCCTGGGCGTCGCGAACGAACACCAGGGCCACGGCATCGGCCGCGCACTGCTCCGCCACGTCCTCCGCGTCGCACGAACCCAGCGCGACGTCGTCGGCTGCGTCGGGGTTGTGACCGACGCAAAGCGCGCGTCGATCCCGTTCTACGAGGAGCTCGGTTTCAGCGCCCTCGACGACGTCCGCGAGGGCCGCCTCCACGGCGATCCGACACCGCTCCTCCTACCCATGGCGACGATCGCCGCGGCGCTCTAGTCGACGACAACGGCGCCAGTCGGCCCCCGCGCGCCCCCGCCTCAGGCCCGCAGCAGGCGGTGATCCGCGGCGATGCGGTCGGCGGCCTGCTCGTCGACGCGCGACGCGTCGGCGAAGCGGCGCCACTCGCCGACCGACGCGACGACACCGTCGATCAGCTCCGCGCGCTTCTTCACGCTGGCGCTCCGGGCGAGGTCGACGAGATCGGCGTATGTGATGTCCTCGCGCTTCCCCGCGATGGTCATCTGGTGCCCGTTCGTCCACCGGCCCGCGGGGTTGTGGGCGTACGTCACGTCGTACGCCGGGGCGAGGCGCCAGACACCGTCTGCGTCCATCAGGAACGCGAGGTTCTTGGTGTGGTCGTCGAGGTTGCGCGCGACCACGTTGAAGACGGCGCGGCGCACGATCTCCTCGAGATCCGGGTGCGGTAGCCGCAGCGCACGCGCGACCTGGAGCGCCTGCTCGTACCCGTACGCGCCGGCGGCGCAGTAGTCGTAGTGGCCGATCGCGCAGAGCGATTGCAGGTGGAGCTTCCCGCCGGTCGCCGTGCGATCGAAGCGCCGCGTCATGAAGTGAGCGCGGCCGCCCTCCTCGAGCAGACGGCAAGGCATCATGTCGAGACCCGCCTCCACTGCCATCGCCGCGTACGCGTGCTCGATGCGGCCAAACCCCCGCGGGCTGCCGAGCTCAGCGTGGTCGACGCCATCGAACTTCAGCAGCCAGTGCTCGAACCCCGAAGGCGCCGCGAGTTGCCCGGAGCGGAGCTGACCCGTCGTGGGGTTCCACGCGACGACGGCCTTCGCGCGCTGTCCGCCGGCGGACGTCCCGACGCGCAGGAGATCGAGCAGCGCGTCCTCGGGGGCATCCTCGGGGTCATCCTCGAGACCCCCCGAGAGCGTCGCGCGCTCGGACACAACCGCCCCCGCAAGTTCCACAAGCGCGGCGATCTCGATCGGCTCCGAGTCGGACCCGAGCAAGCGCAGCGCCGGCTCGAACTCGAGGGCGCCCATCGCGCAGCGCCCCGTGTAGCAGAGCCGCTCCACCGGCCCGAACGACGCCGCGGTCCGGCCCTGACGCGCCAGCCACGCGGCGATCAGCCGGTTCCCGAATCGATCGGGCAGCGCGTCAGCGAGGAGTCCGGGCAACCCCAAGAACGTCTCTCCCCGAAGCCCTGGGAACTCCCAACGCCGG
The DNA here is from genome assembly GCA_021776825.1 of Planctomycetota bacterium. Taxonomy (GTDB): domain Bacteria; phylum Planctomycetota; class JAJSAM01; order JAJSAM01; family JAJVHW01; genus JAJFFG01. The sequence continues at coordinate 7,879 of JAJFFG010000131.1, forward strand.
TGACCCGCCCGCAGGTCCGCGAGTGGCATGGAGAGCGGCGCCACGTCGAGCCCGCGGCGCAGGAACTCGGGCGCGAACTCGAACTCCGCGACCTCGCGCCCCGGATGCCAGAGCACCGCGCCGACGTCGGTGCCGAAGAGCACGACCCGCGCGGCGTCGAGCGTCACACGCTCTCCGCGTCCGGTCCGTCTTGGCCGTCCGGCGAGGGCCCGGCCGCGACGACTTCGCGACGCGCGCTCGATGCCCGCTGCCGCTCGCGCCCCTGGCGACGGACGACCTCAAGGGGCGACGGACCGCGCGCCTCGAGTAGCGCCGCCAGCGTGTCGAGAGCGCCGAGCGCGCGCAGGAGTTGCAGGAGCGAGAGCGGACCCGACGTGGCACCGCGCTCGAGCGCCCCCACCGTCATCCGATCCAGCCCCGCGCGCTCCGCCATCGCCTCCTGGGTCCAGTTGCGCTCCAGCCGGCGACGGCGCAGGTTCTCGCCGAGCGCGAGCAACAGAGCTTCATCTGACAGGGCGTGCGTGTCCATCAACGATGCCGATCCTCATCACAAACGATATGTGGCGAGATAACGATGACGATCCACATCGTACAACATACAGATGTCCGGCACCACCGACTGCCTCCATCGATGATGACGATCGACCTCATAGAACTCGAGAATCCATCTCAATGATGTCGATTAACATCACTCCATCGGGAGAGCTCGCCGGAGCCAGCACTCCCGCCCCCCGAGTGCTGCTCCGAGATCTGGGCCTCGTCCCAAGCGCCACGCGGCACGCGGCACGCGCCGCGCTACGTCAGCGCACGAGGTCGGTGCCGACGACGGCCAGCCCCGCGATCGACACCGAGGTCACGCGCTGCTCCGACGCGTACAGCCGGCGGCCATCCGGCGTGGCGACCTCGACGGTCCCGTCGAACGGATGGACCAGCCAGACCTCGGCAACGCCGTGACGCAGGTAGAGCGCTGCCTTCTGGTCGCGATCCCGCCGCGCCGTGGACGGTGAGAGCACCTCGATCACGAGCGCCGGCACCGGCACGAGGTCGATCTCCGCAGCGAGCGGCTCCGTGTAAACCGCGACGTCCGGCTGCAGGACGTTGAGATCGTCGAGCACCACGTCGATCGGCGAGCACACGACCCGCTCTCCTCCAACCGCAGTCAGGAGGATCTCCGTGAGCCGCATCGACACCCGCTGGTGCCGATAGAACGGCGCCGGCTCGCGAACCAACTGCCCCTCCACGAGCTCCGCCGGGAACCCCTCGGGCAACTGGAAGTAGTCGGCGCGCGTAAACGGCACCCGCGTCTCGGTCATCGCCACAGCGTAGCACTCCTCTCGATGCGGCCGATCTCCCCAGAAGAAGGACGCACGAGACGCCCGAAGGTGACATCGAGCGGCGCGAAGTTCACGGGGACGCGGCGCGTGGCGGTTCGGCCCAGTTCTCGAGTGGGATCGCCAGCACTTCGCAGACCGGCTCGAAGTGCTTCCGGTTGTTCGACACCACAGTCAGCCCGTGGAGAGCCGCGCAACACCCGATCAGGACGTCCGCCATGCCGACGGTGCGACCGATCCGCTTCAGTTCGAACTGCGCCCTGGGATAGAGACTCCAGACGCCCTTGCTGACCTCGAGGAGCCGACACCGTCGGGAGAGCGCGTCTACAGTGCCGCGGCGCGTCCCCGTGTCGGCGCCGCGGGCCCAGACCTGGAGTTCCGCCACGGACACGCGGGAGATGGCCAAGTCATCGGCCGGAAGCGCGTCGATGCGCGCCGCGACGCCGAAGCGGCGCTGCCGGTAGTAGGACCAGATGTCGGTGTCGATCAGGTATCGCACGCGCTACTCAGCGTCGTCAGCGCGCGCGTCGTAGATCTCACGCAGCAGGCGGTCATCGTCCGGGTGGTGCCCCCAGGCGCCCGCGAGATCGCGGAGTCCCGGCGCCCGATCTCCCGCGAGCAACTCCTCGAGCAGTTCCCGCGACGACCGGACGGCGGGCTCGACCGCGCCGCAGGCCTCGCTCAGCCGCTCGCGCTCCACACCGTCGAGATCGATCGTGCCGTCCAGGACGAGCAGCGCCGAGAGCAGACACAGATCCGTGCATGTGCCCGCTCGCACGAGTTGCTCCATCAGTGCCGACGCCGGCTCGACCTGCGTCGCCGCGTCCAGTCGCGCGACGGCCCACTCGGCGAGTTCCGCATGCGCGTCGACGCCGCGCCCGAGCGGGGCCGCGTCCGCGCCAAGCTTCCAGCCATCGGAAGCCAGGAGCTCCTGCGCGCACCGGGCGCCACCGAGCACGACAGACTCGACGCCCTCGCGGTCGAGCGCCGGCAGCAGCACCGAGAGGAAGCGCAGACGCACCGGCGTGAAGTGCGCGACGGCGACCGTGAGTGCGATCTCCGGACTCCGCGCACCGCTCGCCAGAAACGGCCGCACGTGCTCGTCGATCACCCGTTCGAGCGACTCCTCGAGCTCCGCGTACGTGGCCGGATCGAACGCATCGCGCAGCCGCGCGAGCGCCGCTGGCGTGAGGACCGTCAGTTCGAGCGTCGAGGTCAGGGATCACCTCCGCTCACCGCCGGCGAGCGGTGGCGCGTGGAGAATACTCGGCACCGGCACGACCCGCCACCCGACCACCGGGCGCGGCGCACCTCGTTCCAGAGGTAGGACGCTCGGGAGCCGCGATTGGTTACACGAGACCGCACGGCGAGTTCCCTCCGCCGCCCCACTGGAACTACATCTCGCACACTAAAGTAACTTACTCTATCGTGCGATATCACAGTACCGACCCGACATGTCCATCCAGGATCTCTCCGACCACCTCGAGTCCGCGCTCGCCCAACCCGTGCGCCTGCGGCGCGCCCGCCCCAAGAAGCTCCCGCTCTACCTGCGAGAGGCGTACGCGTTCCACGAGGCCGAGCTGCTCGCGCGGCCGGTGCTGTTCGCGGTGGCCAACGACGAGGCAGCGCAGTCGCCACCCCGTCAGCTCGTCGCCGACCACGGCGCCCTCGAGGAGCGCGCGCCGCACTACGCCGTCGCGCTCGTCCTCCGCCACATCACCTCGGATCGACGTCGCCGCCTCGTCGAAGCTCGCGTCCCGTTCGTCGTGCCAGCGCGTCAGCTCTACCTGCCAACGCTGATGCTGGACCTACGCGAGTACTTCCCTCGCAGCTGCGCGGCGAGCGACGCGCCGCTCGAGTGGTCGGCACAGACCGTCCTCCTCCGCCATCTCCTATGGCGCGACGTCGAGGCCGCGGCGTTCTCGGACGTGGCGGCCGCCTGTGAGTACTCACCGATGACGCTCTCGCACGTGAGTCGCGAGCTCACGGCAACCGGCATCGCGGAGCCGGTCACTCACGGGCGCAGCAAGCGCCTGCACTTCCTGCACACGGGGCGCGACGCGTGGGAGCACGCGCTGCCGAGGCTGCGATCGCCGGTGCAGAAGACGGTGTACGTGTCGCACCGTCCGGCGGAGCTGCACGGGCCGACGGCGGCGCTGACCGCGCTCTCGCGAAGCACCGCGATCGCTGCTGATCCCGTCCCCACCATCGCCCTCGGACGCCGCGAGGCACGACGAGTCCTCGACGAGTCGCAGCTACGGACCTGCCGGTTCGCCGACGAGGCGGCGTTGATCGTCGAGATCTGGATGACGCCTCCGCACGTGCTGGCCCGAGACGACATCGTGGACCCGCTCTCGCTCTACCTCAGCCTGCGGTCCACCCACGACGAGCGGGTCGTGCATGAGCTGTCGGTGCTCTTGGAGTCGGTCTCGTGGTGATCGGCCCCGACCGCTTCCCCCGCGCGCGCGCATCGACACGCCCTCGCTTCACGCTACGATGACCCGTCGATGCCTGAGCCGACCGACTCCAACGGCAGTGCCCTCGTGCAGCGCCTCGTCGACGCACGCGTTGCGGGCGACCAGGTTCGGGCGGCGAGGATACTCCTGCGTGCGGCACGCGCCGGCGACGCGGTGGCGCACGGCATTGCCCAAGCGGTCGAGGACGCAGCGTCGCTCGACGACGAGGCGCAGGAGCTCGTGGTCGCCGCCGCCGTGGACGCGGCGATGGCGACGCGCGGCATGCTGGCGCTCTCTGAGCTGATCCACGTAGCGGCAACGCACGACGACGATCTCGGCGGAGAGATCGGGGTGGGGCTCGAGATGAGGCTCGCGGGGGCCTTCGAGGAGGTCCTCGAGCGCACGCCCGACGACCCACGGATCGCGGGGCTCCTCGCACTGCGCGCGGACCTCGCTGCAGCCGTCGACGAGGCCCGCCCAGAGACAGGGCGGGCGCTCGCGACCTGTCACTGGCTACTCGGGCTGACGCCGTCCGGCACGCCCGGCGTGCTGGATGCACTGCTCGGCGATCTCGACGCCGACCCGGTGAGCATCATCCCGGCGCTCCGCGCGCACGGAGACGGGGCCGCCGCATCCGCGGTGCGCGACTGGCTGGACGGGATCCAGTACGGGGACGGCGACTCCGGCGACCTGCGCTGGACGATCGCGCACACTATCGAGGTCCTCGAGGATTGGGACGTCGAGGCAACGCCGCGCGGCTACGCCAAGGCCGTCGCCGCGAACGAGGATATGGAGCGACACATCCGCCGCATGTCGCGCGAGGCGGCACGCGAACTCGAGCGCGTGCAGGCCGAGATGCGCGCCCTGCCTCGGGAGCGCACTCTCGACCGAGCCACGACCGGCCCGAATGCCCCGTGCGACTGCGGCAGCGGACGGAAGAGGAAGCGCTGCTGCGGCTGACCGCACCCCGGTGTGCGGTGTGTGTCCCTTCCGCCGCCGTCCCACCACCCCCCGCCGAACCCCCATCCGGTATCGTGACCCCCGTGCCCACACCCGACGCTCCCTCGCCCCGTCGTCACTCCGTCTTCGGTCGCGTGGTCGCGTCCGACGGGCAGGCCCTCCCGGAGGCGGAGGTCTTCTGGGTGGATGCGGCACACGCGGGCGAAGCATCCGTCGACCTGATCGACGTGCACAAGGTGGCGCACGCGGACCGCGAGGGGCGCTTCTGGGCGCCGCAGCTGCCCGAGGGCACGCACTACCTGCTAGCGGACTTCCGGCGCCTGGGCGTGGACGGCGATCAGGTGGACATCGCCCACGCGCAGGCCGTCACCGTGCCCCTCGCCGACGACGAGGAGGTCACGCTGCGGTTCCCGTTCGAGCGGCGGGAGTTCGGGAGCATCCATGTCGTGGTCCGACACGAGGGGACGCACCGGCCGGGGTCGCGGCTGCCGATCGGCCTGCTGACCGCGGACGGCGAGCGGATGGTCCGCCAGGGCGAGACCCACACGAACGGCAAGATCGCGTTCGAGTTCCTCAAGGAGGGCCGCTACCGGCTGACCCTCGCCGGGACCCGGACGCGCCTCGAGGGCACCGCGGAGCTCGAGCTCGGACGCAACGCGCGGCTCGACGTCACCGTTGATCAGCGCACGCGGCCACCGGGCACGCGCACGGACGTCGCGGTGCACGTAACCGACCACCTGGGACTGCCAGCCATTGGCGCGCTCGTGCAGCTCGTGGCGCCGGGCTTCCACCACGCTCCGGTCCGAACCGACCGCGAGGGCGTCGCCCCGTTCCCCGCGCTGCCCGTCCTGCCGCAGGGAGTCATCGCAACGCTCTCCGGCCACCACGCGAGCGGCGCGGCGCTGCCGAAGACGGAGCCGGGCACCCCCATCGCGATCCACCACCGCCTGCTCCGCGCCGCGCGACTGCGCGTGCGGGTGCGCGACGCCACGGACGGCCGCACGCTGCGTCACGCCAACGTGCTGGTCTCCCACGCCGGCGGCGACCACTGGACCTGGGGCGGCGTCCTCCCGCCCCCCGACGCCCCGCCGCGCGAAGCCGTCGAGATGGAGGTCCCCCTCGGCGACACCACCGTCCGCGCCACCAGCCCAGGGCATCGCCCTGGCGAGACACAGGTGACGATCGACGACGCCGATGCGGTGCAGGAGATCGTGATCGATCTGAAGCGCGCGCGCGCGGTGTGAGGGGCGAGGGCGCGGCGGGAGCAGTCGCAAGCTGCGCCGAGTGACGCCCGGCTCCGCAGCGGGATCCGGTCCGAGCCAACACCACTTCGTCGTTCGCGGTGCGCGGAACGAGCGGATCGAGCCCATGTAGGTGGGGCTGTTCCACGTTCCACGTCCTCCTCGGCTCGAGCCGCAGGCTCCAGGTGAGAGCGAGGGCGGCCGGATCGCCACGCCACGGCTCCGCGTGCGCGCGTCCGCGCGTTACGTATCATGCCCGGAGCGCAGCGATCAGTGGATCGTGACAGCGGCCCGCTGCGGAGCCGCCTCTTCCCGCTCTCGCATCCTCGAAGACGGCGTCCCACCATGGAGCGACCTTGATCCGACCAACCGCCCGCGACGGAGTGACTCACGCACTGCGCACGGCGATGGACGTGACGTCCTCACCGCTCGGCGCACGCTGCACGGACGATCGCCGCTGGCTCAAGCGCAAGACGAGACCACGGTACGCAGATGGACAAACGGAGTCGCTGAGAGTCGTCGATTTGTTCGCCGGCTGCGGTGGGATGACGCTGGGGATGGCGCAGGCCGCCCACGAGGTCGGCCTCGGGATTGATGTGCGCCTCGCCGTCGACTTCGAGAGGGACGCCGCCGAGGTGTTCGAGGCGAACTTCCCGCACGCGCGCGTGGAATGCGGGCGAGTTGAGGAGTTCTTCTCGGGCGGTCTCGGGACCGCACTGTCCGCAGCGGAGCGAGAGACTCGCCGTCGCGCCGGACGAGTCGATGCGCTGATTGGAGGGCCCCCGTGTCAGGGCAACTCTGATCTGAACAATCACACGCGGCGGGGCGACCCGCGCAATCAGCTCTACCTGCGCATGGCGAGAGCGGCTCAAGTCCTGCGGCCGAACGTTGTGATCATCGAGAACGTCCCGGCCGTGGTGCATGACCGCGGGCGGGTGGTCGAGCTGGCGATGGAGAGGATCGAGGAGCTGGACTATTGCGTCGCGCAAGGCACCGTAGACCTCTCGAACCTGGGGGTCCCCCAGCGTCGACGGCGCCACTTCCTGATCGCGACACGCCATGCGGGTCTTGCCACCTCCATCCTCTCTGGCGCGCGGTCCGGCCGCTTGATGCGTCGCACCCGACACCCGCGCACCGTCGCGTGGGCAATCGAAGACCTGCTCGGGCGATCAGACCCTCCGGGGACCGGCTTCGACTCGCCTGGTCGAGCCTCGACGGCCAACCAACGACGCATCGACTGGCTGTTCGAGCGGGACGTTCATGTGCTTGACGATTCCGAGCGCCCACCGTGCCATCGGGACAAGCCGCACTCGTACCGCAGCGTGTACGGGAGGATGCGGTGGGACAAGCCGGCTCAGACGATCACGACCGGATTCGGTTCGATGGGTCAGGGGTGCTTCGTCCACCCCAGAGAGCGCCGCACGATCACCCCGCACGAAGCCGCGAGACTCCAGACGTTCCCAGACTTCTTCTCGTTCGCATCCGAGAGTCGGCGGACCGCGTGGGCACGGCTCGTCGGGAATGCAGTGCCGCCGTTCGCCACGCTCAGCATTGCGCGGGCCTGGCTGCGAGGCGCGTGCGGCGAGATCGACGACTAGGCGGAAGTTCCAGGCCCAGGCGGGCCGAAATCGGCGTGAGACCCTTGTTCTCCCTGGGGTTTCCCTGGCCAGAGCGGCGCAAAGTGTACCCATGTATTGACTCGGGTTTTACTTGAGTTCTCGATCGGTAAGCGTTAGGGTC
>JAJFFG010000132.1 GCA_021776825.1 Planctomycetota bacterium
ACCCCCAGGCGTTCCAGGACCTTCCTTGAGGTGTTGTCCCTCCCCCACAGCGAGCGGCGTCTCTCGTTCGCGCGGAGGATGCCGACCAGCAGGTGTTCCGGGGAGATGTGGGCGTGCCCGAGTTCGTCCGCAGCCTTCAACGCTTGCTCGAGCATCGTCTTCGAGCGAGGCATGAACGGGAGCGGGCCGGTTCGCGTGCCGCCGGCCGCGCAGCGCGAGACGGCCTCAATCTCTCGACGGACCTCATCTCTCGCTGCGCCAGCGGCGAGAAGTGCCGTGCCCGCCGCGCCTCCGCTCCGTGCCCTCGCGTTCTGGGTCGAGAACGTTGTCGACGAGCCAGCCGCGTTCGACCGCCGCGCCAGGCCGCCGCGCCAGCGCGACCAGGATCTGGAACTCGACGCGCGTGAGGCTCACGTCGGCGCCGCCGGCGACCACGCGGCGGCCCGGCTCGTCGATCAGGAGCTGCCCCACCTCGATGACGTCGCCCCGCTGCATCACCGGGCGCCGCAGGCGAGCGCGCACGCGGGCGATGAGTTCCTCGGGCCAGAAGGGCTTGGAGACGAAGTCGTCCGCCCCGAGTTCGAGGGCGCGCACCTTGTCGCGCGTCTCGTTGCGGGCGCTCAGTACGAGCACGGGCGTGTCCGACTCCTGCCGGATGCGCTTGAGCACGTCGAGGCCGTACGCGCCGGGAAGCATGAGATCGAGGATGATCAGCGAGAAGCCCTCGGGGTCGGTCCAGAGAGCCTCGTTGCCGTCCTTGACCCACGTGACCTCGAAGCCGTCGCGTTCGAGGTGGCCGACGACCTGACGCCCCAGCATCTCGTCGTCCTCTACGAGCAGGATCCGGTCCTTCACGGTGTCGCCTCCTGCTTAAGAATTGCCGCAGGATCTTAAGCGAGGCTTACGCCACGCGCGTACCCACAATGCCGCGCCGGAGGATCCCATGCGCCAGGTGCTCGCCGTTCTCGCTCTCACTCTGCTGGCGGCCTGCGCGATGCCGACACCGCCGCCCCACACGGTTGCCGATCTGATGAGCGGCACGTTCTCGAGCGAGGCGCAGTCCGCGGCCGACTCGGAGAACTACTACCCAATCCGCTTGGTGATGGCGCCGATCTGGACCGATCGGGCCGACGGGCCGTGGCTCTATGTCGAGCAGGCCGTCGCCACGAAGCCCGCGAAGCCGTATCGCCAGCGCGTCTACCACCTGAGCGGGAACGACGGTGGCGTGATCCGGAGCGAGGTCTACGCGTTCTCGGGCGATCCCCTGCGGTACGTGCGCGGTTGGGAGTCGGACAGTCCGGTCGCCGCGCTGACACCCGAGCACCTCGTGCTGCGTGAGGGCTGCACGGTGTTCCTCGCGTCAACGGGCAACGGCACGTGGGCCGGAGGCACGCGCGGCACGGACTGTTCCAGCACGCTGGGTGATGCGCAGTACGCGACGTCCGAGGTCGAGGTCGCGCCGAGTCTGATCACGAGCTGGGACCGCGGGTTCGATGCGGCCGGCGAGCAGGCCTGGGGAGCGACGGAGGGCGCGTACCGCTTCGTGCGGACGGGCGGGGTTCCCTCGGCGGAGTGAGTACGCTGGCGGGGTGGAGACGCCCCGCCTGCGCACGCCCATGCTGCTCGTCCTCGCGGTGACCGGGCTGCTCGTGGCGCTGCTCGCGGAGGGGAGCACACTCCGCGAGCGCGTCGGTCCGCCGCGGCGGAAGCCGGGAGCCATTCGCGCTCCGGCACGCGTCGCGCCGCCGGTCACGCCGACCGAGCGGGCGAACCCGAAGTCGACCGAGACGGACTCGGGTCGGCGACGCGTGAAGCCGCCGTCTTCGGAGCCGCGGGAGGTCGAGACGGTGTCGCTCTCGCCCGAGCGGGAGCGGAAGCTCAACGCCTCGCTCGACAGCTACGCCAAGATGCTGAAGATCCAGTGGGGCTTCTCGCAATTGGGCGGCAACCCGGGCTACGAGTTCAAGCACGCCAAGGCGCCCGAGCGCGCGTGGCTCCGGGAGCAGTTGCTCCGATTGCCGTTCGGACACGCTCGACTGCCCGCCGTGCTCTGGGCAATGTCACTGCAACTGGACGGCGGTGCGGACTCGCAGCTCTCCCACTTGGCGGCGTTCGTCCTCGGCGATGACGCGCATGCGCGGAGCCGCGCGATCGACGTCCTCGCCGAAGGGCTGTACGACGTGAACGACGGCGTCGCAGAGCTCTACGCGGCGATTCTGCGCGTGGCCACGGACGGCAGCGCCGCTGAGCAAGTGCCGGCCCTGCTGGCCCTGTCCGGGCTGCGCGCGCTTGACCTGTCCACCGGGCTGCACGTGAAGGACATCCATGCGCTCGCCGACCTGCAGGCCGCGTATGAATCCGGCAGCGGCGCCGTGCGCGCTGCAGCGCTCCGCGGACTCGAGCGGCTGGATGATATCGCGCCGCATCGGAAGCTGCACTCGCTACGGCTCAGCGGCCGCGGCCATCATGCCGTGCCGTTCCTGGCCCGCGCTCTCGCGGACGAACGGCACGTCGTCCAAGTGGCTGGTCTCGAGATCCTGCGCGACGAGCCGTCTGAGCTCATCACCACGCACGAGGACGCGATCGTCACGCTGCTCGGCTCGTCGGAGGACACGGTGCGGAACGCGGCGATCGACACTCTGCCGCGCGCCGACACCATCTCGGTGAACGCGGCCCGCGCATTGGTTGGACTGCTCGCGGACGACTACCCGGACGTCGCGAACAACGCGATGTGGGCGCTGGCGCAGAGCGGGCGCGGCACGATGGTGCCACTCGCGCGCCTCACGCGGGGCCTGACGGCCGCGCGTCAGGCCCTTCCTGCTCCGAACCTGATCTGCATCGGGCAGCACGGCCGAAACGGCGCGGCGGCGGCCGAGGCCCTCGTCTCGACCATCCGCCACGGCGGACCCTTCGAGGCGGAGCATGCGATCCTGGCATTGCACGCCGTTGCTCCCGGCCACGAGCCGGCGTTCGACGTCCTCGTCAGCTGTGTGCCCCGGGCGTACCAGCCGACCCGCGGCGCCGCCGCGGTGGCCCTCGGCGCGTTCGGGGAGCGCGCGGTGCCGCACCTGACGAAGCTCGCGGGCGACGACATCGACACGATTCGCAACGCCGCGGCACGCGCGCTCACGCAGGCGGCGCCGACACCGCACGAGGAGCCGGCGATCTGGGACGCGATGGACTGGGCCACGGGGCGGACGCTGGTCGCGCTGGCCCGTAGCGTCGCCGACGCTGCACCGGACGATGCACGACTGCTGGATGCACTCGAGCGCATTCGCGAGGACCCGGCCGCGCGGCAGCTCGCGGAGAAGGCGGGACTGGACGTCGGAGAGGAGAGCGAGTGAGCGGGGACCTCCGCCCCACCGAGCGCTTCGGCGAACGCGTCACGAACTACGTGCGCTACCGACCCGGCTATCCGGCTGTGGTCGTCGAGCACCTCGCAGCGAGCCACGGTCTGCGTCCCGAGCACACGATCGCCGATCTCGGCAGCGGCACCGGTTTGCTCGCAGTCCGCTTTCTGGAGCACGGCAACCGCGTCTTGGGCATCGAGCCCAACGGGCCGATGCGCGCCGCGGGCGACGCGTTCCTGGCGGAACACGCGCGCTTCGAGAGCATCGACGCGACAGCCGAAGCGACGGGACTGCCGGACGCTTCGGTCGATCTCGTCACGGCCGGTCAGGCATTCCACTGGTTCGACCCGCTGGCCTCCGCGCACGAGTGCGCGCGCATCCTGAAGTCGGGCGGTCTCGCGGCTCTGATCTGGAACATCCGCAAGAAGGACACGTCGCCGTTTCTCGCGGACTACGAGACGCTGCTGCACACGTTCGGCAGCGACTACCCGGTCGTGGCGGCGCTCGACCTGACTAGCCGCGAGGAGCTCTTCTTCGACGCCGACGGCCACGAGAAGGCGGTCTTCCCGAACGAGCAGTGGTTCGACCTCCCGAGCCTGCGTGGGCGGCTGCTGTCGGCGAGCTACGCGCCCCAGGCCGGCGAGCCGAACCACGAGCCGATGCTGCGACGCCTCGACGAGCTGTTCGAGATCTACGCCGTCAGTGGCCGCGTGCGCTTCGAGTACGACTGCGACGTGCTCGTCGGGCGTCCGTCGGCGAATTCCCCGTAACGCATCCGGTCGCCCCTGTAACGCCCAGGTCTTCCCTGTAACACGCAGGCTCCCGTCTCGGAGAGAGGGTTGAACGCCTCATGGCCGGGGCTGTGAAAAGGGGAATGTGATGTTGAGAAACCAGATGGCTGTCGGTGCGCTCGCGCTGTCCGTGGTGCTGCTGGGCGCCGCTGCCGCGAGTGCGGCGATCACCGTCCAGTCCGTGCGTGGCAAGCTCACGTCGTCGGACGACGAGGCCGACGAGAAGGGCAAGTTCAAGATCCGCGCCGCCGAGCGTGGCGAGGAGTCGCGTGAGGGGATCCGCGTTCGCGCGGTCAAGCTCGACGCGACCGCCGACGACGCCGGCGATCTGCCGGTCTACGACCTGTGGCTCGTGGACTCCACGGGTGACACCGAGGCCGACTTCGGTGACCTGGACCTGCGTGAGAGCGGCCGCGCCCGCTTCCGCTTCAGCTCGAAGACGACGAGTCTTCCCGCTGGCGTCGACGCGATCCGCGACTTCGGCGGTGGCACGATCGAGATCCGGGACGCCGACGGCGTCGTGGTCATCTCGGACGACATCCCGGACTTCATCGGTCTCGACGACGAGAACTCCGAGGGCTCGGGCGCCGGCGCCCGCGGTCGTGACAAGGAGCGTCTCACGCGTCCGATCGATGCCGAGGGCGAGTCGAAGGGCGCGATCAAGGCGCACGTCGCCAACACGCCGAACGGTGTCTTCGAGCGCCTGACCGTGAGCGTCAAGGGTCTCGCCTCGGCCGACGGCGCGTACGACGTCGTGGCGATCGACGGTGATGGCGACGAGACGGTGCTCGGCGAAATCGAGACCGTCACGCGCGCCGGAGTCGGCGTCCTGCGTCTGCAGGAGCGCGACGACGAGGACATCCCCGGCGGCGGCATCGACGTGCTCGCTGGGTTCGACGTCGAGGTGCGCAACGCGGACGGCGATGTCGTCCTCTCCGGCGTGTATCCGACGATCGAGTAGGGCGTGCGGGTCACGTCGATTGCTGGCCGTTGGTCAGTGACGGGTATCGGGGGGTGCGGCAATCGCCGCGCCCCCCGTGTTTCTGGTCGGCTCCGCGGGTGCGTCAGCTCTCACGCGAGAGCCACCCCCTCGGTCGCACCCTTGCGTGGCCTCATTCCCCGCGTCACGGATCTTGCGCTGACGCGGGGCGGTCACGCCGATTGCTTGGCGTTGGGTTGGTGACGCAGATCGGGGCATGCGGCAATCGCCGCGCCCTCGTTGCCTCTGGTCGGCTCCGCGGCTGTGGCCACCCATCTGGCGAGAGCGCATCCCCTCGGTCACAGCCTTGCGTGGCCTCATCGCCCGCGTCACGGATCTTGCGCTGACGCGCAACCTCCCCGCCCCGGGCAGGGACCCGAGCGCTGGCCGCCTCCTCCGTTCCATGGGACTCGGCATCCTCAACGGCGCCGTAGGGGCGGTATGGCTAGTCGGAAGTTCCAGGCCCAGGCGGGCCGAAATCGGCGTGAGACCCTTGTTCTCCCTGGGGTTTCCCTGGCCAGAGCGGCGCAAAGTGTACCCATGTATTGACTCGGGTTTTACTTGAGTTCTCGATCGGTAAGCGTTAGGGTC
>JAJFFG010000133.1 GCA_021776825.1 Planctomycetota bacterium
CCCCCCGCCGACACGCGAACGCGCGGACCACGCGCGTAGCAGGCGCGCCGCGGAGACGCTGGCAGCGCGAACCATCACCGGCGAGGGGGAGCCGCGAGACCTATTGGTTCGCGGCGACCACGTGCGCGCTGTACGGCGGCCGCACGTACGCCGGCAGACCGTCGATCTTCGTCCCCTTCGTGAACCGGCAGAGAGCGGTCTTCAGGTCGTAGTTGACCGCCACGGACTGCACGCCGGGAGCGCCGCCGAGCATCTCGCGGATCTGGCGGACGCACTTCACGGGACACGTCATGCCGCGCAACTCGAGCATGACGCTCCACATGGGGAGCTCCTGCCCGGCGTACGAGGTCGGGAGGACGGGCGCCGGTCCGTCGGCCGGAGGCGGCGTCGGGCCCATCACGTTCCGCGGGGCGTCGCGGGCGACCGGACGGCGCGGGTCCGCCGGAGGCGGCTGCGTCGAGCGAGGCGGCCGGCCCTGGCGATACGTGCCGGCGGCGTACGGCGGCGGCGCGTTCGCCGGGATTGGACGCTCGTCGGAGGCGCACGCGGTGAGCAGCAGACCGACGAGAGCGAAGAGAACGAGGGCGCAGACGCGCATGGCGGACCTCCTGGGAGTCGTCATCGACACAGGATGGGCCGCACTGTGAGCCCGCGTGGCCGGAATCACGAGGCGGGGCCGACCGAAGTCGACCCCGCCCATTGAGGCTTCGGTCGCTCTACTCCTGGACCTTGCCCGAGTAGGGACCCGAGAGGGCACCCGTCAGCGCGTCGACATCGACGTCGCCGCTGACCTCGATCTTGGCCACACCCGTGGCGAAGTCGACATCGACGTTCGTCACGCCATCGACCTTCTCCAGCATCCCCGCAACGCGGGGCGCACAGCCGACACCTCAGGTCATGCCGTCAACGGCCAGGGTGACCGTCTGCGACGCGGCGGCAGCCACAGCACCGGCGGCGGCGACAGCCGCGCCCATGCCGTTGTCGATCGCGGCCGCGGCGGCGCCGCCGGCGGCCTCGTTGACCGCGTTGGCCGCGTCATCGGCAGCAGTCTTCTCAGGGGTCGCGGCGGGCGTGGTCTCGGTGCCGGAGTCAGTCTCCGTAGCAGCGCCACAGCCGGCAGCGAGGCCGATCAGGCCCGTGAGGGCCAGAAGGGTCGGGATCGCTCTCATGTTGAATCTCCTTGTGAACGACAGATGTCGGAGATCCTAAACGTCCGTCCTCCCTGGAGTGTTCCCCGTGCGACCGAATCCTTTGATCGAACCGATCCGCGAGGCTCTGGCGGCGGTCTGGTCGAGCGGCGGTCGTCAGTTCGTCACCTTCGAAGCCGGGGGCGACGAGGACTCCTTCGTCCAGTACCTCGACGGTCAACTGAACATCGCCTGGCCTCTGGACGACGATCCGGCGACGACTCTGGCCGCGCTCGGCGCGCCGCTCCCGACCGGGGCGTTCCACCTGGCGTGGGCTCCGCACGCCACCGCCCACGTCGCCGTCGGCGCCCTCCTCCTCGACCAGGTCGCGGCGTTCGTGCTCGCTCTCCTGCAAGCCGTCCATGAGCTCGAACCGGGGGAAGGGGTCACGGTCCGGATCGACGCGGATCGCTGAGCGCGGCCGATCGCGCGCTCTCCCGCAGCGCCGGCCGCTCGTCCAGGGATTGCCGGCCGCTCGCCTGGGGATTGACGGAACGGCGGTTCGATGCCTATCGTCACACCTGGAATGCGACAGTTGCGCCCACCGTTCTGCTGAGTCGGCGGAGGCACTCGTGCAGGTTCTGCACGGGGGAGCTTCCGCTCGAACTCGCTGGGACGCTGACGAGACGCACCTCCTCATCCCCATCGAGCTCGCCGGGAGCGACCGACGTCCGTCGACGTCGAAGCGGTGGGAACCATGGGATGACAGAACGAGGAGGCGAGGTTCGATGCGACGATTCATGGTGATGACATTGGCCGCGGGTCTGCTCGCAGGCTGTGGCGGCGGCGACACTCCTGCACCCGAGGCAGGCGACGCTGGAGGGGCACCTGCGACGGCCACCGCGACGCTCAAGTTCTCGGCCATCCCCGGCGAGGACAAGACCGAGCTGAAGGCCAAGTTCGACCCGGTCGCCAAGTACCTGAGCGAGACGCTCGGCGTGCCGTGCGAGTACGTGGCGGCGGAGACCTACGAAGCGTCCGTCGAGATGTTCAAGAACGGTGACATCCAGCTCGCCTGGTTCGGCGGCCTGACCGGCGTCCAAGCGCGCGCCGCCGTGAAGGGCTCGAACGCCATCGTGCAAGGCGCCGAGGACCCGGAGTACTTCTCGTACTTCATCGCCAACAAGAGAACGGGACTCACGCGAAGCGACACGTTCCCTGCAGAGATCGCCGAGCTTGCGTTCACGTTCGGCTCCGCGAGTTCGACATCGGGCCGGCTGATGCCGGAGTACTTCATCCGTCAGATGGGCGGCACGTCACCGAAGGAGTTCTTCGCGAAGGATGTCGGCTTCTCGGGCAGCCACGCCAAGACGGTCACGGCGGTCAATGACGGCACCGCCATCCAGGCCGGTGCTCTCAGCTACACGACGTTCGAGAAGATGCAGAAGGCGGGCAAGGCCGACGACTGCGTCATCGTGTGGAAGACGCCGTTCTATGCCGACTACAACATGACCGCACACCCGGACCTCGAGACGACGTACGGAGCAGGCTTCACCGCGAAGCTCCAGAAGGCGCTCACCGACATCACCGACCCCGGTCTGCTCTCGGCCTTCCAGCGCTCGGGACTGATCGACGCCAAGAACGAGGACTTCGCGGCGATCGAGAAGACGGCCGTCGAGCTCGGAATGCTGCGCCCCTAGTTCGATGACCGGTCACGGCTCGTCCGACGGACTGCACGTGGCCGATGTCTCGGTCGTCTACGCGGGCCTCCCGGCCCTCGACTCGGTCTCGCTCGGCATCGCGCCGGGCGAGGCCGTTGCCTTTGTCGGGCCGAGCGGCGCCGGCAAGACCACGCTCCTGCGGGTGCTCAATGCGACTGTTCGCCCGACATCGGGCTGCGTCACGTATCGCGGCGAACACTTGGGCGAGCTCTCGGCGAACGACCTGCGTGCGGTGCGCGGCCGCATCGGGTTCGTGCACCAGAGTCTCGGACTCGTGCCGAACCTGCGCGTGATCCAGAACGTGATGGCCGGTCGTCTCGGACGCCAGGGGCTCTTGCAGTCGCTCCGAGCGTTCGTGCGACCGAAGCCGGCGGAGATCGAGCACGCGTACGAGATCCTCGAGCGCGTCGGCATCCCCGAGAAGCTGTACGAGCGGACCGACCGCCTCTCCGGCGGACAGCAGCAGCGCGTGGCGATTGCCCGGGCGCTGTATCAGGACCCCGAGATGCTCCTCGCGGACGAGCCGGTATCGAGCGTTGATCCGGCACGCGCGCGCGACACGGTGAAGCTGCTCACGGAGATCTCGAGCGAGCAGGGGCTGACCCTCTGTATGTCGCTCCACAACCTGGACCTCGCGCGCGACTACTTCCCGCGCCTCGTCGGGCTGCGCAACGGCAAGATCGCGTTCGACGCACCGGTCGGAGAGGTCGACCCGGACGAGTTCCAGCGCCTCTACGACCTCGAGCAGGGCGAGATGCTCGCCGATGGTGCGTGACGCCGGCGCTCTGAGACGACCGCCCCCGATCGGGCCGCGGGGTCTGGTCTTCGCCGGCATCGCCGCCGCCGGAGTGTGGTCGTTCGTCCTGCTCGACGTTCCGGCGGAACGACTCCTGCCGGGCAGCGGGCTGCTGCCGGAGCTCCGTGACCTGCGGGTTCTCGGCGACTTCCTCTCCCGGGCGGTCAGCCCCGCGCTCGACTACGAGTCCTCGTTCGTCCCGGACTCGGCTCCGCCGTTGCTCATGAAGGTCCTGGACGGCGCGCATCGCACGGTGGCGTACGCCGCGATGGCAATGACGCTGTCGCTACTCCTCGCGTTCCCACTCGGGTTCGTCGCGTCGAGCGCGTGGTGGCGTGGTGACCCGGCGCGCGTGACGACCGCGACGCGGTTCGTACCTCCGCTACTCTTCGGCGGCGTGCGTGCGCTGATCGCATTCATGCGCTCGATCCACGAACTGCTCTGGGCCATCGTCTTCCTCGCCGCGATGGGCTACAGCACGTTCGCCGCGATCCTCGCGATCGTCATTCCCTACGCGGGCACGCTCGCGAAGGTCTTCTCGGAGATCCTCGACGAGGCGCCGCGCGACACAGCGCTCGCGTTGCAGGCCACCGGTGCGTCGCGCACACAGGTGTTCGTGTTCGGCCTGTTGCCGCGCGCGCTGCCGGACATGGCGGCGTACGCCTTCTACCGCTTCGAGTGCGCGATCCGCTCCGCCGCGATCCTCGGATTCTTCGGACTCGAGACACTCGGCAAGTTCATCTCGTCTTCGTTCGACGAGGGCTACTACGGCGAGGTCTGGACGTACATCTACGCCCTCTTTGCACTCGTCCTGGTGATGGAGTGGTGGAGCGGCGCTCTGCGGCGGAAGGTGACCGCATGAACGACCGCGTTCGCTGCATCGCCGACCTGCACATGCAACGCCCGCGCAGCCGCGCGCTGTGGTGGAGCATGGGTGCGCTCGGGCTGCTCGGCATCTACTCGTGGACGTGGGGACTCGCCACAGGCGACCTGAGTTTCGGCGACACGTTCTCCGCGCGACGTCTGCAGAACCTCGAGCGCTTCCTCGGCGAGATCCGGCCGTATCCGCTGCACGGTGTCGAGTGGGACACGGGCATCGCTCTCGACTGGGCGCGGACTCTCATGAGCGAGCACGGTTACGAGGCGATGGTCACGACGCTCGCCATCTCGGTGGTGGCCATCTGCATGGCAGGTCTAGTGGGAGCCATGCTCGCGCTGCCGGCCGCGCGCACGCTCGCCCGCGCCGATGCGTATCTGCCGACCGCGAAGCCGGCGACGCGCGGCGTTCGATTCGCGTGGGCTGCGCTCGTGACGGTGACGCGCGGCCTGATGGTCTTCCTGCGGGCGATCCCCGAGTACGTCTGGGCGTTCCTGCTGGTCACGATGCTCGGTGTGACGGCGTGGCCGGCCGTGCTCGCGCTGGCCATCCACAACGCGGGCATCATGGGACGTCTGCAGTCCGAGGTCATCGAGAACGTGCCCCCGACGACCCCGGCGACGCTGCGAGGTCTCGGAGCAACTCGCAGTCAGGTGGCGTTGTTCGCGCTGATGCCCGAGACGCTCAATCGCTTCCTGTTGTTCTTTTTCTCCCGCTGGGAGACGTGCGTCCGTGAGGCGACGATCCTCGGGCTGCTCGGCATGGCGTCGCTCGGAGCCGTCATCAGCGAATCGCGTGCGGGGCAGCGTCTGGACGAGATGATGTTCTTCGTGCTGGTCGGATCCCTCCTGGTCGTCGTCGGAGATGCGCTCTCGATCCTCGCGCGCCGTCTGGTCCGCGAGGCCGGATGAGCATGCGCCGCGCCGCACCGATCGCGATCGCGGCCGTGCTGTCCGTCGTCATCGTGGTCGCGATTGCAGCCGGATGCAGCGACGACGAGCCGCCGCCCGTCACGCCCCTGCGAGACATCTCGTCGAGCGGGAACCGCTACCCGACGACGACACCTCACCAGAGTGGCGTGGCCGTCGGCGAGTCGCTGCTGACGGCCGACATCAGCGAGGGCTGCGGCGACTGCCACGCTGATGTCGTCGAGAGCTACCGCGAGAACGGCATGCACGACGCGCTCATGCTCCCGAGCGGTCGCGGAAGCATCGAGTACGAGCTGATCGGCCAGGAGGTCGTCGATCCCGACACTGGCATCACGGGGCGGTTCGACATCGGCGCCGGTGGTTACGAACAACAGCTGCTGTTCCGCGACCCCGACGGAACGGTGCGCGCGTCGTGGAGCATGCCGATCGACCTGATCATCGGCAGCGGCACATCGGGACGTGGCTACCTCGCGGCGAGGGATGGCGACCTGTACGTGCATCCGCTCGCTTGGTACCGCGAGCTCGACGGCCTGGCGTTGTCGCCCGGTCCCGGCTTCGCGACTCATGCGACGCGCACGGCGACGCACCTGTGCGTGGGCTGCCACACCGGCGTGGCGCGTCCGCGCGACACGCGCATCGACGTTGGGTTCGCGGGAGACATCTCCCTCGGGATCGCCTGCTCGCGCTGTCACGGCGACGGCGAGACCCACACTTTGGACGGCGACCCGCGCAGCATCGTCAACCCGTCACGCCTGGCGGTCGAGCGGCAGAGCGAACTCTGCTACCAGTGTCACTTCTCCGGCGGCACTCAGCTGCTGAAGCCAGGCAAGGCGATGGCGGACTACGTGCCCGGCACGCCGCTTGGTCTCGTGCAGTCGGTGTTCGTCGCCAAGGAGCCGAAGCGCGACAGCGGGGCGCGCGTCGCGAGTCACGTCGCCCGCATGCTCCGGTCGCGCTGCTTCACGCAGAGCGACGGCATGACGTGCACGACGTGCCACAACCCGCACCGCAAGGTCGGCACCTCCGGAGACGCGAGCGGTTGCGCAGTCTGTCACCAGACGGACGATTGCGGCGAAGCGCATGGAGCGCGGGGCGACCGCACCTGTGTGGACTGCCATATGGCGAACGTGCCGTCGTCGGATATCCGCCACACGACGACGACGGATCACTGGATTCGCAAGCGACCGGAGCTCGCGGCGGCGCTGCAGGTCTCGCCCGAAGAGGCATCGATCGGCGCTCTGGCGATCGCCGACGAGGACATCGTCGACGTGCTCGATCCGGAGGGGGCTTTACCCGACGCCACGCTGATGCGGGTGGACGCGTACCTGCGCGGAGTTGACGTCGCTGCCGAAGTGTTCAATCGGGACGCGCCGGCGTATCTGCAGCGCGCCCGGACTCTCCTCAACGAGCTCCAGTCAGAGGACCCGAGCAACGTCGAGGTGCTGTGGCGCCAGGCCCGGGTGCGGCGCTTCGGTCACGACAACCCGTCAGCGCTCCGGTACGCGACCGCCGCGGCAGAGCGCGATCCGTCACACCCGCGCGTCTTGTTGGAGATGGCACTCGCATCGTTCGGCATGTACTCCGCCGGAGACCTCGGGAAGGCGCTACCAGCGGTGGCCCGCGCACGGCGCGCGATGCCGGACGACCTCACGCTCGCGCACGCCGAAGCCATGATCCTCGAGCACAAAAAGCGACCGCGCGAGGCCGTCGCGGTGCTCGAGCAGATCCGAGACCGTCGCGGCCCGCGGAGTGACCTCGCAGAGTTCGGCGTCCTGATGGCGGAACGCTCCGGCATCAACGACGTCGCGCTGACGTTCGCGCTCGACGCGCTCCTGTTCGCGCCCCGCGATCCAGACCTGCTTGCACGGGCCTCGCGCCTCTCGCTGGCCGAGAATTGGAATCCGAAGACCGTGACGCACCTCGCCAACATGGCGCTCGAACAGGACGCGAACCACCTCGGGGCGCTCCTCGCACTGGCCAATGCCTACTTGAACACCGGCGACGACGAGAACGCCCGTCAGACCGCACGGCGCGCCGCCGATGCGCACCCGCGACACCCTGCTGTCGAGGCGCTGCTCCGGCGACTCCGCTGATACCCTCGCCCACCGGACGGAGGGGCAGGCGATGAGCGACGAGCGACCAGTGCTGGCGACGCGCCTACAGGGCTTCGGCACCACCATCTTCGCCGAAGTCACTCGCCTCGCCCGCGCCCACGGCGCCGTCAATCTGGCCCAGGGCTTCCCCGACTTCGAGGGACCGCCGATCACGCGGAGCGCGGCGATCGCCGCTATCGAGGGCGGCCACAACCAGTACGCGCGCATGCAGGGCGCACCGGAGCTCGTAACCGCGATCAGCGAGACACTCGCCGCGCGCACCGGGTTGATCTACGACCCGATGACGGAGGTCGTCGTCACGAGCGGAGCCACCGAGGGCATCCACTGCGCGTTGATGTCGCTCTGCGAGCCGGGCGACGAGGTCGTGATGCTGGAGCCCTACTACGACAGCTACCGGGCGTGCTGCAAGATGGCGGGCGCGACGCCGCGCTTCGTGACGCTGCACGCGCCCGACTTCCGCTGGCGACCCGACGAAGTGCGCGCCGCGTTCTCGGACCGGACGCGCGTGCTGCTGCTCAACACGCCGCACAACCCGACCGGGCGAGTGCTCGATCGCGCCGAGATGGAACAGCTCGCGGCGCTCTGCATCGAGCACGACGTGATCTGCGTGACGGACGAGGTCTACGACCGCATCGTCTTCGACGGCGAGCACATCCCGATGGCGACGCTGCCGGGCATGCGCGAGCGCACCGTCACGTTGAACTCGACCGGCAAGACGTTCTCGATGACCGGCTGGAAGATCGGCTGGGCGACCGCGCCCGCCGAACTGGCGTCGGCCGTGGCGACCGCGCATCAGTTCGTGACGTTCGCGGTCGCGACGCCGTTCCAGCACGCGATGGCCGCGGCGCTGCGTTCCCCGCCCGAGTACTTCACGACACTCGCTGACGAGTACCGCGGACGCCGCGACTTCCTCACCGAAGCGTTGCAGCGCGTCGGCCTCGCCGTCGAGCCCTCGCAGGGCACGTACTTCGTCATGGCCGACGTGCGTCCGCTCGGCTTCGAAGACGACGTCTCGTTCTGCCGCCACCTGATCGAGGAGATCGGCGTGGCAGCTCTCCCGCCGACGTCGTTCTACGAGAACAAGGACGCGGGCCGGTTCCTGGTGCGCTTCGCGTTCTGCAAGACGATGGACACGCTGCGCGCGGGCGTCGAGCGTCTCGAGGCTCTGCGGGGCCGCGCCGGGTGACCACGCCGGTCCGTCTGCCCGAGCCACTGCAGACGGCCGTCCTCGAGCAGCTCCTCCGTCACGCGGGCGAGCTCGGTGTCGCGGCGCACGAGCAGCATCTGCCGCCGGACCTCGAGACCGCGTTGCGCGCGTGGCATGCGGAGCCTCCGCGACCGTTCGAGCGGGACGGTCTCTCGCTCGACCCGCAGCAGGTCAAGACGCTGACGATCGATGCGTTGCGGCTGGCGCACCTGAAGTGGCTACGCGAGTCGGGCGAAGCGTTCGGAGCCGCGCGCGCGGAACTCCGTCAACGCGTCGGTGGGCGTGTCGCCGTGCTGTCCGGCGCGGGCCTGTCCGTGGATGCCGGGTTCCCGACGTTTCGAGGTGCCGCCGGCGAGGGACTCTGGGACCAGGTCGATCCGATGGTCCTCGCGAGCGTCGCGGGCTACCGCGAAGACCCACAGCGCTCCATGCGTTGGTACTGCCATCGCCGTTCGCTCGGCCTGCCCGCCGTCCCGACCCTGGCGCACGCGGCCATCGCCGTTGCTCAGGATCGCAACGACAGCGGGTGGGCCGGCGTCCACACCCAGAACGTCGACGGTCTGCACGAGGTCGCCGGCAGCCGCGGGGTCAACCGCATCCATGGCTCGATCTGGGTCTGGAAGGACCTCGTCGACGAGCAACTCGTGTTCGACCCGAGCGACGACCTCGACGATGTGCCGCTCGGTGACGACCGCCGTCCGCGGTGGCGACCAGGCGTTGTGATGTTCGGTGACTTCGCGCCGACCGGCATCTACGCGCGCGCCACGCATCAGCTCCTGCGCGCCGACGTCGCGCTCGTCGTCGGCACGTCCGCGCAGGTGAGCACGCTCTGGCCGCTGCTCGACGCCGCCTACCAGGGCGGCGCGCTGCTCGTGGAGATCAACCCCGAGGCGTCCCCGGTGACACTCGAGCTCGGCGCCACCCACCTGCCGCTGCCCGCGGGCGTCGGTGTGCCGCTGGCCCTGGAGGAACTCGGCGCGCTCGATGCCGACACGACGGATCGTCTGGCCCGCACGCCCCGCGAGCCGTTGCGCACCGTCATTCACCGGCTGGGTCCCGAGTTGACGCGCGACGCGTGAGTTGTGTCCCCACCCCCGGCAGGGCTCGCTACTTCGGCTCGATGAGGACCTCCGACCCCGGCGTGACGCCCTCGCGGGAGATGCGCATCGCGCCCTCCGCGGGGCTCGTCCACGTCGCTTCCACCTTGAGCGGCGGCGCGCCGGCGGGGACGCGGATGGAGAACGCGCCCGCGTCGTCGCTCCGCCCGAGGAACGAGTAGCCTCGATCGTCGTTGACAATCGCGCGCACCCTGGCGCCGACGACGGGATCTCCGCTCGCGTTCATGACGGTTCCCGTGACGACGGCGGAGGCGACGAAGACCATCGTGACGGTCTGACCGCCTGGATCGACGAGCACGCTTTTCGGCGGCAACCAGTCGTTCGGGGCGGGCGGGGAGTCGGGGAAGGCCGCGATGCTGCACTCCTCGGCCGCGAGTCCGGTCAGAGTGGCCGTGCCGGAGTCGTCGGTGACCTGAGCATCCGTCGGCGAGTCGAACGCCCAGACGCGGATGTTGGGGAGCGCCACCCCGTCGGGCCCCGTCACGTGGACGGTCAGCGTGCGGTCGAGCGCAATCTTGTGACAGCGAACCGTCACCTCGTCTCCACCGGGCACCAGACCGCGTAGCTCGCCACGCACGGGGAGGTAGTCCATCCGCGTCACGTTGTCCTGCGTTCGCATCGCGCGGCCCGTGACGACGAGGTCGACGGTCTCGACATCGACGAGCGAGACCGCAATGCGGCCCTCGTCGTCGGTGGTGTCGGTCTCGGGGTGCTCGCCCCCAACGTGCAACTCCACGAGGACGCCGGCGAGCGCCTCTCCGTCGGGATCGAGCACGCGTGCGCGCACCGTCTTCCCGCGCTCGAAGCGGAATGTCATCTCGGTTGTCCGATCGCCGAGTTGCTGTGCGGGTGGCGAGACGACGTCCTCCCCCCATCCGCCGTGGAGCGAAACGGCGAGGATCTGGACGAGGCGGCCCGACTCCACCATGAGCGTGCAACGACCGTCGGCGTCGGTCTCGGCCTGGACACGCCCGGGCAGGCCCATCGCCAGGACGTACATGCCCTCGAGTCGCTTGCCGTCTGGACCAATCACGGTGACCGTGAGCTCACGGCTGCGTCCCATCTCGATCGACACGTCGAGCACGTCGGCATCGCGCAGTTCGACCTCGACAACGCGTTGCGGGGCGCCACGCGGGACGGCGGCGATCGTGTACGTCCCGGGGGCGAGATCGGGGAAGCGGAAACGCCCCAGGTCGTCCGTGTGCCGTCGTTCCGATCGGCCGTAGTGGAAGTCCGGCGATGCCTCGTTGCGCAGCCGTCCTCGATCGGCGTTCGCTCCCTCGAGCGTCACGGTGACCCCCGGTATCGGCACGCCGTCGGCGTCGCGAACGACGCCTTCGATCGCGAGCCCGGCCGCCAGTGCGATGTCGCCAAGATCGATCGTCCCGGCTCCGTCGAGACGAGGATCGAAGTCGATGAGAGTGCGACCGACTCCCTCAGCGGTGATCACGAGTGTGTGCACGAGATCGCGACGCAGACCGTCGACGAGGAACCGCCCTGACGCGTCGCTCACGAAGTGGCCGAAGCTCGTCGTCTGAACGGGACCACTGTGGTCGCTGGCAACCGCCGCGACCAACGCCCCGGAAACGGGCTCGCCCGTGGGTCCGAGAAGGCGACCCGTCACCGCGTCGCCGCGACGCAGCTCGACATCGACGTGATCCCGCTTACCGACCCGTTCCTCCTGGCGGCCGTAGCCAGCGGCGGTGACCGCGATCTCCTGGACACCAGCCCCCGTCCAGCCGAACAGCTCGTAGCGTCCGTCCGCGGCCGAACGGACCGAGTTCTTCTGCGTCCAGTTCATGCCGATGATGGCGCCACCGATCGGCTGCCCGGTGTCGGCGTCGCTGACGAGCCCCGTGATCGTGCGCCCGCGCGGGATCTCGATCTCCGCGACGTGCTCACCGTCGCCGGGAAGGTCGACATCGATCCAGTTCGTGGAGCCGCGGCCCGCCGCGCCGACCTCGACCTGCAGCGACGCGTGCGGCGCGAAGCCATCGAAGCGAGCACGCCCGTTGTCATCCGCGGTCTCCGTGCGATCGACGGTGGTCCGCTGACCGGCCAGCGTGAACACGTGCACCGTGGCACCCGGCACCAGGCTGTTGTCGGCGTCGGTGACCTGGACGATCAGGTCCACCGCGCCGCCCCCGGTCGCAGCGAGCACGACCTCGAGCCGCTCCCCGGCCTGTGCATCGCGAACCGACTCCGTCGCGAACCCATCCGCCTCGATACTCAGGCTGACGAGAGCGCCGCGGCGCAGCGCGAACGAGAACGTCCCGTCCGTCGCGCTCAGCGCGTCGGCGACGGGCTCAGAACTGTGGTATCCCGAGGAGTTCATCACGCTGGCGCGGCGCCAGGGATGACGCACGACAGCGAGACGGGCGCCACCAACTGGGTCGCCGTCCGTATCGACCACGCGGCCGTGGAGATCGCGATCCCGATCCACGCGAGAGAGATCGACGGGCGCGGGCGTCGTCGACGAGTCGGCCGCCTCCGGGACGGGCTCGCTCACCGTCGCTCCGACGCGGGCTCGCGCACGGTCCGCAGCATCCTCCTCGACCGGGAGCTCGACGCCGGTGCGCTCGGTCGCAGGGGCGACTCCGGGTTCCAGGACGCTCCAGACCCCGAACCCTCCCAGCACGAGCGCGAGAGCCGCCGCGCCGACCAAGACCTTCTGCGTCGTTCCCATCAGGAGTCCTCCGGTGAGCAGGGCAGCAGCGGTGCCGACCTGGGCGGTCGATGAGGTTGGACGGAGTTCCGTGGCTGCGCTCACGACGTGATCGCGCACCGCGTCCAGTCCACGCCCCGCGTAAACGGCGATGCCGATCGACAGGGCGCCGAGCGACTCTTCGAGGCGCTTCGCCGCCCGATGCAGCAGCGAACGCACCGTGCCGGGCGGCTCGGAGCGCGCATGGGCAATCTCGGCGGGCTGGAGTCCGTACTGCCAACGCAGCACCGCGACGCTGCGCTGCGGCTCGGGCAGTTCCTCGATCGCGGCGTGGACACGTTCGCGGTCTTCGCTCGAGATCGCGGCGTCGATCGGATCTTCGGCCTCGCGATCAGGCGGAAGACGCCGCGGGTCGGGGCGACGCGCGGCCTCGCGGCGCTGACGGCCGATCTTCCGTCGCAGGATGCCCATCAGCCAGGGCAGCACGAGTCGGCCCTCTTCGAACCGCTCGGCGTGTTCCAACGCGGCGAGGAATGTCTCCTGCAGCGCGTCCTCGGCCGACGCCGCGTCATGCGCCAGCGTCAACCCAACGCGGAACAGCGCCGGCGCCGTCGCGTCGAAGAGTCGGCCCGCGGCATCGGGGTCGCCCGACTGCACGTACTCGCGCAGCCAGCGCTCAGGGGCTCCCACCGGGTCCGTGCGAATTGTCATCCTCGACCAGCATTACCACGAGGGCGGTGTTGCGTTGCAGTCGAGGGCGAAATTCGGGGCTGACCGTGACGCGACTACTCGTCGTCGCGCTGCGCGTCCCACCAGTGCTGCCACTGGCCCAGGGCCCGGTTCCAGCGCCCACGGCCGTCGCTGTCTCGCATCGGCTGCATCGCGGGCCCCATGGCGTTGAGGTCGAACCCGACGCCCCCGGTGTACGCCACGGTCCAACCACTGCCGAGAACGTGCTCGACGCTGAGCTCGCCTCGGGGCGACTCCGGGTTCTGGACACGCCCTTCGTAGACGACCTGACGCCCGCCGAATCGTTCGCCCGTGATCGAGCGCAGCCGGCGGAACGCGTTCCAGCGAACGGGCAACGAGGTCTGATCGAGGAGCGCGATCAGAGACGGCACGCGGCTGTCGGGGTCGTCGATCTCCGCTCCCGCCTTGCGGAGCGCGCGCTCGACCAGCGTCTCGTCCTTGCGGTTCTTCGCCCACCACGCGCGAAACGTCCCCATCGAGGTGAAGCGCCGCCCGACCAGGAGTGACAGCGCCCAGACGGCGGCCTCCGGCTCCTCGTCCGCCCGCGCGAGGATCGCAGGAACGTCGGCCAGGTCGCCGGTCAATCCGAGTCCGCGCAATGCCGGCTCGAGCACGAAGTCGTCGTCCTCGGCGAGGGCGGCCCGGAACGTCGTCACCGAAGCTGGCTCAGCCCACGCCACGAGCGCGTCCATCCCGTTCCAGCGGATCTCGACATCGGCATCCAAGTCCGCGACCTCGCGCGACAGCTTGATGACGACGTCGGCGGCGGGCGCTTCGTAGCCGGCGAGGGCCAGGACCGCGGTCGGCGCAGTGTCCACCTCGGTGAGCAGGTCGAGCAACTGCGCGTGCACAGACGCATCGGCCAGCTCAGCGAGCTGGACGGCGGCCTCCTCGCCCTCGACGGGATCAGCCGCGGCGGCCAGAAGCTCGCCGATCCGCGAGTCCCATTCCGCGACGACCGCCTCTCGCCACTGCGGAGTCGCGTCACCGTCACCTCTCGCCCCGTGGTGGTACGCATACCCGACGCGTTCCAATCGAGAAGCTGGCGGGCGTCCCACTCGGCGTCGGCCAGGTCGCGCCACACCTGCGGAACCGCGGGGTCCCAGTCCTCCTCCGGGTGCAGCAGCGCGGCGCGGAACTCGCCCCGCGCCGTCCACTCGGCGATCTGCCAGAGGCTCGCACGATGGTACGGATGTCGTTCCTCGGCCTGGATGAGGTAGACCAACGGAGCATCGCCGTTCGCGTTGCGGCACCCGTCGGCGTCGACTCCGCCGTACGTGTTCGAGGACTGGACGCGCACGCTGGGGTACGTCTTCTCGCACGAGGCGCACTCGACGGGAACCTCCTCGACGCGCGTCGCGGTAGCGTCACCCACGAGGAGCACGGTCGCCAGCGCCGCCGCTCCGACGATCCGCCGCCATCCTCGACTCAGGGCTCGCGACATCGACACCTCCGTGTGGCGCCCGCTCAGGTCAGGCGCCCCTGATCTGCATTGGCGCCCTGATCGGCATTGGCACCCTGATCGGCATTGGCACCCAGATCCGCATTGGCACCCTGATCCGCATTCGCACCCAGATCCGCATTGGCACCCAGATCAACTCAGGCACCGTAGTCTGGAGGGGAGGAGGCCGAATGCGCAATGGGGTGATGCCGGCTATCGCCATCGGGGTGGTCGCGGTCCTCGCGGGACTCACGTGGCTGGTCCTCGCTCCGGCGGCGACCACCCCGCCGGCCACCGACAACAGTCTCGCGATGAACGCCGAGGGCGACGCTCCACCGGAGGCCGCCCGACCGCGCACCTCCGATCGCGCCGACCATGACGGACCGCCGACTCGCGACGCGTCGCCGCCAGGGCCGGCAGAGGACGCGGACGGTCCCGATCGGCGCTCGGCGCGGGCGGACGCTCGCCCCGACGCGGGTCCGGTCGAGAAGCGAGCACGCGTCCGGGTCCGCAAGCCCAGCGCGACGACGTCGGGCGCGCCGCAAGGAACCGAGGCGATCGCTCGGGCGGCGCAGATGCTCCGGTCCCAGGCGCGCGAGTCCTCGAACCCGGCCGAGGTCGAGGCGCTGCTGGCCGCGGCCGAGGAGCTGGAGCGCAAGCTGACGCCCTACGTCGGTGCGCTGGCGCGCGACGAGCTCGATCTGCGGACCGCGCTCGCGGTCCTCGGGGCGGATGCCGCGCTCAAGGAGCGGTTCGCCGAGCCGAACGATTCGGAGATCCTGGACGGCTCCAAGTGGACGCCGGACGACGGCCTCCCCGAGCACGTCGTGCTCCAGTTCCCGAAGGGCGTCCATCGCTTCAATCCGGAGGACGTGTCAAGGCTCGATCCTCCCCCGAAGACTGTCGTTATCGAGGGCGCGGGAATGGACTCGACGGCGCTCGTCGGTTGGGCGCGCTGGAACCCGCCTCGGAACGGGCCGCGGTGGACATTCCGAGACTGCACGATCCACTGCAACGACGAGCCCTTCGCCAACGGTGGTCGGGGAGAGTTCCGGCTGGAGCGCGTCCGCGTCGTCGGCTACCTCGACGGTTCTGGGGGCTCGACGATGATGGACCAGTCGGGGCTCCTGGTCGCCGTGGACTGCCGCTTCGAAGCAGGCTTCGCGGGCAGATCGGGCAGCCGCCTGTTCATGGGGAGGGACCTCTTCGTGCGCCTCGAGGGCTGCACGTTCGTGGGCCCGTTCCAAGACTTCAGTAGCGCCACGGCGCTGGTGGCAACGGACTGTGCGTTCGAGTGGACGAAAAAGGCCTTCGTCAAGCACCTCGAGAAGGCCGTGGCGGCGGCCGCCAGAGAGGCGGAGGGCGGTGCGTCACGCAGGCAGCCCGAGTGGTTCTACGACTGCGTCATCGAGTCTGTCCACGAGAAGGGGCACTGGCCGGAGCGCAAGCTCGCGGACATCAACGTGGACTGGGCGCCCGACCGATGATCTGCCTCCGCACCCCGTCGAAGCGCAACAGGCCACTCGCGCGACTCGCTCTGCTGCTCACGCTGTTCTTCGTCTTCTGCATCGCGACGTCGGCTCACGCCACGACGACGCGCCCCGTCGAGGTCGCGTGCCCGGTCTGCGCGCACGAGTTCACGGCGTATGAAGTCGGCTCCACCAACACGTTCGGCGGGACCGACTTCGACTTCTGCGCGCACGCCCGCGGCGAGCCGCCGAACTCGCACTGGGTCTGGGCGTGCCCATCGTGTCACTACGCGAACTGGGCGGATGACTTCCCCGACGAGATCGAGGACGCCGACACACGCAGGACCCTGCGCGACGCGCTGAAGATCGGGATGGAGATCACGCTCGACGCCGACCAACGGAGGATTCCTGCGCGCGACAAGTACGCGCTCTTCCTCCAGTCGATGGACGTCGTCGGCGCCAGCCCGGGGGAACTCGCTCACGTGGCACTACTCGGCGCGTGGGCTGAGCGGCTCGAGGCTCCGTACATCGGCGACCGCATCGAGGGCGTCGACGAGCTCCGCCCGGTGTGGAAGTCGCTCGACAGCGAGCTCACGGAACGCATGGAGGCCCTCGGTGGCGACAGCAAGAGCGGCCTGAACTGGCCGCGCCGCAAGATCGTCGTGGCGACGGCCATCCTCGCGGAGTCACCGCCAGAAGACGCGCCGCGCTCAGCGATCGACACACGACACCTCCGCGCCGCGTGGCTCCTGCGGCTGCGTGGCGAGAACGCCACCGCCGCGCCGGTGCTGCGCCGGCTCGCTGACGACGAGGACGCGCACGACATCATCCGCGCCGCCGCGAGCGACGTGCTCGCGGGCATCGGACACGAGACGCGTCTGCAGGAGGAGTGGCTCACCTACGCGCTGACGGCACATCGGTCCGGCGAATGGAGCGGCGACGACGCCGCGTCCCGCGCGCATCAGATCGGGGACACGTATCGCCGTCTCGGCCGCATGGAGGCGGCGCTGTCCTGGTACGAACGCACGCTCCGCGACCCGCACGTCGCGGCGCCGGTCTTCGACGTGACGCGTGAGTGCGTCGAACGCTGGTGCCGGGGGCGCATCTCCGACGAGGAGCTCGAGGAGTTGCGCGCCACCCGGCTCGACGGGTTGCTCGACCTGCTTGCGGACCCGGAGACCACGTACGACGCCTATCGCTCCCTCCGCGCGCTCGGCGAGCGGTCGACGATCCCGGGCATCGTCGCCGCGCTCGACCACGAGCACGACAAGGTACGCGCGTGCGCGGCGCGGACGCTCCGGAGCCTCCCGGAGCTGCCGGACAACGCCATCGACGCGCTCGCCAAGGTGCTGAGCGAGGACCTCGACGACTCGGAGGAGTACGCGGCCGCGGCATTGGTCCAGAACGGTTCGCCGCGCGCCCGCGAGGCATTCCTGGGCGGAATCGACTCGTCGACCGAACGCACGCGTAGGTGGTGCGTCGAGGGACTGGGTATGACGGGAGAGGCCAACGACATCCCGGTGTTGCTGGGGCTCATCGAGACGTACCCGGGCATGGAGAGCAGGGTGTGCGAGGCGCTGACGCAGCTCGTCTGTCAACCCGTGGAGAAGCTGAAGACGTTCCGCGTGTGGTGGAAGCTGCACGAGCACGAGACGCGCGCGGACTGGACGACGGCCGTCTTCGCGAACGGCGCTCTCGTGCTCGACGGCGTCGACGCGCGGACGCAGCAGATGCGGCTGATCGAGACGCTCGCGAGTGACGACGTCCCGCTGCGCTGCGCGGCGCTCCGCCGGCTGCGCGAGATGACCGGCCGCTCGATCGGTTGGGATCCGCTCACGAACAATGGGACGTACCCACGTCTCGTGCAGGAACGTCGCATGGCCGTCAGCGCCTGGCGGACCTGGTGGGACGGCGAGTAGCCCCCGGACCCGAATCCGTTGCGGCTCCGTAGCGGAGCCGGCGGCCGTGGCACGACGACGTACTCTGATCGGTGGGAGGCTCCCATGCGCACCGTCCTGCTCGCAGCGACCGTTCTCGTCCTGACCGCGTGCGGTGACGCCGCGGCGCCGACTGCGCCCGTCGGTCCGGTCGCGGCTCCGGTCACGGGTCCGGTCACGGGTCCGGTCACCGGGGCGGGCGACGCGGCCGACGGCGACCCGCGCCTCTGGGTCGACGAGCACTTCGCTCCGGACTGGTTCGCTCCGCCGGTCTCGAAGGACGACGTGGCCGCGAACGCCGACGAGGAGCTGCCGCGCTTCGGTCTGGGCTCGGAGGGCGTCGCCGCGTTCGGGGGGGCCGGGGGATCGGAAGAGACCTGGAGCTTCGGTGCTCCGACCTTCACGAGCGCCGCGCCGTTCGAGGGCGGGGTGCTCAGCCGGGACCAGGCCAACGAGCCCGTCGCTACCGACGGCCACGCGGTCTGGGGCACGGATCCCTCCGACGTCGAGGTTCCCGGGGGCGCGGGCGGCGCATTCGGAGAGAACGAGGCCGACGACGCAGGCGATTCTGCCAACCCCGCCATCTGGCAGCGCTCGCGACTCGCCCCCAACGCGTCCGTGCTCCAGGTCGGCGACGAAGTCCGACTCCCGCTCTCGAGCTTCCAGGCCAGCGTGCGGATCGACGGCTATCGCGCCCGGGTGGTCCTCGACCTCACGTTCGAGAACACGTTCGAGCAGCAGCTCGAGGGACTCTTCAAGCTGCGCGTCCCGGACGAGGCCTCGGTGCACTATCTGGCGTTCGGGGGCGTCGTGGCCGAGGCACCGCTGCTGATCCCGATGTCGTCGGACGCACCGCTCGCGCTCTCCGCGGCCGCCCTCACC
This sequence comes from Planctomycetota bacterium, assembly GCA_021776825.1. Classification (GTDB taxonomy): domain Bacteria; phylum Planctomycetota; class JAJSAM01; order JAJSAM01; family JAJVHW01; genus JAJFFG01. The sequence continues at coordinate 19,034 of JAJFFG010000133.1, forward strand.
GCCGCGCGCGGCGGCCCGAGCGTCGTGAAGGAGGCGCGCATCGTCCCTCGTGAGCAGGCGCAGCGAGCCTACGCCTCCGAGACGGCGCGCCAGGTCGACCCAGCGCTGCTCGAGTGGAACGGTGCCGGCGTGTTCTCCGCACGCGTGTTCCCGCTGCTCCCCCGCGCCATGCACCGGGTCACCGTCGCCTACGACGTCGAGCTCACGGCGAGTGCGGGCGAGCGCGCGTTCACGCTGGACGTGCCGTCGGAGGCGCTGGAGCGCGACGTGCGGATCGACGTCGCGGGCAATCTCACCGGCTCGTACACGCCGGGCGGCCAGGTGGCGCGCCACGACGATCGCGCGGCGCTCACGTGGCGGCAGCCCGACGACGCGCGCATCCAGGTGACGATCCCGGCGCGAGACGCCATCGCAGTCACGGGCGTCGATCCCGCGCTCGGACCCCACTTCGCCGCGTGGGTCCGACCCGACCTCCCGGACGGCAAGACGGTGGTCCGGCGTCGCGCGGTGTTCTTGCTCGACGCATCCATGTCGTCGAACGCAACCCGCATGAACGTCTGGCGCTCGCTCGTTGCCGCGATCCTCGAAGAGAACCGCGGCGAGCTCGACGAGTTCGCGGTGCTGTTCTTCAACGTGGAGCAGTGGTGGTGGCGAGACGGGTTCGCGCCGAACGACGCCGGGACGGTCGACGCACTGCTCGGCGACATCGACCGACTGGCGCTCGAGGGCGCCACCGATCTCGGCAGCGCGCTCGAGCGGGCCGGGACGCCGCGTTGGCCCGGGGACGTCACCGACGCGGCGTTCTTCTTGCTCTCGGACGGCGCCACATCGTGGGGCCTGCGCGACGCCGTCGACTCCGCAACGGTGCTTCCGGGCCCGCTCTTCTGCTACACGACCGGCCTCCCCGGGACAGACACGCGCACGCTCCGCGCGGTCGCGCGTCGCAACGACGGAGCCGTGTTCTCCGTCGCGGGGGCGAGCGAGGTCGCCGCGGCTGCGACTGCCCACCGCAGCCGACCGTGGACGTTGCGCGGCGTGGAGCTCGGAGGCTGCTCCGACGTGCTGGTCGCGGGCCGACCGGCAACGCTGTTCCCCGGTCAGCGGCTCCGCATCGCCGGTCGCGGGCGGCCGAGCGTGGGCGACGAGGTGACCGTGGAACTCGAACGAGACGGCGCGAACGTATCGCTGCGCGTCCCGCTGACCGCGGTACGCGACTCGTCGTCCGCCGCACGAGCGTACGGGGAGATTGCCACCGGGCGGCTGGAGGAGGTCCTGTCCCCCGGTGACGGAGTATCGCGTGCGTACGCACAGCACTATCGCGTCACGGGCGCGACCTGCTCGCTTCTGATGCTGGAGAGCGAGGAGCGCTACCAGGCCTACGAAATCGAGCCGGCCGAGGACGCGCAGGTCGTGGAGGCACGGACCGTGAGGAGCGTCGTCGCCACGTCGAGCGCGGCGCGCGAACGGACGCTCAGCGATCCGCGTAACGCGTTCCTCGAGCAACTCGACCGGCTGGAGCGGGTCTCCGGTGTCCTCTTCGACGATCTCGACGCGGTGCGCGACGCTGCACGCGCGCTGCCCGCGTCGGCGTTCGTCATCGTGCCGGCGCCGTTGTCGGCGACGACGCGCACGTGGGAGCACGTCGCGGGCGACGTCCAGGAGCTACTCGCGGCCTCGAAGCCGACGTACGACGCGATGTACGCGGAGGCCGATCGGCGGCTCACGTCGCGCGGCGCCCCGGACGCGCTTCGCGCGCTCTCGAGTCTGGTCGAGGCGGACCCCGGGTCGCCGGACGTCCTTCGTGACGTTGCCTACTCGGCGCTCGACTGGGACTTCCCGCAGGCGGCGTACGGGCTGCTGCAGCGCGTCGCCGACGCACGCCCGCACGAACCCGAAACCCAGCGCGCGCTGGCCGACTGCCTGCAGCGCATGGGCAACACCGACCTCGCGATCCTGACGTACGAGATGATCCTCCGCGGCGAGTGGGACGAGCGCTTCGGCGCGTTCCGGCTGATCACGGCAATGGACTACCTTCGGCTGCTGCGTGCCGTCGAGCGCGGTGACGCGCAGACGCGACTCTCCGGTCTCGGCGGCACTCGCCAGCGGCTGGAGCAGGAGTTCGTCGCCGGCAGTCCGGACCTCGTCGTCACCCTGACGTGGAACACCGACCGCACGGACGTCGATCTGCATGTGGTCGATCCGTCCGGCGAGGACTGCTACTACGAGAATCCGCGCACGCTGCTCGGCGGCGCGATCACGGCGGACGTGACCCGGGGCTACGGCCCGGAGATGTTCGTGCTCGGACATGCGCCCGCCGGCGAGTACGAGGTGATGGTGCAGTACTTCGCCTCCGACGCGCGGCGCACGACCCTGCGCAGCAAGGTGTACGCCACGATCTACCGTCGGTGGGGACGCGCGGACGAGTCGGTGGAGCGTCACGCCCTCGTCCTCAATGAGGCGACCCAGATGTCCCAGGTGGCCCGCTTCCGGGAGTAAGCGCACTCGCCGAGACGTGCTGGCGCGACTCCTCGTCGTCCGGGGGCGGGCGCGTACGCTCATTCTCATGCGCAAGACGCTCGTCGATGGACTGCTGCGCGGCGCCGCGCTCTTCGCGGGTGCATTCGTCCTGATCGGTCTTGCCGCGCGCTGGCGCGACCCAGCCCTCGACACGTCGCACTGGCTGGTGGATCTGCGCGAGCTGCCGAACCTGGCGCGCATCGCTGGGCTCGGCATCCTCGGGATACTGGCGGCTCTTTGGGGCGTCCGCGGGACCCCGCTCCGACGTCTAGCCCGCATCGTTCGCGAGGACGCCACGCCTGGCGGTCCTGAGCACGCGATCTCCCGCCCCGGCGCCGCTTCACAACCGCATCTAGAGGGTGCACGCGCGGCTCCGGAACGAGATCTCACGCACTCAGGGCCGCCAGGACACTGTGCGACGAGAGAACGTGGAACGTCACGCAGTTCACACACGCCGTTCCTCGATCCCGCCGCGCTCACGCGACGCCCTCATGAACGATTCGGACTAGCACCCCTCGCCCTGGCGGCGCTGGCCGGCGTCGCGGCCTGGGACACAGCAAGCGTGCTGTTCGTCCATTGGCGCGGCGACGTCGTGCTCAGTGCTCCGCCGCTCTCGCTCGGCGTGACTCTCGTTCTGGCGATCGCGGCATGGCGGGCTCGGCACGCAGCGCCTGCGCCCGTCCCGCTCGTCGTCGCCGGCACTGGCGGAGCCGCCGGAGCGTTCGCGCTCGCGCTGATGCTCTGCCTGGGCACGACGGACTACCGTCGCCCGGCCGACGCCGTGGTCGTGCTCGGCGCCCGGGCGTACGCCGACGGTTCGCCGTCGCTCGCTCTCGCGGATCGCATGCGGACGGCCGCGGGACTCGTCACGGGCGGACACGCGCCGCTGCTCATTGTCTCTGGCGGCCCCGGTGACGGTGCGTTCCACGAGACCGACGTCATGCGTCAGATCGCCATCGATGCCGGAGTGTCGGCCGATCGGATCCTCGTCGACCGCGATGGCCTGAACACGCGAGCCACCGCCGTCAACGCAACGCGCCTGCTCCGCGATCGAGGTGCCGCGAGCGCACTCGTCGTCAGTCACGCCTACCACCTCCCGCGCGTGAAGGCCTCGTTCGAGAGCGCGGGACTGCGTGTCTACAGCGTGCCGGCGGCCGAGAGCCGGACGATGCTCAAACTGCCGTGGTTCGTGGCCCGCGAGACGGCAGCGTGGTGGGTCTACTGGACGCGCGACCGGCTGGGGTGACGCTGTGCGGCTGCTGACCTCGAAGCAGGCGGCAGGAGGCCAGCGCACTCCTCCGCCAAACGCACACGCCTGTCGTTCGTTGCTAGGGTTGAACCTGGTCGCGGGAGAGAGGAGACCCCATGTCCCGAAAGCACGTCCATCGGCTCGTCATCGCGGTCCTGGCCGCCGGATTTCTGACCAGCGTCGGCTACGCCGCCGCAGTCGCGCAGCAGCGCGCGACGACCATGCTGCCCATCGTCGACGGCTCGCGAGTGATGAAGATGAGCGGCGACACCGTCTACTTCGTCGACGACGGCGAGCTCCGTCCGATGCGCTACGCCGCCTACAAGAACCTGTTCCGCGGCTGGGGCGGCATCGGGAAGATCGGCGAGGTCCCCGAGGAGATGCTCGGCGAGACGATGACCGGCAAGACGCGCCTCGTCCGCGTCAAGGGCGAGCGCCACGTCTGGCTCATCGACAACGGCAAGACCCGTCGTCACGTGCGCGAGATGCTCGACTTCTCGCGGAAGCTGATCGAGCCCGTGGCCTGGTCGGAGATTCTCGAGTATCCCGAAGGCCCCTCGATCGGCGGCCCGACGGAGTAGAGGTCTCCGGAGACGTCTCGACCATCAACACGGTCGGTCGGGGGCGCGGATCGCTATCCTCGCCGGGCTCCCGATGACGCGCTTCCTCCACACCGCTGACTGGCAGCTGGGCATGACCCGGCACTTCCTCGACGAGGATGCCCAGGCTCGATTCGACGCCGCCCGGATCGACGTGATCCGCGAGATCGCCCGCGTGGCGGACGAGCGCGAGTGCGCGTTCGTCATCGTGGCGGGCGACGTATTCGACTCCAACCAGGTCGACCGGCGCACAGTGGCACGCGCCTGCGAGGCGCTGCGCACGTTCTCGATGCCGGTGCTGCTGCTGCCCGGCAATCACGACGCCCTCGATGCATCGAGCGTCTATCGCTCCGCGGCGTTCACGAGCGCGTTCCCCGACGGCGTAGCGGTGCTCACCGACGAGACGCCCATCGAGATCGTGCCCGGCGTCGAGGTCGTCGGCGTGCCCTGGACCACGCGCCGACCGGTGCGGGATCTCGTGGCGGCCGCGTGCGCCGAGCTCGGGCCGGCTACCGGGTCTACGCGCGTGATGGCGGCGCACGGTGGCGTCGACGCGGTGGTGTTCGATACCGGCGACCCGGCCCTGATCCGGCTGGAGTCCGCTGAGGCCGCCCTCGCCGAGGAACGCATCCACTACCTGGCGCTCGGGGACCGTCACTCGGTGACCGAAGCGGGCACGACCGGTCGCATCGGGTACTCGGGCGCTCCGGAGCCGACGAGCTATCGCGAGGACCGACCGGGACACGTGGTGATCGTTGATGTCGATGCCGCCAGCGTCTCGACCGAAGCCGTCCGCGTCGGTCGCTGGCGCTTCGTCGACGTCCAGCTCGAGCTGGCGTCGGACGACGACGTCGAACGCCTGCGCGCGGAGCTCGATGCGCTGGACGACAAGGACCGCACGATCGTCCGCATCGCGCTCGTCGGATCGCTGACGCTGTCGGGGAAGACCCGGCTCGACGCGCTGCTCGCGGAGGCCCGCGATCTGTTCGCCGCCGTCCAGGAGTGGGCGCGGCACACGGACCTGACGGTGATCCCTGCGGATTCCGACTTCGCCACTCTGGAACTGGCGGGATTCGCGCAGGAGGCCGTCCTCGACCTGCGCGCGCACGCGGAGGGCGGAGATGCGACTGCGCGTGATGCGCTGGCGTTGCTCGTGCGCCTTGCCGGCAGCGACGTGGCGAGCGGCACGTGAAGATCCGCCGCATCCGACTGAAGAGCTACCGCGGTGTCGCGGAGCGGACGATCGAGTTCCCGGAGACGGGCGTCACCGTCGTCGTCGGCCCGAACGAGATCGGGAAGTCGAGCCTGTCCGAGGCCCTCGATCTGCTGTTCGATCAGCTCGACAGCTCGAAGCGTCAGTCGGTGCGCGCGGTCCAGCCAGTGCATCGCGACGAGGGCACGGAGATCGAGGCCGACGTCACGTGCGGGCCGTACGCGTTCACGTATCGGAAGCGCTTCCACAAGAAGCCGGAGACGCACCTGACGATCACACAACCGGTGCCGGAGAACCTGACCGGTCGCGAGGCCCACGAGCGCGTGCTGGCGATCCTCGGGGAGACGGTCGACGTCCCGTTGTGGCGCGCGCTGCGCATCCAGCAGGGCGAGGAGCTCGCGCAGCCCGACCTCGGCAGCGGCGCAACGCTCTCCGCCGCGCTGGATCGTGCCGCGGGGCAGACGCAGGCCGACGATGACGCCGAGTCGCTCTTCGATTCGGCCAGCGCCGAGTACGAGCGCTACTTCACCGCGCGCGGGAAGCCGAAGAAGGACGCCAACGAACTAGCCGCTGCCGTCAGCGCGACCGAGGCGGAACTGGCCGAGATCGAGGACGCGCTGCGACGAGTCGAACAGGACGTGCGGCAGAGCGAGGAGATCGTGCGTCGCGCGGCCGAGGTGTCGGGCCAGTTGGCGCAGCTCGAGGAGCACGCGGTCGCGGCCGAGGCTCGCTGGACGAGCGTTCAGGGCGAGAGCGAGCGCGTGCAGCAGCTCGGACTGGCCGCGGACCTGGCCGCCGCGCGCGCCTCCGAGTCCGCGCAACGGGCGCAGGAACGTGCCGAGCTCGTGGCCCGGGAGAGCGAGGTCCGTGCACGGCTCGGTGAGCTTCGCGCGCGGCAGGAGCAGGAGTCCGGTCCGCTGGCGGCCGCGGAGGCGCGACTCTCGGAGAGTCTCGTCGAACTCGAGACTGCTCGCACGGCCGCCACCACGGCTCGCGAGCTCGCCGAGCTGCGCGATCGTGATCGCGAGTTCCGACGCGCCGAGCTCGATCACGTTCAGCTGAGCGAACGGCTCGCCCGAGTGCGAGCCGCCGACGAGGCTGCTCGTGTCGCTGAGGAGTTGCTGTCGAGGAGCCGCGCGGATGAGGCCGGAATCGCGGCCGTACGCGAGGCGTCTCTGGAGCTCGAACGAGCGCGCGCGCGACTCGACGCCGGCGCCGCGCACGTCCGTGTCGATGCCCTTCGAGACGTGAGCATCGCGACCGGTGAGGACGACCCGCGGGCTCTCTCTGCGGGAGACGTCGTCGAGAAGTCCGTCTCCGGAGAGCTCCAGATCACGATCGGCGATGCAGCACGGCTGACGGTGACACCGAGTCGCGGCGCACAGGACCTGATCGATGCGCTGGCGGCGGCCGGGACAGAGCTGAGCACGGCCTTGGTGAGAGTCGGCGCGGACGACGTCGCGGCCGCGGAAGCGGCACACGTGGCCCGGGGAGAAGCCGAACGCGCGGTCGTCGATCGGCAACGGGTGCGGGCGAACGACCTGCGCGATCTCACCTCCGAGGAGTTGGAGCGCAAGGCCGAGACGACCGCGCGGTTCGCCGCCCACTATCTGGCGGAGCGGGTCGAGGAGCCGCCCCCGGCCGACGACTTCGACACCGCGAAGGTCGCGGCCAAGACCGACTTGGAAGCACGACGGGCGACGGACGACGTCGCCGAGCGGGCCCGCGACACCCACGCCGTGCTCGAGCAGCGGATCCGCACGCTGCGCGAAGAACATGTCGAGTCGACGGCTCGGCTCACGGTGACGGCGGCGGAGCTCGCTCGTGAAGCCGCGGCGCTCGAGACGGCGCGGGAGATCGCGGACGACGAGACTCTGGCGGAGCAGCAGGACCAGACGGTGGCGGCGGGCGCCACGGCGCGCGAGACGCACGGGCTGGCGGCCTCGGCGCTCGCTCGATCGGAGCCCACACTGGTGGAGAGCGCGGCGAGCGGAGCGCGGGCGGCGGTGACCTCGGCGCGCGGCGAGCTGCGTGATCTCGATCGACGTCAGATCGAGATCGGCGCGCGACTCGAGGAGCTCGGGCAGCGCGGCCTCGCGGAGCGTGCCGGCGAGACCGGTTCCCTGCTCGAGCGTCACCGCGCGTCGCTCGCGGGACGCACGCGCAGAGCAGCCGCCGCCGAGCGGCTGTTCACCGCGCTGCGCACGAGGCGAGACGATGCGCGGCGCGCCTACGTCGCTCCGCTCGCGGCGCGCGTCGACCAGCTCGGCCGCTTTGTGTTCGGGGCGGACTTCGCGGTCACGCTGGACGACGATCTGCGCGTCGTCAGTCGCACGCTCGGTGGCCGTACCGTGCCGTTCGACGACCTGTCTGGTGGCGCGCGCGAGCAGCTCTCACTGCTGCTCCGACTGGCCGCGGCCCAGGTGGTGGCAGCTGACGGCGGCGTACCGCTGATCCTGGATGACGCTCTCGGGTACTCCGATCCAGGACGCCTCGCCGCCATGGGTGCTGTGCTCGACCGCGCGGGGGAGAGCACGCAGGTGATCGTCTTGACCTGCCTGCCCGAGCGATACCGGCACGTGAGCCGCCGCACGGAGATCCGCCTCGAAGCGGACGTCGACTGAGCGGCGCGTCGCCCGTGAGGGGCGGGCACCGCCGGGCCGCCGTCTCCCCCCAGCAGCGCCCCCCAGCAGCGCCCCCGAGCAATGCCCCTGATCCCCCCTCCCCGGCGAGCACCGTGCGTGCAGCGAGCTCCGGGTGGTCCGGGTGGTCCGGGTGGTCCGGGCGATCGATGCCGTCGGTGCGGGAATTCCGAAGTCGCGATGTCACGTTTGCACCCTGTCGCACGTCCCCCTGGGGTGGGTGGTCGGGGGGCTGGGTGGGAGGTTCTCGCGCGCGAGCGTGCACGCCCGCGCACGGCCTGAGCCCGACAGCGGTCGATCGAACTTCTCGGGAACGATTTCGGATCCGCGGCGTGAACAGGGGTGGAACGCCAGAATGGACCCCGTGAACACGGCCGCCGTCCCCATGGATCTGCTCCTCGCCCACCGTGGCTGGGTGCGGTCTCTGGCGCTGCGGCTCGCCCGCGACGAGCAGAGCGCCGACGACCTCGAGCAGCAGACGTGGCTGCGGGCGCTCCAGAACCCGCCACTCCGCGCTGAGTCCGCGCGGGCATGGCTGGCGACCGTGCTGCGTCACCTCGCCCGCGATGGCTGGCGAAGCGAGACCCGCCGCACACGGCGCGAGACGGCTGTCGCGGCACCGGACTCGACGCCCGGATCAGCAGAACTGGTCGCCCGAGCAGAAGCCCACCGACGACTGATCCGCGAAGTGCTGCGTCTCCGCGAGCCGTATCGCACCGTCGTCCTGCTCCGCTTCTTCGAGGACCTGCCGCCGCGCGAGATCGCCCAGCGGACCGCGACGCCACCCGCGACCGTGCGCTCTCGTCTGCACCGCGCACTCGACGTCCTGAGAACCCGACTCGACGCCGAGGACCTCGGCTGGCGTCTCGCACTACTGCCACTACCTGGTGCCGTCCTCACGAACTCTGCCATGCTCGCGGAATCTGCCACGTCGACGACCGCGCTCCTCGGAGGGATCGCCATGACCGCCAAGAAGAAGATCGCTGCCGTCGCGGCCCTGCTCGCACTGCTCTGCGCGAGTGCGTACGTCGTGGTCGCCGACGACGACGTCGCGCCGGAAGCGACGGCAGCGCCGGAGACCGCCGCCGCGGCGCCGACGGCCGAGCGACAGCGAGTGGAGGTGCCACGGACCGAGGACCCGGCCCCAGAGCCCGAGCCCCCGACGCCGCTGCCGCCCCCCGTCGAGCAGACCGCGCCGCCGGTGCCGACCGTCGAGCACCTCGCGGTGACGGTGCTGCGCAGCGTGCCGCCACGCGAGGTGCCGCGCGGCTACCGCGAGATCGCGTCATCGGACGAGATCCCGGAGATCGGCGGCGGCGAGCCCGACGGCGACATGCGTCGAGGCGGAGGCGGCATGAGCCCGCTGCCGTACTGGCAGCGCTGGCCGTCACCGCCGGAGACCGGCACGGTCACGCTGCGCGGGCGCATCACGGACGCGACGGGTCGCCCTCTCGCGGAAGCCCAAGTGATGCGCGTCTCGCTCGACGGCAGCGGCACGCGCTCGAGCCCTGCGAGCTACCAGTGGATCAAGGAGATCGCCGTCACAGGACCCGGCGGTCGCTTCGAGGCGCACCATCAACCCGAAGGCAGCTGGCTCATCGCCGCGGAGTGGTTCGGGACTCGCAACACCTCGCGCGGTCTGGATCTCGGCGGCGCCATCGACGTGACGGCGGGCAGGGACGATGTGCTGACCGGCCTCGACGTGCAACTGCCGATCGAGTCCGCGCGCATGGCGTTCGTCACCGGAACCGTTCGCAACCACAAGGGCCAGCCCGTCAAGAACGCCGCCGTCTGGATCGGACGGACGCGCCGCGAGTACACGGCCAAGGACGGCACGTTCCGCTTTGGCGCCCTCGAGCCGGGATCGCTCACGCTGCTCGTCGACAAGGGGAGCTTCGAGCCCGCCGAGATCGAGCTGGAGCTGGCTCCCGGCGCGCGCCGCGACGTACCCGTGGGCCTGGAGCTCGCCGAGACGGGTCCGCTCGTCCTCGAGGGGCGCGTGATCGACGAGGAGGGTCGCCCGGTCGTCGACGTGCCGATCTTCCTCGGCGCCAGTCGCCAGGGCTCGCGCTGGGCGCGGACGGACGACACCGGCACCTTCCGCTTCGAGAACCTCCACCAGAAGTACGCTAAGCAGACAGTCGACGTGATGGTCTCCCCGAACCCCGACTCGGCACCCGTCCTGCCCACCGTGCGCAAGGGGCTGACCGTGCCCGCGCCGGGCCTCGAGCTCGTCACACAGCGCGTCGCGCCGCTCACCATCCATCTCCGCGACGCCATCTCCGGTGCACCGGTCGTCACGTACGTGGTCCATGTGGAAGCGGAGACGGTGACGGACGGCGAGGCCTCGACGCGGCGCGTCGGCGGCGCGTGGAAGTGGGACGAGACGGGGACGTTCACCGTGCGCGTTCCGAAGGGGCGCCTCATCGTGACGGCGCGAGCGAAGGGCTACACCGGCATCGAGGTCGACGTGGCGCTCGACGACGCGGGCGGGCTGCCGAAGGCCATCACGGTGGAGATGCAGCCGGAGTGAACCGGCGCATGATGTCGCTGTTCGACTGAGCACACTCGTCGGGAGGCGGCCATCAGCATCGTCACGCGGCGTCGCGTCTGCCAATCGGTCCTCTCTGCCCGCGCATCAGTGTCCCCAAGTATCGAGACTCGCGTGCCCACTGTCGCTCAGCCAGCCGGGACGCTACGCTTCGAATGCTGAGCACACGAGCCGCGGACGGACGAAGGGTCGACTCGCCTTTTCCGATTTATTGGAGGCGAAGCGGGTGGCCGGACGTCCATTCCATCGGGTGCACCCGTGGGAGGGAGTTGAGGCTATGTCGCGAACTCGCGAGAGATCACGCCGCGTGATGAGGGTGGTGGTCGCCGCCGTAGCTCTGGCGGCCCTCCTGCCGTCCACGGCTCGAGCGGACACCCACAAGGACGAGAAGCTCGGCTTCTCCATCGTCTATCCACGGAAGTGGAAGATCATGCCGGTTGCGGCGGACTCCCGCTGGCTCGTGGCGCGGTTCCAGTCCCACCGGGAGTATGAACACAGCGACGCGAAGACCAACTTCTGGACTCGCCACGAGCCGAAGTTGGATGTGGTCATCATCCCGCTGTCGGCGGGCGAAGACCGCGGCGCAACCGTCAAGAAGACCAAGGACGGCGTGAGCATCAGCGAGGCCGCGCCGTACCGCGATCTCAAGGAGTACATGGACAAGACGCTCCGCAACGAGGGCGGCTTCCACTTCTCCGCCGAGGACGAGGTCGAGATCAACGGGCGTAAGGTGATGCAGTACGAGGTCACCATCGACAAGCTGGCCCGGGTGCCCAAGCGCGTCTGGGGATGGGCGTACTACGGCGACGACGCGATCTACGGCGTGGTCGCCGATTCGCTGATGGCTCACGAGGACAAGATCAAGCCGGACATCATGAAGGCGTTCAGGTCCGTGAAGCTCTTCCAGCGCAGCGGCACGCTGCCGAGCGGCGAACGAACCGGGTCCGACATCACTCTCCGAGGGTTCGACACCGACGCGGACCTCACCGAGGAAGACATCGCCGACCGGCGCGACAAGGGCGTGGACCGCGAAGTGAGTCGCATCGTCGACGGCCTGCCCAAGGACTGGACGGTCAAGGAGACGAAGCACTTCGTCATCGTGAGTCACGCCGACAAGCGGTACACGAAAGAGGTCGCGCGCCACTGCGAGGCCTTCCGCGGCTGGCTGGACAAGAAGTTCGACTACCTCGGCAGCGGACACCGCGGACGTGTCATCGTTCGCATCTGCGCCGACAGCGACGAGCGGAGCAACTACCTCGAGTCCAAGGGCTGGTTCTCCGACACGTACGAGGTGGTGACGTACAAGGACCGCGACGGTTGGTCCGACTGGGCCATGGAGAGCCTGAACCGCGGCATCTGGAACATCTGGTTCTCCGACACCAATCGGGACCTCGCCGTCGGCGCGCCGCGCTGGATCTCGTCGGGACTGGCCGACGTCATGGAGCGCGCGAGTTCGAAGGGCAAGAAGATCGAGTTCAAGGCTGACACCTGGGACAAGAGCCGCATCAACGAGCTCCGTCGTGATGACAAGCTGCTCCCGGCGAGCGCGTTCTTCAACCTCACCACCGCGGAGTTGTGGGCGGACTGGGAGAACGGCCGGCAGGTCGAGTTCTTCGTCAACTACCTGCTCGTCGGCGCCGGCTCCAAGGGCAAGTACAAGTCGGTGTTCCCCGACTACGTCAAGAACCTGATCGTCGCGATGGACGAGGCGGGCGGCGACGAGGAGTACATCAAGCTCCTGGAGACCGTGCCCAAGACGGAGGCGGAGGAGACGGAGCTGTTCCGCAAGCGCGCGGAGTACTGGACCAATCAGGAGCGCACGATGCTCGACCAGCTGCGCGAGCGAACGTTCGGCGACTGGGCGGTCAAGGACTGGGAGCGATTGAGCGCGGCGTACTGGAAAGAGCTGTGATCCTCCGCTCCTGGTTTGCTCTTGCACGACCGACGCTGGCGCTCCTGATGGGGCCAGCGCTGCTGCTCGCCACGACCGCGCCGGCGTTGGCCTCGGACGACATCCTTCAGCTGAAGGACGGCCGGGTCGTCGATGGCGTCACGATGGAGCTCACCGAGACGGCCATCGTCGTGAAGTACAAGAATGGCGACGTCACGGTCCCCCTCGACCGCGTCGAGGACTACTTCGTCGGCGGGCGCTCGCGGGAGACGGGCCTGACGGACGAGGACAAGGAGAAGCAGGCCTCCGGACTCGTGCGCTTCCGAGGTCGGTGGATCACCGTCGCGAAGCGCACGCAGCAGCTCGAGAAGGAGCGGCGCGAGCGGCACGAAGCGCTGAAGGACGTCCAGGCGCACCGCGAGTGGCGCAACCGCTACCAGTTCGAGACGAAGAACTTCGCGATCCAGTCGACGCTCCCGCCGCACATCAACGAGAGGTACTCACAGCTCCTCGAGGACTACTTCGCCGAGTTCAAGAAGATGTGGGGCATTCGCGTGCCCAAGAAGTGGGGGCGGCTGCCGGTCTGCTTCTACCACGACCGCGATTCCTTCAATCGGACGGCCGGCGTGTCGGGCGGCACCGCGGCGTACTACCGCTTCGTGGACCCGCGGGACCTGAACTTCTACTACGACCGCACCGACCCGGACCAGACGGTCGCGGTGATGTTCCACGAGGCCAATCACTACCTCACGGACCTGATGAGCGAGACGTTCCAGTACCCGAACTGGGTGAACGAGGCCATGGCCGAGTACTGGGCGGTGACCGTCTGGGATGCCGACACCGGCAAGGTGCAGATCGGCGGCATCCAGGATGGTCGCCTCGTCGAGGTCAAGAACGACATTGAGGCCGGCAAGCGCTACGGCCTGCGACGCCTGATCACCAACGAGAACCGCGAGTACGAGTTCTACTACTGGGGCTGGTCCTTCGTGCACTTCATGCTCGAGACCAAGAAGTACGAGAAGGGCTTCCGGAAGTTCTTCGTACAGCTCGCCCGCGGCAAGGGCGTCAAGCGCTCTCGAGGTGCATTCAACTTCGAGTACGTGAGCGGTGACGAGTGCCTGCGCGTGTTCTTGAAGAACCTGAAGCTGAAGGATGGGGATCTCGAGGCATTGCAGACCGAGTGGTACGCGTACATCGATCAACTGGAGAGCAACGGAACGCGAGGCCTCGAGGAGGCCGGCATGTCCGCGTTCGCGCACAACCGTCGACTCCGGGCTGAGCGTCTCCTGAAGGCCGCCATGGAGGCGGGGAGCACCAGCATCTCGGCCCACATCCGCTACGCCGAGATCCTGCGCATGAAGCCGGAGGGCCTCGCCGAGGCCGAGAAGATCCTCCGTCGTGCCGTCGAGATCGACTCGCTGGAGGCGCGCGTGTGGGCGCACCTGGGCTACACGCTCTGGATCGGCGACAGGAAGGAAGACGGCAAGCGTCTCGCCAACCTCGCGCGGGAGATCGATCCCGACAACCCCTTCCTCCTGATCGACATCGCCGAGGCGCTCGGCGAACACCTGGATGACGCGCGATGAGCAGGACACGCACGTGGAGTCTGTGCGTGATCGCCGCACTCGGCGTGGTGACGTCGATCGTGCCGTCGGCCGCCGTTCCCCTGGTGCGGGCCGAAGAGGATCCGGTGGCAGCCGCGAGCGCGCTCGCGGACGAAGCCGCTGAGCACTTCGCCGCCGCCGGAGACACCGACGCGTCGCACGCGGAGCGGAAGAAGAGTCGCCGGGAGGCCTACTGGCGCTTGAAGAAGGCGCGCAACCTGCTGAACGACCATCTCGACGCGCACCCCGACGAGACGGAGTCCCTCGACTCGCTCTACGTGCGGATCTCCACCATGCTCTTCTGGACGAAGAAGGAAGCCGGCATGGGCGAGCTGGAGGGCGCTGGCAGCGGGTCCGGGGGCACCTCGGGCGGGACGAAGCCGAAGCCAAAGCCCGGCGGCCTGCGCGCCGAGCCGCGTAAGAAGCCGACACCTCCTCCTCCGTCCGCCGACCGAGACGACCCCGCCAAGTCGGCACCCACCGAGCCCGAGCCCGAACCCGAGATCCCCGCTGGGCCGACCGCCGCCGACGGACTCGCCGAGGTGCAGGATTACGAACGGCGGCATCCCGGCGACGTGCCCGGCCTTCACGAACGCTACACCGAGTTCCTCGGCGCGTTCCCGGACCCGGCCACGGACGAGTACGAGAACGCGATGACGAGGCTCGAGGCCCTCGGACGTCAGCTGAAGGACGTCTACCGGAGCCTGCGCGACGAGGACCCTGACGAGCTCGCGGACCTGGGCGACGCCGAGTCGGGGCGACTCGTCACGCAGCTGATCGCAGATCTGGCGCCGGACAACGACGACGTCGTGCGCGAGCGCGCGGCACGCTATCTCGGTTCTCTCGGAACGCGCGCTGCCGTCGTCGCCCTGATCGACCTGTTGAAGGCCGAGCCGGATACGCCGATGGGCGAGGCCTGCGCTGAGGCGTTGTCGCGCGTCGGAGGACGGATCGTGTGCGCGCGCCTCGCGCGCCTGAAGCGACCGTCGGCAGAGCTCTCCAACCAGGTGGTCATGATCCTCTCGGCGGTGGTCGAGCGCGGTGGCCCCGAGGGCCGCGTGGCCGGCGAGACGATGGCGGAGTTCGCCCTGTCGCGCAACGACGAGTCGCTCCACACCGCCGCCGTGGAACTGCTGCGCGACGCCGGAAAGCCCGGCGCGCTGGGCCTCGCGAGCCTCCTGTCCGTCGCCGGGGCGGCCGACGTCGAGGCGCACATCGTGCACCTGGGGGAGATGGGAGATCCGCGCACCGCGACGCACCTCGCTGCCTATCTCAAGAGCAACGCGCGCGGGATCGACGGCCGGCGATCCAAGGCCGCTCGCGCCGCCATCCAGAAGTTCGGCAAGCCGTCCGTGCGCTACCTGATCCCTGCCCTGGACGATGCCGATGTCGCGGTCTGGACGGCGGAACTGCTACGTCGCTTCACGGGCGTCAAGCAGAAGAACGACAAGCGCAAGACCTGGGAGCGCTGGTACCGCAAGAACCGCCGCGACTTCTGACGCGCGAAACGCCCCAAGTCGATCGCTCAGCGCGCGCGCCACGGCGCGCGCGAGTTCCGCGATCTCATCGAGATCGCGTATCACGCAGAGATGGCCTCGCTCTTCCCCTGCGACCCCGATGGCAGCGTCGAAGCGTTGCCCGAGCGCGTGATCCTGGTCCGCCACGGCGAGACCGAATGGAACGAGCGCGGCGTCTGGCAGGGACAAGCCGACATCCCGCTGTCCGATGTCGGTCGCGCCCAGGCACGTGCCGTCGCGGAACGGCTGGCGAACCTGGCGGCAGACGCGCTCGTCACGAGCGATCTGCTCCGAGCGGCCGAGACGGCCGAGATCATCGGCGCACGGCTCGGACTGACTCCGGTCCCGTTGCCGGGGCTGCGCGAGCTGCACGTCGGAGAGTGGTCGGGGCTGAACGGGGAGCAGATCGCGGCGCGGTCCCCGGAGCAGTTCGCGCGCTTCCGCGACGGTCTGGCCCCGGCACCGGGCGGCGAGTCGCTGGTGGCGTTCTGGGAGCGCGTGATGGCTGCGTTCCGGGAAGCGGTGGCGCTCGCGCCCGGCGGAACGCTCGTGCAGGTGTCGCACGGTGGGACGCATCGCAATCTCATGGCCCAGCTGCTCGGAGTGCCGATGGGGAAGTCGGGGCGGCTCTCATCCGGCCGCAACACGTCGCTCTGCGAGATCCGCTTCCGCGGCGGTGCGCCGCATGTCGTGCGCATGCACGACACGCGCCATCTCGACGATCTGTGAACACCGACGCACGCACGCCGTCCAACGCGTGAGACGGAGGAACGACACGATGCGAGCAGGTACATGGATCGGTCTGATGGCAGTGGCGCTGCTGAGCAGCGGGTGCGCGTCTGTGGGGACCAGTAGCCCGACGGCGAAGCGCATGCGGCCCGCGGCGTCGGTCGCCCCGGACGGCTCGGCGAGTGGGTTCGCGGACGTGCCGGACGCGGAGCGCGCCGACAGTGCAATGTCCGGACGGATGGTGATCCGCAACGCCGGACTGTCCCTGGCTGTCGACGACATCGATGCGGCCGGCGATGCGGTGGTCGCGCTCGCGGCCTCCTCCGGCGGCTTCGTGTTGTCCTCGAGCCGGACGAGCTACACGATCAAGGTGCCGTCGACCGGCTTCGAGCCGGTGCTCGAGGAACTGACTGCGCTGGGTGAGGTCACGCGCAAGAGCCTGAGCGGCGAGGACGTGACCTCGGAGTACCTCGACCTCGAAGTGCGGCTGAAGAACGCGCACGCGGCGCGCGACGCGTACGAGGCGCTGCTGAAGCGCGCGACGAGCGTCGAGGAGATCCTGAAGGTGGAGCAGGCGCTCAACGCGACGCAGGAGCGCATCGAGCTGCTCGAGGGTCGACGCAAGTATCTCGATGAGAACCTGGCGCTCTCGACGATCCGCGTCTCGCTCCGCGAGCGCAAGCGACCTGGTCCGCTGAAGATGCTCTTCGACGGGACGCGCTGGCTGGTGATGAAACTGATCTGGCTCTAGCCCGACCCTCTCACCACGTCGCCACGCCTGACGCGTCGCAGGGACCACGATCTCTGCGTTGACACAGCTCGTTGGGGGGATCAGCCCCGACCACGCTGCGTCCGCCTTGATCTCGCGGCCCCCGCTCGGTCAGGACACTCTGTCGTGGCTCCAACGCCAGACTTCACGCCGTGCATCCCTCGCAGTCCCTGCGTTCCGGCCGCAGCCCGCGCCGACGTGGTGAGAAGGCCGGGCTAGCCCGAATCGAATTCGGAGGCCGGCGTGAGCCGCCGCCCCTACTCGCCGCCGGCGAGTTTGCGGAGGCGCTCGTAGCGCTCGGGCTCGTCCGTCTTCATCCAGTCGTTCGTCTCGAGGACCTCCCACGCCTTGGCGAAGTGGGCGGGCGCCTCGTCGGCGCGATCGAGGAGCAGCAGGCACTCACCGAGCTCCTCGTGGACGTAGCCGGCGGGCGTGCCCGATGCTTCGCGCGCGGCGAGGACCTCCACCTGGATCGCGTACGCCTCCTCGACGCGGCCCAGGCTCCGCAGGCAACGCCCGACCGTCCAGCGAGCGATGCGCGTCTGCTCCGCGTTCTCCTTCGCGACGTGGTACGCGTGGCAGCGCTCGAACAGCTCGAGCGCGCGCTCGTACTCGCCAGCGGTGTGGTACGTCCAACCGGTGTTGTTGTAGAGCGGCCCGAGCCACCCCTTGGCGCGCTCGTCGGTTGTCTCCTCGGCGATCTGGATGGCGCGCTCGTTCCATGCGAGCGAGTCGTCGCGAGGGAGGACGATCCCGAGCATGTGCGCGGCGTCGATCGCAAGACCGTCGAGCTGCGCTTCCTGGGCTACGCCGAACGCCTCCTCGAACAACAGCGCGGCCGGTTCCTTCTCGCCGGACGAGTTGAACGTGCGTCCCCGCTCGAGCAGGTAGCGGACGCGCGGCAGAGCTGCCGCGTCGCGCAGGAGCGGCTCGACCGTGTCGAGGATCTCGTGACTCTTCGCGAAGTCACGCCGCAGGCCATGTGTACGCGCGATCTGCGTCAGGAGTTCGGCCCGGTAGTCGTCATCGCCGCGGGCTTCCGCCAGCGCCAGGATCTCGCGGAACTTCACCTCGCTCGACGCCGGATCGCGGAAGTTCCAGTGCTTCCGGAAGTCCGGCAGCGGCTCGACGTCGGGCGACGCCGCTGCGTCTTCGGCCGCGTTGGCGGAATCCGGCTGGTCGGCGGCGTCCTCTCCGTCAACCGGGTCGGCTGCGTCGGCTGGGTCGGCTGGCCGCGCGTCCTCTGTCGTGTCAGATTCCGGCGTAGCGGCGTCCGACGCCGTGGACTCGTCCGAGCGGCCAGGGGGATCGTTCGGCATACCGCAGCCTCCGGTGAGAAGAGCCAACGCGAACGACGCTGAGCAGAGGGCGCGTCGGGCGTGCAGAGTGGTCATCCGGGCACTGTATCGCGCGGAGCCGATCCGGCGGATCCCCCTCGCATCGGCCTCCTCGCCGCGCAAAAGGACCCACCCACCCCGTAAGGGGGAAGACGTGCGGGAGGAGCGAAGGTTACGGCGGGCTGTCGAACGTCCGTTCGATCGAGGCCGGAGGTGAGCCGGACCCGCAGTGTGGGAGCACGGCGGCGTCCGAGCGCGACGACGACCGGAAGCGTCAGCGATCGAGTCTCAGGGGGCGCCCACGAGCCGCCCACGAGCCGCGGGGACGCTACTGACCGCGGGCGGCGGCGAGGATCGCCGTGTAGTCCGGCTCGTCGGCGATCTCGCCCACGAGTTCCTCGTATCGCACCGTGCCCGACGGATCGATCACGAACGCGGCACGCGCCATGACACCCTGCAGCGGTCCGTTGGCGATCGCCACGCCCCAACGCGTCGCGAAGCCGCGATCCCGCATGTCCGACGCGCCGGCGACGTTCTCGATGCCCTCGGTGGCGCAGAAGCGACCGATCGCGAACGGAAGGTCAGAGCTGGCGACCAGGACGTCGACACCCTCGAGTTCGGCTGCCGCCTCGTTGAAGCGGCGCGTCTCGGCCTGACACACGGGCGTGTCGAGACTCGGCACGGTGAGCAGGATGAGCGTGCGACCCGCAAAGTCGCCCTTGGTCACCTGCGACAGATCCTGCCGCACGAGCGAGAACTCGGGCGCCGGCGTGCCAACGGGCGGCAACGTGCCGGCCAGGTCGCAGAGGTTGCCCTTCAGCGTGACGCTCGACATGGGGATCTCCGGGGGTGACGCCGTGGCGCCGTTCTGCGACGAGAGTCCGCGGATGGTATCGAGGGGGGAGGGGCCGACAACGAGAACCCGGGCGACCTCGGGCCGTCATCCAGCGCCGTCGGGTAGGCTGCCCGCCATGGCCCGCCTGCGCCGCTACCGCGACCTGATCGTCCTCGGACTGCTGGCGTTCGGCGCGTGCTCGCAGCAGGCGGCGCCGACCTCCGCCGTCGACGACGGCGGCGTGGGGCCGGCCGCCGAGCCAGCACCGCCGGCGCCCTCCTTCGAGCAGGACGGACACCCGTTCATCGAGCGCCACTGCCTCGACTGTCACCACAGCGATGAACCGACCGAGGGCGTCGCGTTCGATCCGTTCACGGACGAGGAGCAGATTCGCAAAGCGTGGCGGATGTGGGAGCTCGCGGGCGAGCTCGTGCGCGATGGCGAGATGCCGCCCGCGAAGCGACCGCGCCCCGAGAATGCCGAGCGCGAGCGGTTCCTCGAGTGGCTGGACTCGGTCCTCGCGACCATCGATCGCAGTGCCCCGCCGGACCCGGGCCGTGTCACGCTCAAGAGGCTCTCGCGCATCGAGTACGAGAACACGATTCGGGACCTCCTGGGCATCTCGATCGATGCGTCGGAGTGGTTCCCGGCCGACGACGTTGGGTACGGGTTCGATCGGATCGGCGACGTCCTCGCCATGCCGCCGCTGCTGCTCGAGAAGTACGTCGCGGCGGCCGAGGTCATCGCGGCCGACACCATCGTCTCGGACGACCCGGCGAACCCACCCACGCGGCGGCTGCTCGGCGTCGACTGTCGCTCGACCGGGCGCGGCGGAGTCGTCGGCAGCGGAGCGCGCGTGCTTTCGACGAACGGCGAGGTGTACGCGTCGTTCGACCTGCCGCGAGACGGTGAATACGTCGTGCGCGTCGGCGCCTGGGGCCAGCAGGCCGGACCGGACTCGGCACGGATGCGGCTGCGCGCCGCGAACCGGAGTCTCGCCACGGTGGACGTTGCGGCGCGGCGCGGTGATCTGCACGTCGAAGAACGGACCGTGCGACTCGGCCGTGGCCCGCAACGGGTCGGCGCCGCGTTCATCAACGACTACTGGAAGCCGAAGGACCCCGACCCGGCACAGCGCGATCGCAACCTCGTCATCGAGTGGATCGAGGTCGTCGGGCCCGTCGACGCCCGCGTGGGGCCGCTTCCGGAGCCGCATCGACGCGTGATCTTCGAGACACCTGGTGACACCGACACGGGAGCCGTGCGCGAACGCATCCTGCGCCGGCTCGCGGATCGCGCATTCCGGCGGCCGGCCACCGACGACGAAGTCGCAAGGCTCGCCGCGCTCGCGGTCGCCGTCGAGGGGACCGGCGAGCCGTTCGAGGGCGGCATCCGCGTGGCGCTCACGGCCGTGCTGTCGTCACCGCACTTTCTGTTCCGCGTCGAGCTTCACGCGGCACCGGACGATCCGTCGAACGTGCAACTCCTCGACGACTGGGCCCTCGCGTCGCGGCTCTCGTACTTCCTCTGGAGCAGCATGCCGGACGCGGAGCTCCGCGCGGCGGCCGACGCCGGCCGACTGCGTGCCGACCTCGACGACCAGGTCGACCGCATGCTCGCCGACGCGCGCGCCGACGCGCTCGTCACCGACTTCGCGGGACAGTGGCTCCAGCTCCGAACTCTGGATGACGTCGAACCCGACCCGCAGGCGTTCCCCTACTTCAGCGACGCGCTCCGCAACTCGATGCGACGCGAGAGCGAGGCGCTCGTGCGCGAGGTACTCCGCGAGAACCAGAGCGTGCTCGAGTTGCTGCGAGCCGATCACACGTATGTCGACGGACGGCTGGCTCGCCTCTACGGCATCGACGGCGTCTCGGGTGACGAGTTCGTCCGCGTCGACTACCCAGACGCGAGACGGGCCGGCGTCCTGGGGCACGCGAGCGTCCTCACGCTCACCTCGTATCCAACCCGCACATCGCCCGTGAAGCGCGGCAAGTGGCTGCTCGAGCAGGTCAGCGGATCGCCGACGCCCCCGCCGCCGCCGGGAGCCGACGATCTACCCGAGGCCGGTGAGCAGGGCGTGCCCGCATCGTTGCGCGAACGTCTGGCGCAGCACCGCGCCGACGAAGCGTGCGCGGTGTGTCACGATCGGCTCGATCCACTCGGCTTCGCGCTCGAGAACTTCGACGGGATCGGACGGTGGCGCGAGATGGACGGCGACGTCGCGATCGATCCGAACGGCAGCCTGCCCGACGGACGCGCGCTCGACGGGCCGGCGTCGCTGCGCGAGGCGCTGCTCGAGGGCGACGCGTTCCCCGAGCACCTGACGGCGACGATGCTCACGTACGCCCTCGGTCGCGGTCCGCTCCCCTCGGACGTCGACGTCGTCGAGCGGATCGTGGAGGATGCGCGTCCGGGCGGGTACCGGCTGCACGACCTGGTGCGCGGCGTCGTCGCATCCGTGCCGTTTCGCATGGTGCGGGGTGAGGAGGTGGCCGAATGACACGCGCTCTCCACCGACGGACGGTGCTGCGCGGCCTCGGCGTTGCCATGGCGCTGCCATTCCTCGACGCCATGCGCCCGGCGATGGCCTGGGCGCAGGAGGGTTCGGCGACCGTCACGCCAACGCGACTCCTGTTCGTCTTCGTCCCGAACGGCAAGCACATGCCGACGTGGACGCCGAAGGGCGAGCACGGCGAGTTGCCCTGGACGCTCGAGCCGTTGCGACCCCATCGCGAGGATGTGCTCGTGCTCAGCGGACTCGCCATCGACGGTGGGCGCGCCCATGGCGACGGTCCCGGCGACCACGCACGATCGGCGGCGTCCTTCCTGACGACGGCGCATCCGGTCAAGACCGGCGGCGCCGGGATCCGCGCCGGGATCTCCGTCGATCAAGTCGCGGCGGAGCATCTCGGCAGGTCGACGCGGTTCCGCTCGCTCGAGCTGGGTTGCGAGCGCGGCGGGCAATCGGGACAGTGCGACTCGGGCTACAGCTGCGCGTACTCGTCGAACGTCTCGTGGCGCACGGCGACGAGTCCGAACGTCAAAGAGATCGACCCGCGACTCGTGTTCGAGCGCTTGTTCATGAGCGTGCGGGACGGCGAGTCGGCGACCGACGCCGCGCGCCGGCTGCGCTCGCGCGGCAGCGTGCTCGACTTCGTGCTGCAGGATGCCAAGCGTCTCTCCGGGAAGCTCGGGCCGTCCGATCGGCGCAAACTCGACGAGTACACGACGGGCGTCCGCGAGCTGGAGCGACGGCTGCGGATGATCGAGCAGGCGCGCGGTGACGGCGCTGTCCTCCCGATCGACCGCCCGGCCGGGATCCCGCGCGATCATCAGGAGCACGTCCGGCTGATGCTCGACCTGATCGTGTTGGCGTTCCGCACCGATCTGACTCGCGTGGCGACCTTCATGGCGGGCAATGCCGGGAGCAACCGCAGCTACCGCTGGCTCGGCGTGCCCGAGGGACATCACGGGCTCTCGCATCACGGCAAGGACGCGAAGAAGCGGGAGAAGATCCGCAAGATCGACCGCTTCAACGTGGAGCAGTTGGCGTACCTGCTCGAACGCCTGCGCGCGCGTGACGAGGACGGCGCCGCTCTCGTCGACAGCTCGCTCGTGCTCTACGGCAGCGGCATCGGCGACGGCAACCGGCACAACCACGACCAGCTCCCGCTGCTGCTCGCCGGCCGCGCGGGCGGCGTCAGGCCTGGACGACATCTGCGGAGCGGTCACAACACGCCGGCCGCCAACCTCTACCTGTCGATGCTTCGGGCCGCCGGCGTCCCCGCCGAGTCGTTCGGCGACTCGAAGCGCCCCCTCGACCTGACGTAGCCAAGCCCTGCCGTAACTAACTAACTTCCAGCCTCAACTGCGCCCGGCGGTGGGAGCGGAGAGTGCGGCAGAGCCCGACGGACGACGCTCGCGCCGCTGTGCGCACTCACGACGCGGCCGGAGGGATCGCGGCGTGCATCCGTTCTCGCAAAGTCGAGGCTGGAAGTTAGTTAGTTGGGGCAGGGCTCGAGGAGGGACGGCGATGCAGATCGACGGCGCGAGGGTGCTCATCACGGGCGGCGGGACGGGGATCGGCCTCGCGACCGCACAACAGCTCGTCGCCGGCGGCGCGCGCGTCGCCATCTGCGGTCGACGCCCGGAGCCGCTTGCGGCGGCGTCCGGCGCGCACGGGATCGCTGCGATCCAGGGCGATGTCGTCACGGATGCCGATCGGATTGTCGACGAGACGGTCGCCGCGCTCGGCGGACTCGACGTGCTCGTGAACAACGCGGCGATCGGGTACTTCGCCCCGCTGCTCGAGACCGACGATGCGCGCTTCGCAGCCGCCGCCTAGTGATGCTGTCGCTCGGGTTGATCGTCGTCGAGTTCGCGGCCTGCTTCTGCTGCGCCCTCGTCTTCGCGCTGCCGCCGCTCATCTACGGGATGGTCGTGCTCGCCGACCCACATGTCGTCCACGCGTTCCGGCTGCGCGCAGCCGGCGTGGCCCGCGAGCACGTGGCAGCGCAGGTCGAGAAGGACATGCACTGGTTGCGACAGGGGCACACCGAACTGCCGCCGCGGCGGGCGTGAGCGCGCTCCCCGTGGAGCGTCGCCTCAGAGCGACGTCAGCAGGTGCTCGAGCTCGTCGTCGACGTCGGCCGGATCGCTGACCGTGTCGGCGATCTCCGCGCGCAGGCGGTCGCGATAGCGCCGACGCAGGCGGTGCACGGCGACCTTGACCGCGCCATCCGTCATGCCGATCGCATCGCCGACGTTCCGATACGACGGCAGCGGTGAGCCGCCGACGAGGTAGGGCTTCAGCGCGTCGAACAGCGGTTCGCGACCGGCCTCGCGGAACTCGTCGCGCACGGCACCGAGAACCTGATCGAGCAGCGTCAGCGCCCAACGCCGCTCGAAGACCCGCTCCGGCGTCAGGTCGTGGGCCGGCTCCAGACGATAGCGTTCTTCGCCGCGCGCGAAGTCGAGCGAGAGGTGTTTGCGGTCGCCGCCGCGCTTCTGTGCACGCTCGCGATCGCGCTCCTTCGACCCGTGGTGGCGGAACGCGGTGATGAGGAACGTCCGGAAGCGACCGCGATCGCGGTCGGCCGCAGCGAAGTAGCCCTTCTCCAGCACCGTCGCGAAGAACGCCTGCACGCGATCCTGCGCAGTGTGCACGTCATCACCACCGCGGCGCGCGAAGGCGTAGAGCGGGTACCAGTACGCGGCGCAGAGTGACTCGAGCGCGCGTCCCGCTGCCGGCGACGAGTCCGCGCCGGCGGCGACGACGACGCTCCACTGGGTGGTCGCGAAGCGCGCGCCGCCGGCGGGCTCTGGGTCAGCGTCCCTCATCGCCGCTCCGGGGGGGCTCCGCCGGCCTGGGCTGATCTGGGCCGGGCTGCGGCGCTTCACCCGCGTCCTCGAGCGGGTAGATGAACGGCACGAGCTCGGGCTCGTCGTGCGCGACACGCGTCCCCGCCAACGTCATCCAAGAGGCCATCGGCACGCAGCAGAGGAGCGGGAGGAACGTGCCGAGGATCGCCAGCCAGAGCCCGTGGAGGCGGCCCTCGCTGCGGACGATCTGCACCCACCCGCAGATACTCATGATGACGCCCGAGAGGAGCATCACGGCTGGCAGGAGACCCGCCACCATCGCGATGCCCGCGACCGTGCCGTCGACCTCGTTGTCACCACCGCCCGCGAACGCCAGTCCAAGAGCGGCCACCAGCAATCCGGCCACCAGCGCACCGGGGGCCATGATCGCGCCCCAGATGGCGAGTTTGCTGTACCGGCGCGGATGGTGCCGCGGAGCCTCCTGAGGGGCCGTGGCCGCCGTGCCCGCGGAGGAGACCGCCGTCTTCATCTGATCGACGCGCTGATAGCGCCTGTCGAGCTCCTTCTCGAGCGAGCGCAGGACGACGGCGTCGATCCCAGCGCTCACGTCGGACTTCTCCGACGGCGCCGCAAAGCGCCCGATCGGCAGTTCGCCGGTGAGCATCTCGTAGAAGACGACGCCGAGAGAGTAGATGTCCGCGCGGTGGTCGACGGTACCGGGGCTCTCGATCTGCTCGGGCGCCATGTAGTGCGGCGTTCCCATCAGCTGACCCTTGCCGGTCAGGGTGAAATCCGACGGCGTCCGGGTGACGAGCTTCGCCAGTCCGAAGTCCGCGATCTTCACGTCGCCGCTCTTCGTGAGCAGGACGTTCTCCGGCTTGATGTCGCGGTGCACCACGCCCTGATCGTGGGCGTACTGCAGGGCGTCGCAGATCTGCGGCACGATGGCGAGCGACTGCTCCGGCGTGAGCTGGCCGGCCCGCATTGCCTCGCGCAGGTTCACGCCGTCGACGTGCTCCATCAGGAAGTAGTAGAGGCCGTCGCGCTCGCCGAACTCGTACACCGACACGATGTGCGGATGCTGCAGTCGCCCGAGGGCGCGCGCTTCGCGCTGGAACCGCTCCTCGAATGCCGCGCCGTCGGCGCCCGTGACGTCGGGAGAGAGGACCTTCAGCGCGACGTCGCGATCGAGTGACGGCTGCCGAGCGCGGTAAACGACGCCCATGCCGCCACGACCGAGGATCCCAGAGATCGCGAGATCGGGGAAGTGCGCAGCCATCGCCGCCGGGGTCGGCGCGTCGCCGGTCGGGCCATCGCGGGGAGGGACTGGGCCGCCGGTCTCGAAGCCAGCGCGCAAGAGACACTTCGGGCAGGACGACTCGGGGGCGTCGGCCGGCAGGGCATCGCCGCACTGCGGGCAGAGTGGGCGGGGGTCGGCGTCGCTCATAGTGATCTCTCCGTCATGGTGGGGTCTGGTTCACCCCTCCATGACGGAGATGAGCGCGGAGGTTACAGGTCGGTCGTGGATTTGTGCGGCGGACGGGCAGATCCCCGCTCGCGGCACGGGGTCGACGGCGCGTGGCTCAGTCGCCGAGCACGCGCCGAACGGTCGCCAGGAACTCCTTCGTACCGTCGTGCACGGCCGAGGTCTGACGGATCACGAACATGCCGTCCCAGTACCAGACCGCCGCCATGTCGTAGTTCTCCCAGGTCCTGGGCAGGACGGACATCCGCAGTCGATCCATGAGCTCATCGACGCCGCCCATCCCGTTGCGCGCGTCGACCACGTCCTGCACCTCGTAGCACTCGATGTGCATCGGCGGCTGCTCGGAGAAGACGACGGCGCCGTCGGCGTGCGTGACGTGGAGGCGCGTGATGCGGGCGATCCAGGCGAGCACGTCGGCGCGCTTGACGTCGCTGAGCGAGAGCTCGATCGGTTCGTCGGCGTAGTCCTCCGGCACGACGATCGAGATGCCGGTCTGCTCGCGGAGCATGGTGGCGGCATCGCCGAGGGACACATCGACGAACGCGACCGAGATCGGAGCCTCGAGTCGGCGCGCCAGGTCCTGCTCCCACTCCGGGACGGGGAGCGCCAGTTGCTTGCCACGGTTCAGGATGAGGTTGAGGAACGCCTCGGTCTTGGCGTGCGCGTCCGAGGTCTGCGTCGCGACGAGCAGTCCCTTCCACGTGGAGAGGGAAGTCCCGTCGCGCTCCCACGCCGCGGGATCGCCGAACGACTGCGTGGCGTCGATCAGTTCGTCCGTCGCGAAGTACTCCTCGATCGGCTCGTCGGGCGAGAAGTTGGGGTCCTCGGCGGCGGCCTCGACGAAGAAGCGGCGGGCCTGACGCTCGAGCAGCGGCGCGACGTCGTAGAAGCGCTGCTCCAATCCGGTCGGCAACCGATGGCGCTCGCTCACGTACACGACGTTGTCGGTGAGGCAGTAGTCCAGTTCGACCTGGCGGAGTACGTGCCGCAGCATCTGATCGGCAGAGAGTTCCATCCCTTCAGCCACCGTGACCGTCTCGTCGCCCTTGTCGTCGCGGGCCTCCGCCTCGAACACGAAGTTCAATCCGGTCGCCTTCCGGAGCGACGCGATCAGGTCGCTGAGAGACGACTCCCCCGTTCCGGTCACCCGCGTCTCGGTCAGCGTGCGGCGCAGCGTCCGCTCCCATTCCGCCTCGGCGCGTTGACGCTCGACGCGGATCGTCCTCACGAACGACCCGACTACGAAGCGACTCTCGGCGCGCAGGTCGCTCGACACGAACAGCGCCGGCTCGCGCTGCGGCGCTGGCGTCGTCGCAGCGTCCGAGTCGTCGGGTTTCTCCTGCGCCGATGCCGGCGACGGATCGAGCACCGCTCCCGTGAGCGCCGCCGCGGCGACAAGTGCGGTGACAGCAAGTCCGGCGGCGACGGCACGGACGGTTGGCTTCTCAAATCGGGCGATCATGATGAGTCTCCTTCGCAGCTCGGCGCGACCCTCGAGGATGCCCACGGCAGCGGGACGGGTGGCGCGCGCGGCGCCGCCCTCCAGCAGTCGCAGGAGTGTGTCGCCGTAGGCGACGGGAGCCGCGGCCGGTTGTGCGGCGAGCGCACTCCAGTCGCGGACGGACTCCCGCTCGGCGCGGAGGCGCGTGAACGCCAGCCACACGAACGGGTCGAACCAGTGCAGGGCCTGGACGGCAGCCAGGACCCAGTTGACGAGCACGTCTCCAGCGCGCAGGTGCGCCAGCTCGTGGGCGAAGACGAAGCGGAGCTCGTCGTCGGTGAGGCGCGCCGCGAGTCCCGCCGGGAGCAGGAGACGCGGACGCAGCACACCGGCGAGGGCAGGCGCATCGACGGCATCGGTGCTCACGATGCGCGGTGGTCGACGGACGCCGGCTGTCGCGGCCGCTTCGGCCAGGAGCGTGACGACACGGGCGTCGGTCACGGCGTTGGCCGTGCGCAGGCGGCGCGAGAAGCGACGCTCGCGTCGCAGCGTCCACGCCGTCACGACCACGGCGCCGAGCAGCCAGATGAGCGTGACCCAGGAGGTCCACGGCCACGCACGCTGTGTCACCGCGACGGCCGGCATCGCCGTCGGCGCGCCGACGCGTGCAGCGTCTGGGGCACCGACTCGCGCAGCGTTTCGCGCACCGACTCGCGGCAGGTCGACGACGACGGGCGCGGCCCCGCTCGGCGCCGAGGTCGACGGGCTAGGAGACGCCGCGGGGCGGGCGCGGGGAGGCACGGGAGCCGAGAGTGCGGCGCTCGACGACGCGGCCACGTCGCTGGCCAGGTTGAACACGCTGGTCGGTGACGGGGGAGCCGCGGGCATGAGCAGACGCACGAGCACGAGCACCCACAGCGCGTAGCGCCAGCGCGGCGTCAGCCAGCGACGGAGCCCCCACTGCGCGAGGAGCACGGCGGCAACGAGCACCGCGACGGCGACGGTGGTCTCGCGTAGCCACTCGAGGGCCACGGCGGCAAGGGAGTGGAAGCCGTCCATCACGACGCCTCCTTCTCGGTCAGCACGCGTCGTAGTTCCTCGATGTCGTCCAACGTGAGGTCGGCCTCGCGGACCATGTGGACGAGCATCGGACTCCCGTCACCGCCGAACACGCGGTCGACGAACGAACGGCTCTCGGCGCGCACGCAGCGATCGCGGGAGACCTTCGGAGCGTAGAGGTAGTGACGGCCCGCCACCTCGAACCCGAGCGCTCCCTTGCGGACGAGTCGCCCGAGCAGCGTCTTGACGGTGCGAGCCGACCAGCGCGTGCGGTCGGCGAGCGCCTCGAAGACGTCGGCGGCCGTGATCGGGTGCTCCTCCCAGACCACGTTCATGACCTCCCACTCGGCATCGCTGATCCGCGGTACGTCGCTCATGGTTCGTCTCCCGGTCGCCCCGTCGTCGGTCTGCCTTATCGCTGGCCTGCCTCGCCCCGACTACATGCGTAATCGTAATTACACATGTAATCCCGTCAAGGGGTCCATTGGAGATCGAGGCGACGCCCGCCTCCTGCACGCTCAGGAGTGCGCGCGAGCGTCCTCGACCACGCGCCAGAGGAACCACGCGGCCACGCTGCGGAGTGGCGCCCAGACGGTTCCTCGTTCGGCGAGCGCCGACGGCGTCGGTCGGTCCTCGAGGCCATCGAGCAGCCGCGCACCCTCGCGTACGCCGAGGTCGGTGACGGGAAAGACGTCGAGCCGTCCGAGGCGAAAGATCAGGAACATCTGGGCGCTCCACGTGCCGATCCCGCGAACCGCGACAAGACGTTCGATGATCTCCTCATCGGGGAGCCGGCCGATCGCGTGCAGCACCAGCCGCCGGTCGAGCAGACGCTCGGCGAGGTCGCGGAGCGCGGCGACCTTCGCCCGCGAGAGTCCCGCGCCGCGCAGGTCGTCGTCCACGAGTTCGACGATCTCCTCGGGTCGCGGGAAGCGCGGACCAGCCGTGAGCGCGCACACGCGCCCGTGGATCGTCGCCGCCGCCTTGCCGGTCAGCTGTTGGTAGACGATCGCATCGGCGAGGGCGCCGTAGTGGGTGCTGCGCCGCGAGCCGCGCTGTGGGAAGCCGGGGTAGGGCGTCAGCCGACGCATGGCCGCGCCGAGAACCGGATCGCGGCGGGCGAGCGCACGGAGGGCGGACGGATCGGGCAAGCGCGGGGTCACGGTGCTCCTCGGGCGGGGCGGCGAGATGGGCAATTGAAGGGGCGAACGATCGGAAGGTACCGCCGTCGCGGGGTGCCGTCCGGGACGTTCCGAATTGGCTCCGTAACCTTCGACCCCGCTCGTGCGTCCCTCTCCGGGGTTTCCATGCCGAGTCACCAGCGCATCCGTCGTCGTTCACGGCTCCGATCTGCGGGCCGCGGCCTGAGGTCCGTCATCGGCCTCGTCGTTCCGGTCTTCCTCTGCGTCCTGCTCGTCGCACTCGCATTGGCGTCGCGGCGGCGCCCGGACCGAACGGAGGAGCTGCGAGCGGCGCGCGCCGACCTCGCGCGGGGCGCCGCCAACGTGGCCGAGATCCGTGCACGACGGGTACTCAGCGTGCACGAGGATGATCCCACGGCGTGGATGCTCCTGGCCGAGGCGCTCGGCGAGCAGGGACGCCAGCGCGAACAGATCGCAGCCCTCGCACGTGCCAGCGCACTGGCCCCGGCCTGGCCTGTTCCCGCTGTGGTGCTGGCGGCCCGTGACCTCTCGCGCGGCTCCGCTCGACGGGCCCGCGACCGGCTCGACCGCTGCCTCGGTGGCCGCGACGGACCGGCGCCCGCGCATCGTCTCCGCTCGCGGGCACGCCTCGCGCTCCGCGACGTCCGTGGCTCGATCGATGATCTCGAAGCGGCGGCGCGCGCCGACCCGTCCGGGGGCCGCGACCTGCTAGAGGCTGCGTCTCGCATGCGCTGGTGCGCCGTTCGTTCGATGTCGCACGAAGACGCCGCACGAGCAGCCAAACTCGCGCGACACGCCTCGATCGCGGGCCTCGCTGCGGGGCCGGCGGGCTCCGGTATCGAGGCAGCAGCGCTCCTGCTTCGTGGGCGGATCGACGACGCGAAGAGCGCCGTCGGCTACGGCGGCCGCTCGGACCCCGGGGCCACCGTACGCCTGCTCCTTGCCGAAGCACTCGGGCGGTCCGGACACGCGGCCGAGGGAGCCCGTGAGGTCCGAGCCGCGGTGGAAACCGCTGAGGGTGTCGCCGAGTTCGCCGCACGGATTGGAGCCGGCGGTAGCTCGGCCCCGGGTGTCCTGCTCGCGCTCGCGGCACCGTCGTCGTCACCGCGACTCGTGGACGCCGTGGCGCGGCGCGATGTCGACGCTGCCGAGATCATCACGGCGCTGGCAGCACGCGGGCGTTCTGCACCGGCGAACCTCGCTCTCGCGCACGACCTCCTCTGCCACGGCGCGTGGGAGCGGGACGACATCGGGAGCTTGCTCGACACCGCGGCGCGCGCGATCGAGTGCTCGCCCCACGATCTGCGGGGGCCGTTGTGGCGAGCGCGCGGGCTCGGTCGCCTGGACGACCGGCCGGCCCTCGAGGGCCTGCTGGCATCGCGCGCAGGAGCGGCGCTCACGGACGCCGAACGAGACGCCCTCCGCGTCGAGTACCTGATCGGTGCCGGGCGGCCGGCCGCCGCGCTGGCGCCCATGACCTCGCTGCTGCAAGCCAGCGACCAGGGGACAGTGTCGTGGCGGGCCGGGACCTCCCTGGCTCGGTCGCTCTTCCGCCACGGAGGCGCTCCAGCGACGCGCCGCGTGTTCACCGCACTGTGCGAGGCCGCACCCGAGTCGCCGCTGGCTCCCTACGTCCTCGGGCGTCTGACGGAGGACGACGCGCCTACGGCGGCGGCGTACTACCGCGCGGCGCTCGACCGCGACCCAGACTTCGTCCCGGCGCTGAACGACCTCGCGTGGAGCCTCTCCACGAAGCTCGCGCAACCGGACGAAGCGCTCGTACACGCCGTCGCCGCACGCGACGCCGCTCCGACCGATCCGCGGGTGGGCGACACGCTCGGTGCTGTGCTGCGAGGCACCGGTGATCACGCGCGCGCTGCGGAGATCGTGGCGGAGGCGGCGCGACGCCGTCCCTGGGCTGCGCGGCACACGAGGAACGGAGCAGACCGATGACCCGCAACGGCACGCACGGCATCGCGCTCATCGTCGCCCTGGCCGCAGCACTCGTTACCGCGCTTGTCGGTGCGCGCGACGCCACGGCGGACGAGTTCCTCGTCTTCACCGACGATCGCGCGGCACACAGCGCGTCGCTCTCGCAGGATGCAGCGCAGACGGTCGTCGACACGGGCGGCGCATTCGCTGCGGACCCGCTGACGGGAAGTGGTTCGTCCGTCACGCGTTCGGGATCGATCGATGGGCGCGCGTACACCTACGTGCTCTACGACCTGCAGTTCGATACGACGCCGACGGGCACCATCACACCCGGGGTGGTCGGCGGCGACACGGGAGCCCTCAGCAGCGTGTTCGTGGAGTCGCCAGCCTCGCAAGCTGGAGTCTCCGGTCTCGGATCGTGGGGGCTCGACAGCGGCGCCGTCAGCACGTCACGGCAGAGCGGAGTGCTGCTCGATTTCACGACCACGCCTGGGGGCGCCGGGGTCGGCCACGTCGGCCTCGACCTGATCGACTTCGAGACGGGCGGCAACGCACAGCTGCGCCTCTACGCGGCTGGGGTGCTCGTGTTCAGCACGAACGTCGATCTCGGGGGCAACGGCGGGAACCAGGAGGTGCGCTTCCTCGGCGTCACCGCGAACCTCGCGGAAGGAGGCCAGCGCTTCGACCAGATGGCCGTGCTGGTGAATTCACCGACGGACCGCTGGGCCGCCGACCGCTTCTCGTTCGGGGTGGCCGCCAACCCGGAGCCCGGCACCTGGGTGCTCATGACGCTCGGCGTCGGGGTCCTGGTCTTCGCTCGACGCCGCTCGCGAGCTCAGCTGCGCAAGTCGGAGAGGGGGTAGAACGTGTCACGCCACACCACCCCACCGCGTACGAGGGTGACCAGGGTCGAACGCCACGTCACGTAGATGAGAACGAGCACCGCGAACGGGAAACCCAGCGCATACCACGGCCGGGTGGTGCAGGTGCGCGACGTCTCGACGAACAGCGCCGTGATGATGAGCACCGTCAACACGTTGGCGATCTGCGAGGGGCCGCGCGTGACGCCGAGTCCGATGAACGGCCACAGGCAGAGCAGCGCCTGCATGAGCGTGGCGCCGATCACAGCGGAGAGGTGGTAGTCGAACGCCGAGAACGCGTTCTTGGTCAGGCCGCGAACGACCTCGCCGAGGGACTGATACCACGCGACCCACACGGCGTCCTTGCCGAAGAGCACGTCCTGGCGACCGCCGGCGGACTTCATGAGTCGTCCGAGTCGCAGGTCGTCGTCGGGCCGCATCGCGATTGGAGCGTGGCCACCGCGCTCGATGTACGCGGCACGACGCACGAGGTTGAACGCCCCGATGCCGAGATGCGCTCGACTCTTCGGGTCGCGCGCCTTCCACGGCCGTGTGAACGCGGAGAAGCCGATGGCGAAGACCGGTGCGAACGTCTGCAGGATCGGGCCGGGCATGCGCAGGTCCGGCATCAACGCGACGTGATCGAGTCGTCCGCGAGCGAGGAACCCGACGGCGCGCGCGAGCGCGTCGGGGGCGAAGTGCACGTCAGCGTCGGTGAAGAGGACGAGCTCCGTCGTCGCCGACATCGCGCCGGCGTGCAGCGCATGGCACTTACCGAGCCAGCGTGGGGGCAGTTCGGTTACGTGAACGACGCGCAGGCGATCGTCAGCCGCGGCCATGCGGTCGAGGATCGCGCCCGTGGCATCCGTGGATCGATCGTTGACCGCGACGACCTCGATCCGCCCGTAGTCCAGGGCGAGCACGGAGCGCAGCGCGGCCTCGATATCGCGTTCCTCGTTGCGGGCGGCGATCACGACGGTCACGCCCGGCGAGTCGTCGTCGAGAGGCGCCTCGTCGCGCACGAAGCGGATCGTGCGGAGGCCACGAAGCGCGATCAGCGAAGCCACGAGCCACGCGGCGAGCACGGTCACCGACATCCAGAGCGCGATCTGCTCCACAGGTCGAGCGTCACCGCGATGGCGCGGGGCGTGTAGATTCGATCGAGGGGTCGAACGGAGTGTCGAATGGGGGTCGGGACATGACGAGAGGTCGCTGGCGCCGCATGCCGCTGCTCGTGGCGCTCGTGCTGCTCACCTCGTGGGTCGTGGCTCCCGTCGGTCTTCTCGCCAAGGAGGAGAAGAAGCGGCACCGCGACCAGGGCAGCACCGGTGCGGGTCCCGGATCCGACCAGGCGAAGGATCGGAAGGACAAGCGCGACGACGAGAAGGACAGCGCGGAGGAGCCCGTCGAGCTCACGCTTGTCATGTTGCAGCGTCTGCTCGGCTCGAAGAAGTCCGAGGACGTCAAGAAGGCGTTTGCGGGACTTCGGCGCCGCCGCGACGCCGACGCCCGCCGACTGCTGACCGACTTCGCCAAGTCGAAGCGTCGCCCGAAGCTGCGCGCCGGAGCACTGCTCGCCCTCGGCTGGCCCGGCAACCGCAAGTCGGTTGAGTTCCTCTCCGGCAAGTACGGGGTGCTCTCGTCGAGCAACGAGGTGGCCGCAGCCGCGTGCCGCACGCTCGGCAATGTCGGTGATCCCGCGGCGATCGAGATCCTGCTCACGGCCGTCCGGCGACCGGCCCCCGAGGTCGCGGCCGGCGCGGTCGAGGGTCTCGCGACCCTGGCCCCGAAGGACACGCGCGTGCACGAGGTCCTCACGATGTTCGAAGAGCACGAGGACGCCGCGCTCCGCGCCTCGGTCGCACGCGCACTCGCCGAGCTCGACGACGCGAAGTCCCTCGCACGACTGCGCGCCTACGCCGCCACCGACGCGTCACCGGCCGTCCGCGCCGCCGCATGCACCTCGCTCGGCGATCGCGGCGACATCACCGCCATCGGCGACCTCGAACGCCTCCGCACCGAGGACGAGGACAAGTCCGTTCGCGCGGCCGCGTTCGCCGCCCTGACGAAGATCGCCGACGCCGACGAGTAGGGCGTGATCACTCGGGCTGCGCGTGGAGTTCCAAGAAGCGGCGCGCCTCCGCTCGGACGTCGGGCGCCACGTCCGGCTGCGCCGCGACGTCCGCGAGGAGTGTCAGGAGCTCGGCGCGGACGCGGTGCTCCTCCCGCCCGTTCAGGAGTCGGTTGACCATGCACAGGGTGTGCGTCGTCGCCCGACGCCGGACCGACGCACGTAGATGGCCGCAGTAGCGCGGGTAGGCGCGCTCGAGGAAGTGGACGAGCGGACCTGGCGCACCGAGGTCCGAAGCCGCGTTTCGCTCGAAGAAGCGGAACGACTCCTCGAACGTACGATCGTCAGCCTCGGTGGCATCGGCGTCGTCCAGCAGATCCCACAGGAACTCCGTGTAGTCATCGAGTCCGTAGGGCGCGTTTCGAAGGCTCTTGGCGATGGCGGCCATGTCCGCGCAACGGTACCAGACACCGGACGCTCGCTGTGGCGAGGCCAGTGAGCCTGCGTTGGGTCCTGCGCACGGGGGAGCTACTCCCTCTGGAGCCGTGCGGGCCGGCCACTCGCAGCCTCGTTCGCGAGAAACCTGCGCTCATCGCCGTAACCTGCGTCGCGTTCTCCTCTATCCGCTTGTGAACGGAGGAGACGCGCCATGCCCGACCCCACACCTGCTTCCGACGACCGCCCCGCCGGACTCGACCCCGAGGGGCTGCTCGCCGCCGGGCTCGATGACGCTTCAGTCGGTGCCGCGGACATCGCCGAGCACTTCCCGCAGTACGAGATCCAGGGATTGCTCGGCGAGGGTGGGATGGGCGTCGTCTACCGCGCGCGGCACCGAGATCTCGACCGGGTCGTCGCGCTCAAGGTGCTGCCACCTGGCGTCGATCGGCGGCCGGGATTCGCGGAGCGCTTCCGGCGTGAGGCTCGCGCCTTGGCGCGCCTCGAGCATCCCAACATCGTGCGGGTCTACGACTTCGGCGAGACCGAGGGGCTCTACTTCCTGGCGCTCGAGCACGTCGACGGCGTGACCCTGCGCGATCTGATCCGCGACGGAGAGATGGAGGCGCGCGAGGCGCTGTCGATCGTGCCGCAGATCTGCGATGCGATCCAGTACGCCCACGATCAGGGGATCGTGCACCGCGACATCAAGCCGGAGAACGTCCTCGTCTCGAAGGGGGGCACGGTCAAGCTGGCCGACTTCGGACTGGCAAAGCTGATCGACCCGGATGCCGCCGATCCCACGCTCACGCGGCAGGGCCAGGTCATGGGGACACTCCACTACATGGCGCCCGAGCAGCTCGAGACGCCGAACGACGTCGACCATCGCGCGGACATCTACTCCCTGGGCGTCGTCTTCTACGAGATGCTCACCGGCGAGCTCCCGCTCGGTCGCTTCGATGCGCCTTCGCAGCGGGTCGAGGTGGATGTGCGTCTCGACGCCGTCGTGCTCCGCGCACTCGAGAAGCAGCGCGACCGGCGCTACCAACGCGCGGAGCACGTGAAGACCGCCGTGCATGATCTCGAGTCGGCGCCCGCGCCGGTTCCGGCGCAGCGCCGCGGAGACGCGCCGCGAGACTCCGCGTTCTGCTCGATGGCCGCATGGAGCCTCACGTTCGGGCTGATCGCGCTGGTCCTGCTCCTCGCGTCGTGGGTCGTCGTGCTGTTCGACCCCACGTGGCAGGGCATCGGCATCGCTGGGAACTGCCATCTCTGGGCCCTCGTGACCGCGGTCATCGGACTTGTGCTCGGCGGTGTGGCCTGGCTGCGCATCGCGCTCGGTCGCGGCGCGCTCACCGGCGTGCGCATCGCGGCGTGGGGCACACTGGGTCCGCTCGTGCTCGGGCCGCTGCTGTCATTCGTCGGCCACGTCTACGTCCTGGCTCCAGCGCACGGAGACCTGTTCGCGCGGGCGCAGCAGGTGACTCAAGGGCAGAGGCACATCAGCCCGCCCGAGGGCATCCAGCTCGTCTCGGAAGTCAGCCGACTGTGGCGTCTCGGGCGCGACCAGGCGCGTCACCCGGCGGACCTCAGCGGCCTGGAGAGCGTCTACTCCGCCGCCGACGCCCGATCGATCCGCGATCTCACCGACGAGCAGCGGGAACGGCTCCGACAGCGGCGCGACCTCGGTGTGCCGCTCCTCGACCTCTCGCAGCTGCACGAGCCGCCCGAGTCCTATCGACGCATCCATCGCATCACGCTCGACAGCCGCGGCGACCGCGGCGTGGTGGAGATCCTCGCCAACAACTGGGGTGTCTCCTTCCCGATCGTCCGGACGGAGCATGGCTGGCGCTTCCACGTTGGAACTGTGTCCGAGGTACGCATCGCCGATCCGGCCCTGCGCGGCGGAGGCCGATGAGCACGCCACACGGTCCACAACCACGTGGGCGCAGTCGTCAGCGCTTCGGGACAACCCACCGATTCGGGACCACACAGTGGAGCGTGGTGCTCGCAGCCGGCGGCTCCGACACCGGCATCGCACGGCCGGCGCTCGCGACGCTCTGCGAGGTGTACTGGTATCCGCTCTACGCGTACTCGCGCCGGCGCGGCAGCGAGGCGGACGAGGCCGCCGATCTCGTCCAGGGCTTCTTCACAGAGCTGATCGAGAAGAGCGCCATCGCGGCGGCCGATCCGGAGCGCGGACGGTTCCGCGGGTTCCTCGTCACGTCGTTCCGCCGCTTCGTCTCACGGCAGCAAGAGCACGACTCTGCCGCGAAGCGCGGGGGCGGCGTGGCGGTGCTCTCACTCGACTTCGCTCACGGCGAGCAGCGCTACGCCCGCGAGCCCGCCGACACGTCGACACCGGAGCGCATCTACGAACGCCGATGGGCATTGACCATCCTCGAGACCGTGATCGTCCGGCTGCAGGACGAGGTCGTCCGCGGCGGCCGTGCGGAGCTCTTCGACTCGCTCAAGTGCTACCTCGACGGCTCGACGCCGGTGCCGGCGTACGCCGATGTCGCGGAGCGGCTCGGCATGACGGTCGGGGCGGTGAAGGTCTCCGTGCATCGCCTGCGCCGTCGGTATCGCGATCTCCTGCGCGCGACCGTCGCCGACACGCTGACCGACCCCGCCGCAGTGGACGAGGAACTGCGGCACCTGCTCGAAGCGGTTCGGGGGTAGGGGGGGGCACTGGGTCCGCAACGCACGCTCCCCTCCACGGGCCATCGTGCCGACGGAGCACTCGATGATCCCCGTAGGGGTGGAGCCCCTGCTCCACCCCGCCGACGCGCGTCGCTCGGACCTTGGGGGCGGACGGCGGTCAGCGAACGACGCCGGTGGAGCGGACGGCCACGGGCGATCCACGTTGACACCCTCGTCCGTTGGCCGACCGCATCGCCAACCTCGCCCGCCAAGCGCCACCGGAACCGAGTCGCCCGAGCCACCCCGGCGGGCGGGGCGGGCCAGGGGGCCCGCCCCTACGGCCTCCTGAACATGCGGCACCACTGGATCCGGCAAACCGCCCGCAGGGGCGGAACCGTCTCTCACTGGGGCCGCCCCTCCCGCGGGGGCCGCAGCAACGCCTCGACACCCTCCGGCGAACGACAGGGGATGACGTGCGTCCAGCGGCCCGGGCGGCGGCGGTCCCGGATCACCTCGGCCTCGATCACATAGTGAGCCGAGGGCTGATCCACACGCCGCCGCCGGGCCACCGCGCGGAGTGAAACGAGGGCACCGAGCGAGGGGGCCTCGTCGGGTTTGGCGGTGAGACAGACGGCCGCGGCCTCGTGCTCGCGACAGAGCGCCGCCAGCCGATTGAGCAGCGCTGGCGCCATGCGTGCCCGTGCTCCGTCGTCGACGAGATCGAGTACCACGAGTCCGAAGGCCCCCGACCGAACGAGCCGCTCGGCGAGCCGCGGCACGTCGCGCGGACCTCCTGCCCGCACGACCGCCAACGCCCCGAGATCCACTCCGGCGCGCTCAGCATCGGGTGGGAAGAGCGTCGCGCCGCCCGGCGTGACCCACGCGGTGGTCTCGCCCATCTGCTGCGCATCCCGCACGAGCGCCACGGCGAGCGAGAGCCCCGCTGACGCCCCCGCGGCCGACGAGATCTCGGCCAACCGTCCCGCGAGTTCGGCCTGCCCTAACCGAACAGAGCCGCCGCTCGGCCCACGCCCGATGCCATCCCGCCCGATGCCATCCCGCCCGATGCCATGCGCCCCCCGGACGACGCCCGGGATACCCCCCGGCTTCCCACCTGGCTTCCCACCTGGAATCCCACCTGGGCGGCGGGGCTCCCTCTCGTGGGGCATCTCAGTTCCCGGGCGATGCGTCGAGGGTGCGCCGCACCTCGACGACGCGACCGAGCAGCCGCAGATCGGCGGGATCGGGGGTGATCGTCGCGAAGTCGGGGTTCGCCGGAACGAGGGCCACTCCGCGCTGACCGGATCCATACTGCCCCGATCCGGGCTGTCCTGATCCGGGCTGTCCTGATCCGTGCGGCCCCGATCCGTCTTGATCCGATCCGTCTTGATCCGGGCTGTCTTGCCCTGAGCCGCGTCGCTCCGGGCCGGTGAAGCGCAGGGTCTTGACCGTGGCCTCGTCGCCCACGAACGCCACGACCACATCGCCCGAGCGGGGGGTGACGTCGCGGCGCACGATCACGACATCGCCCTCGAGGATGCCCGCATCGCGCATGCTGTCGCCCGAGACACGCAGCGCGAGGAGTTCGCCCGGCGCGCCCGCCGACGCCCCCGCGACGGCCACATAGCCGTCCGGCTCCTCGATGGCGGCCGTCAGACCACCCGCCTGGACCCGGCCGAGCAGCGGCACGAGCGCAGGCGCCCCCCCGCCCGGCGCATCGAACGGGAGTCGATAGCCCCGCGCCTTGCCGGAGTCCTTCTCGAGCCTCCCGTCCGCG
Organism: Planctomycetota bacterium; assembly: GCA_021776825.1. Classification (GTDB taxonomy): domain Bacteria; phylum Planctomycetota; class JAJSAM01; order JAJSAM01; family JAJVHW01; genus JAJFFG01. The sequence goes on from JAJFFG010000133.1 coordinate 58,679, forward strand.
ACGAGTCGCTCGAGATGCACCCGCGCCGACTCGACGGCCTTGAGCCCCACGGCCCGCTGCACCTCCCGCACGGTCGGGGGCCGCCCCGCCAGGAGCCGCTCCCGCACGAAGAGGTAGATCCGCTCGCGTGTCGCACCGCGCGCACCAGGACTCATCGCCGCATCCTCCGAGACCGCACCAGAAAACCGGACATTCGTCCGTATGTCAACGAGCATCGCTGCTGGGGTCATGCTATACAGACGTATGTCCGCAAGTTGCGGGCGGAGGCGCGCGACAGATGGCCGGGACAAACAGGACGACGAGGGCAGCACGATCGGGAACGACACCCCCCAGACCGAGACGGACAGCAGCCGACGCCGGCCGCGTGGCCTGCGTGGATCTGCCGGCGTTCCCGCTGCAGCTCCTTCATCGACGCGATCCCGATGCCCGGACGGGACCGGCGGCGATCGTCGACCGGGACCATCCCCAGGGGAAGATCCTGTGGGCCAACCCGGCTGCGCGGGATCGGCGGGTGCTGCCGGGCCAGCGGTATTCAGCGGCGCTCTCGCTCTGCCCGGGGCTGCGGGCCGCCGAGGTGCCGATCGAGGAGATCGCGGCGGGGGTCGCCGCCATCACCGAGCTCCTGCGGCGCTTCTCTCCCGAGGTCGAGCCGGCGCGCGAGGAGCCGGGCGTGTTCTGGCTCGACGCGGGCGGACTGGTGCATCTCCACCCCTCGCTGCTCGAGTGGGGCGAGCGCCTCCAACGCGCGCTCGTGGCCGACGGCTTCACGGCATCGGTGATCGTCGGTTGCTCACGCTTCGGTGCCTACGCGCTGGCGCGGGCAGCGGGGGAAGGCGCGTGGCTGCTCGGCACTCTCGACGAGGAACGGGCCGCGACGCGGCGGGTGCCGCTCGCCCGACTCGGCATCGAGCCGCGCTTTCGGGATGCCCTGTCGCGGCTGGGCGTGCACACGATCGGCGAGTTGGCCGAGCTGCCCGAGGGCGGGCTCTCCCAGCGCTTCGGCAAGGAGGCGGAGCGTCTCCATCGGCTGGCCACCGGATCGCTCAGCGAACCGCTTACCCCGGCCCTGCCCGTCGAGCCCCCGGTGCGGCGCGTGGCGTTCGAGATGCCGGAGACCGACCTCCGGCGTCTGCTCTACGCCCTCGAGCAGGAGGTGCCGGGACTCCTTGCCGAGATCGCCGAGCGCCGCCAGGCGCTGGCCGGACTGGCGCTGCGGATGGAGCTCGACGGCGCCTCGCCACGACGGATCGAGGTCCGGCCTGCCACGCCCACGCTCGTCGGCGGTCAGATCCTCGAGCTGCTCCGGCTGCAGCTCCAGAACGGGTCGTGGCTGCGCGCCGGGATCACGGCCGCGGTGCTCACCGCCCGGGGTGTCCCGGCCCGGGCCGAGCAGTTGCGGCTCTTTCGCGAGAACCCCCGCCGGGACCTGCGCGCCGCCGCGCGGGCACTGGCCCGGGTGCGCGCCGAGATCGGGCCGTACGGCGTCGTCGCCGCGCGGCTGACCGAGGGACACCTGCCCGAGGCCACGTTCACCTGGGAGCCGCTCGACACGATCCGCTTCCCCGAACGAAGCGTCCGCCGTGACGATCGCCCCGCCGCCCTCGTCCGCCGCGTGTTCGCGCGCCCCACGCCGTTGCCGCCCCGACCGCGCCACGAGCCCGACGGCTGGCTGCTCTCGGGCCTCGCGTGCGGACCGGTCCGGCAGTACGTCGGTCCGTACATCGTCTCCGGCGGCTGGTGGGCGCGCCCCCCCGGCGATCGCGACGCCATTCACCGTGAGTACCACTTCGCCGAGACCGCTCGCGGCGACCTGCTGTGGGTCTTCCACGACCGTCGGCGCCGCCGCTGGTTCCTGCAGGGAGCCGTCGAGTGACGTGTCGTAGGAACGACCCGGAGAGCGGCCCAGAAGGCGCCCCGGAAAGCGTCGCGGAAAGCGCAGCAATGCGCTCGCGGGATCTCCTCGCGCGCAGCGAGTACAGTCGCGACGGTGCCGCGCCTCGGCGGTGTCGAACGGAGGCCCATGAAGCGCGCGCGCAAGCTCGGTCTCGGCCTGCTCGTGGCCGTTCTCGCACTGTCTGCCGTCGAGGGCTGCAGCAACCTCGGCGTGACGCTCTACGACGCCCTGTTCGAGAGCGACTCCCCCATCGCCGAACGACTGCACACCGAGTACGACGCGGAGCTCGGCTGGACGAACGTGCCCGGCAAGCGCGTCGAGGATCTCTACGGATCGGGGCGCACGGTCACGATCAACGCGCAGGGCTTCCGCGGTGTCGACCCGACCCCGCAGGCACGGACGAACGACCGGCCCCGGGTCCTCTGCTCGGGCGACTCGTTCACGTTCGGATACGGCGTGGGCGATGCCGAGGCGTGGCCGGCGCAGCTCGACGCGCTGCGGCCGAAGATCGACATCGCCAACCTCGCCCTCGGTGGCTACGGCGCCGACCAGGCCTACCTCCACTACCTGCGGGCCGGGATCGATCTCGAACACGACCTGCACCTGTTCGCGATCATCGCCGACGACATCAACCGCATGACCTACGACGCGTTCTCGGGCTACGGCAAGCCGTGGCTCGTGCGCGTCGACGGGCAGTTGCAGACGCGCAACGTCCCGGTGCCCGAGGCGGGCTTCGGCGCGCCGTGGTTCGTGCAGAACGGGCGACTCCTGCGACGGCTCGGCGTCGTCGAGCTCGGACACCGGATGGGCGGTGGCGAGGACGCCCAGGTGCTGCGTCGTGTGACGCCGGTCGAAGAGGCCGTCAACCTGACGCGCACGGCGCTCGTGGACATGACGGCGCGCACGGCCGACCGCGCGCTCCCCCAGGCGATCGTCTTCCTGCCCACGCTGGCCGACGTCAACCCGAACAGCACCGACTTCCTCCGCGAGCCGCTCCTCGCCGCGCTGCGCCGCGACGGTCTGCCGGTGATCGATCTCGTCGCGGCCTTCCGTGCCGAACCGCCGACCGACTTGACAACGTTCTTCCTGCAGCCCGGCGAGGTCAGTTTCCCCGGCGCCCAGGGCCACTACACGGCCCTCGGCAACCGGTGGGTGGCAGAGCGCCTCGCACCCGTCGTCGATCACCTGCTCGCCGACTGACCCGACCGGTTCGTGATCGGCCATCACGATCCACCCGAGCGCCCCACATTGAGCACAAGTATGTGGTATATTTGTCTCGATGGCGCAACTGCACCTCTACGTCCCCGACGAGATCGCCGCAACGCTCCGCGAGCGCGCGCGGACACGGGGCATCCCGCTCTCCCGTCTGCTCGCCGAGATCGTCCGCCGCGAGGTCTCCGCCGGATGGCCTGCGCACTTCTTCGAGGACGTGGTGGGCGGCTGGGACGGCCCCACGCTCGAACGCCCCGAGCAAGGGGAACCCGAGGAGCGGGACCCTCTCGGGGGAGCGCCGTGAAGACCCTCCTCGACACGAACGCCTGCATCGCCCTGCTGAACGGCTCCTCGGAGTCGCTCGTGGCACGCGTGGCACGGTCCTCGCCGGTCGACCTCGCCATCAGCGCGGTCACCGAGGCGGAACTGGTGTTCGGTGCCCATCGCAGCGCACAGCCGGCGAAGAACCTGCGACTGCTCGCCCGGTTCCTCGAGCCGCTCCCCTCCCTGCCCTTCGGCAGCCGCGCGGCCGAGCACTACGGGCGCATCCGCGCCGATCTCGCCGCGCGCGGAACCCCCATCGGCGCGAACGACTTGCTGATTGCGGCGACGGCGTTGGCGCACGATCTGACGGTCGTCACGCGCAACACACGCGAGTTCGAACGCGTCGTCGGTCTCCGCGTCGAGGACTGGGAAGCCGCCGCGGAGTAGAGCTGCGCTCAGCGCGTCGGCGCGGCGCTGGCGGTGGTCGCACCGCGCGGGCGGACCTCGACGTCCTGGTCGCCGCCGGTCACGCCCAGCCAGGTGTCTCTCCCGTTTCGGACCCGCTCCTGCGTGTGGTACCGGATCGTGTAGGGGACCTTCGCGCAGCCGCGGAAGACGAAGCGGCCCTCGTTGTTGGTCCGCGCCTCGCCGTAGGGGGAGCTGACCGTGCCCCGCCAGTGGCGCGACCGATCCGCCGACCAGTTGTAGTAGGCGACCTGGACCCCTCGGCCTCCGCGCCCCTTGCTCGTCGCCGTCTGATTCACCCACGATCGCACGTGTGCCCCGACGACCGGCCGCCCCTCGGGGTCCAGCACACGCCCGGCCACGAGAGCGCCGGGCTCAGGGTCCAGCACGAGCTCGCGCGAACGCTCGTCGGTCGAACCGATCACGACGGACCCCACCGTGCGCGCATAGAGCCGGTCGCCGATCCGCTGCGCGGGGAACGTCACGCGGTACGACGACCGACGTGGCGGGAGACCGCGCACCGACCAGGTGCCGCCCCGCCCGGCGCTCAGGTGATGCTTCCGCGCGGTCCACATCCGGGAGCCCTGCAGGTAGATGTGCGCTCCGCGCCAGCTCTCCTGGCGAGACGCCGCGGCGAGGCGCACCAGGGGACGGGGATCGCGCTCGAGCCGCAGGTCGAGGGCACCTCGTGCGGACGACATCGGGAGCGTCACGCCGCGGAACCCGGGGCCGGACACCTGGACCTCGCGAGCGCCGCTCGGCTCCCCGTACAGGATGAACTCGCCCTGCCCGTCGGTCCGGGTGCGCTGCTCACCCAGCCGCACGTCGGCACCGGCCACGGGGCGTCCCATCGCATCACGAACGGTGCCGGACGCCCGCGCGGTCACGCGCCAGCCGGGACGTGGGGGCTCCGATGCAACTCGTCCCCCCGGAACCGCCTCCGGACGCTCGACGACCGCCTCTTCGGGAACGTCACCGAACACCAGCACGAATGCACCGACCGTCGCCGCGGCGACGCCCAGCATCGTCGCGACCAGCAGTCCCCGTCCGAAAGCGGAGGTCCTCACACCTCCAGTATCGGCCCCCCCGAGAGGACACCGTGAGCTACGCCGCGCTCTGGTGTAAGACGCACTTCTCGTTCCTCGAAGGCGCGGGCGCCCCCGGCGAGCTCGTCGAGGAGGCGCGGCATCTCGGGCTGCGGTCGCTCGCGGTGACCGACCGCGACGGTGTGCACGGCATCGTCCGCGCGCATGTCGCCGCCAAGGAACACGGGCTGCACCTGATCGTCGGTTCGCAGATGATGGTCGGCACGCGCGACGACGACCTCTCCGAGATCGTGGTGCTCGCCGAGGACCGGGCGGGCTACGCCAACCTCACGCGCCTCGCTACCGCAGGGCGGCTGCGCTCGGCGAAGGGCGACTGCCGCGTGACCTGGGACGAGGTGTGCGCGCATGCACCGGGGCTCGTCGGCCTCTGGGGCGGCGAACGCAGCCTGCTCGTGCGACGCCAACAGCACGAGACGGGGGCTGGCGATGCCATCGCCGGCGATCTGGCCGATGCGTTCGAGGGCCGGCTCTTCGCGATGGTCGCGCGACATCACCAGGCCGACGAGCCGCGTCGGGAGGCGCGACTGCGGCGGAAGGCGGCACGCTTCGGGCTCCCGGTCGTCGCCGCCGTCGAGGTGCTCTATCCGACGCGCGCGCGCCGCGATCTCCAGGACGTGCTGACCTGCATCCGCCACGGTGTCACGCTCGCCACCGCCGGCCGCCTCATCCGCTCGAACGCCGAGCACCATCTGCCCTCTCCGCACGAGATGGAGGCACTGTTCGGCGACGACCCCGCGGCGCTCGCCCGCACGCGCGAGATCGCCGCGCGCTGCACGTTCTCGATGGACGACATCCGCTACCGATACCCGTCCGAACGGCTGCCGGACGGCAAGACGTCGGGTGAGTGGTTGCGCAACCTCACGTTCGAGGGGGCCCGCCGGCGGTACTCCGGGCCGCCCCCCGAGGACGTCCGCGAGCAGCTCGAACGGGAGCTCGCGGTGATCGAGGCCCTCGACTACCCGGGCTACTTCCTGACGATGTTCGAGATCGTCCGGCGCTGCAACACCGAGGGCATCCTCTGCCAGGGCCGCGGCTCGGCCGCCAACTCGGCCGTCTGCTTCGCTCTGGGGATCACGGCCATCGACCCCGTCCGCATGGGTCTGCTCTTCGAGCGGTTCCTCTCGATGGAGCGCGCGGAGCCGCCGGACATCGACCTCGACATCGAGCACAACCGGCGCGAGGAGGTCATCCAGTGGGTCTACGCGAAGTACGGCCGCTCCCACGCCGCGATGGTCGCCAATGTGATCCGCTACCGCCCGCGCTCGGCCGTGCGCGACGTCGGCAAGGTGCTCGGCATGCCGGCCACCGGGCTCGACCGGATGGCGCGACAGCTCGGACGCTACGAGGGCGTCGATCCGGGCGCCCTCGAACGGGCCGGCATCGAAGGCAGCGCACGCGGCACGCCCGCGCACGCGCATCTGCTGCGACTCGCCAACGAGGTGCTCGACGCGCCGCGGCATCTCTCGATCCATCCGGGCGGCTTCCTGCTCGGGCACGAGCCGGTGCACGATCTCGTCCCCATCGAGAACGCCACCATGCCCGAGCGCACGGTGATCCAGTGGGACAAGGAGGACGTCGAGGCGCTCGGCCTCTTCAAGGTCGACCTGCTCGGCCTCGGTGCGTTGACGCACCTGCATCTCTGCTTCGACCTGATCCGCGCGTCGCGCGGGCGCGAGCTCTCGATGGCGGCGATCCCCGCCGACGATCCCGCCACCTTCGACATGATCTGCCGCGCCGACACGGTCGGTGTGTTCCAGATCGAGAGCCGCGCGCAGATGGCCATGCTGCCCCGACTTCGGCCGCGCACGTTCTACGACCTCGTCATCGAGGTGAGCCTCGTGCGCCCCGGTCCGATCACCGGCGGCATGGTGCATCCCTACCTGCGTCGGCGCCACGGCAAGGAGGCCGTCGTCTACCCGCACGACTGCCTGATCCCGGTGCTCGAGAAGACACTCGGCGTGCCCATCTTCCAGGAGCAGGTGATGCGTCTCGCGGTCGTCGCCGCGGACTACACGCCGGGCGAGGCCGACCAGTTACGGCGCGACATGGCGGCGTGGAAGAAGACCGGTCGCATCGAGCAACACCGCGAGCGGCTGGTCTCGCGCATGAAGGCCAAGGGCATCGCAGCGGAGTTCGCGGAGCGCGTCTTCGAGCAGATCCGCGGTTTCGGTGAGTACGGCTTCCCCGAGAGCCACGCCGCGAGCTTCGCGCTCATCTGCTACGCCACCGCCTGGCTCCGCTGTCACGCCTTCCCCGAGTTCGTCTGCACCCTGCTGAACGCCCAGCCGATGGGCTTCTACGAACCGGCCACCATCGTCGATGACGCCAAGAGACGCGGCCTGACGATCCACCCCGTCTGCGTGATCGCCAGCGCCTGGGACTGCACCCTCGAAGCGCTCCCGCTCGCGGGAGCGTCCCCCATAGCGACCAGCCGACGAGCTGACTCCTCGACGGAGCGCCTGGTAGCGACGGGGGGCCACACCGTCGTCCCTTCACAAGACGCCCCTCTCCCCGCCCCCGCCCCGCCCCCTCCCCCCCCGGGCCCATCCGCTCCCCATGCCTTCGCCGTCCGCATGGGCCTCCGCTACGTCAAGGGCCTCGGCTCCCGTCAGCGCACCCGCATCGCCGCCGCCCGCGCCGAACGCACGTTCGCCTCGGTCGAGGACTTCGCCCTCCGTACCCGACTCGGCGAACGCCCACTCGTCGCCCTTGCGGAGTCCGGTGCCTTCGACGGCTTCCGCGTCTCGCGTCGCCAGGCGCTCTGGGAGGTCCGCGGAGTCGTCAAGAGCGGACGCGCCGACTTGCCGGTTGCGGTTCGGGAGCGAGCGCCGGAGTTCCGGGCGCTCGACGACTTCCAGACGATCGGTTGGGACTACCGCACCAGCGGCCACAGTCCGCGTGGGCATCCGCTCGAACCGCTCCGCGATCGGCTCCACGCCCGCGGCCTACCGACGGCGCGCGAGGTCGCCGCGATGGGCGACGGACGGCGCATCCGTTACGCCGGGATCGTGATCTGTCGCCAGCGGCCCGGAACAGCCTCCGGCGTCACGTTCATGACGATGGAGGACGAGACGGGCTTCGTGAACCTCGTCGTCTGGAAGCAGGTCTTCGAGCGCTTCGCCGCCATTGCGCGCGCCGCGCAGTTCCTCGGCGTGTCCGGCAAGTTGCAGGTCGAGCAGGGCGTGGTGCACCTGCTCGCGGAGCGCCTCTGGACACCGCAACTCGACCGGCAGCCATCCGCGACACGCAGTCGCGACTTCCACTGATCCACCCCGCACAGCTCGCGAACGGCCGCCGACCTTCTCACCACGTCGACGCGGGATGCGGCACACAACTCAGTTCGTTCCTGTGACGCACGCTGTGCGAGGGACGCAGAGCGTCGAGATCGCGTGTCCGGCGACGGGTCAGACGCGCTGAAGTGGTGAGACGGTCGGGCTAGCGGGGAGCCGTCAACGTCGACGCTTACTCGCCGGCACCCGGCGGCAGGATCTGTCGCAAGGTGTCGTTGCCGAGCTCGATGAAGAACCGGGCGTCCGGTCTCACGACGAAGCCCGTCGGCGTGTCGATCGCGCCCGGAGTGAGGAACGTGAGTCCGGGATTGCCCGCGACGCCGGCGGTCCCGACGAGCGCGCTCATGGTCCCAACCGGCACGACGCCCGCCGTGCGGATCGTGTGAGCGCCGTCATCGAGGATCACGAGGAGACCGGCGCCCTCGTCGAGCGCCAGCGCGCGGATGGACTGGAAGCGGGCGTCGAGCAACGGGCCGCCGTCACCCGACGAGCCGGTCGTTCCATCAGCGGCTCCGGCGAACGTCAGGTTGGACGCCGGACCGCCGAACGGCGCCGCGTCGATGAACCGCACACGCGCACCATCCGCCAGGTAGAGACCGGTCCCCGTCGGGTCGGGAACGATGTCGGTCGGATCGAGACACGGTGACGCCGTGAGCGCCGCGCCATCGGGACCGATCCCGGCGGTCCCCGTTCCGACAACGGCCTCGACGAGACCCGAGGCCCCATCGATGCGCCGCACGCGCGTCGCGCCCCGATCGACGATGACGACGCTCCCGTCGGGCCCGACCGCGATGTTCTGGATCTGCGTGAACGTCGCGGAGGGCGCCGGTCCGCCGTCACCGGCATCTCCGACCGCGCCGGTCCCCGCGAAGCGCGTCACGCGCCAAGGATCTACGCTGGAAGCGCGGATCAGCGAGAACACCTGGGTCGTGGTAGCGACGAAGATCGACCCGGACATGTTGCCGGGGGCGACCGACGTAACGGGATCGACGAACTGGAAGTCCGCGGCCGGCGTGCCGTCCTCCGTCTTGATGCCACCACCCGCGAACGGCCTCGCTCCCTCGTAGGTCCCGTAGTAGGTGCAGTACGCGAGCGTGACCTCGTAGCCCTCGGCGATGGCCAGGTACACATACAGCGGGCCGGCCGACCCGGTGCCGACCGGGTAGGCCTCCGACACGTCCTCGATGTCGACCGGGCCGCCATCGAGATCGCCGATGAACGTCCGCACCGTGAGCGGCGGCGGCGTCACGAACACGCGGAACGAGCTGAAGTGGCTGACGGGGAACGAGCACGTCCCGGCGTCGAGATCGACCGTGTACGTGGTCGGATCGACGAGCGTCACATTGCCGGCAGCGTCGCGGGTGTAGACCTGGAGGGCGTCGGCGTTGCCGAGCGCAGCAGCGATGTCGAAGGGCAGCGTGATGGTCACGGGCTGCGCGAACTCGATGCCCTCGGGACCGAAGAACACGGTCGGCCCCGCGCCTTGCAGGCCGCCCGGAGGCGAGGGAATGAGCGGCGCCGTTGCGACGACGAGCGCGACGGGCTCGAGGAGCGCGCCGGCGGGAACGAAGAGCCCGGTACCCGAGATGTCCCCGGGGCCGGACTCGGCCTCGGGCGGGACGACGATGTTCGCCCCCTCGCCGCCGACCACCTGCGCGATCGCGCGCTCGCTGCCACTGCCGTCGGGATCGATGGTCGTCGACCGCACGTCGACCGTGCGCGCCACAAGCTTGGGCGCCTTGAACGTGACGAGTCCGCTGACGTCGCCGCCACCACCGAGGCCGTCGTCGTAGACCAGCGCGTAGCTGCCAGTCCGCGGCAGAACAATGCCGCCCGTACTGACGCCCTTTGCCGTCGGGGCGAGCTGGAGGAGATAGCCGCTGGGCCCTTCGATCCGCAGCAGCCGCGGCTCGACCACGGAGCCCTTGCCGGGCTTGACCTTCGCCTTGATCGTCGTACCGACCGTTGCGAAGAAGTCGTAACGCTCCTCGCCGTCGACGATCTCGGCGAACTTGCTCTTCTTCGGCGGCTTGCACGAGATCTTCAGCGAGTACGACCCACCGGTGGTGCCGTCGACCGCGAAGACGGCGACGGCGTACGACCCGGCCCGCGGCACGACGTAGTTCTTGAATGTCGCGGTGTTCTTCTTCTCGTTGCGCTTGATGACGGTCTCGAAGACCACCTCGTCGGCCGGGTTCAGGAGTCGGATCGAGAGCGCTCCGCCCTTCTTGTCGCCCTTCAGCTTGGCCTTGATCTTGGCACCGGCGGCGCACTGGATCCGGAACGTCTCGACCTCGTCGGCAGGATCGATCGTGCCGACCACCTGGTCGTTGCTACGTACCTCTCCCTGGACATCCGCCATCGTCGGAGTCAGGGCGAACAGCGTCAGAGCAACAGCCAACGAGAGAACGCAGGCATACGGCGAGCGGGACGGGCGAGGCATGGGGCGGGACACTCCTGTGAGACCACGCCCAGTGTAGGTCGGATCACACCGTGTACGTCGGATCACACTGGGTGGAGAGCGACTAGCCCGCTGTCGGAGTTACGGCCTCGACGGGCCACGCAGGTTGGCGCGACAGCCTGCTAGCCATAGGCCGCGGGCTGGCGAGCGGAGGCGCATTGCGGCGCGGCCCGGCCTCCTGCGGCGTCCCGCGCCGCCGCGGGCGTCTTGGAGCGGGTTCCTCGCCGAATCCGGCTCGAAACGGCGGCTCACGCCCTCGCGTCGGACCGTTTCAGCAGGTTGTGCGCCGTGCAGATCATGGTCCACTTCCCACGGACGAAGTGCCTTCTCACTCATGGCTAGGTCATCGTCCACGGCGACGACGCTCTGGTGCCCCGCGGGGGTCTAACTAGCAGCCTGTCGCGCCAGCGGTCTCCCGCGCGGCGACGCCGAAACTCCGACAGGCTGCTCGGCGGAGAGTGACTGCGCGGCAGCGTGGCGCGTTCACCACTCCCACTCGATCTCGTCGTACCACGCATCCAGCGCATCGCGCTCCAGCCTGAGGACGGCGGCACGCGGCACTCCGTCCGGGAGCGGCACGAGCGCCTCCATCCGCGCGACGAGGCGATCGCGAACGGAGCCCTCGGTCGCCGGGAGCAGGTTCCAGAGCGTCATCGTGTCCACCGCGCGCACGAGTTCCAGAGCGTCTACGACGCCGGACGCGTCGCCGGACTCGTCGAACGCGGTCACGGCACGGGCCAACTCGACCGGAGCGTCCTCGAACAGGGGAGTCCCCGGGCCGCGCTCCGCACGCAGTGAGCACACCGCCCCGGCGGGAACAACCGCCGCGCGGCCCGGTCGCTCGAGTGATACCGCGCCAGACGTGACGCGCAGGACGCCGTCGCCGTCCTCGTCGGTCGTGAGCGAATAGGCGCACCCGAGATCCGCCGCGAGAGCGGACGGAGTCCGCACGAAGAAGAGCCGCGGGGGCGCGTCGACGGTGGCATCGATGCGACCGTGGGCGAGGTCGAGCACATGGCGGTGCTCCCCGGTGGCGACGAGCGAGATCCGCGACTCAGGCCAGACCACGACCTCGCCGATATCCGCGACCTCGACGAGCGCGAAGTCGTCCTCGCCAGTTTCGAGCCAGCCGCCGACGTCGAGTCGACTCGACACTCGGGATGCTCGCGACTGCGTGTCGGGGACGCCATCGAGGCGCGCGATCGCCCAGCTGGGCCGGTCAGCCCGGGTCCCCATGCGACCGACCGACCATGCCGCCGCGCCGGCAGCGACGACGAGCAGTGCCGCAGCCGCCAGCGAACCCACGCCGCGGCGAGCGACGACCGCAGGGCGCGGAGCGCCGTGGCGCAACGGTGCGAGCAACGTCTCGAGACGCGCCACGTCCGCGGGAGGGTCGCCGCTGCCGTCCCAGAGGTAGTCGTCGCTCATGATGTCTCCTCGCCCCCCAACCGCTTGCGGAGCAGCCGCATCCCGCGGTGGAGGTTCACGCGAACCGAACCGGGAGTCAGCCCGGTGCGCGCCGCGATCTCGGGGCCAGTGAGCCCCTCGACGAGACGCAGGACGAGCGTCTCGCGATACGCCTCAGGCAGCGCCCGGATCGCCGACAGCGCCTCGAGCGCTTCGGCGCGCACGTGCGCCGGGACACCGGCCGCACGCAACGCCTCGTCGTCCGGGAGCTCAGCGTGCGCACGCGGAGCCGCCCGGCGATGGAAGTCGGTCGCCCGGGAACGCGCGATCGACGCGATCCACGCGCCGAACGCCGCCGGATCACGCAGCGATCCGATCCGCTCGAGAGCGGTGGCGAAGACGTCCTGAACGAGATCGTCGACATGCCGGGCCCCGACGCGCGACAGGACGATGCCGTGCACCAAGCGCACGAAGCGCTCGTGCAGGCGCGCAAACGCCAGGCGATCACCGGCACACGCCGCACGAGCCCAATCGGCCTCCGGATCGTTCGCAGGTCTCACCCGCAGACGTTCGGCGGGGATCGGGTGCACGTCAACGGTCATGGGTCTCCGATGAAGGAGACGCACACGACTAGGAGAGCGTTAGCGGGCGATCTCGTAGATCCCGTGGACGTCCGTGCGGCGCAGCATCGGGCGCAGCTTCTCGGGCACGCCGTAGAACTCGTCGGTCCAGAGCGGCATGAGGGAGACCCGGTGGAGTCGGAGGTCGGGGACGTCATGGAGCTTTCCGGGGAGCCGCTCGATGTCGTTGACCACGAGGACGTCGGGACGCAGCCCTTCGATGAGCTGCAAGTAGAAGAACACCTCGCCGTCGCCCCAGGCGACGTGCAGCACGGCGCCCTCGGGGAGCGCTTCCAGTCGCTCTCGAGCCCACGGTCCAGCCCGCGGCAGTCGGGGGCCCGCCGGCAAGAGCATGGTGCGCCGAGCCTCGGTCGAGAGCCCGCCCACGACACGGCTGCCGAGGGGCGAGAGCGCCAGGCCGGCGTACAGGATCGGCGGTGCCAGAACGGCCGCAATCCCCGCCAGCCGTCGCCACTGCGCCCGCGCTGCGAGCGGCGGCGCGTCCAGTCCCAGGCCGGCTGCGATAGCGAGCACGGGATACAGCGGAGTCAGGAACGCGTACTGGTCGCCCGTCCAGTCGTAGCGAAAGGGGAAGAACGAGTTGGCTGCCAGCAGCGCGACCAGCGGTAGCGCGATCCCGGAACGCCAACTCGAGCGCGCGGCAATGCCCAACGCGGCCAACGCCAGTCCGACGAGCGGCACGTTGAACGTGACCCACTTCGCCAGGTAGAGCGCGTTGCCGATCGTGGATCGGTTGCGCGCCCCCGCGACGAAGTCCATCTGCATGTCGCCGCCCCAGCCGGCAGCCTTCGCCCAGAGCACGACCGAGCCGCCGTGACGTCCGTCGTTCACCACGGCCATCACGCCGACGACGCAGAGCAGGAGGAACGGGATCGCAGCGAAGAGCGTCCACAGCGTCAGCCGACGCAGGCGTGCGATCGCTGGCCCGCGTCCTGCGCCGAGAACCGCCCACAGCACGAGGATCGGCGCCGTGAACAGGATGAGGCGGTGGTGCAGCAGCGAGACGCCCAAGGCGCAGCCGAGCAGCGCCGCTCCGTAGGGTCGAGCCGCGCGCATCCGAGCCGCACCGAGGAAGGCCACGAGCACGATCAGATCGTGCATCCCGTACACCTCGGCCACCGTCGCGTACGACCAGAAGGTGTGCGAGAGGCCGAGGATCCCGGCCGCACTCGCAGCCGCGAACCGGGTCCCGCCGAGCTCGCGCACGACGAGCGCGAGCACCCCGACAGCCAGCGCGCTCGAGACGAGGCTGAACAGATTGGCGGCGAGCGCCGGGCTGCCGAGGAGCTGGCCGCCCGCCCAGCACACCGCCTGCATCAACGGATACCCACGTGCCTTCACGGTGAGTCCAAGGTGACTGGCAGACGTCGCGAAGTCGGCGCTGTCGCCCCAGTGGACATCGGGCTCGAACCCGGTCAGGTAGACCAGCGCCGCGACGGTCGCGCAGGCCGCGCCGAGCCTCCAGTCGATGGGACGCTCGCCGGATCCCATGGAGGTCTCCGGGCCCGCTTCAGCGGAACCGTCGCCGCGGGTGCGTGGGTCTCCTCCTGCCGTCTCCATCGATGCGGCGGACGATAGCAGGGGCCCCGCCGCCGGCGCCGCTCTTCCGCGCGTCACCGGTTTCGCCGTCCTGACCGCATAGACTCGGCGCCCCATGACGACGCCACTCGAGACCCAGCCCGTCCATCCCGCCTGCGCAGGCACCAGCCCCCTGACCGCCGAGGGCCTCTGGCGGATCCCGCGCGTCGGACCGGCCTCGCCGCTCCCGGATGGCAGCGCAGCCGTCGTGAGCGTCACGACGTTCGACCTCGACGAGAACCGAGGCCGCTCGCGGCTCTGGCTCGTCTCGCTCGACTCGGCGGGGCCAGATCCACGCCCTCTCACCGCCGTGGCCGAGTCGAGCTCACTGCCGCGCGTCTCACCCGATGGTCGCAGCGTGGCCTTCCTCCGCACCGAGGGAGAGAAGCGCCGCAAACAGCCGTTCGTGCTTCCGCTCGACGGAGGCGAGGCGGAGCGGGTCGCGGAGCTGCCGCTCGGAGCGGTCGACCTTCAGTGGATGCCGAGCAGCGACGCTCTTGTTGTCGCCGGCGTGCTGCTGAAGGGTCACCTCGACGTGGCCGCCACGCTCGCCGAACGGGATCGCCGCGCGGAGGACCCGGTCAAGGCGCACGTCTCCGAGGAGACCGTCGTTCGATACTGGGACCGCTGGCTCACGGGTGGGCGCGTCCCGCACCTGTTCCTGCTCGACCTCGCGTCGAGCGAGCTCCGTGATCTCACGCCGAAGAACGAGGCAACGTTCCTCTGGATGGACCCGACGGGCTGCTTCGACGTGGCACCCGACGGCAGCGAGCTCTGCTTCGCCGCGGCAGCCTTCTCGAATGAGGACAACCGCTACCGCAACGTCGTCACGCGGGTCGAGATCGAGAGCGGTCGCTCGTATCGCATCGCACCCACCGATGCCGAGGGCGCTCACGGCCCGCGCTACGCTCCGGATGGGAGGACGATCATCTACGGCGTGAAGTTCGACCCGGCGTTCTACGCCGATCGAATGCGCCTGCGCCGCCACGACCTCGAGAGCGGCGAGGACCTTCCGGTGCTCATGGACTGGCACCGTTCGCCGGCAACGTGGGAGATCGCACCCGACGGAGCGATCTGGCTGCTCGCGCAGGACGATGCCCGCACGAGCGTGTTCCGCATGGAGTCCTTCGAGACGGAGCCGACGCTCGTCGCGCGCGGCGGCACGTTCACCGGCCTCGCCATCGTGGACGCCGCACGCGTCATCGCGGGCCGCTCGGACCTGTCGCACCCCGCCGAGTTGCACGTGGTCGCTGCCGCGTCCGGGGCGAGGACGGTGACCGACTTCACTGCGTCGGCGCTCGAGGGAGTCTCGTTCGGAGAGGTGCGCGAGACGGTGATCGAGGGCGCCGAGGGCGCTCCGGTCCAGATGTTCATCGTCTACCCGCCCGGCGGGACGCCCGACGAGCCCCTGCACTCAGAACCCCTGCCGCTCGTGCAGGTCATCCACGGCGGCCCGCACGGCATCAGCGCCGACTCGTTCCATCCGCGCTGGAACGCCCAGCTGTTCGCGGCGCCCGGGTACGTCGCGGCGCTCGTGAACTTCCAGGGTTCGACCTCGTGGGGCCAGGACTTCGCGGAGCGCATCCAGGGCCACTGGGGCGACCGACCGTACGGCGACGTCATGGCGGCGACCGACGTGCTCGTCGCGGCCGGCATCGCCGACGAGACGCGCATGGCCGCGGCGGGCGGCTCCTACGGGGGCTATCTCGTCTCGTGGATCTCGACGCAGACCGATCGCTTCCGCTGCGTCATCAATCACGCCGGTGTGTTCGACACACAGGGCATGTTCGCCAGCGACATGATCCACAGTCGCCGCGTCTCGTTCGGCGGGCTGCCGTGGGATGCGGAAGGACTGGATCGGTGGAATCCCGTGCGTCACGCTGGGTCGATCGTGACCCCGACGCTGGTCATCCACGGCGAGCTCGACTACCGCGTTCCGTTCACGCAGGGCCTGCTCGCCTACTCGCTCCTGAAGGACCAGGGCGTGCCCGCCAGGCTCGTCCACTTCCCGGACGAGAACCACTGGGTGTTGAAACCGCACAATTCGCTGCTCTGGTACCGTGAGGTCCACGCGTGGCTGGAGAGGTACCTGGTCCACGGCGTCGAGGGGGAGTGATGCAGAGGATCGCGATCGCCGTATGCACTGCGTTGGCGGTGGTTGCCGTGGCCGTCGCCCATGAGGGCGAGACGCACGACGACGGCCAGACCCTCGCGCGGGACGTGCGCGGCACGCCGAAGAAGCCCACGTTCCACGGTCACGTGAAGCGCATCCTCACGAAGCACTGCACGTCGTGCCATCACGCCGGCGACATCGCGCCGATGAGCCTCGACAACCACGCCGACGCATCGCTGTTCATCGATGCCGCGCTCGAGGAGATCCGGCTCGGGCAGATGCCGCCGTGGCGGCCGACGCGTGGCGTCGGCGACATCGCCGACGAGCGGCGGCTGTCGGACCGCGAGATCTCGACCCTGGTCCGCTGGCAGGAACAGGGAGCGCCGGAGGGCCGTCCGCCCCGCAAGCCGCGCACGCCGGAGTACGCCACCGGGTGGCTGTTCGGCGAGCCCGACGCGGTGCTCAGCTACGGCGAGGCGTTCGACGTCCCGGGCGTCGGCGACGACATCTACCGCTGCTTCCCGCTGCAGACGAACTTCGGTGAGGACGTCTGGGTCCGGGCGTTCGACGTCCAGCCCGGAGATCGACGGGTCGTGCACCACGTCGTGCTCTACCTCGACACCGAGGGTGAGTCTCACGCGCACGATGCGGGCGAGGCTGGTCCTGGCTACACCTGCTTCGGCGGCCCGGGCCTGAGCGCCTTCGATCCAGAGTCGGGTGCGCTCCAATCGGGGATGACCTCGTCGCCGATCCTCGGTGGTTGGGCTCCGGGCAACCGGCCGTCACTGCTGCCGAACGCGCTCGGCATCCGCATCCCCGCCGGTGCGACCGTCGTGATGCAGGTGCACTACCACCCGCTTCCCGGCGAGCCGGTCGAGGATCTCTCGACGTTCGGTCTCTACCTGAGCGATCACCCCTCGCCGGGCGACGTGCTGCTGCTCCCGGTCGTCAATCAGGACTTCACGATCCCCGCGGGTGATCCGGCGTACGAGGTGACCGCCGAGCTCGACCCCACGGATCTCGTCCGCCGCGCAACGGGGTTCGACGTCGACGTCGGACTCCAGATCCTCGCCGTGCTCCCGCACATGCACCTCCTCGGCAAGGAGATCTCCGTCGACGTCGACCTGCCGGACGGCACCTCGCAACGCCTCGTCGAGATCACGGACTGGAGCTTCGACTGGCAGGACAGCTACTCGTTCCGCAAGCCGGTCTCCGCGCCGGCCGGAAGCTCGCTGCGTCTGCGCTGTGTCTTCGACAACTCCGCCGAGAACACGTTCAACCCGAATGATCCGCCGCTGCCGGTGTCGTGGGGCGAGAACACGGTCGACGAGATGGCACTCGCGTTCGTCGCGACGACTCTGCGCTTCGACGACGACCTGCTCCGCACGCTCGACAACCTCGGGCTCGACCTGCCGCACCCGATCGGACTTCCGCCGCTGCGGGCCGGCCGAGCACCGGATGTGCGCCGCGTCTGGATCGACGGCCGCGGGCGCCTTCGCGTGGATGCGAAGCGACTGCAGGGCGGCGGCCGCATCGAGATCGACGGCGTGCCGATCGCCGACTCGATGAAGGAGACGCGGCGCGGGCGACGCCTCACCAGCGTCGCCGCCTGGACCGACCACGTGACGCCCGGCGTCCCCGTCGAGGTGCGCGTTCGTCGCGCCGACGGCCGACTCTCGCCCTTCCTCCTGTTCACGCAGGAGTAGCGTTCCGATGCGGCCGCTCGTCGACGGTCACAACGCGATGTACGCACTCGGGATCGAGCACGGCAAGCACGAGAACCGGCGCCGGTATCTGCTTGACCGAGTGCGCGCGATCGAACCACGTGCGACGGTGTTCTTCGACGCACGGAACGCACCCGCCGGACTACCACCGGTGGCCTCCGAGAGCGGCCTCCGCGTCGTCTACTGCCAGGAGCGCGAGGCCGACCACGAGATCATCGATACCGTCCGCGATGCCGACGAGCCGCGCGAGTTCCTCGTCGTGAGCAACGATCGCGAGGTGACCGGACGCTGTCGGCAGCTCGGCGCCCGGACCGAATCGATCGCCGAGTTCTTCGACCGGCCGGAACGCAGGACGATGACGACGACCGGTCCCGCTCCTCGCGTCCCGAGCGAGATCCCGGCCGCGCGACCGCTGACTCCGCTCCGAGACGGCGACGGCGAGCTCACGCCCGCCGATTTCGATCTGCCGGACGAGCTGGATCTGCGCTGATCACGCTGCGGATGGAAGCCAGTAGATGAAGTCGCGCCGGGGATTCGGCTCGTAACCTCGAGGCCCTCTCGCACGACCTACTCTCTGGAGCGCGGTCGGCGGTGCCGCGCCATTCGAGGAAACTGGCGAGGCCGTGCGAGTGCCGACGATCGATCGAGTCCGAGGGAATCGTCTCTTCTTCTACAGCAACGAGGGAAGCGAACCGCCGCACGTGCACGTGATGCGCGGCCAACACACTGCGAAGGTGTGGCTCGATCCCGCCGCCGTGGCCGCGTCGTCCGGGTACGCTGCACACGAGGTGAGACGACTGGAGCGTATGGTGCGCGGGAATCGCGCACGCTACTTGGAGGCTTGGAATGAGTTCTTCGCCGACTGATATCGGTGCCCGGGCGCTGGACGTGCGGGTCACGAAGGACGAACTGGTCGTGCACCTGACCGACGGCAGACGACTCGCGGTCCCTCTCGCCTGGTTCCCGCGACTGCGCGATGCCACCGCATCCCAACGCGCGACGTGGGTCCTCATCGGCAACGGCGAGGGCATTCACTGGCCCGAGATCGACGAAGACCTGAGCGTCGCCGGGCTGCTCGAACCTCACCGTTGAGCGAGTTCGCCGCCGCCCGGGCCAGCAGCGCCGCGGCCAGCCCTCAGCGGACGATGGTGAACGTCGTCAGGCCACGGAGTGGGAGCATGGGCTCGATCTCCGTCGCCTCGATGTGGTCGGCAAGGCGCTCGCGGATGACCGCGAAGAAGCGCTCGGTCTCGTCGTTCGAGCCTTCGACATCGAGCTCCACGCGACCGTCTGGGAGATTCCGAATCGTGCCGAACGCTCGGTAGTCACCGGCGATCATGGCCACGCGCCAGCGAAACCCCACGCCCTGCACGTCGCCGCTGTATGTCAGGCGAACCCGGATCGGGGCGCTCATCGGCGCACAGTGCTCATCGGCGCACCGTGCTCAACGTCGCTCGGGATGCGCCGCGCCGTGCTCGGCCCACTTGTAGCGACCGCCGAGGACCTCCTGCGCGAGCGCGTACCCAGGCGCGTCCACGTTGTGCGTAACGCCGCGGAACTTCAGTTCGATGCGCTGCAGCGCGTCGCGGCAGAAGTAGTCGGCGAGCGCCACGACGCCATCACCGTCACCCTGATCGAGCAGCGACTGGGCGCGCGAAATGGTCGCGGACGCGGCGAAGACCTCGGCACCGATCTCGACGAAGCGTCCGAGCAGGACCTGCTGTCCCTCGAGCGCGGCGCCGTGACGGGCCATGGCGTGGAAGAGCCGACGCGCGAGGCGTTGTGACACGGCGGCGCACGCATCGGCGTGGCGGTTGAGCGTCGGGTGCCGGCCGCGCGCTCCCGTCGACGGGAATGGCCACCAGCGCGCCGGATACCAGCGGGCGTAGAACAGCCCCGCCCGCACGGCACCCCGGGCGCGACGCCCCATCGGGCGCCGGGAGTCGAGCATCTCTCCCGCGACCGCGAGATGCGGGTCGAGCGCCTCGCGAGCGAGGAGCAGGCGCATGATCTCGCTCGAGCCCTCGAAGATCGTGTGCACGCGGGCATCACGTAGGAAGCGTTCGATCGGCGTGGCCTGGACACCGCGCTGACGGAGCGACTCCTCGGTCTCGTAGCCACGGCCGCCGCGTACCTGCATCGCATCGTTGATGACGCGCCAGCCGGCCTCGCAGCCCCACATCTTGCACATCGCCGCCTCGACGCGGATGTCGGCGTCGCCCTTGTCAACGAGCGCCGACGCAAGCAACACGGTCGACTCCATCGCGAACGTCGTCGCGGCCATGCGCGCGATCATGTCAGCGACGGCGGCGTGGCGTCCGATCGGCGCGCCCCACTGCTCGCGCGTGGACGCCCACTCGCGGGCAATGCGGAGGCAGCGCTTGGCGACACCAGTGGCAGCCGCTGGCAGGGTGAGGCGACCGGTGTTCAGCGTCGAGAGTGCGACCTTCAATCCGCGGCCCTCGGCCCAGATCAGGTTCTCGGCGGGGACCTTGACGTCGGTGAAGCGCAAGACGCCGTTGAACAGCGCGCGGTGCCCCATGAACTGGCACCGGTGGAGGATCTCGATCCCCGGCGAGTCGGCCTCGACGACGAAGGCGCTGATCTGCGGTCGCTCGCGGCCGTTGACGACCTTCGGCGCCGTCTGCGCCATCACGACGAGCAGCGCGGCATTCGTGCCGTTGGTGCACCAGAGCTTCTCGCCGCTCAGCACGTAGTGCGTGCCGTCCTCCGAGAGGTCCGCTCGCGTGGTCATGCGCGCTGGATCGGAGCCCGCCTCCTCCTCCGTCAGCCCGAACGCCGAGAGCTCGCCGCGCGCCAGGCGGGGGAGGAAGCGCTCCTTCTGCTCCGGCGTGCCGAAGAGCTTCAGCGGGGTCGGCACACCGATCGACTGGTGTGCGGAGATCAAGGCGACGGTGCTCGCGCAGTGACTTCCGACGAGCATGGCGGAGCGGGAGTAGTTGGTCTGGGAGAGGCCGAGTCCCCCGTACTGCTCCGGGATCTTGATCCCGAAGGCGCCGACGCGCGTCAGCCCCGCAATCACCTCGTCCGGGATGTGTCCCTCCCGATCGATCTGGTCGGCGTCGACGTGATCGAGAAGGAAGCGCTCGACGTCGGCGAGGAACTCCGCGCCGGCCAGTGCGTCCGCCGGCATCTGCTCTGGGAACGGCTGGATCAGCGACAGGTCGTAGCGCCCCATGAAGATGTCGCCGGCGAAGCTGCGATGGCCCTCGCCCTCGTCACGCGACTCCTCGGCAAGTTCGAGAGCCTGACGCTTGCCCTCGCTCATCTTGGTCGTGTCGATGACCGGCTCGCCCTCCGGTGCTCGTCGTCGCTCGGCCTTCGTGGTCGCCATCAGTTCACTCGTCCTCGCCGGACGTCTCCTTCAGGTGTCGCTGGTGCTCGGTCAGGATCTGCTCCGCGCGCTCCGCATCGGGAACAGCAACCCAGATGGTCGGCCCGGCCTCCTGCGGAAGGATGCTCCCCTCCCCGGCAAACAGGCTCTCCCCTTGGACGACCGCTCGGATGCCCATGCTGTCGAGGTGGCCCGCCATCAGGTGCGCCATGGTCGGATCGGGAGCTCGCCAGACCTGGCGCATCGGCTCAGGCTCGGGGTGGTGTTCCCGATCGGCCTTGGCGGCGAGGATGAAGTCACTCTCCGTCAGGCCGTCGATCTTGTGCGTCCAGACGTCCATCCTCACGCGGCCCCAGCCGAGCGCGAGGTCCGGGTGGTGGTTCTCGTGCTCCGCGATCTCGCCGACCGCGACGACGAACGCGAGAGCCGTCGCGAAGTCGGGGAACCGGAATTCCCGCGACAGATGGTGGCCGTCGACGATCGTCCAGCCATCGAGCTGTTCGAGGAGCGGAGCGCACGCAGCCGCGTCGAGCGGCGCCACGCCACCCGCACACGGGACGCACTTCTGGTCAGCGAGTCCGAACATCGATCCCTCCAGGGACGGGAACCAGGCCGCGAGTGGCCCTCGGAACACCACAGCGTACCCCGCCCGACGCACGCTCAGGAGGGAACGGACGACGACGCGAGTCACATCCCTCGGCGCGTGTGACCCATGTCGCGCGAGGCCGCCTGGAACGGGACGGTCGCACTCGCCCCGTTCTCCGACGAGAGCGTCGCGGGATCGCGGCGAGCTCGGTGCCGGCGATGCGGCTCACACCGTTGCGAGCGACGGCTCGATCACCCCACCGTGTCCTGATGGATCCGGGTGCGAGAGATCTCGTGCCGCAGACGCGCACGCACCCTCAATCCAGTGGTGAAGCGGCTGCGGTGCGGGAGACCGTGTGCCCGGGGCCGTCAGACGCGGCGCACTCGTGGGAGACGGGGGTCAGCCTCGGGCGCGTCCATGCGCCCGACGTGGTTTCGTTCGCGATGTAACCTCCGCCGCTCCCGTGCGTCCCCTTAAGGGCGGGCGGGGGCCCGGGGGGGCGAGAACGGGGTCGGACGCGGCAGAGTGCCAGCGCGGACGCGTCGGGGAGTGGCCGTGTGGCAGATCACCGTGCCCGGGCGACGCCGCGGCGAGCAGAAACCGCCCGAACGGGGGACGCGCCGGGCTACCGTGCGTGCGTGGACAGGCCCTCACGCTTCACGTTCGGCACAGCGCGCACCGACGACCCCGGTGAGCGCACGCACGTGGATCTCGTGCGCCGCGCGGTCGAGCGCGGGGCCTGGCTCCACGGCGCCGCGACCTACGGCCGGAGCCTGGAGGTGATCGCTCGCGTCGCCGCCGACGGACACCGCCCGCGGCTCATCGCCAAGTCGCGCACGCGCACTCCGGCGGACCTCCGCGCCGAGCTCGACCAGACACGGAGACGCTCCGGACTCGCGCGGCTC
Source organism: Planctomycetota bacterium (assembly GCA_021776825.1). GTDB lineage: Bacteria > Planctomycetota > JAJSAM01 > JAJSAM01 > JAJVHW01 > JAJFFG01. Next base: position 81,680 of record JAJFFG010000133.1, read on the forward strand.
GATCTGGTGCAGATCTGCGCCTGCCCGGACAGTGCGCTGCTCGCGCCCGGCAATCCGTTCCGCGAGGCCCTCGAGGAGCAGGTCCGCGACGGGCTCGTGGGCGGCTACCTGATCGAACTGTTCTGGCAGTTCTGTGAACCCCTGGACGCCGTCCTGACCGACGACCTGTTCGTCGGCGCGGTCACGTATCTCTCGGCCTTCAACCGCGAGCTCACGAACGACGCGGCGGAGCGACTCTCAGCAGCGGAGAAGTGGCTTGTCGCTCTGCGGCCGTTCTGCGGTGGTCGACTGCTCGACGCGCCAACCGTCGTCGCGGAGCGCGGCAAGCGCGAGGAGCGAGACGGGCGGCACGACGCCAAGTTCGCGTCGCTCGGAGAACTGGCGAGCGACCTCGGCATCGCGTCGCTCCGCGAGTTGTCACTGCGCTTCCTTCTCGCATCTCCCGAGGTCGCGACCGTCGTCGGGAGCACGCGTCGACGCAGCCACCTCGAGTCCGCACTCGACGACGTGGAGCGCCTCGATCCGCTCCCGAGCGACGGCGTGGACCGCATCCGGGCGCTGCACGCCGAGTGGTGGTCGGAGGCCGGAGCCGGCTACACGCCGAACACGTCGACCGAGTTGCCTGTCGAGCCGACCGCGCCCGCTGGTTCGGCTGGGCCGTCGCGGGCTGGGAAGACCGGGTTGGGCGCGCGGCTGCGTCGGCTCTTTGGCGGCTGAGGCCCCAGACGCTCGCGCCCTAGCCCCCGTCCGACGCTAGGACCGGCCGAAGCCGAGCAGACCCTTGCGCCGCGGCTTCCGCGACGTGTCGGGTCGATGCTGCAGTCGAAGCAGCATCGGCACCTCCAGCACCTTCGGGTGATGGAAGCCGTGCGACCAGAGGCCGTCTTCGCCCCAGGCGTCGCCGTGGTCGGCATAGATCAACGTGTTCGCGCCCGCGAAGCGCTCGAGCAGCGGCGCAAGGCGGCCGTCGACGAACTCGAGGCACGCGGTCTGGCGTCGCCGGCACTCGTCCGCATCGTTCGTCGTTCCGAACGTCTGACACGGATTGTCCTCGCGGGCACTGCTCCACGCGGCGCCCTCGTGCCAGTACGGCACATGCGTCTCGCCGACGTTCAGGAACACGAACAGCGGGTCGTCCCCACCACGCGAGATCTCCGCGTCGAGGAACTCGAGCTGCCGCCCGAGCGAGAAGTAGTCACCCGGGTAGAAGAAGCGCTCGAAGTCCTCGACGAGGTTGCGCGTCGTCTTGCGCTTCGGGTTGAACCAGGTCATCGATCCCGACCCGATCGCCAGGTATCCGATGTTCTTCAGCCCGTCGATGATCGTGCGTCCCTCGATCTGCACGAACGGCTCGACATTGCCACCGGCCCCGCCACCCTTCATGCGGAAGATTTTCGCCCACTTCGGGTTGACGAACGGCTCGCGACGCGACGCATCCCCGGGTGTGAACCCCATGAACATCGCGCTGTGCGACGCGTAGGTGAAGGCGCCGGGAGCCATCGCGCGCTCGACCGGCGCCACCGCATCGAGGTTCGGCGTTCGCGCCGCCACGAGCGTGTCGTAGCGACACGAGTCGAGCGTGATGAAAAGGAACGACGTCGGGTGGACCACGCTCAGCGTTCCCCGCGCACGATCACGTCTCGATGTCCTCGCCACCGAGCAAGCGCCGCATCGATCGCCCGAGCCGCGCCCCGACCGAAGGCGCCTTCACCACAAACGCACCGGCGTTGATGCGGAAGATCACGCGCTCGCGTCCGGCGGCGACGATGCCTGCCTTGTGCGGCGAGTCGGTGAAGAACGTCACCAGCGTGCCGGCGCGGCCGGTCATCTTCTGCCCCTGCTCCTCGAGGTCGGGAACGAGGCGGTAGCGCCGACCGGCCGCGCGACCCTTGTCGCGCTGGCGATCGCGCCACTCCTTGTACTTCCGGTACGCCCCCGGAACGATCGTGAGCGGTCCGTCGTCCTCGCCGACGTCACTCAGATAGAACATGAAGCGATGCGCCTGAATGCCGTCGGTGTGCATGGCGAACTGCGGCGGAAGCGACTCGGCCTCGTCGAAGCGCCCCTGCGACCGCTGCGCGATGATGTACTCGGGGAACTGTTCACTCTCGTACTCGCGATACGCCATCACCTGCGCGACACGCGGATCGTCGACCGCCGCGCGCACGCCCGGGTACGCGCCCCAGTCGAAGCCGTGGAAGTCGATCTTCCGGCTGCGCGTGAAGACCTCGTCGAACTGCTGCTTCATCCCGGGCAGCGGCTCGCCGGCAAGGAGTCGAGCGACCTCGTCGCGCAGCGACTGCACCAGAGCGGGCGTCAGGAAGTCCTCGACCACGGCAACGCCATGCTCATCGAGCGCATGGTGGACCTGATCCACCGTGGCGTCGGGGCCGAACCGGAATCCCATCGTCCGCGAACCTACCGGCGCGAGGGCGACGCGGCGTCACGCTTTCGGCGCGCTCGATCGGCGACGAAGCGGACTCAACTCCGGTCGGCGCACCATCCCTTGGCGTAGAGTTGGTCTCGTGACCGATGGAGCCCCCGGACAAGCACGCCGCCACGGCGCCCTCATCGCGTGGATCCTCGTGATCGTCCTGGCTACGGCGCTCGCCGTCGTCGCCACACTGGAGAAGTCGAAGCCCACCGCCGGCAACGCGTTCCAGCTCCGGATGCTCGCGCGGCAGATGATCGGCAGCGGCGGCGGGAGTCTCCGGCAGCTCGACTCCGTCACCGAGGGAGACCTCGCTCACGGCCTGCGCGTTGCCTGTGTGGCCGCTGAGATGGACGGCCCGGAGGCGGCCCACGACCGCCTCCCCGAAATCGCGACGGACCCCGCTCCGGAACCCGACGACCTCCGCGCTCACGCGCTGCTCGATCAGCTCTGGGTGGACACAGACGACATCGCCGAGACGGCCGTGCGGGCCGACGCGCTGTCGTCGCCCGACCGCGAGTTCGTCGTCGAGCACCTCGGCTGGTTCGGAGAGCTCGCCGTGCTCCCCGAGGGCACGTCTCGGGCCGGCGAGCGCCGCGACCTCCTCTCCAGTGCGCGTAGCGCGACCCTGCGCGCCGTGACCATCGTGGTCCTCGGTATCGGCGCCCTCCTCGCCGGCATGCTGCTGCTCGCGCTGTTCCCACTGGCGGTCGGCACCGAGCGCACCTCGCTCCACTTCGCACCCGCCGAGGGGAACGGCGGGCTGCTCGCGCAGACGTTCGCGGCCTGGCTGGTGCTCGTCGTGGTCTCGTCGACGCTCCTGTCGTGGATCTTCGATGGCTCGGGCGGCCTCGTCGTCGGCATGGCCCCGCAGGTCATCGCCATCTCTGCGCTGGCCTGGCCGAAGTTGCGCGGAGAAGCTTGGTCGGACACGCGCCGGCGTCTCGGACTGCACTCAGGTCGCGGCCTGATCCGCGAGACTCTCTGCGGGTTCGCGTCCTACCTGATGATGCTGCCGATCCTCGGGATCGGCGTGGCGATCACGTTCGGGCTGACGCGCATCGCCGAGTCGATGGAGGCGTCGTCCGACGCGACTCACCCCATCGTGCTGATGCTGGTCGAAGCCAACGGACTCCAGATCGTTGGGATCTTCATCGCCGGCTCCGTCATCGCCCCGCTGTTCGAGGAGACGCTGTTCCGAGGTGCGCTCTACCGCCATCTCCGCGAGGCCACCGGGAGATGGACGCGCTGGCTCTCCGTTCCCGCGAGTGGCATGCTCACGGGCTTCGTGTTCGCCGCGATCCACCCGCAGGGCTGGCTCGCGATCCCGGCCCTGGCGGCCATGGGCTTCGGCCTTACGCTCGCCCGAGAGTGGCGCAACAGCCTGATCGCGCCGATCGTCGCGCACGGCATCTCGAACGGGGTCGTGTTCACGGCCCTGCTCGTGATGTTCCGCAGCTAACGCGACCTTCTCACCACGTCGCCACGCCTGACACGTCGCGAGGATCACGATCTCTGCGTTGACACAGCTCGTTGGGGGGATGGGCCACGACCGCGCTGCGTCGCCTTGATCTCGCGGCCCCCGCTCGGTCAGGACGCTCCGTCGTTGGTCCAACGTCCGTCTTCACGTCGACCACCCCTCGTACCTCCGGCCCCCCGGCCGCAGGCCGCGCCGACGTGGTGAGAAGGCCGGGCAAACGAGCCGCCCGCGGGACAGGTCCCGCGGGCGTCGGTGGTCCGGCTGCGTGTGCCGACTGCTAGTTGTTGACGGTGCCGAGCGCCCGTCGGCTGTCGAGGATGCCATCCACGAACAGCTCGAGACATCCGGCGCCAGCACTCGTGATCGTGAAGGTGGCTCCCGGAGCGCCGGTCAGTTTGCTGACCGGCCCCGCGACCGTCTGGTCGTATACGGTCACGCCGTCGACCTTGATCTGCAGGTTCGTGTTCATCAGAACGGCGCCGCCCTCGGCGAACAGGGTGCCCGTGACGTTGATGGTCTCGTTCACCGGAATCGGGTTGGCGTTGTCAGCATCCAGGACCGGTCCGCTGGTACTCCCGATCAAGCTGATCGAGAACGTCGCGTCCGGGTTGCCGACGCCCTGGACAGGACCGCACCCACCGCCACCGCCGCCGCCATCGGCCTTGGCCACCGCGAACACCTTCTTCAGGCCCTTCTTGCCGTTCACGAAGACGGTGAACTTGCCCTTCTTGCCGGCCTTGGTCGGGATCACCTCCGCGGCAACGAGCAGCTCCGCAGGCCCCTCGCCGTCGGCAGCCGGGATGGTCACCTGCGAGAAGAAGATCTGGTCCTTGCCCTGTCGGATCTCGATGTCGAGGTCCGCGATCGGCTGCAACGCGGTGTTGCAGAGGATCAGGTCGAGCAGGAACAGCTCGCCGACGATGGCCTCGGACCCGTCGAACGGGAGCAGATCGATCTTGCTCAGCCCATCGATGCCGAGCTTGTTGCAGGCGAGCCCTGCCTGGCCTGGAGCTCCGCTGGCGCCGCGCTTCTCGATGTCCTCGACGCCGTCGGTGCCACTCGGCTTGCCCTTGCCCGCCTTGCCCGCCTTGCCGGCGCGCGCCTTGCCGCCACCACCGCCGCCGCCCTTGCCGGCCTTGCCGCCTCGACCGCCAGGCTTGTTGCAGCAGTTTCCACCGTTTCCGCCAGGACCGCCGTCACCCGGCCGGACCACCGCGCCCCCACCGTTTCCACTCGGGAGCAAGCCGAAGGGGAGCGCGAACGTGACCCCGGCCTTCTTCGCGAGTTTGGTGTCGCCCCCGGCGCCGCCGAATGCTCGCGCCTTGCCGCCACGACCACCATTCCCGCCGTTCCCGGGCTTCTGCCCAAGAGAGCCGTTGCCTCCGCCACCGCCGTCACCGCCGACCGCGGTCGCGGAGCCGCCGACGCCGGCCGGCGCCTCGGCGCCGTTCTGGATCGCGCGGAAGAGGCCGCCGCCCTTGCCAGCGCCGATGCGACCACCGAAGCCGCCGTTCCCGGCGAGCGCGAACGCGCGTCCACCGTTCCCGCCCTGCGAACCGGAATCTCCACGTGTGGGGCAGGGCGTACGCAGCGGGATGCAATCCGCAGCGATCCCACCGTCACCCCCGCTCGAGAGCGCTGAACCTCCGTCGGGGAACTCGAACAGATCCTCGAAGCTCACGATGTCAGCTGCGCCGAACGTGTCCGGCACGATCGCGTCAACCTCGATGATGCCCAGCGTCGAGACGCCTGCATCTCCGGCTTCCGCGTCGCCGCTGCCACCGCTCCCCGGGAACTCCTTGAAGTCCTCGTTGCAGAAGATCGCATTGGCACCGTCGCCGCCCTCCGCCGCCGCGTCGCCACCGATGCCGCCGGCGCGAATGCCGATACGACCGATTGCCTGACCGCCGGCTCCCGTGGGGAACACGATGGTCGCCGCGACGATCCGCACGTCTCCGGCATCGCCGCCGAGCCCGCCGCAGCCCGTCACCGACGCGCCGTCCTCGCCGGTACCCGCCAGCCCACTCACACCGACGACATCTCCGACTCCGCCGCTACCGCCGGCGCCGGGCACGATGTTGTGTCCGACCGTCACCGTGCCGCCCGGGCAGTCGATGATGAACCCGGTGCCCTTGCCGCCCGCGCCGCCGATCCCGATCGTGCCGGTCACCGCGTTGTTCAGCGTGACGTTGCCGCCATTCCCGCCGTCAGCACCAAGGATCGGCTCGTTGGTCAGGAAGTTCCCGCCCTGGTCGCACGCGAAGACCACGTCTTGGCTGTCCGCACCCGCCGCGCCGACGATCGCGCCCGCGGGCGCTGCCTGCCGAACCTCCTTGGGTCCCTCGGAGATCGGAGCCCGGATGGTGACGATCGGCGCATCGATCGTGATGTCACCCGTGACGAAGATCGTCGTGCCGGCCTCGATCTCGACATCGGCTCCCGGCTCGATCGTGAGCGATTCCGCGAAGACGTGGCCGAACAGTCGATGCCGACCGCTCAGCCGCATCGGACCGGCGCGACGAGCGGCGGAACGACGTGCATCGACGTCCATGTCGCCGAAGCGCCGCTCGACGAGTTGGCGAATCTCCGACCGCGAATCCGTCGCGGCGTCCTCGTCAGCGCTCGCCGGTGGCGCGAGCAGCAGTGCGCCGAGGACGAGGGGTGCCAGGATCGCGAACGGACGGCGCAAACGCCATGAAGGCGTACGTAGGTGCATCATCGACTTCTCTCCCGCCAAGGTGCGCCCGAGACCAGGGCGCGACTCCAATCACTTCCCGCAGAGAAGGTAACTGGCAGCGGCGAATGGCGCGAGGGAGTGGGTTGGCTACGATTGGGAGATGCGAACGCTGCGTTCTCTGCTGCTGGTCGCTCTGCTCGGTGCGACCACGTCAGCGTGCGGGACCATCGCCGCGCCGACTCGCCCCGCCAGCGAGACCGTTCGACTGACGTTCACAACGCCGGCGGACCTCGACGGGTGGATCGCAACGGACGGTCGTTGGCGCGTCGAGGACGGCGTGCTGATCGGCACCGCGCCGGCAGACGGGACGTACCCGTACCTGACGTTCGCTCGCCACTTCGCCGAGATCGAAGAGGTGCACGTCGTCGGCGGACTGGCTGCGGGATCCGCGCACAACTTCCGGATGGCCGTCGGTCCCGCGGCAGCGATCTTCAACTGGGAATCGAAGGCGATCAGCATCTTCCGGACCGGAGCGATCAGCGGAACGTCGAGTGACGCGCTGCTGGTCCCAGGCGAGGACCACGAGATCATCTTTCGTCAGGAGGGATCGGGCTGGCGCCTGCTCCTCGACGATCGAATCGTGCACGAAGAGATGGGTTTGCTGCACGGCACGGTCACCCTGTACCCGATGCTAGGAAGTACGATTCGCGTGAAGGAGTTCGCGATCACCGGCCGCCCACTTCCGTCGATCGAGGTCCACGGCCCGTCGTCACCGCCGAACTGACCTCTCCTGTGAACGGCATCCACACCATGCGTCGCCTGCTCTTCGCCCGCCTGCTTCTCACCCGCCTGCTCTTCGCCCGCCTGCTTCTTACCGGGCTCCTCTGCCTCGCGATCTCCGTCGCAGCGCTCGCCCAGGACGCCGCCGCTGACTCGCGGGCCGCGCTCATCCAGGGGCTCGAGGATCTCGCGCACTGGTGCGGGAAGAACCAGCTCTACGCCAAGCGCAACGGCGTCGCGGACGAGATCCTGAAGGTCGATCCGGCTCACGGTCAGGCGCACCGCTGGCTGCGCCACAGGAAGGACAAGGACGGCGTCTGGCATCCGCCCGTGAAGCCGCCGCCTGCGAGCGACCGCAGCGACGAGGCTCTCGTGGCCTATCCCGCACGCCGCAGCGCGTACCTGCGCAGCTACGTCCACATGCGCGTCGCCGAGCTGGATGCGTTGGGTGACGGCGTCGCGCCGGGCATCCGCGAACGCATTCTGTCGGAGATCCTCGAGCTCTCGCCGCGGGACGAGGATCTCCGGCTGCGTCACCACGACGTGAAGGACGGGACCGGCTGGGTGCTCCTCGAGACCGCGCGGTCTCGGAAGGTGCGGGCGAAGTTGACGGAGGCCGTTCAGAAGTCGTTCGCGGCGATCGGCATCCCGGCCGAGAGCGCCGCGCGCGAGGACGAGATCGCGCTCGAGGTGCCCTGGCGGGCGGGGGTGCGAACGGAACACGTCCGCGTCGTCGCGAGCAGCGGCCCGGAGGAAGCCACCCAGGCCGCGAGGTGCGCCGAGGCCGCCCCGGCGCTCTTGTCCGCCGCCATCGGTGCGAAGCGCAAGCACTGGCAGGGCTTCACGATCTACATCATGACGAGTCACGAACAGCGCGGTGCGTTCCTGAAGAACCACCCGGACATGACGAACCGTCATCGTCGCGCGGCGCGACAGTTCCGTGGCTACTGGATGCCGGATCAGTCGGACTGGCTGACGTGGGACTCGTCGCGCGCTCGCCGCGTCGATGCGTGCACGCGCCAGACCGTGAACAAACTGCTGTTGATGGAGTTCCGTCTCGACAGCGGCAAGACGGCCTGGGCCGGCGAGGGGTTCGGTCTGCGACTGACGTACGAGCTCTGCGGTACGCGGAAGAACTACCTGGTCGGTAACTCACGCTACGGGAACCAGGACGAGGGCGGCGACCTGCGGTCGCTGGCCACCGACGCCGACTGGTATCGCGCCGCGCTCGAGGTGCTCGAGAGCGGCGACCCCGAGGTGCGCGACGTGCTGCACCGACCGCTCAGTCAGATGTCCGGTGGCGACGCGCTCGTCGCGCACGCGCTGGCGGCGTACTTCCTCGAGGGCTGGCCCGACGAGTGTCCGGAGATCATCCGACGGGTAGCGACGGGCGAGCACGACGAGCAGGTCATCCAATCCGTCACGGGGCTCGACACCGAGGCGCTCGACCTACGTCTTCGCCGTTGGTTGCGGGAGCGGATGGCCGAGTAGCGCCGCGGTGCGAGGGACCCCGCGCCCCCGGCTGCCGCGCGCACCGGCGCCACGCTCACTGGCGACACGCTGACCGACGCCACGCTGACCGGTGACGCGCTGACCGGTGACGCGCGGACCGGTGACGCGCGGACCGGTGACACGCTCCGGGGCGGCCCGCTCGCCGGCGGCACGCTCCGCAGCGGCACACTCGTCGGCAGCACACTCGTCGGCAGCACACGGGCGAGACATTCCGGGAGGCGATGTAACCTTCGCCCCCCGCGAACCGTCCCCCTGAAGGGGGAGGGGGCGAGTGGGTGGGGATTCGTCGCGCGCGAGGGGCGAGAGCGATCCGGGGCCAGCCCTCTGCCCAGCAAGCAGACCTAGCCCTCCGCTCTAGCCCGCAGCCCTCAGCCCTCAGCCGCGCCGTGGCGCGTCGGCGGCGCCAACCGTCGGTGCGCGGACGAGTGCCCAGCCAGAGCCAGCGACCAGGGCGACGAGCAGGCTCCCCGCCAGCCCCGCCACGAACGGCGACAGCGCAATCTGTGACGCGTGAGCCAGGTCGGCCGAGGTCAGCGCCGGCCCGAGTAGCTGGAGCTGTTCCTGCATCGCCAGCGACAGGATGGCGCCCGCCGCCGCACCGATCGACACCGGCAGCCCGGCGCAGACGACTGCCAGGCGGCGCGCGCGCGGCACGTTCCTCCAGAACCCTTGGACCGCGGCTGCGAGACCGACGGTCGTGCCGCCGATGGCCATCCACAGCGCGAGCAGACCAATCCCCTGAAACTCGAACATGGAAGGTCCGTCCCCTCTCTTCCCACCGTCAGCGACCGGGATAGCACGGCGCGACACCTCGGCGCCAGCGCGCAGCATCACTCCGCCGCGGCATGGGCCTCGCGCAGGAGCTCGATCGCGTCGCGGGCATCCGCGGCACTCTTGACGCGGAACTCCATCCAGTCGGAGCCGCGCGCGCGGAACGTCACGCGCCCGTCCTCGCGTAGCTCGCGCTGACGGTTGCGCGGCACTCGGATATCCAACTCAGCCGCGTGATGGAAGTGGCCGAACTCGCGCTTGCCGCGACGGAACGCAAGCATCCCACCGAAGCGAGACCGTCCGGTCGTGACGTCGGGCAGCGCCTCGATCGCCGTGACGATGGCCCGCTCGTGCTCGGTCATGACACGCCGATCGGCTACGTCCGCAGCCGCCGCCGCGGCCCCTTCCGCAGCACGCCCGCCGCATCGAGCTCCTCGGAGCGCCGCTCGGCGTACTGGCTGTAGCCGCCCTCGAACCAACGCACCAGTCCGTCGCCCTCAAACGCGAGGATGTGCGTCGCCACGCGATCGAGGAACCAGCGATCGTGACTCACGACGATCGCGCAACCGGCGAACGCCACCAGGGCATCCTCGAGCACGCGCAGCGTCTGCAGATCGAGGTCGTTCGTCGGCTCATCGAGCAGCAGCGTGTTCGCGCCGAGACGCAGGAGCTTCGCGAGCTGCACTCGGTTGCGTTGACCACCGGACAGTTCGCCGACCTTCTTCTGCTGATCCGGGCCACGGAAGTTGAAGCGGCTGACGTAGCCGCGCGCATGGATCGTCTTGGTGCCGAACGGCAGCCAGTCGGCACCGCCGGAAATCTCCTCGAAGACCGTGTTCTTCGCCGTCAGGTCGTCGCGGCTCTGATCGACGTAGACGACCTTGAGCGTGTCACCGCGCTCGACCTCGCCGGCGTCTGGCTCCAGCTGTTTCGTGATCAGACGCATCAACGTCGTCTTGCCGGCACCGTTCGGGCCCACGACACCGACGATGGCGCCACGCGGCAGCTCAAAGCTCAGGTCGTTGATCAGCGTGCGGCCGCCGAGCGCCTTCGAGACGTCCTTGAACGTCAGCACCCGCTCGCCCAGACGCGGGCCCGGCGGGATCTGCAGATCGACCTCGTCCTCGGCGTGCTCGTACTCATCGGCGAGGAGCTGGTCGTAGCGGCCGATGCGCGCCTTGTTCTTCGCGGTGCGCGCCTTCGGTGTCGCACGCACCCACTCGAGCTCACGGGCGATGTGCTTCTTCCGCTTGCCCTGCTTCTGCTTCTCCACAGTTTGACGGGCGGCCTTCTGCTCCAGGAATGCCGAGTAGTTGCCCTGGTACGGCACGGCGCGCCCGTGATCGATCTCGAGCATCCAGCCGACCACGGTGTCGAGGAAGTAGCGGTCGTGCGTGATCAGGATGACGGTGCCCGGGTAGTCGCGGAGATGGTCCTCCAACCACGAGACGCTCTCGGCATCGAGGTGGTTCGTCGGCTCGTCGAGCAGCAGGACGTCCGGCTGGCTGAGCAGCATGCGCGCCAGCGCGACGCGGCGCTTCTCGCCACCTGAGAGCGTCGCGACCTCGGCATCGCCGGGCGGAGTCCGCAGGGCATCCATCGCGATCTCGACCTTGTGGTCGATCTCCCAGCCGTCCAGCCGCTCGATCTCCTCCTGGACGACGTTCATGCGGTCGAGCGCCTTCTGCATCGCGTTGTCGTCGAGGTCCTCGCCCATCTTCTCGCCGAGGACGTCGAACTCGCGCAGCAGCTCGCGTACGTGGGCGAGACCCTGCTCGACGTTGTCGCGGACGTTCTTCTCGGGATCGAGCTGTGGCTCCTGGGAGACGTAGCCGATCGAGATACCTGGCGCGGCCCGGGCCTCGCCCTCGAACTCCGTCTCGTCGCCGGCAATGATCCGGAGCAACGTCGACTTGCCCGCGCCGTTGTTGCCGACGACGCCGATCTTGGCGCCGGGCAGGAACGCGAGCGTGATCCCGCGGAGGACCTCGCGCTTGGCGTAGCTCTTACGGATGTTCTGGAGCGTGAAGCAGTAATCGGTGCGTTGCACGGGACACCTCGGCTGGCGGTCGGGTTCGAGCCCCACAGGATGCCCGCGAGGTGCGCCGGCGCGCAGCGAATCGGCTGCCGGGGCGGTATCGTGACATGTCTCCGGACGCGGCGCGTCCAAACGACCGGGAGGCGGAGACCCTCCCGCCAGGAGGTTTCTGTGAAGGCTGCGCACGTACTCGGGATCTTGGGCTTCGCCACGGTTCTCGGCGCCGTCGCCGGCGCCGCGATGACCATTGCCGGCAGCGGCGACGGCAACGTGTCGGCCGGCGAGGCAATCGTTCTCGACCGCATCGGCGACCTCGCCACGAGCGTCGACGGCCTGCGCGACTCCGTCCGCGAGCAGCGCAACGCCGTCCTCGATCTGGAGGAACGCCTCGTCGCCACGGAGCTCGAGATGGCCTCGCGGCGCGCCGAGGCGGCCGCCGCAGCCGCCGCGCCACCGACCTCGATGCCGTCCTCGACACCGGCCTGGACCGACGCGCCAGGCACACTCCCGAACGTCGCCTTCGACGGCCCCGCCGGGTTCAAGGCAGACCTGGCCGAGAAGCTCCGCGACGCCATGATGGCTCAGAAGGCCGCCAGCATGGAGGCCGCAGCCTCGATGCGCGACCGCTTCAAGAAGTCGATGGAGCTCCGCGCCCTGCCCGAGGACGAGCGCTGGCAGCGGGCCGAGGACGAGCTCGGGCTGACGACCGTGCAGGTCGACGAGATCCGCGCCGCGAAGACCGACTTCGACGCGGCCATGAAGGAGGCCATCACGGAGGAGACCAAGACCACCGACGGTGGCTTCTCCTCCACGTTCCGTCGCATCGACGGCCAGAAGATGCGCGCAGCGCGCACGGCCTTCGACGACCGCGTCGCGAACACGCTGACCTCCGAGCAGAAGGACGCCTGGAACAACGACGGTTGGAAGGGTGCCCTCACGGGTGGCAGCTCATCGCCGATCCGCATCCATCGCGCCGGCGGCCTGCGCGATGGCGGTGGCGGCACTGGCGACACGGGTGTCGGCATCGAGATCATCTCGACCGGGACGATCGAGGTCGAGTAGCGCCGCTCTCCGCGCGCGCCGAGACGGCTCGTCGCAGCGCTCGCGTTCGCGCGTCCAACGGGGTCGGAGGTGTCGAGGTGCTGCTGACGAGTTCCCGCCCGAGGTGCGCTCGCCCGTGACGGGTGGAGCCATGCCGTTGCCGCGCGAGAGCGCCGGACCCGATGCCTCGCACCACTCGCACGCCCCACTGCGTGCGTTGCCGGGGGGTGCGCGCGGCGCAGCCGGTCTCGCGGAGCTCTCGGACGGCCGGCTGCTGACCCTCGCGCAGGAGGGCGACCGCGAGGCCTTCGGCGTGCTCGTGACCCGCCACCACCGCGTACTGGCCGGCCTGATCCGGCAACGCCTCGGTCCTGGCGCGCCGGTCGAGGACCTGCTGCAGGACGTCTTCACCAAGGCGCTGCTGCACATCGGCGGTTTCGCCGGCCGTTCCTCGTTCACGACGTGGGCCGGCTCGATCGCGCTGAACCTCGCCACCGACTGGGGCCGCAAGCGCGTGCGCCGGAAGCGTCTCACTCCGCCGGCCGACGTCGACCAGGGCGCGATCGCCGACCACGCGTCGGAGCGGCCGTTCCGTGCGGTCGAGGAGCGCGAGGAGGCCGGCCTCGCCCGACGAGCGATGGACCAGCTCCCCGAGCGCATGCGGCTTGCCGTGACGCTGCGCGTCGTGGACGAACTCGAGTACGACGAGGTGGCCGCGCGTCTCGGCGCGCCGGTCGCCACCGCGCGCACCTGGGTCAGCCGTGGGCTGAAGCAGCTGCGACGGATACTGGAGGTGCCCGATGGCCGCTGATCAACGACCCCAGAGCGACGAGGAGCTCGCGCGGCTGCTACGAGACGCGTGCGCCGAGGATCTCGATCCCGGTGCCGCCGAGCGCATCGCGGAGGGCGCGTGGGCGCGTGCCGCGAAGCTGCAGGCCAGCGGTGAGCGACCGAGCCCCCTGACCGCGTTCGTCCGACGCCCCGGCGTCCGGCGTCTCGCGATGGCCGCAGGTCTCGTGGTCGCTGTCACAGCCGCGACCTTCGCGCTTCGCGGGACGGACCCGGCGCTCGCCGTGGACGGCGATCCCGTCGAGGTGCTGAACGACGGCAAGTGGCGGCGCACGCGGCGGGTCGCGCCGGGCGAGACCGTGTTCGTCCCGGCCGGTATCCGCACACTCACGGCGAAGGACGGCGGCACGTTCCTGCCCGAGTTGGGATCGCTGTTCCGCGTCGCTCTCGACAACGGCACGCTGCGCATCCAGGTCCTCCGCGGCGGCGCCGAGGTGGACGGAGCGGCGGTGCGACTCTCGCTCGGCGATCTCCGCGTCGACCCGGACGCGTCGAACGGCGGCTACGCCGCATGGGTCGGTCTCGACGGCGACGGCGACACGCAACGGCCGACTGGTCCGGGTCTCGGCAAGCTCGGTGTGCCGCGGGTCCGGGTCAGCAACGGACACGCCTGGCTACGGCACGTCACCACCGGCGAGCGCCTACGGCTCGGCGACAGCGAGTCGGCGTCCGTGATCCAGGTCCGAGTCGACGCGGGGACGCAGCCTCACCTCGTCCGTGAGGAGCTGTGGTCGACGGACGTCCCGGCTCAGATCCTGGCCGGCACGTTCATGCCGACCGACGTCACGATGCGCGGCGCGGCGGGGCTCTCCGTCGTGTTCCGCGGCGCGTCCAACTTCAAGGTGGTCCGCATCGATCAGCAGCAGCGCGCGAACGCCCTGTTCGTGATGGAAGAGGCCATGGGCCTCTTCACCCGCAGCCTCGCCGACGCGAGCGCCGAGGTGGCCGTCCGGATCGGAGTGATCCAGCGCGGCGACCGGCTCGCGATGCCCGCCACCGGGCATCTGGCTCTACCGCTCACGGGGCCTCTCACGGGGTCGTTCACGGGATCGTTCACGGGTGCTCGCATGCTGCGCCTCGACTCCGACGTCTCCGAAGAGATGGAGTTCGAACGGAACGGCGCGAAGACACGACTGATGCGCCGCACCGACGGCTCCCTCGCCGTGCAAGCCCCGGACGGAGTCTGGCGCATCTTCGGCTCGACCGACGCGGCGCGCGAGGCCGTCCCAGACCTACTGAAGCCGTTCGAGCAACACCTGACTCGCTGACCGTCGTCGAGCCGCGCGCTCGGCTCGCCCCCCGATCTGGCCAGTCGCGTTAGTTGATGAGTTGAACGGGCCCCGACGACCCAAGGCCACGTGAGTTGGAGTCGAGCCCGGCCGGCTTTCCCCGGTCAACCCCCCGGTCCCGCCACCCCAACCGCCGTGTGCGAGCGCGAAGCGCGAAGCATCCCCCGAAGCACACGGACGGAGCGCGCGAAGGCGCGTGGAGACCGACGGGCGAAGGGGGACGGACTACCGGGAGTGGAAGAGCCCTCGCGAAAGTCTGGACACCGGGACCCTCGTCAACGAACTCGGGCCCGAGCCGCCGACTGTGACCCAGTTGGTTGACGCTGCTCGCACTGCCCGCCGTCCTGACGCGGAGCGCGCCCGACACTCCCGCCGGCCGCGTTGGTTGATGAGTTGAAGGTGTGCCGCGTTCGACGCACGAGCCTCGGGCTAGGGGAGAAGCGCCTCAATGCCGTCAACCTCCAGATTGGCCCTGGCTGGGCGCGCAGCGGCGCATCGACCGTTGGGTCGGGTGAGCGCTCGGCGTCGTCCTCGTGGCCCCCAGGCGAGCGCGGAGAATATCGCGTAAGTCCTTATCCAGGACAGCATTACGGCGAGAGTCGGGCGGGCTGCCAGTACAATTCGGAGTACAAACAAGACCGAAGGACCGGCGCCCGCCACAGCGCCGCTGGACCTGCCAGGAGGCTGATCACATGACAAGCGCTCTCAGGCACGGGACAGAAAATCCCATGCCACTTCATTGGATCCTACATGGGCCGCATCGGCACGCGCCTCTCGGCCCACGGGCGTGAGTTTCGGAGCCAGGGCAACCGCGTCCTCCACCGCGGCGGGCCGCTCTCGCCCGAGTTGCTCCTGACGCTCCTGCTCTACCAGGCCCAGGCCGGCGGAAGCCTCGGCTACCGCCAGATGCTCGATGGCTTCTGGGCCCGGGCCGCCGATGACGGCGTCGAGTTGCCGTGTGAGGCGCCCGTCTCCGCGCAGGCCTTCAGCGCCGCGCGGCGCAAGATCCCCGCGGAGTTCGTGCGCGAGACGCTCGTGGCGGCCGCTGCGGAGTTCGATGCCGACTTCGGCGAGAGACTGCGCTGGCACGGACGGCGACTGCTCGCGATCGACGGGGCCAAGCGCCACTGCCGGCGCAGCACAGAGCTCGAGCGCGAGTTCGGGAGCGACGCCGGTGGCTACTACCCGCAGATGCTCGTCTGCGCGCTCTACGACGTCGTGGCCGAGGTGCCCATCGACGCGGTCGTCGGTCGCGGCGCCTCCTGTGAGCGCTCGCATCTGATGACGCTCTGCCGCTCGGTGCGACCGGGCGACGTAGTCGTCGCCGATCGCGGCTTCCCCTCCTTCGACGTCTTTGCCTGGGTCCTCTCCTGTGACGCCGACTTCGTCGTGCGTCTGCCGAAGAGCAACGGCTTCAAGGCGGTGGACGACTTCATCGCCACAGGCGCCCGGGAGGCGGTCGTGCGGCTGCCGCGTCCCGCCGGAGCGCGGACACCGACCGAAGTGGCCGAGATCCCGGTGCGGCTGGTGCGCGTCGAGCGCCGGGACGGGGAGTTCTGGATCCTTGCCACGTCGCTGCCCACAGACGAGTTCCCCGCAGCGGTGATCGCCGATGCCTACACCCGGCGCTGGCGCATCGAGACGGCCTACGGACTGCTCGTCGCCGACTACTTCGAGCAGGCGATGTTCCACTCGAAGTCGGCCGACGGCGTGCGCCAGGAGGTCTTCGCGCAGATGCTCTTCGTCGTGCTCAGCCGCGCCGTGATGGCGGCGGTCGCTCGGACGAGCGGGATCCCCTACAGCGATCTCTCGCGAAAGACCGCGGTCCTCGCCACCGGAGAAGGGCTCATCCGGCTGCTCCGCACCGGCGACCCCGAGCGCTACCCCGACTTCCTGCGTCGGTTGCTCCGCCGCATCGCCAGGACGCTTGAGCGCCCCCGTCCCGGACGATCGGCGCCGCGGCGGTCCTACCTACCACGGCCCAAGTGGACGCCCGCTGGGCGGCGAGGTAGAGGTTGATGGCATTG
>JAJFFG010000015.1 GCA_021776825.1 Planctomycetota bacterium
CCTCCGAGACGGAACGACGTCGCAGTCGTCGTCGCGCCTTGATCTCGACACTCTGTCCTCGCTCAGGATGGGCCTCCCGGCGCGCGCCGTGGCCGCCGCATCCAGGCGGCTCCTGGACTCCCGGACGACGATCGTCACGGACTGCGCGAGCCTCATGAATAGGCCGGGCTAAGTAGCAGCCTGTCGCGCCGGCGGTCTCTCGCGCGGCGGCGCCGAGACTTCGACAGGCTGCTACCTAGGGAGCCTCGGAGAGGACCTTCGCTGAGCCGGACCGGCCGCGTCGTGCCGTATAGCGCAGGGGCAGCGTCGCGGCGGAGGCTCCGCCACCGACGAGCAGGTAGGTCGTGAGCTCCCGGTACGACCGACGGACGTTCTCCTCACCGGTCAGCCGCTCGTCGGCCAACTCCGCGGCGTACGCGGCGCGTGGCAGTCTCAGCCGAAACCGGGTCTCGACGCCGCCGGGCCGCACCTTGAGTTCGAGGCGGGCGCCGTCGTGGGTGCGTCCCTTCCCCTTGGCATCGAGGACGAAGGTGGTAACGAGGCCGCCCGCATAGCAGGTCACGACTTGGCCCTCCGCAACGAACTCCGGAGGCAGGATCAGGCGGCCCTTCAACCGGAGCGTGTCGGCCGCGTCCTTCCGGAAACGCAGTTTGATCCGGCCCGATGTGCGTCCGAGCGGACCTGGAACCGCGTCGGCCGGGCGTGAGTCAGCGTCATCGGTTGCCGTCTGGAGTGCCTCTTCGAGCTCGTCGGGGTAGGCATCGCCATCCGTGTCCGCGCGCGCCAGGCCGGCGCGCGGGCTCTCCGTGACCGTGACGGTGACGACTCCCGATGCGGCCTGCCCATCGGCATCCTTGACGCGGTACGTGAACGAGTCCTCGCCAGCGAAGTTCGGAGACGGCGTGTAGCGGAAGGTGCCGTCGTCGAGCAGGCGTGCGTCTCCGTTGGCAGGGTCCGACTCGACCTTGACGACCAGCGGAGTGTCCGCGAGTCCGGCATCGTTCCCGAGTGCGTCGATCACCACCGGCTCATCCTCGAGCGTCTCTACGGTGTCGGTCGCCGCGATGGGACTGCTGGCCGAGGCCGTCACCGTGATGTCGAGTCGGTAGAGCTGCGTGTCGTCCGTGCCGCGGCCGGTGACGCGCACGACGTTGCGGCGCGACGTCGGCGTGGGGATCTCCTGGATCAGCTCCTCTCCGCCGCGCGAACTGGCGTCCGACGTCGCGAGGACGGTCGTCCCGCCGTCGCGCAACTGCAGCACGAGATCCTGGATCGCCGTCGAGTCGAGCGTCGCGCCGGAGGAGCAGGTCCCGCCGAGTTGTGGTCCCTCGCTGTAGCGCTCGCCGACGGGCCGCAGACGAACGTCGACGCGGGCCGGAACGCCCACGCGGAACGAGAGCCAGTCGGCATCCGCCGTACCGGCGAGACCAACGCCGCCGATGCGATGGTTGCCGGGCGAGAGCGTGCCGAGATCGACGGCCGCGCCGGAGGAGTCGTTCGGCTCGAGTGGGTCGCCGTAGAGCCGTTGCACGGCGCGGATGTCGTCGTGCTGGGGCCCGTCGAAGACCGTCCCGGAGAAGGGCTCCATCAACTTCGTGCTGTTCGTAGGACAGACGTGATCGATGCCCAGCCCGTGTCCGTGCTCGTGCGCGATGACATTGCGCAGGCGCAGCGATCCGTTCCGCGTGTCGGTGAAGAACGAGTCCGAGGTGTCGATGACCATGTCACCGTTGTCCGGGAAGAAGTTGTAGGCCAGCGTGCCGCTGCGGCCGTCGATCGCGTGGCCGCTCAGCCGGATGTCGCCGCGGACGCCTTCCGCTCCGCTGCGGGTTCCCAGGGACGCGCCGTCGTCCTGCGCTTCGTAGAGGTAGGTCACGCCGGAGAGTTCGCCCCAGCGCTCGAACACGCTCGAGAGGATCGGCCGCCATGTCGACTCGCTGCCGTAGATGCCGTCGAGGAACGCGCGCAGGTTGCTCGGGCTCGTCCCCTCGCCGACGGCCCCCAGCACCGACGTTCCATCGGGGACCACCGACCACGTGAGGGTCGTCGGCTCGCCCTGGCGCAGGAACGCGCCGTCTCGCGACGTCCCGAACCAGCGGCGATTGTCGGAGGCCTGAAACAGCGCGAGCCCCGACTCCTGGAGGGCGCACTCGACGGACTCCACGTACGACGCCGGCGTGTCCGGCGCGAAGCAGACAGCCAGCGGCCCGACAGGTCGTCGCGGATCGACATCGCTGTGAACACCCAGCACCAGGAGCGCCAGGGCGGCTAGGGCAAGCGTCGGAGCGGGGGCGTTGCGCGTCATCGGTCGGGTGTCAGGGAGCGGGTCACTGTGTCAGGGCGACCTCAGTCTCGTCGGCGTCTGTTGCGCGAACCTAAAGACCCGGTCCCCGCATTCCCTTCTCCGAGTCGCGGTCGCGTTCGTTTCGGGACGGCCGACTACGGGAAGTGACGGCGACCGACCCAGACACCGTCCTCCGCGGTGAAGACGTCCCGCTCGTGCAGGCGGTGGAGCTTCCCGTCCCAGAACTCCACGCGCACCGGATGCACGCGGAACCCGGACCAGTGGGGAGGGCGCGGCACGGTGCCGAGGGCGTACTTGGCTGTGACCTGTGCGACCCGCTTGACCAGCGCGCCGGGGTGGGGCAGCGGCGTCGACTGGAGAGAGGCCCACGCGCCGATCTGCGACATGCGGTCGCGGGTGACCCAGTACGCATCGGCCTCGGCGTCGTCGACTTGCTCCACCGGCCCCTCGACGTGTACCTGGCGCGTGAGCGGGCCCCAGTAGAACGTCAGCGAGGCCCACCGGTTCTCGCGTAGTTGACGGCCCTTGCGGCTCTCGAAGTTCGTGTAGACGACGAAGCCCCGTTCGTCGAACGCCTTCAGCAGCACGGTGCGCGAGGACGGTCGTCCAGCTGCATCCGCGGTGGCGAGCGTCACGGACGACGGCTCGCTCAGACCGCAGTCCTGGGCGGATGCGTACGCGTCACGAAAGCGGGACACGATCTCGTCGGAGAGGGGCACACGTTCAGGGATCACGGGTGGGCATCCACATGGGCCGTTGGACGGCCCCGGAATAGCGCACGACGTGTGTGCCGCCCAAGGAAAGGGGCAACGCCGGAATCGGGCAGGGCCGGAATCGGGCGGGGCCGGAATCGGGCGGGGCCGGAATCGGACAGGGCCGGCATCGGACAGGGCGGAAATCGGGCGGGGCGGGATTCGGGCGGGGCGGGAACGGGGCGAGACCGGGTCCGGTTCTCGGCGACCGCGGATCAGCTGACGTCGAACCCCGAGCGCTGCAGACTCGCCTGGAGTCGATGCGCGTAGGCCGGGCCACGCGTCTCGAGCATCAGTTCGACCTCGACGATCCCGACTGGGAGGTCGAGCGTGTCGCGACGGTAGGCGATGTTCAGGATGTTCAGCTCGTGCTCAGCGAGGACGGCGAACAGGCTCGCCATCTGACGCGGCTTGCTGCCACGACGATCGGCGAGCCGCACGCGGATGCGCAGATGACGACGCTCCTCAGCGAGGGCGCGGCGGATGTAGCGCGTCTTCTCGAACGTGTCGATGTTGCCACCGGAGATGATGGCGACGGTCGGGCCGTTCGCAGGTCGGATGACCCCGCTCGCCAGGGCGGCGACGCCGACCGCGCCCGCAGCCTCGGCCGAGACGTGAGCATGCTCGTTGAGCATCAGCACCGCGCGACAGATGTCGACGTCGGAGACCGTGACCATCTCATCGACGTAGCGCCGCATCACGTCGAAGCAGCGCTCACCGACCTTCATGACCTTGATGCCGTCGGCGATCGTGTCGACGTTTTTCGTCGCTGTGCGCCGACCGGAGTGGAACGAGTCGACGGCCGACGAGGCGCCCTCCGCCTGCACACCGATCACGCGGATACCTGGACGGAGCGACTTCACTGCAACGGCGATGCCCGCAATCAGCCCGCCGCCGCCTACGGGGCAGACGATCGTGCCGGTCTCCGGCAGGTCTTGGAGGATCTCGAGACCGATCGTGCCCTGGCCGGCCATGACGTCGACGTCGTCGAACGCGTGGACCAGCGTGTCGCCTTCGGCCTCACAGATCTCCACTGCGTGTGCGAACGCCTCGTCGTACGTGGCGCCGTGCAGGATCACCTGCGCGCCGTACCCCTCGGTCGCCTCGCGCTTCGTCAGCGGAGCGTACTCGGGCATGACAATGCGAGTCCGCGCCCCCACGGCGGCGCCCGCTAGCGCGACACCCTGCGCGTGATTGCCTGCGGATGCGGCGACGATCCCGTTCCGCCGCTCCCGTTCCGACATTGCGAACACCTTGGCGGCGGCCCCGCGCACCTTGAAGCTGCCGGTGCGCTGGAACACCTCGAGTTTGAGATGTACGGGCGCGTCGCCGGGCAGACGCGAACTCATCGTCGCGGGGTGGTGCAGCGGAGTCTTGCGGAAGCGCCCGTCGCCGCGCAGTCGATCCGCGCGGCGGATGCGATCGATCGTCAGCGTGTCGTTGGTCAGCGTTCCAGTCGCAGTCATGTTCAGGACCCCTGAGGGTATGACGCGGAACTGGCGTGGCTTTCGTACCGTGTGGCGATGCCCGCCGACGAAGAGCACGCCATCCATGCGGAGGTTCGGCACCAAGGCCGCCGCTATGGCGCCGAGACGTACCCCAGCGGGCTCACGTACGTGACGCGGAACGGCGCCTGGGTCTGCAACGCGAACTGGAACGGTCGCTTCATCGACTGCGGCGACAACGAGATCCATCACGACCTGTACGTCTCGAGCGAGATCCTCGAGGCGTTGGCGACCGCACTCGTCGCCGCCGGAGCCCGCGAACGCCCTATTGAGTCGTGAAGGTGCGCGTGGCGCTGACCGTGCGCTCGCTCGTCAGCGCACGCAGCTCTGGCTCGAGGAACTGCGACAGCGTGAAGTTCGGGATGCGTCGCGAGACGATCCGCCACGTGTAGTCGCGGCCGACCTCGAGCCCACCGGTCGGGATCGACGGCAGCACCACGCCCGACGCAACGGCGTCGATCGAGATCGTCCACCCGTGACCGGAGACCGTGTCGCGGATCTCGAGGTCGACGAGATCGGCGTCGGTGGTCGGCGCGTACGTCAGGGATAGTCCGACGGTCGGAACGGTCGAACCAGGGCCGGGAGACGACAGCGTTCCGGGTGTCGGTGCGTCGAACGGACGCAGGACCGCGACGTCGGCGGTGTGGCCCTGGAAGATGCGCTGTGACTCGCGACCGGACAGGTCGATCGCCGACGCCGTGATGCTCATCGAGAGCGGCGGATCGAGATCGATCAGGCTGGCCCAGAACTGCGCACTGACCGACGAGGGCACCACGACGCCGAAGCCGATCGGCACCCATCTCCCGCCTTCGTTCCGCAGTTCGGTCAGCGACGTCACGTCCGCGCCGGCGGCCGTGAAGTTCGAACTCGGGAGCACCATGTCGAGCACGCGGCCACGTGCTCCGCCCGGTGGGGGCGCCAGCGCGAGATCGATCTCCAGCGTGTTGATGTCCTCCGGAGCGGCGAGGTTCCCGAGGGCGATGAGCTGCGGGCGGTCATCGCCGCCGTAGACCAATCCGCTCACCGCGAAGGACGGCGCCGTCCGCGGGACCGTGAGGACCACGTCCTGAGTGGGCTGCTGGTTCCACGCGGCGGTGGCGCGCGTGTCGCCGACGTGAACGACGACGGTCTCGGCTCCTGCGAGGAGGCCGCTCAGGCGCACGGTCACCGTCGTGTTCGTGGGCACGCCGCTCGGCACGAGGCCGAAGCTCTGGTACTGCGCGTTGGAACCGATTCGAGTACGCGTGTCGTAGCCCTCGGCGGCAACTGTGACCGTCTGCGCGCCGGTGAACGTCCCCACGAGAACCGCCCGGCCGTTGGCGTCGGTCTCCTCGGCGATCCCGCCGTCGCCCAGGTAGGCGCGAGCGGCCACGATCGGACGCCCCGTGCTGCGGTCGAACACGCGCACCGCGACCGCGCCGTTCACGAAGCCGCCGCCCGCTCCGTCGAACTCGAAGCGACCGTCCAAACGTCGTACCGGCACGTCGACACCGGCGTGATCGAGATCGGACGTGCTCACGTCGATCTGGTCAGGTCGGCCGAGGATCGGCCACTCGCCCTCGAACTCGTCGACGCGCGTGACCTCGAGGTCCAGGTCGAGATCGGCCTCGGCGATGATCCGATAGCGCCCGAGCGGCACGTCGGTGAGCGCGTACTCCCAGTCTTGCGCTTCGCTCGTCGTCGTCGCCGCCACGACGGCTCCCCCGGCGTTGACCGCCGAGACACGCACGAACTCGAGGCTCGGTGGCTCGCGTCGAAGCACGCGCACGGGGACGTCGATCAGACCGACCGAGGTCTCGATCGTGACGGTGCCATTGAACGTTCCGAAGCTCAGCAGCTCGTGATTGACGTCGACGCGGATCGTCGCCGGAGTCTTCGTGGCGGTGGTGGTCGCGGTCAGCCACGCCGCACCAGGGTTGACGGCGCTCACGCGGTTGATGTCGACCTCACCCGAACCGGTGTTGCGGACGTAGACCGTCAGCGAGTTCGTGAGTCGGCCGAAGTCGAGATTCGACGGCGTGGCCACGAGCGAGGGCGGCGCTGGCGGAGCGACGACGACGGAGCGGAGTGCTGCGAACGCATCGACGGCCCCGTGTCCGTAGTCGACGTCGAACCCCGGGGGGCCGAGATCGAGTGACGTGTCCACGAGCACGTCGCGCACCTCGTCCGGGGTGAGCGAGGGCGCGGCGGAGCGGATGAGACCCGCGAGGCCGGCGACGTGCGGGCTCGCCATCGACGTCCCCTGAAGCTGGCTGTACGTCGGATTCCCGGACGCGCCGGCGAACGTACTGAGGATGCCCGGGAGCCCGGCGTTGAGGTCGCCGCCGGGCGCACCCACGGTGATGGTGTTGCCCCAGTTGCTGTAGCTCGCCCACGTGTAGTTGATGTCGAGCGCGTAGACCGAGATCACCTTCGGGTAGGCGGCGGGATAGAAGGGCGCGCTGCTCAGGCTGTTGCCCGATGCGGCGATGAGTACCGTCCCAGCGTTGTGGGCGGCGGTCGTCGCGATCGACAGCGTCGTGGAACTACCCGGTCCGCCGAGGCTCATGTTAGTGACCTTCGCGGGCGTCGGGTTCGCCGGTACCCCGCCGACGGAGATGCCCGCGGCCCAGAGGACACCGTTCGCGATGTCGAAATCGGTACCACCACCGAACCCGAGCACGCGGACGGGCTGGATACTGCAGCCCCAGCCGACGCCCGCGACGCCGGTGCCGTTGTTCGTCGCCGCGGCAGCCGTGCCGGCGACGTGGGTGCCGTGGTAGTTGCGCGAGGAGTCGGTCGGATCCGGGTCGTAGCCGTTGCCATCCTGGGCGCTGGACGGATCACGCACGAAGTCGTAGCCCTGCACGACGACCGGATCGAGGTCGGGGTGTTTCCAGATGCCCGTGTCCAGCACGGCGATCACGACCGCCGCGTCGCCCTTCGAGAGATCCCAAGCCGCCTCGAGACCCATCTGGCGCAGGTCGTACTGCTCGCTGTAGCGCAGGTCGCTCGGCCGCGCGCTGGCGCGCCGAATCTGATTCGTCTCCGCCCATGGCAGTGCCTTCGAACGGCCGACGGCCTGGACGAGCGTCGTGGTCTGCAGGCGCCGATGACGGTTCGCCGAGCGCCCCGAGAGGTGGTCGATCGTGACCAGGTGCGGCCCGGTGTCGAAGAGCGACTGGACGACGGTAAAGCCCGTGCCGACGACCTCCTCCTCGAGGAGTGTCTCGAGCTCGTCGGCGGTCATCGCGCCGCTGGTCCCGATGAGGATCTCGCCGACGACGAAGTCGGAGCTCGGCACGGCGCGATCGGTCCGCGCCTTGGCGCCGACTCCGGCGCCCGCGCGATTGACGGCGCCCTCGAGGATGATGCGTCCGGTGAGATTCCCCGCAGCGTGGAAGCCCGCGATGTCGGTGGCTTGCTTGGGAGGCTTCGCCCGCTTGACCTTCAGCGAGTAGCGCAGCGCGCCCGTGGTCGACGACGCGCCGCCGACCTCGAATCGGTGCACGCCGGCCTTGGCGATGACGAGCTTCGCGCTCTTCTTCGTCTCGTCGATGACCGTCTCGGTCCCGTCGGCCTCGACAAGACGGCGGATGATCGGCAACAGCTCGCTGCGACGCTCGCGCTTGACGACGAGTTGCACGACGTCGCCGGGCAGACCGGCGAACGGGATGGAGATGTCGGTGTCGGCCGTGTCGATCAGCGCGGAGCCGGCGTACTTCTTGGGCGCCTTCCCCTTGGTGATCAGGTCGAAGCCGCCGGTCGTGCCGAACACGCCCTCGATCGTCAGTTCGTACTGCCCGGTGAGTTCGAGGATCAGCTTCTTGACGCTGACCTTGTTCCCGGACTTGGACTCCTTCGAGAACGGCAACAGGTCGACGGCGTTGCCGAGCGGGTCCTTCAGCGAGAGAGCGGGCAGGAGCAGGCTGCCACGGAACGACTTCGCCTGGAGTGTGAGCGCCATCCCCTCGACGCCCTCGAGCACGACGGTGAACGTCGACGCCGGCTGAACCTCCCCGAACAGTTTGCGCCCGGGGACCACCGTCGGCACCTCGCGCGCCAGCGCGTCGACCGGTGCACTCAGCGCCGCAAGGGCGGCGAGCACGAGAGGAATCGCGCAGCGCACGACTCGACGAAGCCGACTTGTCCGATGATGCATCCCGTTCTCCTGCGTTACCCCGAGGAGGAGGATAGCGTCCCGACGGGAGGCGGAGACGAGTGCCACGGGGCCCGATGGAATACCGAGAACGGTGAATTCCTTCACCGTGCGTAACCTTCCGCCCCTCCCGGCGGTCCCTCCTCTAGCCGAGAGGAGGCACCATGGCCCAGAGACACCGCTCCGACAGCGCGGGCGAGCGCTATCACGTCATGAACCGCGGGATCGCCAAGCGCACCATCGCGGAGAACGCCCGCGACGCTGAGTGCTTCTTCGCACAGCTGACCGAGGTGGTCGAAGCCGGTCTCGTTGCGATCGAGGCGGCAGTGCTGATGACGACGCACTTCCACCTGCTGCTACGGAGCCTGACCGGCGAATTCTGGCGCGCGATGCGTCAGTTCCAGAACGGCCACTCGCGCACGTTCAACCGCGCGCGTCGGCGCGACGGCCCGCTGTTCCGCGGACGCTTCCGCTCGCGCCACGTCGACGGCGAAGCGTACTGGCTGAACGTCATCCGCTACCTCGATCACAACCCCGTCGCCGCCGGCATGGTCTCGCGGCCCGAGGACCACCCCTACGGAAGCGCGCACCACTTCGCCAACGGAACGTCCGCGAGCTGGCTCGACCGCGAGCCCATCGAGCAGTTCGTGAAGGGATGGACCGGCGCGTCTGCGTTCACGCCGGGCGACTACCGGGCGATGTTCGGTGTCGGACCACCAGCGGCCGACCTCATCGAGCGGCGACTCCTCCACGGCGGCACGGGCGACGACGCGCTCGGCCGACTGCTCCCTGTCACTCCCAGCCGCACGCTGGATTGGATGCACTGGAAGGCGGAACTCGCCGACGGCACCAGCCCGGGGTGCCCGGTGAGCAGTCCTCGCACGGTTGATGCGGTCCTGACCCTCGCCGCGGAGGCGGATCCGAAGCGACGAGTCCGGCTTCGTCGCAACGAGGTCCCAGCTTGGCCGCTGATCCGCATTGGCCTGCTTCGATCGGCGTGCGGGCTGAAACTGTCTGAGATCGCCGCCGACGTCGGCGTAGGGATCTCGACGATCCACCAGCGCGTGCGCACCCACGAGGAACTCGTGCGCAAGGACCCCGACTACGCGGTGCACGTTGCGGCGCTGCTCTGTCAGATCCTCGAACTCGACTGGAACATCGGCGTTGGTCGCGGCCGCACGCGCTGTGGCTGAGGCGCGAACGCGCGCGGTGAAGGAATTCACCGTTCTCGGTATTCGCACGCGGTCTTCGAGCAAGGCGCCCATCTTCGCGCGCACCCAGCGCGCAGCTCGCGCCTTGTCCGCGAAGCGCGCCCGGGCGAAGGCGTGGAAGTGCTCGGCGAGATGCCACCAGTCGAGCACCTGGTGGGCGGCGGGGAA
>JAJFFG010000016.1 GCA_021776825.1 Planctomycetota bacterium
CGTCGGCACGCCGACGCGCCCCTTCGGCGCGGGCGAGGAGATCGGACTCGGTCTCGCCCTGAGCTGGACGATCGAGTGCTCCACGATCTAGGACTCTCGGATCTTGGGCCGTGCCGTGCTCGACCGCGCCATCGTCGACGGTCCCACGATCGTCCTCGACGAAGGTGACGCCCTTCGGCGAGGAACTCGCCGGGTTGGTCTCGGTATCCGCGACGTCGGGGCCCGGTAGGCGGGCGACCTCGTCATCGGGACGGTCGGGGCGGAGCCAGAGGAGCGCCAGGATCACAACCACCACCGCTGCTACGAGGAGCAGCGCAGCGATCAGGTTCATGTCTCCACGACGCAGGCGGCGCGAACGGGTAGCCATCACGACTCCCCCCAGGACTGGGGGCTCCACAGGACGAGAGGGTCCCACGGCGCCCGCCCAGGCCGCTGGAGCAAGACCGCTCTCGAACACGTAGTCTGGTGCCCCGCGCCAAGAAACGCAACTCTCGTTGCGGAGGGTGAGCCCGAAGCACTCACGAGGGCGCGTCCCGCGCGCACGA
Organism: Planctomycetota bacterium; assembly: GCA_021776825.1. Taxonomy (GTDB): domain Bacteria; phylum Planctomycetota; class JAJSAM01; order JAJSAM01; family JAJVHW01; genus JAJFFG01. The sequence continues at coordinate 546 of JAJFFG010000016.1, forward strand.
TGCCCGCGCCGCACTCCGACGCTTGCGTGAGCGACCCGGGCTACCGGACCGAGCGGGACACGTCTTCGAGCCCGAGACCTCGCCCGCCCAGTTCGAGGAAGCGCTCGATGGCCGCGACCGCCTCTCGTTGCCGACCCCGTTCCGACTCGACGAGCGCCAGGGCGGCATAGGGCCGCGGGTCGTCCGGAGCGAGCTCAGCCGCCCTCGCGAGCGCCTCGGCGGCCCCGTCGAGATCTCCCGAGCGATGACGGGCCACGCCGAGGTTCAGGCGCACGATCGCGTCGTCCGGAAGCCCTTGCACGGCCCGTGCGAGTGCGTCGCGCGCGCTCAGGGCATCGCCGAGGTCGAGATGGACGCGCCCGAGGCTGGCGAGCAGCCGTGGATCGTCCTGATCGAGTTCGAGCGCCTGCTCCAGCGCCGCCGCCGCCGCCACGTCATTGGCGAGCTCCCGCTGCACGCGCGCGAGAAGGACGAAGCGCCCGGGGTGACCGACGTCGAGTTCGCTCGCCCGGGCGGCGTGACGCAGCGCCAGTTCACGCGACGCCACGCGATCCCGTTCGCGTCGACGGGCATCCTCTGCAATGGCGAGGTGGACCGCAGCGGCCGACGCATGAGCGTCAGCCAGGTCCGGCCAGCGCTCGACGAGCCTCGCTGACAGACGCGCCGCCTCGTCCTCGCGCGCCAGCGCGCGGATCGCAGCCGCGTCGGCCTCGTCCGGGTACCCCGAGTCGCCCAGGGCCGTCTCGCGACGACGGTCCTCTGCCGCGCCCCGGAGGAGCTCGTGCGTGAGCGCGATCCGCGGCCACGCAGAGTCGCGATCGAGGGCGCGGGCCTCGCGGTAGAGGGCCTCGCGCTCGTCGCCGCGGCGAGGAGCGACGCGCGCGGACAGGAGGACGCGCGCCGCGTCTGTCGGGCGCTCCAGAACCCAGGCCGCGTAGCGGGCGCGCGTCGCGTCCTCCCCCCCGAACGCGCGCTGCGCGTCCTGCCACATCACATGGGACGGAACGTGCCACGGTTCCCGCTCGAGATGCGGCTCGATCAGGTCGGCCGCGTCGGCGGCGCGATCGTCGAGCAACGCCGCGAACGCCTCCCGGTAGTCCGCCACGCCGTCGGGATCGAGGAGCGCGGCATCTGGGACCACCACCACGGGAGTCGCGCACCCGGAGAGCGCAGCGAGGGACAGGATCAGCGAGGCAGAGACGACACGCACGCGCCCAGGCTACCGCGTGGACGCGGGCAGTCCGTCGAGACGCCAGCGCGCCAGTTCCACCCGGCCAGTTCCACCCGGCCAGTCCCACTCAGTCAACGCCACCCGGTCATCGCCACCAGGGGAAGCGCACGTCGTGCTGCACCTCGCACAGCCCGTCGTCGGTCTCGACGAAGTCCGCCGGCGCGAGCCGGCTGACGGTGTTCGGGAAGAGTTCGGCGGCCTTCGCCACGCCGTAACTACGGCGTTTGTCGTAGACGAGCGTCATGCCGGCGCGACGCACGCGCACGGCGTCGTCGCTCCCGGGTGGCCCGAGCGCCGCGACCGAGTCGGGGCGATGGGTCACACCGGGCGCGAGCGCGACCAGCACGATGACGACGGCAACCACGAGCGCGATCCGGCGCACGAACTTCCCGCGCGCGGGGACGACCGGCGGCAGATCATCGGCGGCCACAACGCGGGCTAGAGCGCGCTGGCGCGCACCTGGGCGAGCCAGTCGATCCAGCGAGTGACGGCGTCGCGCCGAACGACCGGGGCTGCGTCGTGCTCGTACCCGAAGTCCTGGGCAGTCACCTCGCGCAGGACCTCGATGCACTTGTAGCGCGAGCGGAGATCGCCGTCGGCCAGACCCTCGATCAGCGTCGAGAAGCCCTCTGCATCGCCCAGCGACACCAGGCTCGCGGCCGCCTCGTAGCGCACACCCGGGACAGAGTCGTCGAGGAGCTCGCGGAGCGCGGGGATGTGCGTCCGATCCCCCATCGCACCGAGCACCCAAGCGCAACTCGATCGCGTGAGGGCGTTGCTCGACTCGAGCGCTTCGACGACCTGCGGCGCGGCGGGATCACCGATGTTCGCGAGCGCCGTCATGTTCGAGACGAGCTCGAGCCCGTGCTGGAACTGAAGCTCGCTGATCCGCTGCTCGACCTCGGTCTCGGTCAGGATGTCCCGACCCAGGCTACGGCCGCCTTCGTCGGTCACGGTAACGCAGGCACCGAGCGCGACGACGCTCAGGGCAAGGGCGAGAATGCGGGTAGACGTGCGCAGCATGCAATGGCCTCCGGTCCGGGGGGAACCCCTCTTCCTCCATCGGGTCTGCGTGCGCTCGACTTGACCGCGCGCCTCACGCGCGTGAGGCGTCCACGTGCGCGAGAACGAGCAGCGCGATCGACAGGAGCGCCAGCCAGGGGCGCGCCGTCGAACCGGCTCCAGACTCGCCGGAGGCCGCCAGAGCCTGCACCGGAGAGAGATCCACCACCGGTGTGTCCTGCAGTTCCGGAGGCGCCGGGACGTCGAGGCCGAGCGTGGCGACCACCACGCCCTCGACATCGAGGAGCTCGACCGCGGTCGCGGCACGAGGGACAGCGTGGCGGCTCGACCGCCGCACGCCCCCCGGACCGGGCAGCAGCGCCACCTCGACGATCTCGTCGTCCGGGGTCTCCAGACGAGCCGTCACGACCTCCGCCGACGCGGCGACCCGCAGCACACCGTCACGCCCGCGCTCGACACGCGCCGATCCGGCGTGCGCCCGCGTGACCAACCCGAGGAGCGACCGCACGAGAGCGTCCGTCGCCTCGTCTCGCGGCAGGAACGCTGCGTCCCCCGGGCGCGTCGCAATCGCCGCCACCCAGGCCAGTCCCTCGCGACGTACGGCCGCCACCGGCGCACTGTCAGCCGTCCGGGCCAGGACGCGCGCATCGGGAGCGGCGAAGACTCGGTTCACGCGGACGGCACGCGACGGCACGTCGAACCCGGGGACCTGCTCCTCGGCTCCCGGCTCGGCGAAGAGGCTGGGACCGTCGACGAACGGCTCGTCCACGCGAGCGGACGCCGCAGTCGCGCGGAACGCCTCCGCCAGGGCCGCCGCATCATCGACGCGGATCGAGCGCGCCCCCGTGTCCGCGAGCGCTGCGCGCAGTGTTTCGCTGCCACGGTCGGACGGGGAGACGACCGTCAGGCCGCAGCCGCTCTCGAGCAACGCGGATGCTGCCGCACGCAGTTCGTCGGCCGTCTCGGCGGTGCGACCGTCTGTGAACACGAGGGCGTGTCGACGCGCGACGCCGGAGTCTCGCGTGAACCGGAGTGCCTCGTCGAAGACGGGCAGCAGAGCCGTCCCGCCCGACGGAGCGGGGAGCCCGTCCACGCCATCGGCGGCCGCGCGACGCCCCGTCGCGTCCAGCGTGATCGTCGTCGGGCGGCGCCCCGGCGGGACCAGCCCGTGCGCGAAGCGCCGGAGTGCCAGCGAGGTGTCCGCTCCGGCCTGCGCCACCAGCGCCCGCATCGCAGCGCGCACGACCTCGTCGCGAGACCGAGACGATCCGGGCCACGGATCCACCATGGAGCCGCTCCCGTCGAGCGCGACGTAGAGCAGCAGTCCTGCGTCACCCGGCGGTCGCGCTCGAAGTGGGAAGAAGCCCGCGTCGTCGAGCGGGTCCCCGGCCCACCCACCGGCGCCAAACCCGTCGGGGCCGCCGAGGACGAGCAACCCGGCGCCGCCGCGGACGGCCCGTCGGAGAGCGCTTCGTGCCGCCGGAGAGAGCGAGCCTGCCGCGACGCCATCGAGGATCAACGCGTCCTGTCCGGCGACGCGCGCGGCAAGCGTGGCGCTCGCGACGGGATCAATCCACTCCAGCGGCACGCTGGCGATCCGCTGCAACTCAGATCTCGGGCCGTCGGTGGAGACGACGAGCACACTCCCGGGCTCCGTCACGACGACATGCGTCGACGCGCCGATCGGCCCAGCGCGGATTGACCCCGCTCGGATCAACACGGCTCCGCGCAGGCGCGCCTCGTACGCGACGAACCCCTCGTCGGCGGCGCTGAGACGGACCGTCTCGCGAATCGCTCCGGCAGGGACGGCTCGGGTCCCCACGACACGACCGCCGCTGACGATCTCGAGGACGCTCGGCTCCGTTGCGCGGCCCTCCACGAGCAACGTGAACGCCGATCCGCGCGCGACGCGCCCCGGACCGAGAAGGGCGGTGATCGCGGACGGCGGCGATCGCGACGCGACGATCCGAACTTCGAGCTCGACGCACCCGGCGGCGCGGAGCCGCGCCGCAGCGTCGAGTCTCTCCTCCCCGTTACCGGTCACTCGCGCGTCGCTCATCACGACGATCTCGACCGCGCGGCCCGCCGTCCTCGCCGTGCGCGCAAGCGCCGCTGCACGCGCCAGCCCCGACGCGAGATCGCTGGCAGAACCGGCCGGGAATCGATCGGCGGGATCGGTCGCCCAGACCTCGAGCCACGCGTCGGCGTCACCCGGCTCGACGATCGTCCGAGCGCCGTCTGCAAACGCGATGCACGCGATCTCGTCGCCGCGCGACAGGTCGTCGACCAGGTCGGACATCGCGGTCCGATCCAGCGCCGCGCGCGCGCTGTCCGAGACGTCGAGCACGACGACTCGTAGACGATGGGGGCGCGCGTCCAGCGTGGGTCCCCACGCGGCAACGGCGGCGACAAGTGCGGCACCCCAACGGAGCGCCGTCACGCGACGGGAACCCGGTCGCCACACAGCCGTGAGCACCCGTCGAATCAACGGAGGGGCCGCCCTTCGGTTCGCCGTAACTCCGGACCCCGATCGGCCCGAATCGCAGGAATCACAAGCCTTCCAGCGTTTTTACGTTCGGGCAATTCGGACCACTCATACAGTGCGCCGAACCCGCGGCGGAGTGCGCCGCGAAGACGTTCAAGTTGGGACCAACGTCCCGGGGGAAGCACACAGATGGCAGCACGTAAGACCACGAAGAAGGCCGCAGCGCCGAAGAAGCCGATCAACCGCGCGGCGCTCGTCGAGTACGTCGCGAAGGAGCTCGGTGAGAGCAAGGCCGGCGCGGATCGCGCGATCGGCGCAGTGCTCGGCGGCATCCAGCGCGGACTGAAGAAGTCCGGCAAGGTCTCGATCGTCGGCTTCGGTTCCTTCGCGGTGAAGAAGCGTGCGGCGCGCAAGGGCCGCAACCCCCAGACCGGCGAGTCGATCCGCATCCGCGCGTCGAAGTCCGTCGGCTTCCGTCCGGGCAAGCCGCTCAAGGAATCCCTGTAGGGAGCTGCGGCGACGTCGACTGACGCGCCGCATTCCAGAACGTCACGGGCCGGGTGCGCCAACGCGCATCCGGCCCGTGTTGATTCGTGCCGGGTCGATTCACGGCGCGCTGATTCACGCTGGTCCGATTCGCGCTGGTCTGATTCGCTCCGGGTGAACCCGCGCCGCGTCTGCCCGCGGCGGAACGCGTCACCCGCTGGCGCCCGACGAAGCGACTCGCCGCGGAGCGTCGCGATCACGACGACGACGCGATCCAACCACCGCCGAGCACCCGGCCCTCGTCGTCGTAGAGGACCAGCGCCTGCCCCGGCGCCGGAGCGCGAACCGGTTCGTCGAAGGTCACATCGACCCGACCATCGGCGCGTCCGCGAGCCACCGCCATCGCACCCACGTGGTTGCGCCGCACGCGGGCCCGGCCCGGCAGTTCTTCGCCCGGCCCCGGAGTGGCGCTCGCGACGGCGTTCCACTCCGTGACCTCGACGACCCGCCGAAGAAGCGCATCGACGCCCGCCACGACGACCGTGTTGGTCGCGGGATCGATCGACGTGACGTACCGCGGTTCCCCGGCGGCGAGCCGCAGACCACGCCTCTGCCCCACGGTGACCGAGCCGACGCCGGCGTGCTGCCCGATCTCGTCTCCACTCTCTCCGTCCACAATCGAACCCGAGCGCATGGCCCCAGGCTCCCGCTCCGCGACGATCGCGCGGTAGTCGCCGCCGGGCACGAAGCAGATCTCCATGCTCTCCGGCTTCTCGCTAACCGGGAGACCGTGCTTCCGGGCGATGTCACGAACCTCGTCCTTCTGAAGCTCTCCGAGCGGCAGGACCGTCCGTGCCAGTTGCTCCTGCGAGAGCGGGAAGAGCACGTAGGTCTGGTCCTTGCGAGCGTCGGCAGGCACGCGGAGGACGTGACGGCCTTCGTGCGTTTCCAGGCGCGCGTAGTGACCGGTGGCGACCGCATCCGCACCGATCGAGCGGGCGAACTGCAGCAGGCGTCCCATCTTGAGGTCGCGATTGCACGCGATACACGGGTTCGGGGTGCGTCCCTCGGCGTACGCGCGGGCGAAGTCGGCGATGAGGCCGTCGAACGCTCCTGAGTAGTCCAGAGCGTAGAACGGCACGTCCAGACGCGCGGCCACGCCGGCCGCATCGTGAGCGTCATCCACCCCACAGCAGCCTTGCCGGCCGCGGGCGGCGTGGGGGCCGGCGGCGATCCCGTTGCGCAGGAACGCGCCGGTGACGCGGTGCCCAGCGTCCCGCAGCAGGACAGCCGCCACCGAACTATCGACGCCCCCGCTCATCGCCACCACGACGTGCATACTCGAGGTTCTACCGTGAGGAGGCCGGACGCCCCCCAATTCGAGCCTGGATAGCGGATCCACCGAGAGAGGGATTCCCTTGGGGCGACTGAATCGCGTCCTACCCTACGGGGTTTCCGCCCAATCGGCGGACCCTGGCGCTCATTTCGAGGCGTCGGCAAGGAGCCAAATGCCCGAGATCCTCGCCCAGGCCGCAGAGCAGCCCGCGGCCCCGTGGTGGGCCAGCACGTGGGTTCTCCTCGGAGGCATGGTGGCCATCTGGTGGTTTCTCCTGATCCGTCCGCAGCGGCAGCAGGAGAAGTCCCGCAAGGGCAAGCTCGAGTCGCTCAAGAAGGGCGACAAGGTGCTGACCCGCGCCGGGATTGTCGGCGTGGTGTCGCGAGTCAAAGAAGACACGGTGATCCTGCGGATCGACGTCGACGGCAAGGTCCACGTCCCGTTCGCGAAGACCGCGATCGAGGACCTCTTGTCCGACGACGGCAGCGACGCGTGACGTCGGAGCCCCTCCACGAGCCGCCCTCTGACGGACGGCGACGAGCAACCCCCGACGCACGAGCATAGGAACGCACACGATGAAGAACCATGGCACTCGCCTGTTCGTGATCCTCCTGGTCGTGCTCGCCGCGGTCATGGCGTTCGCGAAGGGTGGTATCCGCTACGGCCTCGACCTGGCCGGCGGCGCCTCGCTCACGTACGAGGTGAAGTTCGAGGGCGGCCCCGACATCGCCGACGCGGACGAACGGCGCCAGCAGATCGTGCGCGTGCTCGACAAGCGGCTGAACGCCGCGGGCCTGGGCGGCATCTCGATCGCGGCCACGGAAGAGGGTCAGATCCTGATCGAGATCCCGGGCCGGTCGAAGGATCAGCTCGACGACATCAAGGACATCCTGCGGCGCAACGGCGAGCTCGAGTTCCGCATCGTGGCGTCGCCGACCGAGACGCAGACGCAACGCAAGCGGCGCGACGATCTCGGCGACATGTACCCGACGCCGGAGGGATACCGCTGGGTGCCGCAGCGGACGCCCGAGGGCGAGCTCGGCGTGCGCCCCGAGATGCTGGTGAAGATCCCGGAGGCGAAGCTCCTCCGCGAGGTCGGCGAGCTCGAGGAGTCGTCACCCGGCAGCGACGAGCTGCGCAGCAAGAAGCAGGCGCTGCTCGAGATCCAGAAAGAGGAGTACTTCACCGGCGAGCACCTGGCGAAGACCGCGGTACAGCGCGGTCAGGCCGGCGAACTCGTCGTCTACTTCGAGTTCCGCACCGAGCGTAGCGGTGACTTCCACGACTTCACGACGCGCAACGAAGACGAGTTGATGGCGATCATCCTCGACGGCGCGATCGACTCGGCGCCGACCATCAACGAGCCGCTTCCCGGCCGCGGCGTGATCAGCGGCGGAGGTCCCGGCGGCTTCAAGGAGACCGAGGCGCGCCAGCTGACGATCGTCCTCGAGTCCGGCTCCGTCGGCGCGGAGCTCGTACTGGACCGCGAGGAGATCCTCGGGCCGAGCCTCGGTGCCGACGCCATCCACCGCGGCAAGCTCTCGATCCTCATCGGCTTCGTGCTCGTCCTGCTCCTGATGGGTTGGTACTACCGCGGCCCGGGCATGGTCGCGAACGTCGGGCTCCTCCTGAACGTCGCACTCCTGATCGGCGCACTCGCGTTCTTCCGCGCCGCGCTCACGCTGGCCGGCATCGCCGGCATCGTGCTGACGCTCGGCATGGCGGTCGACGCCAACATCCTGATCTTCGAGCGCCTGAAGGAAGAGCGAGCACGCGGCAAGAGCCTCCTCGAGGCCGTCGCCGCCGGCTACGACCGCGCATTCGTCGCCATCGTCGACGCGAACGTGACGACGGTTCTGACAGCACTCGTCCTGATCATGCGTGGCAGCGGCACGGTGCGCGGCTTCGGCATCACGCTGACGATCGGCATCCTCGCCTCGATGTTCACGGCGATCTTCGTGACGCGAGCGATCTTCGAGTGGTTGATCGACTCGGGCCGCATGAAGGAGATGAACATGGGTGCGCCGCACCGGTTCACCTTCGACTTCATGGCCAAGCGGCGCTTCTTCACGGGGCCCTCGCTGGTCGCGATGGTGCTCGGCGCCGCGCTGTTCGTGGCCCGCGATGACGCTGACAAGAAGGACCTCGAGTTCATCGGTGGTCAACAGGTCATCGTCCAGCTCAACGAGGCCCTCGACCGCGACGCGGTCCGCGTCGCCGTCAGGACCGACGAGTTTCAGGACATTCAGGCGATCAAGCTGGCCAACCGCGGCACGAACGCCCCGACGGCCGATCACTCGAACCGTTGGCGTATCCGCACACCGCTCGAGGACCAGGCGGCGGGTGAGCGCTTCGTCGCGAACGTCGAGAGTGCCTTCGCGGGCAAACTGCTCGATGTCGGCGTCACGGCGTTCGGTACCAAGTTGGGTTCAGCGGGAGCAGCGGACACGGCCTCGTTCCAACTTCACCTGTTGGAGCTCCCCGCGGACACGACGCCGGAATCCATCGCCACGGCACTGGACACGCCGACGCTGCCGGGCGAGATCGCGCCGTTCCAGGGCTCGGTCGTCATGGCGGTCGACGGGAAGGCACTCGCCTTCGACGTGACCACGACGCCGCGCGAGGCGGGTGAGATCTTCGCCAAGGACAACGCGCGTCTGCAGCTACAGGCCGCGGACCCGCCGCTCTACCTGTCCGATCCGATGCCGAGCCTTTCGTTCCTGAACCCGGGTCGGGCCCAGCAGCTCTGGCGCAATGCGTTGCAGGCGGTCCTGATCGCCATGCTGCTGCAGATCGTGTACATCCGGCTTCGCTTCGCGGACTACAAGCACGGCTTCGCCGCCGTCTGCGCGCTGATCCACGACGTGTCGATCGCGCTGGGGATCGTGATGGTGGCCGACGCGCTCGGCATCGTCGAGGCGAAGATCAACCTGGTGTTGATCGCGGGCTTCCTCACGCTGATCGGTTACTCGATGAACGACACGATCGTCGTGTTCGACCGCATTCGCGAGAACCTCGGCAAGAGCAAGGTGGTCCGCAAGGACGTCGTGAACGGGGCGCTCAACGAGACGCTCAATCGCTCGATCCGGACGTCGATCACGACGTTGGTCGTCGTGTTGATCCAATTCCTGATGAACTACGGCTCTGGCTCGGTCCTCGAGGGCTTCGCCTTCGTCATGGTCATCGGCGTCATCAGCGGAACGTACTCCTCGATCTTCATCGCGGGTCCGCTCCTGCTCTTCCTCCCCGACTACTGGCGCCGCTTCTCCGAGAACCGTCAGCGCATGTGGCTGCAACTCGCCGCCACGTTCGTCGGCGCGATCACGGCCGTCGTCGCAACGGACAATCTGGTCCTGTCGATCGTCGGCCTGGTCCTGGCGTCGAACGTCGTGCTGCACTTCCTCTTCCACTTCATCCCGTGGCTCGGTCTCGACGACCCTGACGCGCTGCTGGTCGAGGAGATCGAGGTCGAAGAACGCGATCGGCCGCTGCACAAGCCTGGCATCTAGCCCCCAGTGGGGGGCGGCGCTTGGTAGGCTCGTGGGCGTCGGACCGACGCCCGACGAACCACCGAGGAGAAGCCGTGCCGCCTGCCGGGAGTGACGAGAACGGTGGTCGCGCGTTCGAGCGCTGGCTCGCCGTGGGCGTCATCGTCCTCACCGGCGTCTCGATCGTGGCGTTCCTCCAGCACCGTCGCACGCCCCGCGTCGGCGGCGAGCGAGTCGACGACTCCAATCTGCTCCGACTCGAGCTCGGTGGACGCGACGGCCTGCGTCCGGACGCCGGGACGCAGACGCCGGCCCCACTCCCCGCTCCGGTGGATCCTGCTCCGGATCGAGCACCCGATGCGCCGCCGGAGACTCCTCCCGACTCGCCGGAGGTCGAGAGGACCACGCGCAGCGTCATCGTGCGCGACGGTGACACACTCGGCCACATCGCGCAGCGCGAGCTCGGGTCCACTCGCTATGCCCACGAGATCCAGTCGCTGAACGGGATTACCAACCCGCGGGACCTGCGTGCCGGGGACGAGATCCTGGTACCGATCCGTCCGGCGTCCGACGACTGAGCCGCGTCCTCGCCGCGCCTGCGTACCCGGCCGATCCCGCACCGCTCACGATGAGTCACGCCCCTGGGCAGTCGAGAGCACCGGACTCCGCCTCGCGCGTGCTCCGAGACGCTCCGACGTCACGTTCGCCGTCCCGCTCAGCGGTGGAAGGCTCTGCTGCGGAAGGCGCTGCTGCGGAAGGCTATGCTGCGGAGGGAGGGGATCTCAGCACTCGGCCCTAGCCCAGGACGGCCCTACCCAGGACGGTCCTTGCTCGACGGGCGTCCGTGAGTCGCCGCGCTGCGCGCCGTAGTTTGCATGCACTCGGTTGGTCGTCACGCACCGCGCGACCGTCGGTGGAGTCGAGGGCAGACGCGGTGGCCGGTGGGTCGGAGGTGGTCGCGGATGCGACCTGCGCCGGGTTCGCCGACGCCCTCTCCCCGGGCTGCTCGCCCCGGCTCCGTCTTCCGCCCCCGCTCGTCAAACCGGACGTGCGGATCTCCCGCATCCGGCTTCCCGACTGGGTTCACGATCTCGCTCTCGCAGATCGCCCACGCTGCGCCTATCGCAGACAGAGCACCCCGAGCTCGCCGTAGATGACGGCATCGGAGAAGCGCCGCGTGCCC
>JAJFFG010000017.1 GCA_021776825.1 Planctomycetota bacterium
CTCCGTGGGAGGCGGCGCGGCCGGTGGTGTCAGCGGATCCGGAGTTGCTCAGGCGCTCTACCGGAACGTGAAGGGGATGGTCAGCGTGTCGACCGACGGGCTCGTCTGCGTGGTCAGGTTGTTCTGCAACGTGACACGGAAGCGGACGAACGGGTTGCTGGCCAACGACCGGATGTCATTCGTCCACGCGGAGAGCGTCGACGGATCGAGCACCACGGGGTTATTGACGTCGGCGCGACCGCCCTGCCACTCGATCAGGACCACGGTGCCCTGGGGCTGCGTGAACGGAACCACCTGCTGCGGCACGTAGCGCACGGTCGAGTGCTGCGTGTTGTAGAACTGCGACTGCGCCTCAGCGCCCGGAGTCAGGAAGTTGAGCTGCAGCGAGTGGTACCAGGGCTGACCCTGGATCACCGGCGGGTTGTCCTGGAACAGCGAGAACGTCATCGCGTTCAACGGGTAGGCGTTGTCGATCTGCCAGTTCTCGGCCAGGTTGCCCGCGGTCCCGTTGCCGAAGTGCTCGAGCTCGAGGATCACGCCGCTCTGGCCGTCGGTGTTGAAGTTCGACGACCAGATCGGTCCCGGCGTCCGCCTGAACAACTCACCCGGCACGAGCCCCGTCGCGGGGATGGTGTAGTTCGACGGAAGCGAGACGACCACAGGGGTCTCACCATAGTGCGACGCCTGCGGTCCCGGAGGAGCGGTGCCCCCACCGAAGCCGCCCGACGCGATGATCTCGGAGGCGTTGCCGATGGTGACCTTGGTGCTCGGGTAGGTCAGGTTCAACTGCGTGCCGTCCTGGAACCAGCTGAAGCCAGTCAGCGTACGCGGGCGACCACCCATGTCCGTGCTCGTGAACAGCATCTGCCATCGCACGGCGCGCGGGAACCACACATTCGTGAAGCTGCCCGGGGCCGGTCCGGTGATGTCGAACGCGGTCTCGGTCACCTGGGTCGTGAGCTCGCCGGGGAACGTCGGGCTGTTCCAGTCGGCCAACACGTTGTCCGTCGTCGGGCTGGGCGTGAAGGTCTGGTCGAGCTGCGCGATGCCGTCGAAGGTCTCGACAGTGTCCCCGATGAACTCGGCGAGCAGGTTCTCTTCGGTCGTGAAGACGAACTGCTGCTGACGAATGATGTTGTTGCCCGAGAGGTCGGTCACGCCATCCGTGATGGTGACCTGGATCTCGTGGGGTCCGCGGCCGAAGCCCTGCAGAGGACGGAGCTGGACAACGTTGCCCGCTGTCTGTGGCTTCACGCGCACGGAGGCGAGAACGTCGTTGCCGGCGAGCGCGCCATTCAGCGGCGACTGCGTGTACGCGACCTGGACGGTCGCGGCGGTGTCGCCGAGGAAGCGAGGCAACTGGAAGGTCGCCACGTCCATCGGCTCGTTGAAGGCGATCTCGATGTCGTCGTCGCTCGGCACGTTGGGCGTGCCGTCGGTCGGCGACGTCGTGCGGATCTCTGGACGTGTGAAGTCCTGCACGTATCGATCTGACGTGGTGAACGTCGTCGTGAAGGCCTGCGACAGCGGGATTCCGTCGAGGTTCGTCACGAGAGTGAGCAGGTTCGTCGCGCCGGGACCGCCGTCGATCGAGACGGCGAACGGCGTCAGCGCGTCGAAGCCGTCCGGGTTGTAGTCGATCTCGTTCGGCTGGTTGAACGTCGCGACCACGAAGCGCGGGTTGAAGACGAAGCGGTTGCCGACGTAGCGACGCCGGCGCGGCTTGCGCACCTTGAAGAACACGCCGCGAGCCTGCGTCTCACCGCCACCCGCCGTGCTCACGATGCGGACGCTGTCACTGCTCACCGAGCCGGTGGCAACGACGCGCGCCGTCGTGTCGGGGTTGCGGCGACGCGTGATCGCGCCGGGATCGAAGGTGGAGTTCGGATCGCCGCCGAGCTCCTTGAAACGTCGCTGCTCAGCAGGCGTCGCCGTGCCCTCGTTCAACTTCAGCCGCAGGCCCTCGAGCTCGGACTGCTCGGCCAGCGTGAGCGGCAGTGTCGAACGGAGGTTCGCACCCGTGTCGACCGCGCCGGAGAAGATGAACATCAGGACCGCGTTGCGATCGACGTTCGTCGCCCCGCGACCGGCCACGGGGATGAACTTCCCGCTTCGGGCGAAGTAGCCGGCCTGGAATCGAACCAGGACGATCGACTTCTGCCGCGCCATCGCGACCTCGTGGGCGCCCATCGCTCCGAAGCCGGCGAGTGCGCCAGCCACGAGCCCGAGGACCAAGCCTCTGCGCTTCGTCATGAGTCCTCCATCATGTGACTCTCGTGAGTCACACACGACCACGCTAACCCACGTGCCGCAGCACGTGGAAACCTGAAAGCCCCAGCCGCCTCGATGATAGAGGCGGTGCCCCCCATGTCAAGCGGACCTAATCCCGTCCCCGGGCTCGTTGCCGGTCTCCGCGGGCGAGGCCACGTCGAGCTGGAGAGACAGTTCGACCAACTGCGCCGGATCCACCGTCGACGGAGCGCCGCTCATCAGGTCCGCCGCGCTCGTCGTCTTCGGGAACGCGATCACGTCGCGGATCTGCTCCAGGCCGAGGAGCGAGGCTGCCAGCCGATCGAGACCGGAAGCGCAGCCACCGTGCGGAGGTGCCCCGTATCGGAGAGCCTCCAGGAAGAAGCCGAACCGCTGCTGAGCCTCGTCGGCTCCGATCCCCAGCAGTTCGAAGACGCGCGACTGGACGTCGTGCTGGTGGATGCGGATGCTCCCGCCGGCGACCTCCTCGCCGTTCAGCACGAGATCGTAGGCCAGCGCGCGCACGCTCTTCGGGGCGCTGTCGAGCAGAGGCACGTCCTCGGGCAGCGGTGCCGTGAACGGATGATGCGCCGCGTCGAGCCGCTGTTCGTCCTCGTTCCACGCGAAGAGCGGGAAGTCGACGACCCAGAGCAGTTCGTAGCGCGCCGGGTCGCGGAGTTCGAACAGCTTGCCGAGGTGCACGCGCAGATCGCCCGACGCGGGGACGACGACCTCGGAAGGACCAGCCAGGAACAGGGCGATCCCGCCCTCCTGCAGGCCGAGTGCCTCCGTCAGCCCGCTCTGCTCAGCATCCGTCAGATGCTTCGCCGCCGCACCGGACCACCCCTCGGCCTTGATCCGAACCCACGCGACGCCGCGCGCGCCGCGGTCGGCAACGGCGGCGGGGAGCGCATCCAGCTTCTTGCGGCTGAGCGGGTGCTCCGGCCCGAGTGCGATGGCGCGGATGCGACCTCCGGCCTTCGCGGCGCCGCTGAAGACGCCGAACGCGCAGTCCTGGAGGATCTCCGTGACGTCGACCACGGGGAGCCCGAAGCGCAAATCGGGCTTGTCGGTGCCGTAGCGCGCCACAGCCTCCGCGTACGGCATGCGCCGGACCGAACTGGGGATCTCGACGCCGGCGATCTCGCGGACGAGGCGCACGACGAGCGACTCGACGACCTCGAGGACGTCGTCCTGTTCGACGAACGACATCTCGATGTCGAGCTGCGTGAACTCGGGCTGGCGGTCGGCGCGAAGGTCTTCGTCGCGGAAGCAGCGCGCGATCTGCCAGTACCGGTCCATCCCCCCCACCATCAGGATCTGCTTGAGGATCTGCGGCGACTGGGGCAGCGCGTAGAAGGAGCCCGGATGGACCCTGGACGGCACGAGGTAGTCGCGGGCGCCCTCGGGCGTCGAGCGCAGCAGGATCGGGGTCTCCACCTCAACGAACGCCTGCGCGATCATGTGCTCGCGGATGATCTGGTTCATCCGTGCCCGCGTCTCGAGCGCGTTGCGGACCTCGGGGCGCCGCATCTCGAGGTAGCGGTAGCGAAGACCCAACTCCTCGGAGCTGCGCTCCTCACCGGTCACGGCCACCGGGAGCGGTGCCGAAGCCGAGAGGACCTCGAACTCCTCGAGCACCACCTCGATCTGACCGGTGGACCGGTCCTTGTTGCGGTTGGCGTCCGGACGTGTGCGCACGACTCCGGTACCCCGCACGACCCATTCGAGTCGGACGCGATCGGCGGCAGCCCCGGCCTCCGGAAACTCCGGCTCGGTGACCACCTGCGTGACGCCGTAGCGATCGCGGAGGTCCAGGAACAGCAGCCCACCGTGATCACGGCGGTTCTGGACCCAGCCGCAGAGCGTCACACGCTCTCCGTCGTTCGCCGCTCGCAGCTCACCGCAGGTGTGGGTTCTCAGCATGGCATCCTCCGTTGCTTCGAGCCCGGGAGGCTACCGCCGCGTTCGTGGCCCGGGACGAGTTCCCGCGCCGCCGCGACGCTTTCCGGTCGACCCGCCCCGCACGACGCCTGGAAATGCCTCTCGGGGGGCTCCGAGCGCGCCGAGACTCGGCGGCTTCATCGGACCCGACGACGGAGAATCGCCATGGAGACCTCGCTCATCATCATCAAGCCCGACGGCGTTCAGCGCCGGCTCGCGGGCCGCATCCTCACGCGCTTCGAGGAGAAGGGGCTGGCGATCGTCGGCGCCAAGATGATGCGCATCCCGCTCGAGCTCGCCGAGACGCACTACGAGGCGCACCGCGAGCGCCCGTTCTACCCGGGTCTCGTGCAGTACATGACGTCGCAGCCCGTGCTCGTCGTGGCGCTCCGCGGCAAGAGCGCGATCACCGTGATCCGCAAGATGCTCGGCGCCACTTTCGGCTCTCAGGCGGACCCCGGGACCATCCGCGGCGACTTCGCCATCAGCGACGGCTACAACCTCGTGCACGCGAGCGACTCGCCCGAGGCCGCCGAGCGCGAACTGGGGCTGTTCTTCGCCGACGGCGAGGTGCAGGACTACGAGATGCACGACACGCCGTGGGTCTACGACACGTCTTCGGACCTCCGCTGATCCGCCTCCGTGACCCGAGGGTGACGCGAGCGGCCAGCATGGGAGACCTCATGCGGACAACCAGAGCGTCTTTGCGTCTCGTCGCCCCCCTGCTCGTGCTTGCGCTCGGCGCGTGCTCGACGCTGGGGAGCGAGGACCGCACCCGGCTGACACTGCACCTCGAGAACGCGGCGCAGTACTACGATCAGCGTCACTACGAGCGGGCGTACCAGCAGTGGGCGAAGGCCCTCGAGCTCGAGCCGCTGAGCGACAAGGCACGGCTCGGTCAGGGCATGGCGCTGTACCAGCTCGGGCTGGACGCCTCCGAGACCGGCGTGCAGCGACTCGCTCAGGCCGAGGAGTTGCTCGACGAGTTGCGCGAGCAGGACATGGACGGCCAGGAGTGGAAGGCCGAACTCGGCTACGCGCTCGTCCAAGAGCACTGGGTCGAGCTCCACGACCTGAAGGTCCGCATGTTGAAGGCGCGCCTCGCCCGCAGCGAGGGCGGGGACCGCGCAACGGAGGACGAACTCCGTGTTGCGAGCAATGAGCTCATGCGCCACATCGGGCTGGCCGAGAACAGTTTCAAGCGCGTGCTCAAGAGCGGCGAGCAGGAGGCCCAGTACCAACTGACCTGCATGCTCGGCCTCTCGAAGATGTCCGCCTTCAAGGGCGACTGGCCTGAGGCGCTGGAGCGTGCGAAGGGCTACGAGAGCCAGGTGGTCAAGTCGAAGCAGCTGTGGAACGACGCGATCAAGCGCTTCCCGCGCGAGGCGCCCCTCTACGAGCAGAAGCTCGCCGGCGCCAAGGCCAAGGAGGCCGAACTGCGCGACCTGCTCGGGAACGTGCTCTTCAAGATGGGCCGTCTCGAGGAGGCGGAGCGCGAACTCAACGTCGTCATCGAGCTCGACCCCGATCGCTCGTCGGCGTTCCTGAACCGCGGCATCGTCCGCCAGGCGCGCGAGGACTGGGACCGCGCACGCCACGATCTGCGGACGTTCCTGGCCATGACGAAGCGCGACGAGAACGACCCCTCCGTCCTCGAGGCATCCGAGCGCCTGATCGCCGTCGAGGCGAAGTTGCGTGACGAGGACGAGATCCTGCGCCTCCGCGACGGCGGGTAGCGACCAGCGGATTCGAGTGTTCCGTGCCCCACGTTGGGGCCGGATCGGCGATACTGAGCGTCGGCGCAACCGCGGACCGTGCGCCGGATAGAGAGGTACCCGGTCGTGATCACTGGCCCGACGTCGAACCGTGATAGGTCGCTTCGCCCGTTCCTGGCAGGACTCGCAGCGCTGCTGCTGCTCGCTCCGGCACTGATCTCTTCGGCTCTGGCTGGCGAGGTCATCAAACTGCGCAATGGTGATCTCGTCCCGGGCGAGGTCGTGTCGCTCGACGACCAGGCCGTGGTGTTCGACCGCGAGGCCGGCGGGCGCGCCAAGATCGCGTGGACCGAGATCCTGCCGTTGTCCCGCTACGAGCTCTGGGAATCCACGCTCGCCGCCGACGATGCCGACGGGCGCGTCGAGCTCGCGGGTTGGGCGCTCGAGCAGGGCCTCTTCGTCTACGCGCGCAAGGAACTCTTGAAGGCCAAGGGGCTCGGCGTCGACGACCTCCCAGCCCTCGAGAAGCTGCTCATCGGCGTGGCCAAGGCAGAAGCCAACGCGACGATGGACGAGGTCGACCGGCTCCTGGAGACCGGTGACCCCGAGGCGGCGCTGGTGCGCGTCCGTCGCTACCTCCGTGTGGCGCCGCCGGGGGCCGACGCCGATCGCGTCCGCGGCCGTGTGCCCGACATCCTCGTACGGATCGAGCAGCGTGAGGCCGTCGAAGCGGAGGCCGAGCAGAGCGACGCTGATCGCCGCAAGGCCGAGAAGCGTCAGAAGTGGATCGACGACAAGGTCGCCGACGCGCTCGCCGACAAGCAGAAGGCCGCCGAGACCTCGATCGAGGCGTTCGCTTACCTGGCGAAGGGCAACCAGACGCGTGCGCGTCGCGCGCTGACCAAGTCCGAGAAGGGCTTCATCGCCTGCCGCACCACGCTGATGAAGGTGAAGCGCGTGGTCCAGCCCGGCGAAACGCGCGAGCTCTGCGTCCGGGAGATGGACGACTGCGACCGGCGGATGCTCGATCTGCTGACGCGGTGGGGACGCCTGGAGGTCGGCAACAAGTCGTGGAAGCGCGCGTCGGCCGTCGTCGACCGTGGGCTGCGCATCGACGCCGTGCACACCGAGCTGCTCGACCTCCGCCGCGAGATCGATGAGAACTGGCTGCGACGCCGACTCTCGGACATCACGAACGCTGAGGGCCGCGAGTCCGGTCAGTAGCCGACGTCCCTGGCCCTGCATCGTCCACGAGGGGGCCGCGCGAACGCTGCGGACTACGCTGGCAGAGCCGGCCAGTAGCCCTCGAGCAGGGCGTCATCTCCGATCGCCGTTACGCGCGGTGACAGCAGGCGTGGGGCGGAACTCATCGGCCATCCGTCGCCTGCGAACGGTGAGCGTGCCGGCTCGCCGCCGATCACGACCGGTGCCGTGAACGCCATGATCTGCTGCGCTCCGGAGACTCGGAGCACGGTCCCGAGCAGCCGGCCTCCCGACTCGAGCAACACGCGCCGGACTCCGCGCGCATGCAGGAGTTCCCATGCGGCCCGGGGGTCCACTCTCCCGTCCTCGTCGGCCGCGACGACAGCGACCTCGACTCCGGCCGCCTGAAGAACGGCTCGTCGATCGGGATCCGACGCCGACGTCGCGATGACGAGCGTCGGCGCGGCGTCGGGTTCGGCGAGCAGACGGGCGGTCGTCGGCACCCCGAGTCGACTATCGAGGACGACGCGCAACGCCGGTCGCGCCAGCGCGGGGCCGTCAGGCCGCCGACAGGTCAACTGCGGATCGTCGACCTCGACTGTTCCGCGCCCGACGACGATCGCCTCGACCCGTCCACGGATCTCGTGAACGAGATCGCGCGCCGCGGCGCCCGTGATCCATCGGGAGCGCCCCACCGCATCGGCCACGCGTCCGTCCGCCGAC
The DNA here is from genome assembly GCA_021776825.1 of Planctomycetota bacterium. Classification (GTDB taxonomy): domain Bacteria; phylum Planctomycetota; class JAJSAM01; order JAJSAM01; family JAJVHW01; genus JAJFFG01. Next base: position 7,836 of record JAJFFG010000017.1, read on the forward strand.
ATCGCCCATTTCGCAATGACCCACGGTCGCCCACGCGCCAAGTGCGCCTCGTAGTGACGCAACGCGAGACGGCACTCCTCGCCGAGCACGCCCTCCTCGACCTCAATGCCGGCTGCGGCGAGCGCCGCGGCTGCGCGCCCGGTGGTCGCTCGGTTCGGATCGGGGGAGCCGACGACCACACGGGCGATCCCCGCTTCCCGCACGGCCGCCACACACGGTGGCGTCTTCTTCTCGTCGTGCGCGCACGGTTCGAGCGTGACCACCAACGTGGCGCCACGCGCCGACTCGCCGGCATCTGCGAGCGCATGGACCTCGGCGTGCGGTCCGCCGTACTCGCGATGGAACCCTCGTCCGAGGACCTCCCCGTCGCTCGAGACGACCAGCGCGCCGACGCACGGGTTGGGTTCCACGCGAAAGCGACCGCGCTCCGCCAACGCGAGGGCTTCGGCCATGAGCTCCCGCAGTCGCTCGATCCCGACGCTCATGCCGTGATCAGTGCTCGCTACCCGGCACCAGCGTGCCGTAGAGGGCGGCGGCCGTCGCGCGCTCCACCCGGACGCGGATGAAGCGCCCCGCCAGGTCCTCCGACCCGTCGAAGATCACCATGTGACTGCCCTCCGCGCGGCCGGACAGACGGGCGGCGTTGCGCGGAGACGGTCCGTCGACCAGAACGTGCACGTCGGTCCCCACGAGTCGCTGGTTGCGGGCGATGGAGATCCTCTCCTGCACCGCGAGCAGCTCGTTCTTCCGATCGCGCTTGACCGCGTCCGAGACGTCGTCGACCAACTTCTCGGCCGCCGCGGTACCCGGCCGCGGCGAGTACTTGAAGATGTAGACCTGCTTGAACTGCACGGTCTCCATCAGCGAGCGCGTCGCCTCGAACTCCTCCTCCGTTTCGCCGGGGAAGCCGACGATCAGGTCGCTGGCGAGCTCGATCCCAGGACACAGCCGTCGCGCCGTCTCGCAGACCTCCAGATACCGTTCGCGCGAGTACCCGCGGTACATACGCCTGAGCACGTCTGAGTGACCGTGCTGCGCGGGGAAGTGGAGGTACCCGGCGGCAGCCGGTGTCTCGGCCATCGCCTCGAGAAGTTCGTCCTCGATGTCCATCGGATTGCTGGTGAGAAAGCGGATGCGTTCGATGCCCGGAACCTGATCGACGGCTCGGATCACGCCGCCGAGCGTCGGACGATCCGGGAGGTACCGGCCGTACGTGTTGATGTTCTGCCCGAGCAGCGTGATCTCGCGGACCCCGTCGGCCGACAACCGCCGAACCTCGCTAACGACGTCGTCGAACGGGCGATCCACCTGCGTCCCCCGCGTGCGCGGCACGATGCAGTACGAGCACCTGTGGTCGCAGCCCCGCATGACGGAGACGTACGCGCGATGACGCTCCGGACGGATGCGCACGTCACGGACGACGTCGACGAAACCGTCCACCTCGACCGCGAGAACCTGGCCTTCCGTCTCGGCGCGCTCGACCAGTCGATGCATCTCTTGGAAACGACGCGTGCCGCAAACGAGATCGACGTGCGGCATGCGCTTCAAGATCTGCGCCGCTTCGCGCTGTGCCATGCAGCCCATCACGCCGATGAGCAGTCCCGGATCGCGGGCCTTGCGCTCCCGCAGCGCTCCGAGGCGCGACCAGACCCGGTTCTCACTCTGGTCGCGAATCGAACACGTGTTGAACAGGATGAGGTCCGCGGCCTCGGCATCCGCGGTGCGCGCCCAGCCATGATCGGAGAGTCGCGAGACCGCGAGTTCACCGTCGAGGAAGTTCATCTGGCAGCCGAAGGCCTCGACGTACACGCGCCGTGTGATCGCGGCACGTGCCGGATGCACCACCCCCACCGCTTCAGGAACCGTCAACTCTGCGTCCATGGATCAGTCCAGCGCCAGAGCGCGTTCCTTTCGACGTTCGAGGTTGCGCCGTTGAACCGCCAGGTCCTCGCGCCCCCGGGAGTCGGATCCGCCGCCCTCCTCGCCGTCTTCGCCCTGAGCGATCCGTCGCACGTCGAGGACCTGGATCGCGCGCGAGTAGGCCGCGGCTGCCTCGGTCGCAAAGCCGCCCTCGAGGAATGAGTCCGCCGCGAGCGTGTAGCCCGTGAGGGCTCCGCCGTTCGGATACATGTGACCGTAGAACTCGTCGAGCCCACCGGGATAGACGCCACGGAACAGCCGCTCCCCGAACAGGTAGGCCGATCGCACCATAATCTTGTTGCGCGCGAACGCCGGCAGGAGCACGGACTCGAGGCGACGACGCGCCTTGCCGTACAGGTTGCGGACGTGTCGCAGCCGGCGTGGGTAGTAGACGTTGACCTCGCGGTAGTACCGGTCGTACGCCTCGGGGTCCTTGCGCAGGACCTCCTCGCGCATCGTCCAGTGCTCCTCCTTCAGGAGGGAGACCTCGTGGTAGATGTTCGTCACGTGGCTGTCGAACGCATCCGGCCGGTCGTGCCCGCGGAACAACTGGTGCCCGACCTCCTTGAGCGTCTCGAGCTCCTCGTCCCGCAGCGCCTCGATCGCGTTCGAGTCGAAGAGCGAGTAGAGCTCGTCGGGCTTCAACTTGATCTCGCGGCGGTCCTCGCGGTACGACGAGGTGAACGCCGCGACGCGACGCTCGTACTGCTCGAAGATGGCATGGAACGATCGATAGGACCGGTAGAAGGCCCGAATGAGGTTCCAACGGCGTTCGTCGGTGCGCACGTCTCCGATTCAACACGACCCGGCCGCCGGACGCGAAGACGGGTGCGACGTCCCGGGGCATTCCCCGGAGCACCGCACCCGTCAGGTCACGATCCAGTCGAGAAGACTAGGCCGACTCGGCCGCCTCCTCCTCGGGAACCTCGAGAGACTCGAGGGACTCCGGGTTCGGATCGAAGGTCACGAGCTCGAACAAGGCCGTCGGCGCATTGTCCCCAAGCCGCCCCTTGGCGTGCTGGAGGATGCGCGTGTAGCCACCCGGGCGGTCGGTGAACTGCGGCCCGATCTCCTCGATCAGGTGCGCGACGATCGACTCGTCGTGCAGCTCCTTCAGGAGCCTGCGGTACGCGTTCAGCGCGGTGATCGTATCGTCGGCGGCGCGCGCTGCCGCGCCCCGCTTGGCGATCGTGATCATCTTCTCGGCGTAGGGACGGAACTCCTTCGCCTTCGCTAGCGTGGTCGTGATCCGCCCATGGCGGAACAACGCCTTCACCACGTCACGCCGTAGGGCGCGACGCGGGTCTGTCTTGCGTCCGAACTTCCGCCCGCTCTTGCGATGCCGCATCGTGCTCTCCCTTGAACGCTAGGCGTTCAGGATGGCGTCCACGTCCATGCCGAGATCGAGGTCGAGCTCCTTGAGCTTCTTCTCGATCTCGCGCAGCGACGTCTTGCCGAAGTTCTTCACGTTCAGGAGCTCGTCCTTGCTCCGACCGACGAGCTCGCCAACCGTCTCGATCTCCTGCTCGGCCATGCAGTTCGCAGCGCGAACCGAGAGGTCGAGTGACGAGATCGCACGCATCATGATCTCTTTGAGCGACGTCGTCGCCGAGCCCTCGTCACCACTGGGCGTCGCCAGTGGCGAGAAGATGCTCGACGGAGCCGCCGGACCCGCATCGCCCGGGAGGACGAATGGGTTCAGGTGCTTGCGGTAGATCTTGGCGGCCTCGAGCAGCGCCATCTCAGGCGTGACCGTGCCGTCGGTCCAGATCTCGGTGACGAGCTTGTCGTAGTTCGTCATCTTGCCCACACGCGTCGCGTGGGTGCTGTAGCGCACACGCTGGACCGGCGAGAAGATGGAGTCGATCGGGATGACTCCCAACTCCATGTCCTCGTCGTAGTTCTCATCGGCGGTCACGTAGCCGCGGCCGCGGCGCACGGTGACCTCCATGTCGAGTTCCACGTCGTCACCAGAGATGGTGCAGATGTACAGATCGCGGCTCACGACCTCGCAGTCCGACGTGTCCGTGAAGTCGCCAGCCGTGACGGCACCCTTGCCCGACTTGCGAAGACGCAGCGTGCGAGGGTCGTTCGTCTCAAGACGGACGAGCAGCTTCTTCATGTTCAGGACGATCTCGGTCACGTCCTCGAGGACGCCTTCGATCGTCGAGAACTCGTGCTCGACCCCGCCGATCTTCAGGTGCGTCGGAGCCGCACCCTCGAGGGAGGACAGCAGCACGCGCCGGAGGCCGTTGCCGACGGTCGTCCCGAAGCCCTTCTCGAAGGGCTCGGCGATGAACATGCCGTACGTGTCGCTGCTGACGGTCTCGTCACGCACGACCCTGTTCGGCAGCTCGAACTCGCGCCAACGAATGCGCATCCCTGGAACCTCCCAGCGCCCGCAATTGGGGCGCCTAGCGTGCCGGCTCGGCCGGCAGTCCTCGTCTTGTCCTGATCCTGACTGGAGTCTGGTCGGGGCCTCTCGCTAGCGCGAGCAGGCCTCGACCACGAGCAGCTCGTTGATGTCGATCGGGACGGCGTCCCGCGCCGGAAGCGCGACCACATTGCCGGTCAACTTCTGGTCGTCCACCGCCACCCACGACGGCGGCGAGCGCAGGCTGCGAGAGAGCTCGAGCCCGCCCCTGGCGAGGTTCTGAGAGCCCTCGACAGCCTTCACCGAGATCACGTCGGCCGCACTCACGAGCATGCTTGGTCGCGTGGCCTTCTTGCCATTCAAGAGAATGTGCCCGTGAACGACCAACTGGCGCGCCATCGGCCGGGTGCTGCCGTAGCCCATGGCGAACACAGCGTTGTCCAGCCGACGCTCGAGGAGGCCGAGAAGGTTCTGACCGGAGTTGCCCTTCTGGCGGCGCGCCATCTCGTAGAAGCGGCGGAACTGCTTCTCGAGCACGCCGTACAGACGCTTCACCTTCTGCTTCTCACGCAGACGGATTCCGTACTCCGAGAGCCGTCGACCGCGACGACTCCGAATCCCCTTTCCGGGGACGGTCTCACGTCGGAGGAGCGCCGACTTCTTCTTGCCGAAGAGTTCGACACCCTCGCGCCTCGAGATGCGGTCCTTGGGACCCGTGATCCTGGCCATTACTCACCTGTCCTCGCAGGGCTCCGTGAAGCCCGTGGCTCGGTTCGTTCTCGTACTCGTTCTCGTCGTCAGTTCGGTTAAACGCGGCGGCGCTTGCGCGGCCGGCAACCGTTGTGCGGGATCGGGGTGCGGTCCTCGATCGCGCGGATCTTGATGCCGTTCGCCGAGAGCGATCGGATCGCTGACTCGCGACCGGCGCCCGGGCCCTTGACCCGGACCTCGGCCTCGCGCACGCCCATCTTCATCGCCTTGTCAGCGACGCGCTCAGCGGCCTTCTGAGCCGCGAACGGGGTGCTCTTGCGCGAGCCCTTGTAGCCGATCGTTCCGGCCGAGTCCCAGCAGAGCACCTCTCCGTTGGGATCGGTGACCGTGATGATCGTGTTGTTGAAGCTCGCCTGGACGTGCACCACAGCGCGGGGCACGTTCCGCTTGACCTTGCGCTTCGACTTCGCCATCGGTCTACCGCTCCTTCACGGACTTCTTGCGCGCGACGGTCCGCTTCGGACCCTTCCGCGTGCGTGCGTTTGTCTTGGTCCGTTGTCCGCGAGCCGGCAGACCACGGATGTGGCGCAGACCGCGATAGCAGCGGATCTCCTTCAAACGCTGAATGTTCTGCAGCATCTGGCGACGCAGTTGACCCTCGGTCACGAAGCTCCGCTCGATCAGCTGATTCAGCTGCGAGACCTGCTCGTCCGTGAGATCCCTCGCCCGCATCTCCGGCGCGATCTTCGACTCGGTCAGCAGTTGCTGAACGACGTTCGGACCGACGCCATAGATGTAGGTGAGCGCGATGTCCACCCGCTTGTTCGGGGGGATGTCGACTCCATTCACACGTGGCATTGCTGCTTACCCCTGCCGCTGCTTGTGACGTTTGTTCTCGCAGATCACGAACACCACCCCACGGCGGCGCACGACCTTGCACTTGTCACAGATCCGTCTAACGGACGTTCGTACCTTCATCGTTCCAGCTCGCTTCGTGACGTTCTCGCGTTTGCGACTGCGCCGTCGCTTCTCACCGCCCGCGCGTGTCGCGCGGACGCCCGACGATGCGGCAGAACCCGGCGTCGCGTGATGCGACCTCGACCTCAACCTCGTCGCCCGGTACCAGGCGTGTCAGAAGCGCTCTCGCCTTGCCAACAACGTGGCCCGACAGGACGCGACCGCCCGGCAGCTCAACCCGGAACATCGCGTTCGGCAGGATTTCCCGCACGACTGCCTGTGACCGGGCTCGGCTCTCGCTCACAAGACCGTCATCACCTCCGCACCAGTGTCTCGGATGGCGATCGTGTGTTCGAAATGGGCGGACAAAGTACCGTCGCGGGTAACGACCGTCCAACCATCGTCGAGCACGCGGACCTCCGGGCCACCGACGTTCACCATGGGTTCGATGCAGATCGCCATCCCAGGCTTCAGGACATGGTCCCGATGCCGCAGGAGGGGATCGACGTAGTTCGGGACCGACGGCTCCTCATGCATTCGCCGGCCGATCCCATGGCCCGCGTACTCACGCACGAGCGTGTAGCCGCGAGCCTCGGCGTGCTTCTGGACCGCAGCGCCGATCGCCGAGAGGCGCACGCCGGGTCCGCAGACGCCGATTGCGAGGTCAAGACACTCGCGTGTGGTGTCGAGAAGGCGCTGAGCCTCGTCGGTCACCGCTCCGACGGCGAGAGTCAGGGCCGCGTCTCCCACGAAACCGTGGATGCGGGCACCGACGTCCACGCCGATAATGTCGCCGTCCGCCAGCACCCGGGATCCCGGGATGCCGTGTACGACCTCTTCGTTGACGGACGCACAGATGCTCGCGGGGAACCCGTGATACCCCTTGAACTCCGGCGTCGCGCCCTCGTCGCGGATGATCTTCTCCGCCGCGGCGTCGATGTCGCTGGTCAAGACGCCTGGCTGCACGTTCTCGCGCATCCAGGCGTGGACCATCGCCACGATCCGACCGGCATCCCGCATGGCGTCGAACTCGTCGTTGGTCTTGATGGAGATCATACGGATCTCCCGTTGACCGAGCCCGCGACGCGAGCCGCAACGTCGTCGATCGATCCGAGACCGTCGACACGGCGCAGGAGACCGCGCTGGTCGTACAGTCCGGCCAGCGGCGCCGTCTGATCGGCGTAGACCTCGAGCCGGTGCCGAATGACGTCCGGCTGGTCGTCCGAACGGCCTTCGCCACGCGAGGTGAGACGCTGGAGGAGCTCGTCCTCGTTGACCTCGATGAGCACCGCCGCGTCGATCGCGAGATCGAGTCCCGAGAGGGCCCCGTCGAGAAGCTCTGCCTGAGCAAGCGTTCGGGGGAAGCCGTCGAGGAGGAACCCGGTCGAGCAGTCGTCGGCCTGGATGCGCTCCGCGACCAGGTCCGCAATGACCTGATCCGGCACCAGCTCGCCACGATCGAGGTAGCCCTTTGCTTGGCGCCCCACCTCGGTCCCCTCCGCGACGGCAGAACGCAGCATGTCACCCGTGCTCACGTGCGCGATGCCATGAGCCGTCGCGAGACGCTGTGCCTGGGTGCCCTTACCAGCGCCGGGAGGTCCGAGGAAGACGAGGTTCATGAGATCCGCGGCTACTGGCCGCCGCCTCCCTTCATGAACCCCTCGTAGTTGCGCATCATCAGCTGAGCGTTCATCCGATCGACCAGGTCCAAGGCGACGGCCACGACGATGAGGATCGACGTGCCTCCGAGGAAGCTGGCAGTCATCGGGGACACGTTCATGCCCGACGCCAGAATGTTCGGGAACAGGCTGATGCCGGCGAGGAAGAACGATCCGGCGAGCGTCAGTCGGATGAGCACTCGATCCAGGAACTCGGACGTCGCCTTGCCGGGACGGATGCCCGGGATGAAGGCTCCGTACTCCTTCATGTTCTTCGCCATCTCGGCCGGCTGGAACATCAGCTGCACCCAGAAGAAGGAGAAGAAGAAGATCATGGCGATGTAGATGGCGTTGTAGACCCACCCCATCTGGTCGCCGAAGACGTCGGCGAGGTAGGGCATGTCGAGCGCGCCGTCGCTGAAGATCACGTTCGGGAACTGCAGCAGCGACATCGCGAAGATCACCGGCATCACGTTCGCCTGGTTGACCTTCAGCGGCATGTAGTGCTTCTGGCCGCCGTAGACGCCGCGACCTCGCACCATGCGTGCGTATTGCACGGGAATGCGTCTGGAGCCCTTGGTCACGTAGACCACAGCGAGCGAGACGCCGAGATACAGCCCGAGCAGAGCCGCGGCTTTCAGCACGCCCTGCGACGCCGCATCCTCCGGGTTGCTGAGCCCGACGGGGTTCATCAGCTCCTGCACAGCGTTCGGCATGCCGGCGAGGATGCCGGCCATGATCAGCAACGAGATGCCGTTGCCGATGCCGTACTCGGTGATCTGCTCACCGAGCCACATCAGGAAGATGCTGCCCGCGGTAAGCGCGATCACCGCCGGGATATAGAAGCCGATGATCCAGCCGGGGAACCCGACGTAGTCCGCGGGGTCTACGAGTGGTTGGCCGCCACCCCACATCTCCGGGCTGAGAATGATGCCCTCGATGACGAAGATGGCCTGGATGAGACAGATGGGCACGGTGCCCCATCTCATCCACTGGTTCATGCGCTTCTGACCCTGCGAGCCCTCCTTGACCATCTTCTCGATCGAGGGGATGACCTTCCCCAGGATGCTGAAGATGATGGAGCTCGAGATGTAGGGCATGATCCCCAGGCTGAAGATGCCGAAGGACAGCAGCCCGCCTGCGGACAGGATGCTGACGAGGCCGAGCATCTGCCCCAGCCCTCCGCCCGCATCGCTCTGAGACTTGATCTGATCGAGCACCTGCGCGATGCGCATGGACGAGATCCCGGGGACCGGGATCTGGAAGCCGATGCGATAGACGAGCAGGAGGATCGCCGTCGTGACGATCTTCTTGCGCAGGTCTTCGACGCGGAAGACGTTGACGATCTTCTCGATCATCGTGGGCCGCCCTTCGTGCCCGTGGTGGAACGGAGCGTCGCACGAGAATGCGAGACACCGGAGCCGGCGCGGGCGCCGGCTCCGGTCGTCGCCTCGCGGCGCTCCGGGTTCGAGCAGGGAACAGAGGGAGCGGTCACTCCGACGTCTTGCCCTTCTGAGCCTCGATCACGGTCGCGGTTCCGCCGGCGGCCTCGATCTTTGTGATCGCGGCCTTGCTGAACGCGTGTGCGTGCACGTCGAGCTTCTCGGTCAGATCACCACCGGCCAGCACCTTGACGCGTTCGGAGCGCTTCTTGAGCATCCCGCGCTCCTTCAGGAGGTCGGGAGTGATCAACTCGCCCGCGAACTGAGCGAGACGGTCAACGTTGATCGCCTCGTACTCGATGCGGAAACGGTCGTTCGAGAAGCCACGCTTCGGGATTCGACGGATGAGCGGCATCTGACCGCCCTCATGATGCAGAAGCCCGCTGAAACCGGTACGCGCAGCGGCGCCCTTGGAGCCACGGCTCGACGTCTTGCCAGCGCCCGAACCGGTGCCCCGGCCCTTGCGGCGCTTGCGGCGACGGCCGACGTCTACTCCGACTGCCTTGGAGATGTCCATTAGATGCTCACTCCCCGGAGCGCGGCCACCTGCTCCATCGTCCGGAGCTGCAGGAGGCCGTCCATCGTCGCGCGAACGACGTTCACCGGATTGCAGGACCCATAGTTCTTGGTGAGGATGTCGCGGACGCCCGCCGCCTCGAGCAGCGCGCGCACCGAGTGTCCCGCCGTGACGCCCGTACCCGGCGATGCGGGGCCGAGGAACACGGTGGTCGCGCCGAAGCGCCCCTTCACGGGATGCGGCACCGACGCACCGACGAGCGGCACGCGGACCAGGCGCTTCTTGGCGTCCTTGACGGCCTTCTCGACCGCCATGGGCACTTCCTTCGCCTTGCCGAATCCGTAGCCGCAGACGCCCTGGCGATTGCCCACCACGACGAGCGCGCTGAACGAGAACCGGCGGCCGCCCTTGACGACCGTGGCGCAGCGATTGATCTTCACGACGTTGTCGTCGAGGGTGAGACCCCCGGCGTCGACGAAGTCGAGGTTGCCGTACTTGTCCTTCATGGATGTTCCCGTCGTGTGGCTGGGGTGAGACCCCTGCTCAGAACTTCAGTCCGCCTTCGCGCGCCGCATCCGCGAGCGCCTTCACGCGCCCGTGGTACCGATACCCTGCTCGATCGAACGAGACTGTCGAGACGCCGGCATCGAGAGCGCGCTTGGCGATCTCGGCACCGACGACCACCGCACCGGTCAGGTTGCCACCGTTGGAGTCGCCCAAGCCGCCGGACTTGGCGAGCTGGAGCGACGAGGCGGAACAGAGCGTGTGGCCGCGCACGTCGTCGATGACCTGCGCGTAGATCTGCTTGTGAGAGCGCGTCACCACGAGGCGCGGGCGCTCGGCAGTGCCGCTCACCTTGCCGCGAATACGGCGGTGACGCCGCTTCTGCATCATCTGCTTCTTTGCTGCACGTCGCATGATCGTTCCCTCCTTGCGTGGCTATCCGGCCGACGCGAAGGACTTGCCCGCCTTCCTCTGAATGCGCTCGTTCTGATAGCGGATGCCCTTGCCGTTGTAGGGCTCGGGCGGCCGCACGCGGCGAATGCGGGCCGCGAACTCACCGCACATCTGCTTGTCACAGCCGGTGACGATCATCTGGATCGCGGACGGGGTGGTGACATCCACGCCGTCCGGGAAGGCGAGCACGACCTCGTTCGCATAGCCGACCTTCAACGCGATCGAGCGCCCGCGGATGTTCGACGTGTAGCCCACGCCGACGATCTCGAGGGTGATCGCGTACGGCGTCGAGACGCCGTGGACCGCGTTGCCGAGCAGGCGACGCGCAGTGCCGTGCGCTGCCTTGTCCGCCTTCGAGTTCGAGAGACGGTTCACCGTCAGCTCTCCGTCGGCAGCGTCCACGCGGACACCGGCGGGCATCACGAACGTGACTTCACCCTTGGGGCCCTTCACGCGCACGTTGCGACCATCGACGTTCACGTCGACACCCGCGGGTGGCTTCAGGGGCAGACTTCCGATACGCGACATGTGTCTGGCTCCGCCTAGATGACCCGGCAGAGGATTTCGCCCCCGGCCTTCTTCTCTCGTGCTTCGCGATCGGACAGGACGCCTTGGTCCGTCGAGACCACGTAGACACCCAGTCCGCCGACCGGCGACGTGAGGTCCGCGACGCCGCGGTACACGCGACGTCCCGGCTTCGACACGCGCTCGATGCGACGAATGATGTGCTGCCCTTCCGGGCCGTACTTCAGCGTCAGCCGCAGCAGCGATCGCGTACCGGCCTCAATATCGAGGAAGTCCTCGATGTAGCCCTCACGCTTCAAGACGTGGGCAATGCCCGTCTTCAGCTTCGATCGGGGCACGTCAACCGTCCGACGCTTGATCACGTTGGCGTTGCGGATGCGGGTCAACATGTCCGCGATCGGGTCAGTCATACTCATCGTCTGCTTCTCCGCTCGTGCGCTACCAGGAGGCCTTCATCACGCCGGGGATTTCCCCAAGGTGGGCCTTCTTTCGGAAGCAGATCCGGCACATGCCGAACTTCCGCATGAAGGCACGCGGGCGACCGCAGAGGCGGCACCGGCGACGGTGCTGAACCTCGTACTTCTCCCGCTTCTCGAACGACTTGACGCGCTGGCTGGTCTTAGCCACGGATCTCTCCTGGTGTTCTCGACTCGTCCGATCGGAACGGCACTCCGAACATCCGCAGCAGCGCGAGGGACTCCTCACGACTCGAGCGACGGATGACCATCGTGATGTTCATGCCCTGCACGTTCTCGACGCGATCGGCCTGGATCTCCGGGAACACGAGCTGATCGCTCAGTCCCATCGAGTAGTTGCCGGCTCCGTCGAACGACTTGGTCTTCAGCCCGCGAAAGTCGCGGATACGCGGGATGACCACGCTGACGAGTCGGTCGAGGAACTCGTACATGCGAGCGCCACGCAGCGTGACCATGCAGCCCGAGATGTTCCCCTCACGAAGGCGGAAGTTCGAGACCGACTTCGTTGCCCGCGTGACGAGACACTTCTGTCCCGTGATGGTCGTCATGTCAGCCGTGGCCGACTCGATCAGCCGCTTGTTCTCGGTCGCCTTGCCGACGCCCATGCTCACGACGATCTTCTCGAGACGCGGCACGGCGAACAGGTTCGGGCAGCCGCGCTGCTCGAGGAACGCCGGGACGATCTCGGTCTTGTACTTCTCTTGAAGTCGAGGCATCACCATCTCTGCACCTACGACTCGCCGTCGCCAGGCTTCAGGACGACGCTGCCGTCCTCTGCCCGCGAGGCTTGGCGGACGGAGACGGCATCGCCGCCACCCGTCACGACCATGACATTGCTGAGTGCGACCGACATCTCACGCTCGAGGCGCCCACCCTGGGGGTGCTGCTGCGACTTCTTGAGATGCTTGACGCGCATGTTGTGGGACTCGACCCACACACGGCCCTTGCGGCGGTCGATGCGGAGCACGCGACCGCGCGTCGACGGCTTCTCGGGGTTCCGGTTGCGGGAACCTCGAGCCACCTGGACCGTGTCACCGATTCGGATGGAGAACTTCACGGCTAGACCACCTCCGATGCGAGCGAGATGATCTTCATGTAGTTCTTCGCGCGCAGCTCACGGGCGACGGCGCCAAAGATGCGCGTGCCCTTGGGATTGCCATCGGTATCGACGATGACGCACGCATTGCGATCGAAGCGAACGTACGAACCGTCCTCGCGACGAACCGCGCTGCGGGTCCTCACGACGACGGCGCGGACGACGTCACTCTTCTTCACGGACCCGTGCGGCAGCGCCTTCTTGACGGCGCAGACGATGACGTCCCCGATCCCGCACGTCCGGCGGTTGCCGGAGCCCAGGACTCGGATGCACTGAGCGCGCTTGGCACCCGTGTTGTCCGCCACGTCGAGCATCGTCTGGGCCTGAATCATCTCAGCCCTCCTTGGCGCCGCGCGGGGATTCGCGCAGCACGCGGACGAGTCGCCACCGCTTCGTCTTCGAAAGCGGTCGCGTCTGCGTGATCTCGACCTCGTCGCCGTCACGCGCCGAGTTCTCGGCGTCGTGGCAGACGTACTTGGTCGAGCGCTTGACGTACTTCTTGTAGAGGGGGTGCTTCACGCTCCGGTCGCGCTGAACGAGGATGGTCTTGTCCATCTTGTCGCTCACGACCTTGCCGACCACGGTCGGCCGCGCGGTGCGCCCCTCGTCGTTGTTGCTGTCAGTCACTTGGTCTGTCCTCGCTCGATGCCGAGCTCGCGCTCGCGCAGGACGGTCAACATGCGCGCGACCTGGCGCCGCAGTTGACGGATCTTGGAGGGGTCTCCGGCCTTCTCACTGTTGCGCTGGAACCGCAGGTCCCAGATCTCGCGCTCGGAGGTGGCAATGTCGCGAAGCAGGTCGTCACCGCTTCGTTCTCGGATGGTGGCGATGCGGCTCACAGCTGTGGCCTCCTCTTCGCCATCCGGACGCGGAACGGCATCTTGTGAGCCATGCGGTTGAGGGCCACTTTGGCCTTCTCCTCGCTGACTCCACCGATCTCGTAGAGAATCGTTCCGGGCTTCACGACCACGACCCAGCGGTCGACATCGCCCTTGCCGGTGCCCATGCGGACCTCGGCGGGCTTCGACGTCACCGGCTTGTGGGGGAAGACGCGGATCCAGATGCGGCCCTCACCACGCAGGAAGTGGTTGGCCGCAATGCGGCCCGCCTCGATCTGTCGGGCATTCAGCCAGCCACGCTGCGTGGACTGCAGGCCGAACTCGCCGAACGCGACCGTATGGCCTCGCGTGGCGCGTCCCTTCATTCTCCCGCGGTGCTGCTTGCGCCGCTTCACCCGTTTCGGCATCAAAGCCATCGTCTACCTCCCCCTCAGCAGCGCACCCTTGCGGATGGGGCCTTTGTAGATCCAGCACTTCACGCCGATGCGGCCGTACGAGCAGCGCGCCTCAGCAAACCCGTAGTCAATGTCGGCCGACAGCGTGGTCAGCGGGATGGAGCCCATGATCTGGGTCTCCACACGCGCGATCTCAGCGCCACCGAGTCGACCGCCGATGCGGAGCTTGATGCCCTTGGCACCACGGTCCATCGTCTGCTGCAGCGCGCGCTTGAGCGCACGGCGGAACGACGCACGACGCTCGAGCTGCTCGCCCACGTTCTCGGCCACGAGCTGAGCGTTCAGCTCCGGCTGCGTGATCTCGTGGATGTTGAGCGTGATCTCCTTGCCGGAGAGCTTCTCGAGCTGCTCCTTCAGCTTGTCGACCTTGACGCCCTTGCGGCCGATGAGCACGCCCGGACGCGAGCAGTGGACCAAGATCATGATCTGGTCGCCCTTGCGCTCGATCTCGACCTTCGGGATGCCCGCGAAGTAGTACTCCTGCTTGATGAAGCGGCGGATCTTGTGATCCTCGATCAGCAGGTCGGCCATGGAGTGCCGGTTAAACCAGCGGGAGTCCCAGTCGCGCGTGATGCCGACGCGGAACCCGTTCGGGTGGATCTTCTGGCCCATCGTCTACTCGTTCCCTTCGGAGCCGCTGTCGGCTGCCTGATCGGACACTGCCTGATCGGACCCTGCTGCGGACGCCGCTGGGGCCGCTACGGCCTGGGCCTTGCGCGAAGCCGCCACACGTGCGGAGCGGCTGCGATCCTTGCGCCCAGTGCGGGTGCGCTTCGGCGCCGGGTCCCGCTCACCGAGCACGACCGTCAGGTGCGAGTAGCGCAGCAGCAGCGGGTACATCTGACCGCGCGAGCGAGGCGTCCAGCGCTTCACGGTCATGCCGTCGTCGGAGCGCGCATCGATGACGTGCAGCCGGCTGTGGTCGCAGCCCGCATCGAGTTGGGCGGAGGCGAGCGCGCTCATCACGATCTTGGTCAGAAGCGGGGCAGCGCGCCGCGGGCAGAAACGCAGGATGTCCAGCGCTTCGTTCACGGGCTTGCCGCGGATGAGATCCACGACGTACCGCGCCTTGCGGGGCGTGACCGGCGACTGCCGATGGAGGGCGCGAAAGGTCTTCTCGGACATCGTTCGACCGTCCTACTTCCTGCCCTGGTGGCCACGGAACATGCGGGTCGGCGCGAACTCGCCGAGCTTGTGACCGACCATGTCCTCGGTGACGAACACGCGCACGAACATCTTGCCGTTGTGCACGGCAAACGTGTGACCCACGAAGTCCGGGATCACGGTGCACGCACGCTTCCATGTCTTCAGCGGCTCGCGGTTCCCGCCGTCCTTCTGGGCGCGGACGCGGCCCCAGAGGCGCTCATCGACGTTCGGGCCCTTCTTCAGAGATCTCGACATCGCCGACTACCTCCTCTTCTTCTTGCGACCGCGAATGATCAGCTTGTTGCTGGCCTTCTTCTTCGGTCGTGTCTTGCCGCCCTTCGACGGCTTGCCCCACGGAGAGCAGGGACCGCGACGGCGCCCAGCGCCCGCGCGGCCCTCACCGCCGCCCAGCGGGTGGCAGTAGGGGTTCATCGCGGCGCCACGCACCTTGGGACGACGGCCACGATGGCGGTTGCGGCCCGCTTTGCCGATGCGCACGAGCGCGTGATCCGCATTGCCGACCTGACCGATCGTCGCGCGGCACGTCTCGCGCACAATTCGCATCTCGCCGGACGGCATCACCAGCGTCGCCATGCCCGCGTCGCGAGCGGCGAGCTGGATCTGCGTGCCGGCAGACCGGGCCATCTGGCCACCCTTGCCGGGCGTCATCTCCACGTTGTGGACCATGAGGCCGAGCGGGATGTCCTTGAGCATCTTCGAGTTGCCGACGCGCGGCTCCGCCGTCGGTCCCGACATGACCTGCTGCCCGACCTGGATGCCCTTGGGCGCCAGGATGTAGCGCTTCTCGCCATCGGCGTAGTGCAGCAGCGCGATGCGGGAGGAGCGGTTCGGGTCGTACTCGATGGACGCGACCTTGGCCGGGATCCCGTCCTTGTCGCGCTTCCAGTCGATGATGCGGTAGCGGCGCTTGTGACCACCGCCCCGTCGACGGGAGGTGATGCGACCGTACGAGTTGCGCCCGGCCTTGCGGACCAGCGGACGCAGCAGCGACTTCTCGGGATCCTTGGTCGTGATCTCCTTGAAGTCGGAGACCGACGAATTCCGGCGGCCCGGCGAGGTCGGCTTGTAGACGCGAATACCCATGGCGGTTCTCCTCGGCTCCTCTCGTTAGAAGAGCTCGATCACGTCCTCGTCGCGGAGCGTCACGAAGGCCTTCTTCCACGCCGCCGTCTTGAAGACGACGCGGCCGCGACGACGCGGCTTGCCGGGCACCTTCGCGGTGTTGACCTTGGTCACTTTGACGTCGAACAAGCGCTCGACCGCATTGCGGATCTGCACCTTGTTCGCCTTCATGTGGACGGAGAACACGTAGGTGTTCCCACCGTCGAGCAGCGCCATCGTCCGCTCGGTGACGAGCGGCCGCTTGATCACGTCGTAGATCTGAATCATGCGGAGATCTCCCCGGCGCCGACTCGAGCGCGCAGCGCGTCGAGCGACTCCTGCGTGACCAGCAGGTTGCGGTGGCGCAGCACCTCGTGCGCGTTCACGTCCGAAGCCTGCATCACCGTGACGCCCGGCAGGTTGCGCATCGACTTCCAGGCGTTCTCGTTGCGCACGAGCGTGACGACGAGGCAGCCGCGCTCAGCGCCCACTGCCGCGATCATCTTCGCCGCGGCGCGGGTGCTCGGTGCGTCGAAGTAGATCGCATCGGCGACGATGACCTCGCCGTCGATGAACTTGCCGGCGATCGCGGCGCGCGTCGCGACGCGCAGAGCCTTACGCGGAAGGTGGTACGTGTAGTCGCGCGGCCGGGGCCCGTGTGCAATGCCGCCGCCACGCCAAATCGGCGAGGACTTGCGGCCAGCGCGAGCGCGACCGCCGCCCTTCTGCTTCCAGGGCTTCTTGATGCTCGCCGTGATCTCGGCGCGCGTCTTGGTCGACGCCGTGCCCGACCGGGCGTTGGCCTGATACATCAGCACGGCCTCGCGCTGCACGCGACGCGGCGAGCGAGTGCCGAACGCGGACGTGTCCACGTCCACGCTCCCGACGCTTCCGTCTGCTGAGTTGAAGAGCTTGCAGTCGCCCATCGATCGCTCCTACTCGCCCTTCGGCATCAGCTTGGCCACAGCGTGGCGGATCACAATGAAGCTGGTGTCACAGCCAGGCACCGGACCAGCGACCAGGATGCGCCCGTTCTCGGCGTCGACCTTGACGATGCGGAGGTTCCGCACCGTGCGGCGCTTGCCGCCGTGACGACCCGCCATGCGCTTGCCCTTGAACACGCGACCCGGGTAGGTCGAGTGACCCGTCGAGCCGGGCTCTTTGTAGTTCTTGGAGCCGTGCGACGCGGGGCCGTACGAGAAGTGGTGGCGCTTGCGCACACCCTGGAACCCGTGGCCGCGGCTGGTGCCGACGACGTCGACCCACTGTCCGTCCTCGAAGACGTCGGCGACGCCGACAGCGGCCCCGAGGTCAACGTCGGTGTCGCCCGAGCAGCGGACCTCGCGAACGAGCTCGCCAGCGGCGGGGAGGCCGGCCTTGTCGGCCTCGGCCTTCTGCGGCCGCGAGACGCGCGACTCGCGTCGCTCGCCGCACTGCAGGACCACTGCGTCGTACCCGTCTCGCTCGGCCGTACGGCGCCCGAGGACGCGGTTCGGCTCGATTGCGAGCACGGTGACGCCGAGCATCGCGCCCGCCTCGTCAAAGACGGACGTCATGCCGGCTTTTCTACCGATCAACGCCGTGACAGCCATCGTTCACACCACCTGCTTCGCGGGAAGCCAACTGACCCTCGGAAGCCAACCAACCCTCGAACGAATGCGCGGGGAACCTCGAGAGGCGAGGTTCCCCGTGCGTCCGTCCGCTGGACGCTCCCCATGTGGACCCCGGCCATGGCTTCGTTGCCATGCCGACCCAGACCACACCGGACGGGACGTATTCGAGCGGGCCAAAGCCCACTCAAGCGGCCCTGCCGGCATCCCGTGCCCGGCAGAGCCCCTTGCGCGTCACTCAGACGCGGATGCGGATGTCCACCCCGGCCGGCATGTTCAGCTTGGCCAGTGCGTCCATCGTCTTCGCGGTCGGCTCCGTGATGAAGATCAGGCGCTTGTGCGTCCTGATCTCGAACTGCTCACGTGACTTCTTGTCCACGTGCGGAGAGCGAAGAACCGTGAAGCGCTCGATCCGCGTCGGCAGGGGCACAGGCCCCGACACACGTGCGCCCGTACGCTTGGCGGTCTCCACGATGTCACGAGCGCTCTGATCGATCGCTTCGTGATCATACGCTTCCATACGGATCTTGATCTTGGGCTGCATCTGCTCCGCTCGACTCTGGCGACACTGTCCGCCGCCACTTCACCCACAAAACGAGGGCGAAGCCGCCGATTTCAGCGCCGCCCACAAGGGGCGACAAGTTTTCCGTGTGCCACGGGTTACGCAGGGACTGCGTGCTCCGAAAACACGGCTTCCAGGCTCGTCGCGAATGGCCTCAGAACGCTCTGAGAGCCTCCTCGCGACGTCGAACCGCAGACTCTAGCGACGCGAGCCTGACCGAGCCGAGAAAAAGGAGCCGAGATCGGGATCGAACCCGAGCCGGGGCTCACCAGGCGAAACGGTCGGCGACCTCGGGCGGGACGGGCGCGTAGGAGTGGGGCTCCATCGAGTAGGAGGCGCGCCCCTGGCTCTGGCTGCGCAGGGAGGTCGAGTAGCCGAACATCTCCGAGATGGGGACCGTGCCGCGGATGCTGCGAACACCGTCTTCGTCGAGCATCTCGGAGATCTCCGCCCGACGCCGGCTCAGGTCCCCAAGGACGTCGCCCATGTACTGCTCAGGCGTCTGGACCTCGAACTGCATGATCGGCTCGAGCACGACGCAACCGGCGGCCTCGAATGCATCGGAGAACGCCCGATTGGCCGCGGCCTCGAACGCGGCCTCGGTGCCGTCTCCGTCACGCGTGGCGGCGGCGAGCAGCGTCACGCGCAGTTGCACGCAGGGGTAGCCGTAGCCCACGCCGCCCTCGGCTGACGAGAGCGCGCCGCTCTTGACGTTGGGCAGGAACTTGCGCGCCGACGAGTCCATCTCGCCGAACTGGAAGAACTCGGTCCGAGCGAGATCCGGCACCGGATCGAGACGCAGGCCGACACGCGCGTACTGGGTCTTCTCCCCGACCTCGCGCTCGAACTCTCGCTCGGCCTGCGAGCTCGATGCCACGGTCTGGCGATACGCGACGCGTGGCTTGCCCGTCTGGACGCGCACGCGGTACTCCTCGTCGAGCCGGCGCACCAACACCTCGAGGTGCAGCTCCCCCATGCCGTTGATGATCGTCTGGCCCGTGTCCTCGTCGATGTGAGTCGAGAACGTCGGATCGTCGCGAGCCAGCTTCTCGAGGGCTGTCTCGAGGTTGTCCTTGTCCGCGCTCGAGCGGGGCTCGATGGCCAACGAGATGACCGGGTCGGCGAAGTTCATGCTCTCGAGCAGGATGGCCTGGTTCTTCGGGCAGAGCGTGTCACCTGTGACGGTGAAGCGGAGCCCCACCACGGCGGCGATGTCACCGGCGCGCACTTCGTCGACGGGGATGCGATCGTCCGCGTGCATCTGCACCAGTTTGCCGATGCGCTCCACGCGGTCGCAGCGCGGGTTGTAGACCTGGTCCTTCACGCGAAGCACGCCGCTGTAGACGCGGACATACGTCAGATCGCCGTGCGAGTCCCCATGCGTCTTGAAGGCAAATGCCGAGACCGGTTCGTCCGCACGCAGCTTGCGCAGAATCGGTTTCTGGCTGCGCGGGTCGGTGCCCGTCACGGACTCGACGTCGAGCGGCGACGGCAGGTAGGCAACGACCGCATCGAGCACCAGCTGAACACCCTTGTTCTTGAGCGCGGAGCCGCAGAGCACGGGCTGCATCTGCATCGCGAGCGTCGCGGCGCGGATCGCCGAGCGCAGATCGTCGGCCGCGAGGTCGCCGTCCTCGAGATACCTCTCGAGGACGTCGTCACCGGCGTGATCTGCGGCGGCCTCGACCAGCTCGGCCCTCGCCAGTTCGGTGTCGTCAACGAGCTCGTCGGGGATCTCGCGCCGCGAGACCTCTCGCCCCAGCGTCTCCTCGTCGAACGTGACGTATTCACGCGTGACCAGGTCGACGATCCCCAGCACCTCCTGCCCGTTCATGTGCGGGATGGTGATCGGGACGGGGTTGCTCTCCAGGCGTCGGCGAATGCTCTCGACCGAGCGTTCGAAGCTCGCGCCGATGCGATCGAGCTTGTTCACGAAGCAGAGACGCGGAACGCGGTGGCGATTGGCCTGGCGCCAGACCGTCTCGGATTGAGCCTCCACTCCGGCAACGCCATCGAAGACCACGACGGCTCCGTCGAGGACGCGCAGGCTGCGCTCCACCTCGGCGGTGAAGTCGACGTGACCTGGAGTGTCGATCAGGTTCAGACGATGACCGGCCCACTCGAACGTGGTGCACGCGCTGGTGATCGTGATCCCGCGTTCCTGCTCCTGCGTCATCCAGTCCATGCGGGCGAGGCCTTCGTGGACCTCCCCCATCTTGTGCTCTTTCCCCGTGTAGAAGAGCACGCGCTCGGTGACCGTGGTCTTGCCGGCGTCGATGTGCGCGATGATGCCGATGTTGCGCAGTCGGCTCACGTCGTCGCGGGTGGCAGCGGGCTTCTTCTTGGCCATGGGGCTCCGTCAGAGGCTCTGTTCATGCCGAGAGCCGCGCAGGACCTGGGACCGGCGCGGCTCTCGTGCGTCCACCGGCCCACCAGGGCTGGCAGGTTCGGCTACCAGGCGAAGTGGCTGAACGCCTTGTTCGCCTCGGCCATCTTGTGGGTGTTCTCGCGCTTCGTGTAGGCGGCGCCCTCACGACGGAACGCCGCGAGGAGTTCCTCGGCCAGCGTCGCGGCGAAGGTGCGACCGCGGCGGGTCTTGCGCGTGACGTCGAGGATCCAGCGGAACGCCAGCGCCTGCTGACGCCGACGCGTGACCTCGATGGGCACCTGATAGGTGGCACCACCGACGCGCTTGCTCTTCACCTCGACGTGCGGCTTCACGTTGTTGATCGCCTCGGTGAAGATCTTGAGGGGATCTTCGTCCGGGATGCGCTCGCCGATGATGGCGAGAGCGCCGTAGACGGCGCGCTGCGCGGTGGACTTCTCACCACTCTTCATGACGCAGTTGATGAACTTCGCGAGGAGCAGACTGTGGAAGCGCGGATCGGGCTTCAGGAACTGCTCGGTGGACTTGAACTTGCGCGGCATCTGGATCTCCGTCGCGACTACTTGGGCCGCTTCGTGCCGTACTTGGAGCGGCTGCGGCGACGGCCGTCGACGCCCGTCGCGTCGAGCACTCCGCGCACGATGTGATAGCGAACACCGGGCAGATCCTTCACGCGACCACCGCGCACGAGCACGATCGAGTGCTCCTGCAGGTTGTGGCCCTCGCCGGGGATGTACGCGGTGATCTCCTTGCCGTTCGAAAGCCGGACGCGCGCAATCTTGCGCAACGCCGAGTTCGGCTTCTTGGGCGTCATGGTCTTCACCTGGACACAGACGCCGCGCTTGAACGGGCACTTCTCCAGGACCGCACTCTTTGACTTCTTGACGGGACGCTTGCGCCCCTTGCGGACGAGTTGATTGATCGTCGGCATGTGTGAGGTTCTCTTCCGTGTGTGTCCGTCGCGAGACGTCCGCAGCGCACTTCCGGCGCCATACGAACGAAGACCGCGCACTCTAGCCCTCCGTCCGGCGACCGGTCGAATTCCTTCGCACCGGTACGCACGGACGGCCTGGCCTCGGGAACGGTCTACGCCGACGCGGCCGGGGCGGTCCCCAGCTCGGCCTGCGCAGCCAGCTCCTCGAGGTCGATGTTCTTCTTGATCTCCATGCGCTGATAGAAGCGGAAGCCCGTCCCGACCGGCACCATGTGCCCGACGATCACGTTCTCCTTCAGGCCCACAAGCTGGTCACGCTTGCCGGCGAGCGCCGCTTCCGTCAGCACCTTCGTGGTCTCCTGGAACGACGCCGCGGAGATGAAGGAGTCGCTCTGGAGCGCCGCCTTCGTGATGCCGAGCAACACCGGCTTGCCTCGTGCAGGCGCGCCGTTCTCCTCGATCGCCTTCTTGTTCGCCGCACGGAAGGCGAACTTGTCGACGACCAGACCCGGCAGGAAGCCGGTCTCACCGGGCGCCTCGACCGACACCTTGCGGAGCATGCGGCCGATCACGATCTCGATGTGCTTGTCGTTCACCTTCACGCCCTGAGCGCGGTACACGCTCTGGACCTCATGAAGGAGGTAGTTCTGCAGCGCCTCTTCGCCGGAGATCCGCAGGATGTCGTGCGGGACCAGCGGGCCTTCCACGAGTGGCTCGCCCGCGCGAACGCGGTCGCCACGGTGGACTCGCAGGTGCTTGCCGTGCGGGACGAGGTGCTCCTTCTGGATACCGCTCTCGTTCACCACAACGATCGTGCGCCGTCCGCGACGCTTCTCGCCGAGTTCCACCACACCGTCGATCTCGGAGATGACGGCGGGGTCCTTCGGCTTTCGCGCTTCGAACAGCTCGCTCACGCGCGGCAGACCGCCCGTGATGTCCTGCGTACCGGAGATCTCGCGCGGCGTCTTCGCGATGAGCGTGCCCGCACTGATCTTCTGGCCTTCGCGCACCTCGATGTGCGCCTTCTCCGGGATGGGATAGAACGAGACGGCCTGGCCGGTCTCGTCCTCGATGATGACCTGTGGGTGCAGGTCACCCTTGTGCTCGATGATGACGATGCGTCGGACGCCGGACACGGGGTCCACGTCTTCCTTCATCGTCTTGCCGGCAACAATGTCCTCGAAACCGACGAGGCCCTCTCGTTCCGACAGGATCGGGATGTTGTGAGGGTCCCAGCGGCAGAGCACGGCGCGCTTCTTGACCGCGTCGCCCTCGGCGAAGAACAGGACGGCGCCCGCCGGCACGGCGTGACGCTCGATCTCCCGCTCCTTCTGATCGAGGATCAGAATCTCACCGTTGCGGTTCAGGACCACGCGCTCGCCGCGATCGTTCTCGACGACGCGCAGGTTGTGGAAGCGCACGAAGCCGGCGTACTTGCACCGGATCTCGCTCTCTTCCACCGAACGCGACGCCGTGCCACCGACGTGGAACGTCCGCATCGTCAGCTGCGTGCCGGGCTCACCAATCGACTGCGCGGCGATGATGCCGACCGCGAGGCCGAGCTCAACGAGCTTGCCGCGCGAGAGGTCCATGCCGTAGCAGTTGGCGCACACGCCCAACGACGCTTCACACGTCAGCGGGCTGCGCACGCGGATCTTCTCGTAGCCGAGCCCCTCGACGGCCTTGGCTACCGCGGGAGTAATCAGCTCGTTCTCCTGGACGATCACGTCGTCGGTGATCACGTCGACGATCGTGTCCCGAGCGCCGCGGCCGATGATGGCCTGTGCCAGCGTGACCTCGACCTTGTCGCCCTTGTAGACGACGGCCTTGGTGATGCCGCTCAGCGTGCCGCACTCGATCTCGGTGACGACCACGTTCTGCGCCACATCGGCGAGCTTGCGCGTCAGGTAGCCGGAGTCGGCCGTCTTGAGCGCCGTGTCCGCCAGGCCCTTACGGGCACCGTGCGTCGAGCTGAAGTACTCGAGGACACGCAGGCCCTCGCGGAAGCACGCCTTGATGGGCGTCTCGATGATCTTGCCGGACGGCTTGGCCATCAGGCCACGCATGCCGGCCAGTTGGCGGATCTGCTCGATGGAGCCACGCGCACCCGAGTTCGCCATCAAGTAGATGGGGTTCAGGTACGGCTGACCATCGCGCTCGTCCTCCTTCAGCTCGCGCATCATCTCGTCACCGACCTGCTCGCGGGCTGCGGTCCAGAAGTCGATGATCTGGTTGTAGCGCTCACCGTCGGTGATCAGACCGGCGTTGAAGTTCCGCGCGACCTGCTCGATCTGCTCCTGCGCAGCCGCGAGGATCTCGGGCTTGCGCGTCGGGATGCGCATGTCGTCCTTGGCGAACGACAGCCCCGCACGCGTTGCGGCCTTGAAGCCGAGCGCCTTGATGTCGTCGAGGAGATCGATCGTCGCCGGCTTGCCCAGGATCTTGTGGCAGTCCTGGACCACGCGGCCGATCGAGCCCTTGTCGAGGTCGAAGTTATAGAACGGCATCCCGTCCGGGAGGATGTCGTTGAAGATCACGCGACCAGTGGTGGTCTCGAACAGCTTCGTGGCATCGACCGGATCGGTCTTCGAGTCGTGGATGGCTTCGCCACCCGGCAGACGAATGCGGATCTTCGAGTGCACGTGGATCTTGCCGTGGCCGTAGGCCAGGAAGACCTCCTCGGCGTCGGCGAAGGCCGTGATGCTCTTCAGCTCCGCCGCGGGCAGCCGCGCGCCAACCGTCAGGTACGCGATGCCGAGCACCATGTCCTGCGAAGGCGTGATGATCGGGCCGCCGTGCGCAGGCGAGAAGATGTTGTGCGTGCTCATCATGAGCGTGAACGCCTCGACCTGCGCCTCGAGCGAGAGCGGCAGGTGGACGGCCATCTGGTCGCCGTCGAAGTCGGCGTTGAAGCCGCCACAGACGAGCGGGTGGAGCACGATCGCGTTGCCCTCGATGAGCACCGGCTCGAAGGCCTGGATACCCATGCGGTGAAGGGTCGGCGCGCGGTTCAGGAGCACGGGGTGGTCCTGAATGACCTCCTCGAGGATGTCCCAGACCTCCTCCTCGCGACGCTCCAGCATCTTCTTGGCGCTCTTGATGGTGTCGGCGTGGCCGAGTTCCTTCAGGCGCCGGATGATGAACGGCTGGAACAGCTCGAGGGCGATCTTCTTCGGCAGGCCGCACTGGTGGAGCCGGAGCTCCGGGCCAACCACGATGACGGAGCGAGCCGAGTAGTCGACGCGCTTGCCAAGCAGGTTCTCGCGGAAGCGACCCTGCTTGCCCTTGATCATGTCGGTCAGCGACTTGAGCGGTCGGTTCGACGAGCCGAGCACCGGGCGCCGGCAGCGGTTGTTGTCGAACAGAGCGTCGACCGACTGCTGCAGCATCCGGTTCTCGTTCCGGATGATGACCTCGGGTGCATTCAGGTCTAGGAGCTTCTTCAACCGGTTGTTGCGGTTGATGAGGCGGCGGTAGAGATCGTTCAGATCACTCGTCGCGAAGTTGCCGCTCTCGAGCAGCACCAGCGGACGCAGATCCGGGGGGATGACCGGGATCACATCGATCACCAGCCACTCCGGGTTGTTGTCGGAGCTGCGGATCGCGTCGACCAGCTTCAGCCGCTTGATGATGTCCTTGCGGCGCTGCTTGCTCCGCGTCGTCAGGAGCTCGGCGCGCAACTCGAGCGACACTTCGTCGAGGTCGAGCAGCTTGATCATGCGGCGGATCGCCGGGGCGCCCATGCCGGCGTCGAACGAGTCGCCGTACTTGCCCTTGCACTCGCGGTACTGCTCCTCGGTGAGGAGCTGGCCCTGCTTCAGCGGCGTGTCACCCGCGTCCACCACCATGTAGTCCTGGTAGTAGACGACGCGCTCGAGAGCCGTCGTCTTGACGCCGAGCAGCGTTCCGAGTCGCGACGGCATGGCCTTGAAGAACCAGATGTGCACCACGGGCGCGGCCAGGTTGATGTGGCCCATGCGCTTGCGACGGACGCGGCTGTGCGTGACCTTGACGCCGCAACGGTCGCAGATGATGCCCTTGTGCTTGATGCCCTTGTACTTCCCGCAGAAGCACTCCCAGTCCCGCTCGGGACCGAAGATACGCTCGCAGAAGAGACCGTCCTTTTCCGCGCGGTAGGTGCGGTAGTTGATGGTCTCGGGCTTCTTCACCTCGCCGTAACTCCAGGAGCGGATGTCGGCGGGGCTTGCAACCCGGATCTTGACCGTCGCGTACTCGGTCACCTTGGAATAGAAGCTCTCGATCATCGCTGCTCCTTGGTCGACGCCGTGACGTCGTGGGAGTTCGAGGAGTGACGTTCGCGCGGGTTCACTAGAAGGCCTGGCGGTCCAGCTCGATGTTGAGCGCCAGCCCCTTGATCTCGTTGCAGAGCACCTCGAAGGAGACCGGCGTGCCGGCCTCGAGGAGGTTCTCGCCCTTGACCATGGACTCGTAGATCTTCGTGCGACCGTCGACGTCGTCCGACTTGACGGTCAGCAGCTCCTGGAGGATGTACGCGGCGCCGTACGCCTCGAGCGCCCAGACCTCCATCTCACCGAAGCGCTGGCCGCCGAAGCGGGCCTTGCCGCCAAGCGGCTGCTGGGTGATCAGGCTGTAGGGGCCCGTGGCACGGGCGTGCACCTTGTCGTCGACCAAGTGGTGCAGCTTCAGCATGTAGATGATGCCGACGGTGACTTCCTGGTCGAACGGCGTGCCCGTACGGCCGTCGTTCAGGCGGCTCTTGCCGGTGCGGGCCAGTCCGGCCTGGTCGAGCATGTCCTCGATCTGGGACTCGCGGCAGCCGTCGAAGACGGGCGTCGCGACGCGCTTGCCCAGCCGCTTGGCGGCCCAGCCCACGTGCGTCTCGAGGATCTGTCCGACGTTCATTCGCGACGGCACGCCGAGCGGGTTCAGGATGATGTCCACCGGAGTGCCATCGTCCAGGTACGGCATGTCCTCGATGGGCAGGATGACGGAGACGACACCCTTGTTGCCGTGGCGGCCGGCCATCTTGTCGCCCACCGACAGTCCACGCTTGGTGGCGATGTAGACGCGCACCATCTCGAGCACACCAGTCTGCAGCTCGTCACCGCGCGAGAGGCGGTTGACGCGCTTGTTCTTCTCGTTCTCGAGCGTGTCGATGCGGTCGTACAGGTCCTTCACGACGCGCAGCCCACGGTCCTTCGACGCCCCGTCGCCGGCGTGGATGATCGTCGACTTCAGGCGGTCGCGCAGATCGCGCACCTCGTTGACATTCGCATCGCCGAGGATCACGAACGCCGTCTGGGTGGCCGGGTCCTCGAGCTTGCCCTTGTAGGCGGTCTGGACCTTCTCGACGCACTCGCGCATGAGGTTCTTCAGGTCTGCGGTGAAGCCGCGCTCGAGACGCTTGATCTCGGCGAGGTTCTTCTGCCGCTCCTCTTCCGTGAGGTTGACCTTGCGCGTGAACTTCTCGGCATCGATGACGATGCCGTCGACGCCCGGAGGTACCTCCAGGCTGTCGTTCTTCACGTCTTCACCGGCGCGACCGAAGATCGCGTGGAGCAGCTTCTCCTCGGGGGAGAGCTCGCTCTTCGACTTCGGCGCGACCTTCCCGACGAGGATATCGCCGGGCTTGATGCGCGTGCCCATGCGGATGACGCCGGTCTCGTCGAGATTGCGCAGCGCCTTCTCGGAGACGTTCGGGATGTCCCGCGTGAACTCCTCGCGACCGAGCTTGGTCTCGCGGATCTCGATCTCGAACTCCTCGATGTGGATCGAGGTGTAGACGTCCCGCTTGAGCAGGCTCTCCGAGACGATGATCGCGTCCTCGAAGTTGTAGCCCTCGAAGCTCATGAAGGCGACGAGGACGTTCTTGCCGAGGGCGAGCTCGCCGTTCAGCGTGCCGCCACCGTCCGAGATGACCTGGCCCTTCTTGACCTTCTGGCCCTCGATGACGCAGGGCTGCTGGTTGAGGCAGGTGCGCTCGTTCAGCCCGACGAACTTGCGGAGTCGGTACTCCTTCTCGTCGACCAGGATGCGCTTCGAGTCGACATAGGTGACGGTGCCCGAGTTCTCGGCCACGACCACCATGCCGGAGTAGCGCGGAACCTCGGACTCCATGCCCGTGCCCACGACCGGCGGGTCGGTCCAGATCAGCGGGACCGCCTGTCGCATCATGTTCGAGCCCATGAGCGCGCGGTTCGCGTCATCGTGCTCGAGGAACGGGACGAGCGACGCCGAAACGCCCACGACCTGTCGCGGCGACACGTCGAGGAACTCGACGTCCATCGGCGAGACGAGCACGAAGTCACCGGCCTGGCGGGCCAGGACCTGGTCGGATGCCAGACGTCCCTTCTCGTCGATGTCAGCATCGGCCGGACCCAGCGTGCCGGCAGCCTCCTCGTCGGCGCGCAGGAGTCGGATCTCGTCGGTGACCTTGCCGTTCTTCACCACGCGATAGGGCGTGACGAGGAAGCCGTAGTCGTCGACCGCGGCGTAGATGGCGAGCGAGCTGATCAGACCGATGTTCGTGCCTTCCGGCGTTTCAATCGGGCAGATGCGGCCGTAGTGCGAGATGTGCACATCGCGCACCTCGAAGCCGGCGCGCTTGCGGTTCAGGCCGCCCGGGCCGAGGGCCGAGAGACGACGCTCGTGCGTGAGCTGCGACAGGGGGTTCGTCTGGTCGACGACCTGCGACAGTTCGCCACGACCGAAGAAGTACTCGATCGCGCTGGAGATGGTCTTCGAGTTGATCAGAGCGCGCGGCGTGAGCTTGGACGGATCGTCCATGTTCATGCGCTCCTGGACGGTGCGGCGGAGCTTGAGGAAGCCCTTGCGCAGTTCGTCCGACGCCAGCTCGCAGATCGAACGGACGCGACGGTTGCCGAGATGGTCGATGTCGTCCGTCTCGCCCTCGTTCTTCCGGAGCTTCATCAGGTACTTGATGCAGTTCAGGATGTCTTCGGGCTTGAGCGTCTGCTCCGTCTCGGGGATGTCGATGCCGAACTTCCGGTTCAGGCGGAAGCGACCGACCTTGCCGAGGCGGTAGCGCGACGAGTCGAAGAACTTGTCGCGGAACAGGTCCTTGGCCTTCTCGACGTTGGGCGGGTTGCCCGGACGCAGGCGGCCGTAGATCTTGAGGAGCGCTTCCTCGTGCGAGGTCGTCGTGTCCTCGGAGAGCGCGTTGAGGATGAGCGGATCGTCCACTTCCTCGACGACCTCGACCTCGGTCACGTTGGCCTGAGCGACGACGCCGGCCAGGTCCTCGTTGATGATCTGCAGCGCGTCGACCAGGATCTCGCCGGTCTCCTCGTCCACGATGTCGCCCGTCGGGCGCTTGTTCGTGATCTGCGCGCGGAAC
Source organism: Planctomycetota bacterium (assembly GCA_021776825.1). Classification (GTDB taxonomy): domain Bacteria; phylum Planctomycetota; class JAJSAM01; order JAJSAM01; family JAJVHW01; genus JAJFFG01. The sequence continues at coordinate 36,862 of JAJFFG010000017.1, forward strand.
GTGCGCGCTGTCCGCTTCACCGTGTTGGTCTTGTAGAAGAGCCGGATGATGTCGGCGTCGGTGGAGTAGTCCTCCGACAGCGCGCGCAGGAGCGACGTGCAGGGGAACTTGCCGCTCTGGTCGATGCGGACCTGGAGGATGTCCTTCTTCGAGACGTTCAGCTCGATCCAGGAGCCGCGCTCCGGGATGATCCAGCACGAGTGCAGCTTGCGCTCGCCCGTCTCGACGACCATCGAGAAGTCCACGCCCGGCGACCGGTGCAGCTGCGTGACGATCACGCGCTCGGCGCCGTTGATGATGAACTCACCCCCACCGAGCATCAGCGGGATCTCGCCGAGGTAGACCTCCTCCTCGATGGAGTCTTCCTTCTCGAGTCGCACGCGCACCTTGAAAGGTGCCCCGAACGTCATGCGGAGACGACGGCACTCGTCCGGCGTGTACCGGGGTCGGCCGAGCTCGAATCCGACGTACTCGAGCGCGATCTCGCCGTTGAACGACTTGATCGGGAAGATCTCGCGCAGGATGGCCTCGAGACCGACGTTACGGCGTTCGCCGTAGGGGACGTCGGCCTGCAAGAAGTCACCGTACGAACGAGTCTGGAGCTCGACGAGGTTCGGCACCTCGAGAACGTCCGCGACGCGGCCGAAGGACTCGACAGCGGGAACTGCCCTGATGGTCATCTCAGCTGCACTCCGATGGGTTCGGGTCGCCGCGCGAGGGCGCGGCCGAGGGAACGGCAGAAGGCCGATCCGGGAACGGGGCGGGGCGGACCGGGGGGCATTACGTCCCTCGGCCCGCCTTGCGGACCTCCGAAGAGGTGGTCGAGATCAGGAGTCTCAGGCACCAGGTGCGCCGCAGATCCTCTACTTGAGAACCACGGTCGCGCCGGCGGCCTCGAGCTCACCCTTGAGCTTCTCGGCCTCTTCCTTGCCAGCATCTTCCTTGATCGTCGACGGGCAGCCATCGACCAGGGCCTTGGCGTCCTTCAGACCGAGACCGGTCGCGGCACGCACGGCCTTGATGACCTGGATCTTGTTGGCGCCGAACTCCTTGAGCTCGACCTTCCACTCGGTCTTCTCTTCCTCTTCCGGCGCCGCGTCAGCGGGTCCGGGTCCGGCCATCATCGGGGCGGCGGCGGTCACGCCAAACACGTCCTCGATCTGGTTCTTGAGCTCGGCGAGCTCGAGGGCCGTCATGTCCTTGAGGGTCTCGATGACCGATGCAACCTTGTCCGACATCGTGGATGTCCTCCTGCTACGTGCGTCCGCGGCCTGATGTCCGCTCGTATGGACGCGCCTGGTGCCAGCCCCCTTCGGGGCTCTTGCTCTGATCCTGATTTCTAGTGCGACGCGGCGCTCTGCACCGTGCCGCACGACCGACGGCGACTAGCCCTCGGCCGACTCCTTCTGCTCGCGAACGGCATCCACGGCGCGAGCCACGGACGCAATCATCTCGTTCAACTGGGCAGCGATGGACTGCATCGGGGCGACGACCACGGATGCGATCATGCCCAGCAGCTGGTCCTTCGACGGCAGGGTCGCCAGCGTCTCGACGTCGGCCGCAGACAGCACCTTGCCGTCCATGTAGCCGCCGAGAACGGTGAGGCCGCCCTTCTTGTTCGCCTTGGCCCAGTCGGTGAGGATTCGAGAGACGCTCAACACGCCCTCGTCTCCGCCACCGTGAGCGACGGCGCTCATGCCGTCGAGCACGTCGCCGAGCCCGTCCATGCCGAGCTCGTCGAAGGTCTTCGTGGCGATGCGGTTCCGGATCACCGTCATCCGCGCACCCTCCGCGCGCAACTTGGCGCGAAGGTCGTTGGCCCGATCGACCGTCATGCCACCGACCTGGACGACCACGAGAGCGCGGTCGTCACCGAGACGGTTGCTGAGATCGGCGGCCAGGAAGCGCTTGAGTTGTTTGCTCATGGCTAGGCGATATCCAACCTGAGGCCAGGTCCCATGGACGAGGCGATCGACACCCGGCGGATGTAGATACCACGCGCTGAGGCCGGCCTCGCAGCATGCACGCTGTCCATGAAGGCGTTCACGTTCTCGGTCAGTTTGACTGCCTCGAACGATGCCTTCCCGACGGGGCCGTGAACGTTCGCGCCGGAGTCGACGCGATACTCGACCTTGCCCGCTTTGTAGGCCGTGACGGCCGCAGCGACATCGTTCGACACGGTGCCGGCCTTGGGTGAGGGCATCTTGCCCTGCGGGCCGAGCACGCGGCCGAGCTTGCCGACGTGACGCATCATGGCCGGGACGGCGATCGCGACATCGAAGTCGGTCCAGCCGCCCTGGATCTTCTCGACGAGGTCAGCACCACCGACGAAGTCGGCTCCCGCCGCCTCCGCCTCGGCCGCCTTGTCGCCCTCGGCGAAGACGAGCACGGTGCGCGCCTTTCCGCCGAGTCCGTGGGGCAGCACGACGCTGCCACGCACCTGCTGATCGCCCTTGCGGGGATCAACACCGAGGCGCACGGACACCTCGACCGTCTCGTCGAACTTCGCTGTCGCGAGCTCTTTGACGAGCGTCACGGCATCCGAGAGGCCATACCGCTTCGTGCGGTCCACCTTCTCGTGCGCCGCCGTGAAGCGCTTCGATCTCTTTGCCATTCTCACCTCGCTCCCCAGCGGGCCGCGTCACAGCGCGGGGCCGGGTCCGAACGCGAACACTTCGAAACTACGTAACCTGGGCGAAGCCGGGTTGGCTCAGCCCACGACCTCGATTCCGGCCGAACGCGCTGTGCCCGCAATCATGCGAACGGCGGCGTCCATGGAGCCGGCTCCGAGGTCTTCCATCTTGATCTTGGCGATCTCCTCGAGATCGGCGCGCGTGACTTTGCCGACCATGTCGCCGATGCCCGGAGTCTCCGAGCCCTTGGCGATCTGGGCCGAACGCTTCAGCAGCACCGCAGCAGGTGGCGACTTGATGATGAAGTCGAAGCTGCGGTCCTTGTAGACGCTGATGACGCACGGCAGGACCAGGCCCGGGCGATCGCCGGTCTTGTCATTGAACATCTTCACGAACTGGCCGATGTTCACGCCGTGCTGGCCGAGCGCCGGACCGACCGGGGGAGCAGGCGTCGCCTGTCCGCCCGGGATCTGGAGCTTGATCAGCCCGGTGAGTTCCTTCTTCTTCGCCATGGTGCGTCTCCGCTGGGCTCCGCTGGATGGAGCCCCGTGTGTTTCTCGCCCGCGTGCCCGTGTGTCTCTCGTCCGCGTGGACCGGACTAGCCTGCGTGGGCTGGACTAGCCTGCGTGAATCGAACTAGATGGTCTCGACCTGCCAGTACTCGAGCTCGACCGGCGTCGGGCGACCGAAGATCGTGACGATGACCTTCACGATGCCCTTCTCCGGGATGACCTCGTCGACGATGCCGTCGAAGCTCTCGAAGGGGCCTTCCTTGACCTTGACGGACTCGCCCTTCTCGAACTGGATCTTCACCTTCGGCTTCTCGGAGGTCTTCTCCATCGTGCCCAGGACCGCCTCGACCTCGTGCGGCTCCATCGGGGCGGGTCGACCGTGTGCCCCCACGAAGTCGCCGATGCCCGGGGTCTCGCGGATCAGGAACCACACGTCGTCGGTGATCTCCATCTCGCAGAGCAGGTACCCGGGGTAGATCTTGCGCTTGTAGTTGCGCTTCTTGCCGTTCTTGATCTCGGAGACCGTCTCGGTCGGAACGAGGACCGTCTTGACGATGGCCTCGAGATCGGCAGCTTTGATCCGCTTACGGAGATTCTCCGCGACGCGATCCTCACGTCCGCTCTGGACGCGCAGCACGTACCAGTTCATCGCTCGACCTCCGTCACGCCTGCCAGAGCCCGAGGAACATGCGAATCACGACGTCGTAGACGAACATCGTGCCTACGAGAACGGCCGTGAAGCCGGTGACGATCAGCGTGCTCTGCCACGCATCGGACGCCGTCGGCCACGAGACCTTCTTCAGCTCCGTCTCCATCTCGATGAGCAGGTCGGCCCACTTCGGACGGTTCAGGAAGCGCCACCACCAGAGCCCACCGATGACCAGGATCAACAGCGAGATCAGGAAGGCCGGATTGAGCGGGGTCTCGAAGAGGAGCACGTCGAGGCGATAGCCCTCGCCGGGCTGGGCCCATTCGAACGTCTCGTCCAGGCCGCGCTCGAGGAGCGCGTGAGCTCGCTTCAGCGCCAGCGTGAGCGCAGCGCTGCCCCAAATGAGCAGAACGGCGCCTGAGAGCATCACGAGCGTACGTGACGTCTTCCCCTGGTCGGGTTTGTAGGACTCGAAACTCACCGCGCCGTCGTTCTCCGATCTCCGTTGGCAGCCGATCCGCTTCGCGCAGCCAGCACGTCGAGGACCCGGGGTCCGTCTGCGCCGGCAGGACGCGAGGGAATCGAACCCCCAACCTTCCGGTTTGGAACCGGATGCTCTACCAGTTGAGCTAGCGTCCTTCAGCCGGCTCGAGTGCCCGGGCAGGGATGTCCCCGCCCGGGCGGAATGTCGTTCAGATGATCCGAATGACGTCCGTCAGGACGCCGAGCGGACGTCGCTACTCGATGACCTCGGTGACGCGACCAGCGCCGACCGTGCGGCCACCCTCGCGGATGGCGAAGCGCACGCCCTGCTCCATGGCGATCGGCTGGATCAGCGTGACCGTCATCTCGATGTTGTCGCCCGGAAGAACCATCTCGGCCCCGTGGAGGTCCTCGATGGCACCGGTGACGTCGGTCGTGCGGAAGTAGAACTGCGGCCGGTAGCCCGGACCGAAGTGCGTGTGGCGGCCACCCTCCTCCTTGCTGAGGATGTAGACCTGCGACTTGAACTTCGTGTGGGGCGTGATCGACTTCGGCTTGGCGAGAACCATGCCGCGCTCGATCTGCTCCTTGCCGACGCCGCGCAGGAGCAGACCGACGTTGTCGCCGGCTTCCCCCCTGTCGAGCGTCTTCTGGAACATCTCGACGCCGGTGCACACCGTCGCCATCGGCTCCTCGCGGAGACCGATGATCGAGATGGGCTCGCCCGTCTTGACGACGCCACGCTCGATGCGGCCGGTGGCAACGGTGCCACGGCCCTTGATCGAGAACACGTCCTCGACCGGCATCAGGAACGGCTTGTCGATCTCGCGAACCGGCTCCGGGATGAAGTCATCCAGCGCCTGAACCAGATCGTAGATCGGCTGGCAAGCGGGGTCGTCGGCCGACTCCGAGTTCAGCGCGGGAAGCGAGGCGCCCTGGATGACCGGGGTGTCGTCGCCCGGGAACTCGTAAGCGTCGAGGAGCTCGCGCACCTCGAGCTCGACGAGCTCGAGCAGTTCCTCGTCATCGACGAGGTCGCACTTGTTCAGGAACACCACGATGTACGGCACACCCACCTGGCGGGCGAGGAGCACGTGCTCCTTCGTCTGCGGCATGGGGCCGGTCGAGGCATCGACCACGAGCACGGCGCCGTCCATCTGCGCCGCACCGGTGATCATGTTCTTCACGTAGTCAGCGTGGCCGGGGCAGTCGACGTGGGCGTAGTGACGCCCCTCGCTCTCGTATTCGACGTGCGCAACGGCGATCGTCACGGTCTTGCTCGCGTCGCGCACGGTCCCGCCCTTGGCGATATCCGCGTACTCCTTGAAGCGCGCGAGCCCCTTGTGCTCGAGGCACCTTAGGATCGAGGCCGTGAGGGTCGTCTTGCCGTGGTCAACGTGACCGATCGTGCCCACGTTCACGTGGGGCTTGGTGCGGACGAAAATCTCCTTCGCCATCGTGTTCTCTCCATCCTCCGTCAAGAGCGTGTCGGGCCGCCTGGAGCTGCCGATGGGACTTGAACCCATGACCTCCTCCTTACCAAGGAGGTGCTCTACCACTGAGCTACGGCAGCGATCGCTCCGGGCACCCCGCACATCCGGGCCCGTGCCCGACACTGCGACTGCCGTTCTGACCTGTTGATCCACTGAAGAGAGGCCCGGCGCGCTCGCCTGCGGCGACCGACCCGAAACCGGACTCTCACAACCTCAAAAGTCCCTCACCCGACCGGCACGCGTGCTGGAGCGGGCGAAGGGAATCGAACCCTCGTGAGTAGCTTGGAAGGCTACCGCTCTACCATTGAGCTACGCCCGCTCGGCACGCCCGAGCCAACACCGATCACGGACACGCGTCGCGCGATGGCGACGCACGCCTGAATGGTCCCGGTGAGGGTTTGGAGCGCCGGACCGGCGCGAAACCCCGAGACTGTAGGGTCACCCCCAAGGTGGTCCACCTTTTTCGAGGACGGTTTCCTGCGCTTGACCGAGCCCGGAACGGGCTCGTGCGTATCGCCTGCGACACGCTCTGACAGCGGTGTCCGCCGCCCGCTGGCGTGAGCGCGGGGGTGCATGGCACGCCCCGCGCCCCAGCGGCGTCGCCTCCCTACGAGGAGGTCGGCTGCATGTGCACGTCCCGCTGCGGGAACGGGATCGAGACCCCGGCCTCGTCGAACGCCTTCTTCACGGCCTCGTGCGTGTCGAACCACACGCCCCAGTAGTCCGTCGCCGCGCACCACGGGAAGCACGCGAAGTTGACGCTGCTGTCGCCGTGGCCCGACACGGCGACCGTCGGTGCCGGGTCCGCGACCACGCGCGGGTCGGCCTCGAGGATGCGCATCATGACGGCCTTGGCCTGGTCGATGTCGTCGTCGTAGCCGATTCCGAACGTCATCTCGACGCGGATGGCTCCGTTGACCGTGAGGTTGGTGATGTTGTCGGCGGTGATGGCACCGTTCGGCACGATCACGCGCTTGCCGTCCGCCGTGTGGATCGTTGTCGCGAACAACCCGATCTCCTGGACGTCGCCGAATGCGCCGCCAGCCTTGATCTTGTCCCCGACCTTGAACGGCTGGAAGAACACGAGCATGACGCCCGCCGCGAAGTTGCCGAGCGAGCCCTGCAGGGCGAACGCGATGGCGAAGCCGGCGGCCGCGATGATCGCGGCGATGCCCTTGGTATCGACGCCGAGCTGCTCGAGCGCCGCCAAGACGACGAAGACCATGAGCAAGCCGTGGGCGATGTTCGCGAAGAAGCCGACGAGCGTCTCGTCGATCTTCGCCCGCCGCATCACCTTGCGCAGGATGTTGGTGACGATCCCCGCGACCCACTTGCCGATCAGGAAGATCAGCGCCGCGGCGAGCAGGCTCTTGCCCAGCCCGAGCCCGAGCTCAGCGAGCTTCTCGGGGTCCTTCAGCGTGTCCATGATGCTGCCGCTCTCGTCGGCGGCCGCCACCGCGTTCTCGACACCCTGCGCGAGTACGATCCAGTTCATCCGACTTCTCCCCTGTCCCGAGGTCCACCCGGGCGCTCCCAGGTCCCGTCACGGCGAGCAGGATGCCGCGACGACACGTGCGGTTGCGAGCGTTCTTTCCCGGGCCGATCGTCAGGCGTGGAGACGCGGCTCAGGTGGCAGTGCGGCGAGGACGCGTGCCTCGTGCTGCGCGAGCTCGGCGGCGCGCAAGCGGATCTCGTCGGCTGAGAACAGGTCCGTGGCGCGCGCGAGATCCTGATACGTCGCGTGATGCCGGGCCTCGGCGGCGAGCAGGCCGCGATACAGCGTGGCCAACTCCGGCTCACCCGCTGCCGGGAGCGCATCGGCGAGCAGTTGCATGCGCTCACAGCTACGCGCCTCGATGAGTGCGCAGCAGAGCAAGGTGTCCAGAAGACGTCCGGGCTCTGTGTCGCGGCAGCCGCCCATGAGGCGCGCGGCGTAGGCGCTCGGATGCACGCGGCGGAACGGGATGTCGCGCTCCGCGAGAGCTCGCAGCATCTCCTCGAAGTGCGCCAGCTCCTCACGCGCGAGTGCGGAGAGCGGCTCCATCAGCATGGGGTGGTGCGCGTAGCGGAAGATCAGGTTGACGGCCGTCGACGCCGCCTTCTTCTCGCAGTGCACGTGGTCGAGGAGCACCTCGTCGAGCGAGCCGAGGGCGCGCTCGGTCCACTCTGGTCCGGTGACCGAGGCAAGGCCGAGCATGCCGAGTTAGCCGCCGGGGCGGTCGGCTGCGGGCGGAAGCGCAGCGGCGGGGACATCACCGATGTCGGCGGTGATCCATGTGGTCTCGCGCGGCACGACGGCGCACGCGGCGAGCAGGCCGATCGACAGGACGAGGAGGGAGAGGGCGAGCAGTCGTCGCAGCATCGTCGCTCCCTTCTCGGTCTGTCTGGAGGCCATCCGGACTACCCGGCGGCCTCACCACTAAATGGCCGCAGACGGCGCTCCGCTTTTCCTGCATCTGAGGGCCCAACATCTGAGGCCCCTGCCTCTGAGGCCCCTGCATCTGAGAGCCCGGTCAGACCGGAGATGCCTGCGTGCCGGGCACCACACCCGACGAGGCGTCAGGTTATGCAGACAGGGGCGCGAGCGGTAGACGCGATTCCAGCGGCGCGTGGGTTCCGACCCGAGGCCGTGAACAGGACGCGCGGCGGGCGTCGGTGCGGCGCGGGCGACACTCCACGTGCCCCCGCGCCGACCTCCCCGACCCGGGAGGCCCCGACGCACCGAGTATCGGGAGATCCCTTAGGACTGTCTGAAGTCGATGGATTCGCGCTCCGACGTGGCCCCGCGACGGATCGCCGCGCTTCCGAACCGGTCGCGGATGCCGTCGACCACGTCGTCGAGCCGCCGCTCGCGCTCGGTGCCCGCATCGCCGAAGAGCTCGAGCTGACCGGGACCGTCCTGGAGTCGGCCGGCGGTGGCGCCGATCAGTCGCACCGGTCGGAACGAATGCTCCACCCAGTGCTGGAAGAGTTCCTGCGCCGCCGCACGCAGCTCCGCGCTCACGGCGCTCGGACGCGGCAGGGTCGACGACCGCGTGATGGTCTGGAACGCGCCGTAGCGAATCTTCACGGTCAGCGTCCGGGCGCTCAGCCCGGAGCGCCGGAGTCGCCGCCCCACCGAGTCGGCCTGCCGCAGCAGCACGACGAGGACGTCGCGCGGATCGACGAGGTCCTCGGAGAATGTGCACTCCTGGCCGATGCTCTTCGCCGCCCCGTCCGGGACCACGGGACGATCGTCCTCGCCGCGACTCAGGTGGAACAGCCGCACGCCGAACGCGCCGAAGCGACGCACGAGGTCGTCCCGCGTCAGTTCCCGAACGTCGGCGAACGTGCGCAGCCCAGCCGCGTGAACGCGCTCCGCCGTCGCCGGTCCGACGCCCCACAGTCGCTCGATCGGGAGCGGACCGATCCGTTCGAGTACCGAGTCAGCGCGGATCACGGTCAGCCCGTCGGGCTTGTCGAGGTCCGAGGCCAGCTTGGCGAGGAACTTGTTCGGCGCCACGCCGACGGAGGCCGTCAGTCGCGTCTCGTCGAGGACCCGCGCCCGGATGCGTCGCGCGACGGTGACCGGATCTCCACGGGCGCGCTCCATCCCGGTCATGTCGAGGAACGCCTCGTCGATGCTCAGGGGCTCCACCAGCGGTGACTCGTCGCGGTAGATCGCGAAGATCTGCTCCGACGCCTCGACGTACCGCCGCATGTCGCCCCCGACGATCACCGCCTCGGGACAGAGCCGCTTCGCGACGGAGATGGGTTGTGCTGACCGGCAGCCGAAGCGGCGCGCCTCGTACGACGCCGCAGCAACGACCCCGCGCGCCCCGTCGTGACCGACCAGCACGGGGCGTCCGCGCAGCTCGGGGCGATCGCGTTGTTCCACGGATGCGAAGAACGCATCCATGTCCGCATGCAGTATTGAGCGAGCCAGCATCGCGCCGCGATCCTAGCCCGCGTCAGGGACCGGGGTTGACTGCTCGGCCCGCTTCCTCAGGATGCGCGGTCAGGTCGACTGGCGGTTCATGAGGAAGGTCGAGACCTCCCCGAAGAACCGGCGCAGGAACGCGGCCACGGCCTCGGGGAGTTCAGCATCCTCGAGCGCGAGCGACATGTGCGCCATCCACGCATCCCGAGCAGCCTGGTCGATCGGGAACGGTCCGTGCCGTATCCGCAGCCGCGGATGGCCGCGCTCCTCGATGTAGCGCTGCGGGCCACCGAAGCGTCCGACGAGGAAGTCGCGCAGGCGTTGCTCCGCACCAATCACGTCGTCCTCCACGTACATCGGGGCGAGCAAGGGGTCCGCGGGGACGCGCTCGTAGAACGCCCGCGCGAGACGGGCGAACCCCTCCTCGCCGATGAGCGCGTAGATCGACTGCTCCGGGCTCGCCTCCATCGCGGCTAGCCCGACCTTCTCACCACGTCGCCACGCCTGACACATCGCGGGGACCACGATCTCTGCGTTGACACAGCTCGTCGGGGGGGATCAGCCCCTGACCACGCAGCGTCCGCCTTGATCTCGCGGCCCCCGCTCGGTCAGGACGCTCTGTCCTTGGTCCAGCACCAGTCCTCACGTCGACCATCCCTCGTAGCTCCTGCCGCCCTGCCGCATGCCGTGCCGACGTGGCGAGAAGGGCGGGCAAGGTATCTCGTCCCGGCGGTGTGTCTTGCTAGAAGGAAACGAGTATGACGTTCGAGCGGGTCTTCTCGGGTGCGCCGTGGGAGCGCGAGGTCGGCTACTGCCGCGCGGTGCGCGCCGGTGGCCACATCTACGTGACGGGCTGCGCTCCCGTTGCGGTGGGAGGCGGCGTCCATGCGCCGGGTGACGCTCGCGCTCAGGCGGAGCGTTGCTTCGAGATCATCCGCGAGTCGTTGCAGGGGCTCGGTGCCGATCTGCACCACGTGGTTCGGACGCGGATGTTCGTCACGGACATCTCGCGCTGGGCCGAGTACGGCGCCGCACATCGCGCGGTCTTCGCCGACTCGCCGCCCGCCACGACCATGGTCGAGGTCGCGGCGCTGATCGATCCGGCGATGCTCATCGAGATCGAGGCGGACGCCGTGGCGCCGCCGCGTGACGACGCGTGAAGGGCGGCGCCGTGGTGACGGCCTCGGCCGTCGTGCTGATGCTTGCGCTGGTCGGGTCCGGGTGGATGCTCCTCGAGGCGAAGCGGACGCTCGAGGACTCCGACCGCCCGGCTGAGACGCGCATCGCCACCGAGCACGCGGAGCAGGAGCGCGCGCGGCTGTTCTCGTCGCTGGCGCGCGTGCACCTCGCGTCGCTCCCTCGGAGCCACGACGACGTGGACTCACTGCGCGCAGCACTGGAGCGCGTGACCGACGAGATGCGGCGAACCCCGCACACGCCGTCGGGACCTGCCCGCCGAGCGATGGCCTGCATCGCCATCGAGCGTTCGTCCGAGAGCGCGGACCTCATTGATTGGACGCTCACGCCACTCGACGACGCCGATCGTGAGTGGGTCGGCGTGTCGCTGGCGGCGCTGGTCACACAAGGGCTCGACGGGCAGCGCCACCGCGTGGAGTCGCATCGCGTGCGGGGCGTCGCCTATCGCGCGGTACTCGTCGGCGAGCGGGCGCACGCAACGGCCATCTACTGGATCGTGTCGCGGGACGCGCCGTCGCCCTCCGACGACTGACGCGCGCGCAGCAACCAGAGCGTCCACAGCGCCGCGGGGACGACGGCGACGCAGGCCATCGCCGAGAGCATCCCGTCGATGCCGACGCCGGGCAGCCCCAGCACCCACCCACCGACGAGCGCGCCGATCGCGCCCAGCAGCGTGAGCAGCGCGAACTCGGTCCCGAACACGCGACCGCGCACGTGATCCGGCACGAGCATGAGCATGAGCTGCGTCGAGAACACCCATCCGGTCCCGCCGCCGATGCCGCGTAGTACGGAGCCGACGAGGACGACCGCAAACGAGTCCGTGTGACCGATGGTGAGGAGGCCCGCCGCGGAGAGCAGGTACGAGAACGCCAGCGCGATCCGAAGTCGCCCCATGTCGTCGCCCGTGATCGTCCGCAGCACGATCGGACCGAGTCCGGTGCCGATGCCGACGCAGCCCATGATGAGCCCTAGGCCGAGCGCGCCGTCCTCGCCGATCACGAACACGTTCTTCGCGAGCGACACCTGCACGACCTGGAACGGTGCGGCGATGAGCACCGAGTTCGCGGCCTTGTGCAATCCGACGACGGCGATGTCCTTGTGGCGCTTCAGATAGCTCAGTCCGTCCAGGTACGCGCCGAACGCACCGCGCCCGGAAGGGATCGCCGCGGTCTCCTTGGCTGGCACGCTGATCCCGAACAGGAAGCAAGCCGAGACGATGAACGTGAGCGAGTCGATCGCGAACGCGGCGGACAGCCCAAACTCTGCCGCGACGACGCCGCCGAGCGCCGCGCCGACGGCGAGCATCGTCGACCACGTCGCCGCCGTCAGTGCGTTCGCCGTGCCGAGGTTCTCGCGCCGCACGAGGTCCGGCAGCAGCGCCTTGTTGGCGGGGAAGTAGAAGCCCGACAGGGCGAGCTGCACGAACGTCAGCGAGTAGAGGATCCAGACCTCGCTCGGCTCGTCGACGAACAGGAACCCGAGCACGGTCACCGCGCGCAGCACGTCGCTGAGGATCAGGATGCCGCGCCGCGAGAAGCGGTCGGCGGCGACGCCGGCGAGTGGCCCGACGAGGAACGGCGCGAGCATGCGCACCGCGAACAGCCCGCCGATCGCGAGTCCGGATCCGGTCAGCTTCTCGACCAGCGTCGCCGTGGCGATCAGGTTGAACCAGTCGCCGAGCAAGCTGACGATCTGCCCGCACCAGAGCTTGCGGAAGTTCCGGTTCGTGCGGACGAGGGCGACGTAGCCGAGAGGGCGCGGCGGGTCGTCAGGAGGGGCGTCGTCGTCCACGGTCCCGCGCAGGCTCGGTCAGTCCCGGAGGATCGCCAAGGCCTGCGCGGTCACCGCGTCATCGCGCGCGCTCAGGAGGCGCGCGTGTAGTCGTAGTGGAACATCATCACCTCGCTGCCGTCGGGCATCGTGGTGTACATCTCGAACGCCCGCTGGTCAGCATCGACCCGCGTCTCGACCGTGCGGAAGTCCGTCATCTCGCCGGTGGCCATGCTCGGACCGCGGCAGTGCATCGTGAGCACCTTGCCGGCCTCGTCGTAGCCGCCCTTCATGATGAACATGTGCGGGCTCATCGAGTCCACCCACGTGCCGATCCACTGGCTCTCATTGGCGTCGTAGCCGACTGTGCAACGACCGACGAACGGCTGGCCCATGAAGTCGGCCTCGAACTTGGAGACGCCCCAGAACGGACCGAGCATCTCGACGGTCTCGGTCGCGCTCATCTTCATCGGGTCCGGGCCCATGTAGTACGTGCAGTCCACGTCCCATGTGCCGGCGGCCTCGAGGAGCATCTCGTGCTCCGGTGAGGCGGTGGGCATCTGGCAGTCCTGGGTCTGGTCGTCGGACATCGTCGCTCTCCTGGTTGCCGGTCAGCGCGCCCCATCGGGCAGCGGGCCGCACAGCGTAGCGTCCCGGGGGTCGATCAGTCGCGCCACTCGGCATAGACGTCGCGCCACTCGGTCCAGACGACGACGCTCCCACTGGTGGTGACCGCATTCGCCGCTGCCTCGATCCGTGCGTAGCGCGTTCCCCTCCCGCGCCAGTGCCCGAGCAGTTCGTGGCGCAGCCAGGGAAGCGGATGGGCGGGGCTGATGACGGACATCTCGGTAGCTTCGTCCACGTCGGCGGGCACGACCCACATCCCGCTCGGGCCGAACCAGCCCGAGAGCGCGGCGTCGTAGCCCTCGATCCCGTCTCCGCCGCGAGTCGTCGCGACGCGCACCACGTTCGGCCCGGACGTGGCGATCCACACACGAGCCGGCGCGTCCGGGATGTCGCGGCTCGCGATCGCGAGGACCTCCAGAGCGAGCAGCGCCACGAGGAACGCCCCCTGCAAGACCGCCGCCACCGTGCGCCCGACGACGAACGAGTGGCGCCGCTCAGCACCGGGGCGCATGGGCGCTGACGTCCGGCGCATGCGCCGCAAGACGGGCGGCCCGAACATCACCAGGATCGCCGCGACGAGGAGCACCGGCGCCCACGCGTAGAGGTCGTCCTGCGGTGCCAACATAAGGAACACGAGGTTCACGCCGATCAGCGCCGCTGCCAGCCGCAGCAGCGCGCGCAACCGAGCCGGCGTCAACGCGGTTCGTCCGGAGCGAGCCAGGCGTCCGGGCGCTCCGTGTCGTCGAGAGGCGCGCGGCCCTGCGACTGTTCCGCGTGCAGGTGCTGCACCAGTGCCGCGAGCATGTGCTGGATGACGGATCGTCCAGCGGGGACCAGGGGCGGTGCGGGAGCGCCCGTGTCGACCGGGAGGATGGCCGCGAACGACGCGTCGCGCATATGGATCACCGCGGTGCCGTCGTCGCACGCCAGAGAAATCACCAGCCTGCGCATGCGCGCCGGCCTCGTGGGCGCTGGCGGCGTCCCTGCTTGCGGGTTCGGTACGACGACCCATCGGATCGGTGGTGCCTTCCCCACCGAGGGTGTGGAACCTGCCGGACTCCAGTCGAACAGGAGCTTCCGCGGCCTCACTCCGTGCTCCGCCGCAATCAGCTCCCGCTCGCGGGGGATGCGCAGGTCGTAGACGCGCGGGTCGCCCTCCATTCGAATGCAGCAGCGGTCGTTCACTGCCACGAGCCCGATCGCCACGACGCGCTCAGGCCACGCGACGAACGCAATCAGCCAGAGGAACGCGAGACCGTGGAGCACCGCGCCGATCAGGCGCAGCGGCGCAACGCGACGGGGCTTCTGCGGCGGACGCATGCGCCCATCGTACCCACTCCGTTGACTCCCCCGCCGCGGGAGGTCACCCTCGCTCCCAGGGAACACCCGGAGGTCCAGATGCACCCAGTCCTGCGCGCCGCAACCGCGGCCATCGTCGTCCTCGCCGCCGCTGCGCCAGCGCTCGCTCTCGAGCTCGGCGACGAGGCGCCCGAGCTCGAGGTCACCAAGTGGATCCACGGCGAGGCGGTCACGCTGGCCGACAACCCTGACAAGCGCATCCGGGTGCTGCAGTTCTGGAACACCGTCGACCGCAACTGCATCGAGACCGTGAAGACCCTGAACGAGCTGCAGGATGAGCTCGGCGAGAAGGGCCTCGACATCATCGGCATCACCACGCAGGGACCGACGTCGGTCGGTGACTTCGTGAAGGACAACGAGGTGAAGTACCGCCTCGCCGTCGATGAGTACGACAACACCAACGCCGTC
This sequence comes from Planctomycetota bacterium, assembly GCA_021776825.1. Taxonomy (GTDB): domain Bacteria; phylum Planctomycetota; class JAJSAM01; order JAJSAM01; family JAJVHW01; genus JAJFFG01. The sequence continues at coordinate 51,912 of JAJFFG010000017.1, forward strand.
TACATGAAGGGCATCCGCAAGCTGCCGTACGCGTTCGTCGTCGCACCGGATGGTCGCATCGCGTGGCAGGGTGATCCCCGCACCGGGATGAAGCGCGTCATCGAGAAGATCATCGGTGGCACCTACGACCTGGAAGCGGCCGTGAAGCTCCAGGGTCTCGAGAAGGCGCTCGGCCAGGCGCTGCGTCCGCCGATGGATCTCGACAAGTGGGCCAAGGCAGCCGACGACCTCCTCGCCGTGGACGCGGGTCACGAGAACGCGCTGAACATCCGCATCGCCGTGTTCCAGCGCAACGACGATCCCGACGCCTACAAGACGTGGGTCGCCGCCCACATCGCCAAGATCCAGGACGACGCCGACACGCTGAACAACCTCGCGTGGCGTCTCATCACCAACGGCAATCGCGACTGGTGCGATCCAGCGGCGTCGCACGCGGCGGCCAAGCGCGCCGTCGAGGTCTCGAAGGGCGAGGAGGCCGACCACGTCGACACCTATGCCCGTGTGCTGTTCGAGATCGGGATGCTCAAGGAGGCGGTCGCGGAGCAGAAGAAGGCGGTGAAGATCGACGAGGAGTCGAAGTCGCTCAAGCGGACGCTGCGTCACTACGAAGCGTGTTTGAAGCTGCGCGACGAACTGGCGAATTCGGGCGGGAAGAAGAAGCGCCGCTAAGCCGGATCACTCAAGAGAGCGACGCCACGGCGACAACGCGGCCGGCGATCTCGATCGACGCGACACCGTCCTTCGCGACGGCGATCGGTGCAGGGCGAAACGCGCCGATCAGTCGACACGAGTCCGCGCCGGTGACCGGGATGCGGACGCGCGTCACCACGGCGTCGCCCTGCGGAGGATCGGTGGTCTCGTGCACCTCGATCAACGCACCGGCGCCCGGACGTGCGAGCCACGCGGTGCGACCCGCCGCGAGCGTGCGAACTGTCGCCGGGTGCAAGAGCCAGCCGGTTCCTGCGATGCGCGCCAGGAACGCGTCGATATCCGGCACGTCGAGCGCGACGTGATGGAGTCCCGGTCCCCGTCGAGCCAGGGCGCGCGCATACGGCCCGGAGTCGCCGAGCGGCTGCATCAGGAGCAGCCGAGCGCGCTGCCCTTCTTCGCCGACGTAGACCTCGCGCGTGCCCTCGCCGGGGAAGTCCTGCACCGATCCGACGGGATGACCGAACGCGACGGCAGCAACGCAGGCGGCATCGACGTCGCGGACGAGGAGCGCGACGTGATCGAGGACGGGATCGGACATGGCGTCACGGTACTACCGCAACGCACCGTTCCCGAAGAGCGCGTCGTAGCGGCGCCACGTCCCGCCATCGGCGTCGCGCGTCTCGTCGGTCTGGATGTACACCTGCCACTCGTCATCGCGGTCGAAGCCCAACTGCTGGATAAGCTGCCACACCAACGATTGGCGACGCTCCCCATGGATGCCGTTGAACGGCACGCCGTTCGACGTACCCGTGGTCCTGAACCAGCGTCCTGAGAGCGGTGAGGCGTTCTCCGGCGTTCCCCGGACTTCTTCGGCCTTCCACCGCGGGGGCCCCGTGAGCGGCGGCGCGACGTCGACGACCCAGATCGTCGTCGGCCACGACAGCGCCGCACCGGGTCGCGAGAGCGCCACGCCCGCAATCGTCGCGAGCAGCAGAACGAGCCCGACGAGCCACACCGTGCGCTGGATGCGTCGCGACCGCGTTGCGCGCTCCCGGATCAACCGCCCAGCCGTCATGCATCCAGCGTAGCGGCTCGCCCTACGCACGCCCGACCTCCAGCGCCAGCAGAGCGCGCTTACGGTCGGTGCCCCACCGGTACCCGCCAAGTGCCCCATCGGAACGCAGCACTCGGTGGCAGGGGATCAGGACGGCGAGCGCGTTCCGTGCGACGGCCGAGCCGACCGCCCGATGGGCCCGGGGGCGATCCAGTCGTCGCGCCAAGTCGCCGTAGCTGACGGCCGTACCCGCCGGGATGCGCAGCAGCGCGCGCCAGACCTGCACCTGGAAGTTCGTCCCGCGGACGAGGCAGCGTAGTTCGCCCCGCTGCCGGTCGTCGGGGGAGAAGATCGAACGCGCGAGGTCGCCGGCGCCGGCGAAGTCAGCGAGCAGATCGGCAGCCGGCCAGTCGCTGGCCAGACGACCCTCCGCGGCCTCCCCGTCATCGTCGAGCAACTCGACACGGCAGACGCCGCGCGACGTCCAAGCGACGAAGCACGCGCCGAGTGGCGACGCGGCGATGCCATGCTTCACGGTCACACCCGCGCCGCCCGTCCGCACCTCGCCCGGGGTCAACGCCTCCAGCGTCACCAGGTGATCGTGCAGCCGCCCCGGCCCGGAGAGTCCGCTGCCGAACGCCGCGTCGAGCACCGTCGCCGAGTCGCGCAGCAGGTCCTTCGCGTGCTCGCTCGTCAGGTGTTGCAGGAAGCGTTTCGGCGAGAGCCCGACGCAGCGCTGGAACACGCGCTGGAAGTGCGTCGGAGAGAGATCCACCCACGCCGCGGCCTCGGCCAGCGCGGGTTGCTCATCGGCCCGTTGCGACAGGTAGCGGATGCCCTCGGCAGCGCGCTCTAGATCTGCACTTCTTGGCGCCGTGGACGTCGTCATGGCAGGAGCGTAGGCGCGGCGAGGGGGCGCCGCGACCCGGATCTTGCGACCGGCGCCGTCAGACCAAGAGGAACCCGAGGAAGAGGAGTCCGCCGAGAGCCGCGTCGATGGCGCCGACCGTGATTCCGACCGCGGCCTTCCAGCCCGCACCGCGAGCCATCTTGACGCTCGCTCGGACGATGCCCGCCGGGGCATCCTCGACGTCGGGCCCGCGGCCGACCCGGTGCAGCGTCCAGAGTCCCAGGATCCCAAGTAGGCAGGAGAGCAAGCCGGCCGCGAGGAGAACCGCCGCGATGACCCCGGGCAGCGCGACACACTGCAACACGATGCACGCAGGGATTGCCACGGTCGCCAGGTACATGGAGCTCGCGCACCGTCTGGCCCCGCGTGCGCGATCGTGCGCGTCGTCCTTGTCAGGATCAACGCCGCGCGGCGACTCGCGGCGACCGCGGGCGTCGCGTCCTCGCTTCAACTTCGCCGGTCGCGGGGTTCGCTCGTCGTCTGGCGCCGCTGCGTTGGCCTCACACGCGTCGCAGAGCCGCGCGTCTGCGTCACTGACTGCCAGCGGCAGAGCCTCCCCGCAACCGGTGCACGAGTTGGAGTCCGCCATCGTCACCCTCCGCTGGAACGGGACGATCGTAGCGACCGTCGTCCGCCGGCGCTGCTCTGCCGTGCCATGCCCGGCCCTGGAGTGGAGTGGCGACGCACCCTCCCGCACCGCAGCCGCAGGATCCGCGACCACGTCATCAACGTGTGAGATCGCACACACCTCCCCGGCAGTTCGCAGCACGGCACGGGCACCGCTCCCGGCCGCCCGCTACGCTGGCTCGCGAATCCCGGAGTGAACACGATGACGCGTCAACGGATGAGCGAGGGCGAGACCCTGGAGATGCGGTTCCCGGAGCTGGACTTCAGAAGGACCTCTCCTGGGCTGTTCCGCCTGAACGGATGTGGGCTCGGCCTGTACTTCTCGAAGGACCGCGACCGCGAGACGGGCACGTACGTGAAGTCCCACTGCGCATGCGTGCTCTGGATTCCGATCTTCCCGATCGCTGAGTACCGCGTGGCCGATGCGGACGGCGGCGGGTGGTACATCGTCGGCCGCAATCCGCTGAACGGCCTGCATCGTGCCGTCCGCGGCATCGCGCTCGCAGCCGTCGCTCTGGTGGTCGCCGGGATCGCGTTCAGCATGTACACGTCCAGTGACAGCTACCAGGATGCGAAGGCACTCGACCGTGGCACCGAGCTGGTGGACCGGGGCGACTTGGACGACGCAGCACGCACGTACCGGCGCCTCGCCAAGCGCGGAGGCGACGTGGCCGTGTCGGCGCGAGAGGAGCTCACCGCGTTGGTTGCGAAGGTCGGCCCGGACACCGATGTGGAGATGGCGCGCATCGTCTTCGAGTCCGCCCATACGCCCGGCGACGGTCTTGGCCCCGTCGTGCCGAGCGTCTGGAGCAACGCCGTCGCGTGGGTCGGCAAGAACGACGCACTTCGCACCCGCGAGGCTCTCGATGCCCTCGAGTTGTTCAGCAGCGTCGCAGAGGACGAGGCGGCGGTCTCCACGGCACAGCGAGACCTTCTCGAACGCATCGTGAGTTCGCGTCCGACCGACATCGACGCGGCCTCGGAGCTCGCGGTGCTGCTGGAGTCCGGCGAGGAGTTGGCTCGGGCGGTGAGCATCCTGGAGCCGCACGCGCTCCGGCTCGGGGCCCGTGAGGGTGCGCGCGTTCTCGGACAGGCCTACGCGGCGATGGGGCGCTTCGAGGACGCACTCCCGCTGCTGCAGGGATACACCAACGCGCGGCTCGCGACGCTCTCGAAGGAGGGCCCCGCGTTCGAGGAGGCCATCGCGAGGGCGCAGAAGCGCGCGTTCGCGCACCTCGATCGCGGCAACGCCAAGGCCGCCTGGTACCAGGCGTACGACCGCGCGTCCGAGGCGGAGCAGCAGGAGATGATCGCCGCGCAGGTGTCGAAGCTGCTCGAGGACGACGATCAGTTTGTCGCGGCGCGCACGCGGTACGTGGAAGCATCCGCCGTCGTGCCCGTCGCGATGGATCTCGGCATCGTCCGGATGCAGCGAGCGCATGGGATGACCGACGAGTTCGCCGCGCGACGCGAGATGGAGGCGGCGGAGCAGACGTTCAGCGCGATCCACGGGGCGGCGCAGGGCGACCCGGACTTCCTCCTCGCCAGTGCTCGAGTCGCATTCTGGCTCGGCAAGCGCGACCAGTGCCGTGCCCTTCTCGACGAGGTGCTCGTCGTCGGCGGAGAGGCGTTCGACGTGCGGTACGCGGTCGGCGGGGTCCTCCGCGCGCTCGGAGAATCTCGTGCCGCGTTGGAGACCTGGGAGGCGGCCTACTCCGTAGCGACGTCGGACGAAGAGAAGCAGGAGGTGGCGAGTTCCATCGGTGCGATCCTCGGCGATCCGCACGAGGCCTCGAAGTGGTTCCAGCGATCCGATCCCGACGATCCCCTTGTGCGCGCCCTCCATGCCGACTGCCGCGCGCGCCTCGCGATGCTCGCCGGAGACCTGGTCGCGGCGCGCCGCGAGTTCACTGCGTGCATCGAGGCATACGATCGCCTTCCCCGCAGCGCGGTCACGCTGCACAACAGCGGCGTCGCCGCGTACTCGTTGGTGAGCATCACGGGCGAAGTCGCACTGCTCGACGATGCCGTCAAGCGCCTGCGGGCCGGGCTGGCGGAGATGCCGACCGACGTGTCCGTGATGACCAATACGGCCCGAGCACTTGCCACATCCGCGTGGTCACACGCGCTCGCGGGCGACATCGATCTCCGCACCGGTCTCCGCACGTTGATCTCGCTCTCCTACGATAATGCCGAGCAACGTGGGTCGTTGCGCGCGAGTGTCCGCGAGAGTGCCGAGATGCAGGAGGCGACACAGATCCTCGAACGCGCGCTCGCGCTCGGCGCCCGAGGGGTTCCCGTGATCACGTTGCGCGCGGAGATCGCCAACGACTTCGACGACGTGGCGCGACTACGCGCCCTGCTTGCACGCGTGATCGACGGCGGAGTGGAACTGGCCAACGCCGAAGACGCCCACGCGGCGGCGCGGGCGGCGGCCGCCGACACGACGTCGCTCGGGAAGCTCATCGCAGAGTCGGAGCGTTCTCTCGCAGAGAGTCGAGCGGAGAAGGGCTCACCGACGCGGGTTGCGCTGCGACTGACGATGCTCCAATTGCAGAGGGCTGCCGTCAGTCAGGGGATCGATGGCGACCTGAACACGGTGGATCAGCTGGCGCAGGCCCTCTACCGGGAGCATCCGTCCTCGTCGACTCGCGCCACGGTGTCACGCACCGCCGGACTGCAACTCCACACGGCGCTCCTCGCGTCGAACGAGCGATACGCCAGCGAGTGGAAGCGATGCTCGGTTCACGTCGACGTGACCGGGTTCCTCGCGGAGGCGCTGCACCGAGACGAGGCGCTGCGGTCCAAGGCGGTGACGACGCCTGAGTTCCAACGACTCCTCGGCCTGTACGACGAGTCGGCACGCAGGTTTCCGCGATCGGAGAGCCCCCGACGCTGGGCGATCACGCGGTTTGGGACCAGCGAACAAGCTGCGCGAGCGCTCGCCTCGGTCCGCGCCAACGAGACAGGCCCGCTCTCTACACAGATCCATCACCACTGCGCCCCACACCAACTCTCGGCGGCGCTGGCAGAGGCCTGGCGCCGTCGCGTGTCCGGAGACGAGTCGGGGGCCGACGCCGTCCTCGATGGCTGCGCCGCCCTCGGAGCACCGATCCCGTACCGCGAGTAGATCGAACGCCCGCAAGCGCGCGGCCGGATCCAGCCGACCGGATCCACGCCATCGGGCCGCGGGATCATCACCCCCGAACGGCGATGAGCCAACGCAGCGCTGGCCCGGATCATCCGCGTGGGCGGCGCGAGATCGGGTGCCGGACCCCGCGAGGCGCGGCGCCCTCAGGAACGATGCGGGGTAGTACGCTGGAGACATGCACCGGGTTGTCCGATGGGGCTCGCGCCTCCTCGCTGTGGCGCTCCTCATCGGCGCCGTGACGTGGCTCCGGATGGCGTCCACCCCGCCGGAGGTGCTCTGGCTGCGCGACGGAGGGGGTGGGCCGTCGAGCTGGCTCGTGAGCTACTCACCGAGTCTCGACACTCCGTGCATCTGGAAGATTCGCGGAGCGGGCCACGCTGGACCCAGTGGAGCTGCGCGGGATCGGGCGGTCCGACTGGTGGAAGATGCCGGCTGGATCGGCGCCTTCCGCGAGGCCATCGGGCAAACGCCAGGGGACGGCATCGCGCGTGGGTACAGCGAGACGGGCACGACCGCCGTCGTCGAAGGAACCGTGTGGTTCGAGCTGAAGCGCGATCTCAGGTGGGAGGACGGCTGGTGAGCGTCGCAGCCCCCTGATCGGCGGATGGCAGCGAGCCGTCGGCCCGCACTGCGACTCAGCTCTGCTGGACGTTCGAGGGACGGGTGATCGTGCGGCGATCGTCGGGCCGGTCGCTCTCGGGCTAGTCGGCGGGTACTTCGAGTTCGTGGACGTCGCTCTCCGACTCGTCTCGGCCCTGACCGACGGCCCGGCCTCGCCCGGTACGATGAGCGGATGACCGCGGACCAGGTCCCGCCGCCGAGGAAGCCGAGAGGGGCGCGCGTGCTCGTGCCGGCGTTGGCGATCCTCGGGGGGCTCGTCCTCGTCGCCGCACCGCAGCGGCCTCGCTTCTCGCCAACCAGGCTGGCTGCGGCGGGCCCGGTGGTTCACTTGAAGGAGCGCTGGGACGCGAAGCCCGGCTGGCGGGCGGCAGTCGTCGCGAGGAGGGCGCTCCTGAGAGTGCCGAGCAGGAGGTGATCCCCCGCCGCCCCGCTCGCTGGTCCTGGAGCGTCCTCGGGGGCGTCGTGCGCGGCGTGGGCTACGCGCTGGTCGTCGTCGTCGCCACCGCGGCGATTGCGTGGCCGGTGCGACTACGTTCCATCGCGATGCGATACCCGAACGCTCCCCTCCCCGAGCCAGACTGGCTAGCGCGACACCGTGTGACCAGCCCGCTGTGGAACTCGATCGACATTGACGAGAATCGCGTGCTCGAGTCCGGACTCCCCACAACCGACGACGTGTTCAAGCGGCTGAACGTGCCAGCGTCACGGTGCTTCTTCGTAGAGGGGCCACGGCGACCGGGACCGCCTCCGCCGTACGACTTCAGCGATCGCGAGTACGTCGTGTGGCGGCAGTCGTGGCTGACCGAGTAGCCCCCCGTCGCCCCCGTCGCTGGAGCTGGGCCGTCCTACGAGCGGCCGTCCTCGGCCTCGGGTTCGTCGCGATGGTGGCGATGGTGGCTTGGCCGGAGAGGCACACCCTCCTCAGGTTCTTCCCCGGGGGCGGGAGTTCAGTTCAGTGCCACGTCCAGACCATGTCAGGCGAATGGCAGGAGATCGACGCCCGCTGCCACTTTCGGCCCAACGCCGCGACGCTCCGCTTCTCGGGCCCCGATGCGCCACGCCTGCTGATCTCGCCAGACCCTCGGGCTGGTGAGCTGCACGCCTACCGAGACGCCTCAATCTCCGTCATCCTCGGACGTTTCGCCGGTTCCGTTCTCCCCGCCACCGTCGCTCCGGCCGGCGCCGGCTTCATCGCCGCCGTCGAACCGGCCGTCCCCGCCTCCGCCGTGCTGGCCCTCTGACCTCAAGGTCTCCGCCATCGCACGTAGCGACATCCAGCCCCGCTGGCTGGCGTCGGCGTCTTCGTGCGCAGCGCGCCCTGCCCCTCCTTCGTTGCCACCACGCGATGCGACCCCACGTCCGTCACCTGCCTCGTCGCCGCCATCGCGATCATTCCCGTGCGAGGTTCCCTCGCCAGGCGAGATGGCCGCCGTCTGAGTCCCGAAGACACCGTCGAACCACTTCGGGATGTCGAGGACGTGCTTCGTGGTGCCGCCGTCGCCTGTCTCCTGACCGGCCGTCCGAGTGCTGGCCCCGATCTGGGTGGCTCGTCCGTCAACCCCTCCACCCTGCCCAGCGCAGCTCGTCGTGCCGAGCGTCGTCAGTCCAAGTGCCACAACACCAAGCGTGATGATGCGTGTCGTCATTCGTACCTCCCGCGCAAACGATACGGGGAGTCGAGTCCTGCGGCGTCGTAGCGCCGAACGCTGGCCGCGACCTCGCCCAGTACGATGTCTCGGTGTCGCCTGGCAGCATCCACGACCCACAGAAGCCGGCGACGACAGATGGCGAGCGGGTCGCATCGGTGTTCTTCGGCCTGAGCGCCTCGCTCGTGGGCGCCCTCATGGTCCTGCTGGGCATCGTCGGAGCCGTCGGCGGTTCCCGTACTGCACTCGCCCACCACGGCAACCTGGAGCTCGGCGACCTGGGGGGACTCGCGTTCTGCCTCGGGCTCACGCTCGCGGGTGGCCTTGCGTGTGCGATCGGAGCCCGGCTCATCGCGAGACGCTAGTCGAGTGCAGATGGCCCGGCCTCGCCCCGTAGGATGAGCGGATGGACGACGCCCGCGTCCCGCCGCCGAGGAAGCCGAGGGGCGCGCGCGTTCTCGTTCCAGCCTTGGCTTTGGTGGGCGGGTTCTGCCTCACGGCCTTCCCCGCTAGCCCCCGGTACGACCCGTGGGGGCAGTATCACGACAGCATCATTGTCTCCGACACCCTGACCGGGCGCTGCTGATACGTGTTCGACGACGGTCGACCGCCAGAGGACTGGTTGACGCGCGGCGACTACTAGGTCCGACCGTGAACCCCCGCCGCCCCGCCCGCTGGTCCTGGAGCGTCCTCGGGGGAGTCGTCCGCGGCGTGCTGTTCGTGTGGGTGGTCGCGCTCGTGGCGTGGCCAGTCGAGCCGTGGGGCTGGTGGTACCCGTGCGACGAGGTGGATCATGGGGCACAGGCACCTCCAGCGCCTTCCAAGTGCAAGTGCGTTCCGTCGCTCCGGGGTGTAGCGAGCTGGCGATCCTGGCCCTGCCGCCTCATCGACGGCCGCCGGTACGGCTGGTAGTACGGCGTGCCGACCGCCCCCCGCCGCCCCGTCGCTGGAGCTGGGCCGTCCTCCGCGCCGCCGCCCTCGGCCTCGGGATCGTCGCGATGGTGGGGTGGCCAGTCAGGGCCACGTGCGACCTCAGGGAGTTCTCTGGCGGACTTGGCGTTCGGCTCGGTCCCGCTCCGACCATCGACTGCGACTGGTGGAATGCGGGACCTGGAGGGTGCGAGGACGCCGTGAACTGTGTTGCGTCGATCCCGTGGGCGCTTATCGCCGCGCGTACGGGAGAGGCCATGGACGACGACGGGGCGCCGCGGAAGCACCGGCTCAGGGCCACTGTGGACGCCTGTGAGCGCTCCATCTCTGGCTACGAAGGTGCCAGCCGGCGACGAGCTCGTGGGGACCCGCTCGAGTGGCTCGTGGGGTCCCCCGCCGGAGGTTGAGGGCGGGGTCTCCGGTGCGAGATCAAAGGCGTGAACACCCTGCAGGTCATCGGTCCCCCGCGCGAGACGCTCAGCCGCTCGGCGCTATGATCGCCGCATGACGCGCATCCGCACCGTCGCTGTTGCCCTCGCGATGGTCGTCGCAGCGGCGGTGGCTCTTGGTCTCTTGGGTGCCGCGCCGACAGCTGCCCCGGCGTCCGTCTGGGGCGTCGGAGCGACCGTCCCCGGGGAGCCGTGGCTCTGGATGCCGACGGAGTACCGGCTTGGCCCTGCTCGAACCGAGCCGAACCTCGAGGACCTCGGGTGGACTGAGAGGCTCCTCGAGAACAACGACCTCCTTCGGCTCGGTCGTTCCACGACCCGGCTAGACGACCTACGACGTCTCCTGCGCCTCAGGTCTCGGTCGTACGGCGACTACCATCTCTCTGACGGACTCGTCGAGGACGGCGACCTGACTTGGCGGCGATACGATCTCGACGAGTACTAGCTCGGAGATGGCTCGCTCCCCCCCGAGGCGCGCACTCGCGTGACGTCCACACCGAGCAGCCCTCCGGCCTCGGCGAGTATTGCCCGGTACGCGCTCGGCACGATCTTGCATGCGAGCATCGCCTGGCTGTGGCTGAGCACGGCGTCGGTGTCGCGGTGACGGGCGAGCGTGGAGTAACTCCAGTGCGGGCCACCCGACAGCGCCGGATACACGTCGTAGCTCCCCTCTCCCCCAACGGCCTCCGCGATCTGTCGCCGATCGGGGAGGAACTTCACGTCGCTGTCGATGACCGTGGCGAGCGCGTCGGCCTCGTCCTCCGGGAGTGCGATGCCCGCCGCTGCGACACCCTTGAGGAACTGCCGCACCGCGTTCTTCTCCACGCGAGCCAGTCGAGCATCTGGGTCTTGGGCCACCCAGCCGATGAGAAACGCGCCCTCCCAGAGCTGCCGCGCGAGAAGGATGTTCGCTGCGACATGGATCTTTCGATCGGGAGCCGGCGGGTCCGGCGGGGCCAGCAGCGCCAAGAACGCATCCACGACTTCATCGGCCTCGCACCACGCGAGGAGCGCGAACACCGGCACGCCAGCATCGGCACGTCGAGGGCGTAACTCTCGAGAGAGAGCGCGCAGCGCCAGCGTGTCGGACTCCGCTCGCGCCAGTGCGATTGTGTCCGAGGCTGTGAAAATGGCGCGCTGCTCGGCCGCCGGGGCGGGATCTCCGGGTGCGGTCTGGCTCATGCCTGCAGGCTATGCACCCCAGCAGACGTGTTACCTACCGTGTTACCGATCTCGGGTAACACGGCGGTATCTCGGGTGATCTCAAGTCACATCGGAGCCCCATCAACGAGAACAGGCGCAAGAGCCTAAACCCTTGCGCCTGCTGATCTTATGCGGTGGTGGGCGGTGCTGGATTTGAACCAGCGAAGGCGTACGCCGCCAGATTTACAGTCTGGTCCCATTGACCACTCGGGCAACCGCCCACCGTTGATGTCGCACACCCCCCGGAGGGGGTCTCGGAGCGCGGCCGGCGGAGCCAGCGGAGGGAGTCGAACCCTCAACCTCCGGTTTACAAAACCGGAGCTCTGCCGTTGAGCTACGCTGGCCACAACTCCGAGCGGCGCATTCTGGGCCAGCGCGCGGGAGGCCGGGAAGGATTCCCGGCGTCGACTTCGACGAGACCTCTCAGGCCGCGCTCGTGCCGCCGTCAGGCAGCCGTCTCACGCTCGAAAGAGCTCGTCGCACGCACGCCGGTGCGCCTCGAGCCGCGTGTGCACCTCGGCCAACGAATCGCCGCCCGTCTTCTCGAGGACGACGCGCGCCAACTCGAAGGCGACGACGCACTCGGCGACGACCGACGCCCGCGGCGCCGCACACACGTCGCTGCGCTGTCGCGCCGCGTCGACTTCCTCGCCCGTTCGCACGTCGACGCTGCGGAGCGAACGACGCAGAGACGCGAGGGGCTTCATCGCCACACGGACCACGACGTCCTCGCCGTTCGTCATCCCACCCTCGATGCCACCGGAGCGATTCGTGGGTCGGCGCGTCCCGCCCTCGCCATCCGGCACGATCTCGTCGTGCACCTCGGAGCCGGGCAGGCGTGCACTGGCGAACCCCTGGCCAACCTCGACGCCCTTCATCGCCTGGATGCGGCAGAGCGCGCCGGCCAATCGCCCGTCGAGTCGGTCCTCGGGCTGCGCGAAGCCGCCGAGTCCCGGGGGCAGCCCGTGGGCGCGGACCTCGATGATGCCGCCGAGCGTGTCGCCACTCTCACGCGCTGCATCGACGGCTGCCGTCATCGCCTCGGTCGCCTCCGGATCGGGACACTGGAACGCCGAGAGCTCCCGTCGGCGCACGACGTCGTCGAGCTCCCCCACCACGGGCGCCGCCGCTACGTCGCCGAGTTCTACAAGGTAGCCGGCGACACGAATGCCGAGCGCATCGAGGAGTCGTGCCGCCACCGCGCCTCCCGCGACGCGCGCGGCCGTCTCGCGAGCGCTCGCGCGCTCCAGGATGTTGCGCGCGTCGTCCGTTCCGTACTTGAGCATGCCCGGCAGGTCGGCATGGCCCGGGCGCGGACGATGCACCGCGGGGAGTCGATCGATGGTGTGGTCCTTGTTCGGGACGCGCAGCGCGAGCGGGCTGCCGAGCGTCGTCGTGCCGCGCAGGCCCGCGAGGATCTCGACGCGGTCGCTCTCGATGCGCATGCGGCCGCCGCTGCCGTAGCCCTTCTGGCGGCGCACCAGGTACGCATCGATCCAGCTGGGCTCGAGTTCCAGGCCAGCCGGCACGCCGTCGACGATCGCCACGAGCGCCGGCCCGTGGGACTCGCCCGCAGTCGTCAGTCGCAGTGCTGCCATCGCTCTGTCCTCACGCGCCCGCGAGATGCGGGTCGCGCAACGGCCCGAGATCCCGCGTGTGCTCTTCCGTGCCATCGAAGGTCCAGAGCACGCCCTTGCCCTCGATCGCTGTCTCGAGGTTCACGGGTCGGGTCCAGATCGTGTGTAGCGAACGGATCGTCTGACGCGCGAAGTCCTCGCGCAGATCGGTGCCCTCGTAGATGTGCCGCAGGTAGAGCTCCCCGCGGTTCTCGAAGTTGGCGTCGACGAGTTCGATGATCGGCTGGCCCATGTTCGTGAACTGGTTCAGCAGCTTGGGCTTCACCGTCGCGGGGTCCTTGTCGAGGATGACGCGCTTCCCGGTCCGCGGGTCGCGTCCGAAGATGTAGAGCTCGTGACGCTCGATGAACTCGTGCGTGAGGAACGCGTCGAGGAAGCTCTGGTCGCTGTGGATGCGACGCACCTCGAACACCTTCTCCAGGCCCTTCATCGCGCCGGTGTCCCACGTGCGGCGCTTCGCGTAGTCGTCGCACTCGCGCCACTCGCGGCCGTGTGCACCGCGGTTCCAACGGTCCTCGATGTCGCAGAACAGGTTGTAGCCCAGGCGGTACGGGTTGATGCGGCCGGGCTGCGTCGCCAACGTGGACGAGTGCTTGTCGGCGTAGTTGATGATCTCGCCCTGCGCGACGAGCTTCGTCGTCATCAAGCGGCTGTGGATGAACGACGCCCAGCCCTCGTTGATGATCTTGGTCATCGCCTGCGGCGCGAAGTAGTAGGCCTCCTCACGGACGATGTCGAGACAGTCGACCTGCCAGTCCGCGAGCGGCGCGTGACGTAGCAGGAACTCGAGGACGTCCTGGGTCGGCTGCGCCGGGAACGGACGTCGCGCCTTCAACGCCTCGGCGAGCTCCGCGCGCTCCTTCTCGAGTGCCTCGCGCGGGTTGATGAACGGCTCCATGTAGCGACGCTGCACGGGGAAGCGTCGCACTTGTCCGGCCGCGACGCGGTCCTCGTCCATCTCGGGGCCGCGCACCTCGTCGACGGAGCGCCGCACGTAGAGGCTCATCGGGTCGATCAGGTTCTCGAGCGAGAGGCACGCATCGAGGAACTCCTCGACCTTCTCCGAGCCCTGACGATCCACGTGGCGCCGCACGCGCGTGCCGTGGTTCGCCATGACGTCGACCATGCGGCGGTCAGTTGGCTCGAACCACATGTTGTTGCGGAAGAAGTCCGCGTGTCCGAACACGTGCGCCATGACGAGCTTCTGCTCCATCAAGGTGTTCGAGTTCATCAGGTACGCGTAGCAGGGGTCCGTGTTGATGACGAGTTCGTAGATCTTGCCGAGCCCGTACTCGTACTGCTTCTGCAGCCGCTGGAACTCCATGCCGAAGCGCCAGTGCGGGTACCGGACGGGGAACCCGCCGTACGCCGCGATCATGTTCAACTGATCAGCCGCGACCAACTCGAAGACGACCTGCGGGAAGTCGAGCCCGAGCTCGATTGCCGCGGCTCGCGCCTCCGCCTCGAGTCGCACCAGCTCCGGCGTGAGGTTCATCGGCCGCGCCTCAGGAACTCGCGCAGACAGTCGAGGATCGCGTCGCGATCCTGGATCTCGCACGTCACGAGATCCTCGCTGTCGAATTTCTGGTCGAGGTCGTGCTTGAACTGACCCGAGCCGTACGCGCTCTTCACCTGCCCGTACGCGAACTGGTTCGACTTCGGGAGCAGCTCCTCTTCGAGCAACCGCAGACAGAGCGCGGTGTCGCCGCCGCTCCAGTTGTCCCCGTCGCTGAACTGGAAGCAGTAGACGTTCCACTGATCCGGTGGGTAGTCCTTGTCGATGATGTCGTTCGCCAGCCGGTACGCGCTGGAGATCTTGGTGCCGCCCGACTCCTTCAGGTGGAAGAACGAGTGGCGGTCGACCTCGCGCGCCGACGCGTCGTGCACGATGTAGCGCGTGGCGACGTTGCGGTACTGCGACTGGATCCACGCGTCGAGCCAGAACGCCGCGTTGCGGACGATCTCCTTCTGCTCGGCGCCCATCGATCCGGACACATCCATCATGTAGAGGATCGCGGCCGACGACTCGGGTACGCGCGTGATGTCGAAGCTGCGGAAGCGCTCGTCCTCGCGACGCGGAGTGACGAGCGGATCGTCGGCGTCGTAGTCGCCACTGATGATCTGTCGGATCAGCGCGCGCTTGTACGTCCGCTTGAAGTGACGCAGGCTGCGCGGCCCGGTGCGCCGGATGCTGCGATAGCGATGCGTGTCGGTCTCGACGTTCTGCTGTCCGCGCGGCTCGATGTGCGGCAGCTCGAGGGCCTCGCCGAGGATCTGCGCGAGCTCCTCCATCGAGACGTCGACCTCGAGCGGGTGTTCGCCCTCGTCCTCGCCCGGGTCCTGCCCGACTTCGTCGCCCGGCTGGCCCTCGCCCTGCCCAACGCCGCCGCCGCCGCGATCACCGAACGTGAAGCGCGGCAGCGTGATCTCGGGCAACGGCACCGCCACGACCTTGCCGCCCTTCCGGGTCAGCATCTCGCCGTGACTGACGAACTTGCGCAGGTTCTTGCGAATCTGCCCCTTCACGATCCGGCGGAAGCGGTTGACGTCCTGGTCGACGCGTCGCACGGGGCTAGCCCGGCCTATTCATGAGGCTCGCGCACTCCGTGACGACCGTCGTCCGGGAGTCGAGGAGCGGCCTGGATGCGGGGGCCACGGCTCGCGCCGAGTGGCCCGCCCTGAGCGAGGACAGAACGTCGATATCAAGGCGCGCCGACGACTGCGACGTCGTTCCGTCTCGGAGGAGGCGCAACGCCGAGATCGGCGGTCTGGACCGCTCAGGTGCGTGAGTCGTCATGAATGGGCCGGGCTTAGTCGTTGTCCTTCGAGTCGCCGCGCGCGAAGAGCGACGCGACGTACTGCAGCACGTCCGTCGCGGAGCGCTCGGAGTACCCGGAGTTCTTCATCAGACGCGACTTCACGACGTCGATCTTCTCCTGCGTCTCGCGGTCGACGACCGACGACACAAGGCTCGTCAGCTTGATCGAGTCCTTCTGGTCCTCGAAGAGCTTCAGCTCGAGCGCCTTCTGCAACCGCTCGTCCTGACGGAAGTCGAAGCCGCGCCCCTCCACCGCCAGCGCACCGATCGCGTTCATGATCTCGCTGCGGAACACGTCCTTGCGCGAGTCGGGGATGTCGATCTTCTCCTCGATCGAACGCATGAGCCGCTCGTCCGGCTCCTCGGGGCGACCCGTGTAGGGGTTCTTGATCTTCTCCTTCTGGGTGTACGCCTTGACGTTGTCGATGTAGTTGCCGCAGAGGCGACCGATGGCCTCCTCGTCGGCACTGATCGCGCGCTGGACCTCGTTCTTCACGATGTCGTCGTACTCGGCCTTCACGACCGACAGCAGATCGCGGTAACGCTGGCGTGTCTCCTCGGACGTGATCAACGAGTGGTGCAGCAGGCCGCTCTCGAGCTCGTTCAGCACGATGAAGGGGTTCACGTCGGTGTCGCTCGCCGTCGAGACAAGCGCATTCGAGAGTTTGTCCTGCACGTAGCGCGGAGAGATGCCCTCCATGCCCTCGCGCTCGCTCTCGGCGCGCAGTTCCTTGACGGTGTCCTCGGTGAAGCCGGGGAGCGTCTTCCCGTTGTAGAGTTTGAGCTTCTGCATGAGCGTCAGGCCCGCACGCTTCGGCTCGACCATGCGCGTGAGGACGGCCCACATCGCCGCGACCTCGAGCGTGTGCGGAGCGACATGCTTGCCGGTGATCTTGTCGGCGCCGAAGTCGCGCTCGTAGATGCGGATCTCGTTGTCGAGGCGCGTGTTGTACGGGATGTCGATCTTGACGGTTCGGTCGCGGAACGCCTCCATGAGTTCGTTCGCCTGGAGGCGCCGATACTCGGGCTCGTTCGTGTGCGCAATGATCAGTTCGTCGATGTGCGTCTGCGCGAACTTCTTCGGCTTGATCAGGTGCTCCTGGCTCGCACCGAGCAGGTCGTAGAGGAACGCGACGTCGAGTTTCAGGACCTCGATGAACTCGACCACGCCGCGGTTCGCGACGCAGAACTCACCGTCGAAGTTGAACGCGCGCGGATCCGAATCGGACCCGTACTGCGCGATCTTCCGGTAGTTGATGTCGCCGGTGAGCTCGGTGGCGTCCTGGTTCTTCTCGTCCTTCGGCTGGAACGTGCCGATGCCGTTGCGATCCTTCTCGGAGACCACCATGCGCACGACGCGCACGCGCTCGTCGAGCACGCGCTGCCAGTCGCCGTCGTAGTGGTCGAGCAGGAGCTCGAGGTTCACGCGCGATGCCGGGCAGACCTCGCCCTCGAGGCGCAACTTGTACGGCGCGTCGAGACGCTCGTTCAGCTGATCGAGCACGGCCTGCCGTGTCGCCGGCGGGAGCAGCAGAAGCGGCTCCTCATTCATGGGCGTCGTCTCCCACTCCTCGCTCTCGGGCATCAGCCACTGGAACGTGTAGAGCGCGCCTTCGGGAGTGCGGCTGTAGACCTCGAGGCCGCGCTTGACGAGGCGCGCGATCGTGGACTTTGCCGAGCCGACGGGCCCGTGCAGGAGCAGGATGCGCTTCTCGCTGCCGTATCCCAGCGCCGCCGACTTGAGGAACGAGACGAGTTGCATGAGCGGGCGCTCGATGCCGAAGATCGCCTCTTGGCCCTCGTGGGACGGGTCCGAGAAGAAGCGGTAGCGCGTCGTGCGCTCCTTCTGGTCCACGAACTCCTCGGTGCCGTACGAGAGGATCATGTCGTAGATCCGCTGGAACGCGTTGCGCGTGAGCCGCGGGTCCTCCATGACCATGTCGAGGTAGTCGCGGAACGTGCCCGTCCAGTGGAGCTCGCGGAACTCCTCGGACGCCTTGTCCTGCTTCAGCAGTTCCAGGATCTGGTCGGCGGTACTCATCTCGGTCCCCCTGTCCGCCGCCCTGCGCGGCCGGACGATCGTCATGTTAATCGAGGCGACGCTCAGGGTCGTCCGCGATCACGCGCAAAGAGACAGCGTGCAAGGAGACCGTGCGCCAGGCAACCGAGCAGGCTGCCGGAGAGATCCCAGATCAGATCGAGCACGCTTGGATGCCGCTGCGGCACGAAGCTCTGGTGCCACTCGTCGAGCAGCGCCCACGCCAGGCAGAACGACAGCGCCGCGAGCAGGACCCGTCGACGCAGGACCGCGCTGAACGCGTTGCGAGCGAGGAACCCGCCGGCGGCGAACTCGATGCCGTGGTAGGCCCAGTCCGGGAGCGAGATCCACCACTCGGCGTCCGGCTCCGGGTCGGAGCTCGAGGAGAGCATCCACACGGCCACGCACCACGCCGCGAGAAGCGCGAAGCGAGCGATTACGGAGGCGCGTGAGACGGAGGACAAGGTGGGGTCGGACATGGAGCCAGCACCCGCCTCATCGGCCCGCGGCGAGTGCGCCCGCAGCGCTAGCGCAGCCGCTGTGACTCGGCGTTGCCGGACTCGATCTTGTCGATCGCACTGCGAATGAAGTTCCGCACGTGCTTCCAGCTCGCATCATCCCGCATCTCCTGCAGCACGGGCAGCGCGTCGCGGTGACCGATCACGCCGAGGGAGTTCAGCAGGTTGCGCGCGAGATAGTTGTCCGTCCTGGCGCCCTCGAGTCGGTCGAGCATCGGCTTCACCGACTTCGGGTCGCGGACGAGTTCAAGCGACTTCGCCGCCGCGTGGCGCACGTTGTCCGAGTCGTCATCGAGAAGCGACACGAGCCGGTCGGTCGCCACCGTGGAGCGCGTCTCGCCCAGCGCGGCGACGAGGTTGTAGCGCATGTTCTCGTCGCTCGCGTTCTCGAAGAGCACATCGATCTTCGTGGCCGCGTCGTCGCCGCGCGCGTGCCGCAGGCAGTGGAGCGCGACTCCACGGAGACCGTCCTCGTCGTTGGCCGCCATGCGAATGACCGGGTCGAGCAGATCGCCGCCCATCGCCGACGCGGCGGCCAAGGCACTGCCACGCATCCGCAGTCGCTCGTCGTCGCTCTCGATGAACTGCAGCGCGTTCGGGTCCTGGATCATGTTCAGGATCTCGAGTCGCAGTTCCTTGGCCGCGTTGGCTCCATGGATCAGCGCCACCGTGACGAGCTTCTTGGTGACCTCGGTGTCGCCACGGTCGCGCGCTTCACGCATCGTCTGAGCCAGTACGGGTCCGGCGCCGGACGCCTTGCCGAGCGCCGTCACGGCGGAACTCGTCAGTCGGTCGTCCGGGTGCGCGAGCAGCATCTCGGTCAGCGTGCGGACGGCCTCGTCGCCGCCGATCGCGGCGAGTGCCGGCAGCGCGTGACGGAGGAGGTCGTCACTGGTGCCCTCCTGACGGACGAGGGCCTGCACCTGCGTCAGACCCGCCGCGTTGCCGCTGCGCGCGAGCGCGTCGAGGGCGGCCATGCGGACCTTCGCGTCGAGCGTCGGGTTGGCCGCGGCCTCGGCGATCATCTGACCGGCGCTCGCGTTCTTGATGAGACCGAGCGAGAGCATGGCGTCCTTCTCGAGGTCGCTCTCAGCAAGCATCGCGAGGAGCTGCCGGACGAGGCTCTCCGGCACCTGCTCGATCTGACCATTCCCACTCTCGATCTGGTCGATCTGCCGGCGGACCTCTTCCCAGATGCGCTTGTCGAGGACGTCCTGCAGCGTCTCGGCGTTGACGTGCAGGATGGCGCCACTCGCGTCGCGGAGATGCTCCGGCACTACGTAGACGAAGTCCTCTTCGTCGTTCGCGTCGTCCTCGCCGTCGGGGTCCGGGCGAGGCCGAGTGGGCTGGAAGTCGCCCTCGGGCGTCAGGCGGCGCCTGTCGCCGCTCGAGTCCGGCGCCTCCGGGCTGTCCGGCAGTCCTCCGCCGAGCAGCAACACGGCGGCGCCGAGCATCGCCGTAGCAGCTACGAGGACGATGACGAGGAGCAGGCGTGTGGCGCCGCGGGTGTTCTGCATCGCACTCCGAGACTACCCGAACATCCCTGATCACCGGGCGTTCCCGGCATCCAACCGGCCCTTTGGACGGGTGGCCCCGCGCCTTCGCCCCTGAATTCCGAGGAGGTGGCTGCGTTCGACTGGCCTGTCATCTGGCCCGGCGTCAGGAACGACGCGCGGCAGCGACGAGGGATTTGAACAGTCGTGCGCCGAGTGCGGGATCGTTTCCCTCGCGCTCGGGGTGCCACTGGGCGCCGACACAGAACCGCCCCGGTCCCTCGATCGCCTCGACCGTTCCGTCGTCCGACCACGCCGTCGCCCGCAGGCCCTTGGCGATGCGCCCCACCGCCTGGTGATGGAACGAGTTCACGGTGGGTCGTGCGCCGTCGTCACCTGCGGCGCGCGCGACCTGTGAGTCCTCTCCGAGGCGGAGAGCGTGCGTGATGCCCCCGGCGTGCTCAGCCGAGCCCGGGAGTTCGGAGAGGTGCTGCACGATGTCGCCACCGAGGGCAATGTTCAGCACCTGCATGCCGCGACAGACGCCGAGCATCGGAACGCCCAGCGCGGCCACCCTGCGGCAGAGGGCGATCTCGTACGCGTCGCGTCGCGCGTCGTCCAAGACGACCGTCGGGTGGTTCTCGGCGCCGAAGTGGCGAGCATGCACGTCGTCGCCGCCACAGAGGACCAAGGCGTCGTACGCCGCAGCGTCGAGGTGCGGGTCGCGTTGCTCGCGCCAATCGAGGACCTCGACGGTCGTCGACTCCGGCAGCAGAGCGAGGTAGTCCGGCGTGCGGCCGAACCCCTGATCGACCACGCCGATGCGGACGACAGCTCTCGAGAACCCGATCATGCAGATCCGATCATTCAGGCACGATAGGCGGTGTCCCCCGGAGCGGCGACCGGAAACCACAGCATGTCGCACCCCAAACAGGGAAGACCACTGCATCTAGGAGCCCGTCGGAGTCTCGGCGCCGCCGTGCGAGAGACCGCCGACGCGACAGGCTGCTAGTTCGAGCCTCCGCCGGGTGCCAGAGCGTGGCCGCCGTGGAGGATGATCTGGGCACGGCGCACAACCTGCTGCAACTGGCGGCTGCGAGGGTGTGAGCAGCCGGTTCGAGCCCGATTCGGCGCGTGGCTCCGCCGCTCGCCACCCGGTCCTCCTATGGCCAGCGAGCTGTCGCGCCAACCTGCGCGGCCCGTCGAGGCCGAAACTCCGACAGCCTGCTAGGTGGGCTGGCGCGTACATTTGGCGGATGCCGCATCCGATCCACAGCGTGCGCGCACCCGCGCGAATCGACCTCGCCGGCGGGACCCTCGACATCTGGCCGATCTGCCACATCGAGCCCGACGCGCGGACCGTCAATCTGGCCATCGACCGCCATGCCGTCGCACGGGTGCGGCTGCGAGACGACGGGCGCTACGTCTTGGCCGCCACCGATCGCAAGGTTCGCGAGCGCCACGCCGACCGCGCCGCGCTGGCGGCATCGAAGGCTCTTCCTCTGCACCGCGAGATCGCGCTGCACCTGGCTCCCGAGAGCGGCGTCGAGATCTCGACGCGCAGCGGCGTGCCCCCCGGATCAGGGCTCGGCGGATCGAGCACGCTGGTGGTCGCGATGATGAAGGCGTTGGGCGCCGCCACGGATCGACGCATGTCCTCCGCTCGGCTGCTGCAGGTTGCGCTGGACATCGAGGCGAGCGTGCTGGGTGTGCCAACCGGAACGCAGGACCACGCCGCCGCGCTGTTCGGCGGCCTGAGCGAGATCGATTACCCCCGCGGTGGACCGCGGCGACGCGCGATCCGAACGGATCAGGCCGCGCTCGCTCGGCGACTCGTGCTGGTCTACACCGGCAAGCCCCACGTCTCGGGCACGACGAATTGGGAGGTCACGAAGCGCTACCTCGACGGCGACGCGACGGTGCGTGGCCTGGTCGGCGAGATCGCCGCGGCGGCCCGAGACCTCGGCGCTGCGCTACGCCATCACGATCTCGAGGCTGCGGCGTCGGCCATGCAGGCGGAGGGGGATGCGCGCGGTCGCCTCGTGCCCGGCATGACGACACCGAAGATCGACCGGATCGGCAAGGCGGCTCGCGCCGCCGGCGCCCTCGGGATGAAGGTCTGCGGCGCCGGTGGTGGCGGCTGCTGCGTGCTCTTCGTCGCCGCCGGCAAGCGCGCGGCAGTCGAACGCGCCGCCCGTGCCCAGGGCGGCGAGATCATCCGTTTCCGCGCTGCGGCGCGGGGCGCCGAGTGAGCGCGCTGGACGGCATCGTCCTCGATCTTGACGACACGCTCCTCGACACGACCACGCTGCTCGTCCCTGCCGCCGACCGGCGCGCCGCGGCCGCGCTGCGCTCCGCCGGTGCGCGAGAGGACGACGACGCCATCGTGGCGCGCTTCCACGCCTGCCGGGCCGCGGGGTCTCCGACGGCCATCCAGGATGTCGGCGCCGCCCTCGGGGTCGATCCTGCCGGCTGCGAGCGTGCGCTCCGGGCGTTCCTGGAGTTCGCTGACTCCGTGCCGCCGCTCGCGCTCACGCCGGCCGTCGCGGCGGCGTTTGACGAGCTGGCGGCGTTGGCGCCGCTGGCGCTGCTCACGCAGGGACATCGTCCGACGCAGCAGGCCAAGATCGACCGGCTGGCGATCGCGTCTCGATTCGAATGCGTCGTGATCGTGGACGGTCTGGTCGCAGACGCGAAGGTCGGCGCCCTCGAACGGCTGCTACACGAGCGAGGGTGGCGTGCCGAGCAGGTCGTCGTCTGCGGCGATCGTCCGACGTCCGACATCCGGGCCGCGAACCGGAACGGGTGTCGCGGGGTGCTCGTTCGACGTGAGGGCTCAGAGCGCGCCGGGGAGCGAGCCAACTCGCCGAGTGACGAGCCGTGGCGCACTCTCGTGTGCGTCGAAGAGCTGCCCGCTCTGCTGCAGCGCGAAGGTCTCGCGGGCGTCAGTCGTCCAACCGAGTAGAACGGCTCACCCCGAGGAGGAAGACGGTATGCAGTTCCTGCGCACGACCCTGGCCCTGACAGCGCTGCTCGCGTGCTTCGCGCTCACCGCCTGCGCCTCGGCCTCGCCCATTCGGACCGGGGCTGACCACGACCTGGCCGCGAAGTTCGAGAGTTGGAAGACGTGGGACTTCGCCACCGTCCGCGCGAGCGCGACGGCGGACATCCAGACTGACGTCCATCGCGAGATCCGCAACGCGATCGAGAGCAATCTGGCGCGTCACGGGTACCAACGCCTGACAAAGGGTCGGCCGGACTTCGTCGTGGCCTATCACGGTGAGCTCGCGAAGCCGATCGGGTACTCCGGCTACAACGATCTGTACGCGACGAGCCCGTACGAGGGCCGCTTTCGCAAGCGCGACGGATGGTCGTCGGGTCGCTCGCTCACGCGGTCGTACGGACACGCCGCGCTGGTCGTCGACTGCGTTGACGTCGAGTCGCGCTACGTCACGTGGCGCGGCTACGCGGCGATGAAGCGCGACGCGCCACTGCCGCCCGAGCGCCGTCGCGGGCACCTCGACGAGGCTCTGCGCGGCATGCTCACCGACTTCCCGCCGCAGTAGCCTCGGGAAGTCTCCCGGCCTCAGGCGTCGCGACGACCGATCCACGCTCCGCGCTGCAACACGCCCGGAACGTGGATCGCCGTCAGCCCTGCCGCGACGATCGCCGCGTGCATCTCGTCGTCGGTCGACAGGTAGAGCCGGTGCTGCTCGACGAAGTGCTCCGTCGTCTCGGTCGTCGCGACGACGTAGTGCATGTCCATGACGGCGATGTCGCCGTCGACCTGGCTCGTGCAGAGTCGAGCGATCTTCAGCTCGGGCTCATCCACCACGCTAGTGGTCGGTAGACCCGGTCGGAACAGTGAGCTCTCGACCCACGGCTCGACGATCGCGATCCCACCGGGCGCGAGGTGCGCGGCAAAGCGCGCCCACGTCGCATGCAGCTGTTCCGGATCCAGCGCGTAGCCGATCGCGGCGAAGAGACATGTGACCACATCGAACTCCTCGCCCAGATCGAACGTCCGCATGTCGGCGTGATGGAAGGTCACCTGCGGCAGGCGCTCACGCGCGAGCTCGAGCATCTCGTCGGAGAGGTCCAGCCCGACGACGTCGAAGTCGCCCTTCAGATGCTCGAGATGGCGGCCGGTTCCCGCCGCGACGTCGAGCAGTCGGCGACCGGCCGAACCGCCGTGGCTCGCAACGATCTCGCGGATGTCGCCGGACTCCGCCGCGCCATCCTTCCACGCGTAGATGGCCTCGTAGTACGGCGCCGAACGCTGGTACATGTCTGCCTCCCGAGGTGCGGGACCCGATGAGTGCCGCCGCTCATCACGGAGCGGACGATACGAGGTGGATCGACTCCGAGTGGACTAGGCGGCGCGGATCTCGCCGTCGTCGTCGACCTGGTCGAGACGAACCGCGATCTTGCGGCTGACGCCGGGCTCCGGCATCGACACACCGACGATCGTCTCGGCCACGCCCATCGTCCGCTTGTTGTGCGTGATGATGATGAACTGGCTGTCCGCCGAGAACTCCTTCACGACGTTCGCGAAGCGCTCCACGTTCGCCTCGTCGAGCGCCGCGTCGACCTCGTCGAGGAGGCAGAACGGCGACGGCTTCGACTGGTAGATGGCGAACAGCAGCGCCACCGCCGTCATGGTGCGCTCGCCACCCGAGAGGAGGGAGATCGAGCGCAGTTCCTTACCCGGCGGGCGGGCGACGATGTCGATCCCCGCCTCGAGCACGTCCTGCCCCTCGTCGAGGAAGATGTCCGCCTTGCCGCCTCCGAAGAGGCGCCGGAACATCTCGCGGAACGCGGCGCGCACCGCCTCGAACGTCGTGAGGAATAGCTCGCGGCTCTCGGTGTCGATGCGCTTGATGCTGTCGAGCAGGGACTGCCGCGCGCGAGTGAGATCGTCGTGCTGTTCGAGCAGGGACGACGCAGCGGCCTCCGCGCTCTGGAGCTGCTCCAACGCCTCCAGGTTCACGGCTCCCATCTTGCCGATGCGGCCCTTCAGCTCCTGGACGTCCTTCTCGATCGCCTCGGCGTCGAACACGGGCTCGGCGTAGACCGGCAGCACCTCGTCGTCGGCCGCGGCGTCCTCGCCGACGGCCTCGTCGTCCGATGAGTCCGCGGCGGTGGCCTTACGGCTCTCCCAGGCAGAGTGCAGATCGACCTCGAGTTCGTCCTGCAGACGCTCCACGAGGTTCTCGACGCGCAACGACGCCTCGTTCTGACGCAGCCGGAACTTCTGGAGCTCGCGAGCGACGTCGGAGGCCTGGGACTCGAGCTCGCCGAGCAACTTGCGCTGGTCCTCGAGCCGGCTCCGCTGATCCGACAAACGGTGCCGGACCTCGGCCAGCGAGATGATCGACTGTTCGCGCTCGGCGCGCGCCCGGTCCATCTCGCCGTGCGCCTGCTTCCCGCGCTCCTCAGCTTCGTGACGCCGACTCTCGCAGCCGACGAGCTCGCTGCGTGCTTCGGTGACGCCCTCTTCGAGATCGGCAACCTCGTCGAGAATGGCACGCGAGCGTGCCTCGAGCGAGGCGCAGCGCTCGACGACCGACGCGAGGTTCACGCGCGCCTCGGCACGCTCGTTCTCGCTCTCGCGGAGCGCGCGCTCGCTCTCGGCGTGCGCCGCGGCGGCGGCCGTGCGATCGGTCTCGACCCGGTCGTGAGTCAGAGTCAGCCGCTCGATCTCCTCCCCGCGCGCGAACGTCTCGGCACGCGCGCGCTCGAGGTCCTGATCGACCAACGAGAGACTGGTCGCGAGGACGTCCCGCTCCCGCTCGTGTCGTTCAGCGTCCGAAACGGCACGCTCGTCGTCGGCACGTGCTCGCTGCGCCGCGGCGTCGGCGCGGCGTGCGGCGTCGCGGGACTCGACCAGCGCGCTCCGCGCGGCATCGTGGGCGGACTGCGCGGCGGCACGGGCAGCGCGAGCACGCTCGCTGCTTGTCGTGAGTTCGGTCGCCCGCACCGTCAGTTCGCGCAGTTCGCTGCGGCGCTGCACGATGCCGGCTCCACCGGACTCACCGCCAGCGGTCACGGCGCCCGTGGCTTCGAGCACAGCGCCACCAGCGGTGACCACGCGAAGGAGGGAACCGGTCGCCCCGCGGGCACGCGCTGCTCGAGCTTCCTCCAGGGTCTCCACACGGACCGTCTGGCCGAGAAGGGCGTCGACGACGTCACGCAGAGCCGCGTCGCAGCGCACGCGGGACGCCAGGCTGCCCTTCACGGAGGGCGCAGACGCACGCACACCGTCGAGCGGAACGAGGACGCAGCGGCCGAGGCGGTCGGTGACCAGCACGTCGGCCGCCGTCTCGGCGTCGGCGAACGTCTCGACGACCACGGCAGAGGCGTAGGCCCCGAGGGCGCTCTCGACCTCGGCGGCGTCGGCGGCGTCCGTCTCGATCAGCTCCACCAGTAGGCCACGCACGCCGGTGAGTCGGGCGTGGCCGTCACGCGCGGCGGCCACGAGCTTGCGCGCCCCAGCAGCCACGCCCTCCATCCGACGGCACAGGTGGTCGAGAACCTCGATCCGGCTGCGCAGCGACGAGAGCTCGCTGTCCAGCGCAGCGGCTTCCTCGCGACGCACGTCGAGCTCGGCCTCGAGACGGGCAGCCTCGTGCTCCGACTCGTCTAACGCTCGCCCTGCCGTGCGCGCGGTCTCGCCGGCAGCGTCGCGCGCGGCGGCCGTTGCCAAGCGACGCTCCGTTGCCGTCTCCACCTCGCTGCGCAGTTCCGTCAGCCGCTCGGTCTGCCGGCGCTGACGGGCCTCGAGTCCCTGCGCCTCCGCCTCGAGACGCGAGCGCTGGCTCTCCAGCGCGGAGCGACGCGCGAAACTCTCGTACGCCTGGCGCTCGAGAGCTTCGACAGCAGCGCGCCGTTCGGCGGCGCCCGCCGCCCGCTCGGCAATCCGGGTCTCCGCCGCCACGACTTCCGCCTGGCCGGCGGCACGGCGCGTGGTGGTGGCCGCCAGTTCCGCAGCCACTGCGCCACGCGTGGCGTCGATCTCCTGGAGTCGCTCCGCCGAGCTCTCGATCTCGTCGGTGTACCAACGGATCTTGCCGTCGAGCTCCGAGATGAGCCGGGCCGCGAACGCCGCCTTCTCGCGCGCGGTCTCGGCCTGGCCCTCGAGGCTGGCGATGCGCTGCTCCAGCCGCGACGCGGCAGTGCGCGCGGTCTCCACGTCGTCCTCGACGCTCCGACACGCCGCGACCGCGGTCCGCACGCCTTCGCGCGCTGCCTCTTCGTCCGTCGAGAGACCGATGACGCGGGCGGTTGCGTCTTCACGCTCGACGAGCAACTTGCCGTAACGGTGCACGGCGAGCGCGAGCCGCTTCTTGCGCATCTCGTCGATCAGTGCCTGGTAGCGCTCCGCGCGGCCGGCCTGGATCTTCAGCGAACGAACGAGGCGTTGCTTCTCGGTGACGACGTCGGAGAGACGGAGCAGATCGGCCTCGACGCGCTCGAGCCGCCGCAGCGACTCCTTGCGACGCGCGCGATACCGCGAGATGCCGGCGGCCTCCTCGAACACGGCGCGCCGCTCGTGGTGGCTCTCGCGGAGGATCTGGTCAATGCGACCCTGCTCCATGATCGTCATGGCGCCCGGGCCGCTGCCCGTGTCCATCAGGACCTCGCGGATGTCCTTCAGGCGACAGCGGTTCTTGTTGAGGAGGTACTCGCTGGTGCCATCGCGGTACAGGCGCCGCGAGACCTCGACCTCCTCGAAGTCGAGCTTCACGCGCCGCTCGCTGTTGTCGACGACGAGTGTGACCTCGGCCATGCCCATCGGACGTCGCGTCGTCGTGCCGCCGAAGATCACGTCCCCCATCTCGGAGCCGCGAAGCGCCTTCGGGCGCTGCTCGCCGAGCACCCACTTGATGGCGTCGACCACGTTGGACTTGCCACAGCCGTTCGGCCCGACGATGCACGTGAGCCCGTCGGGGAAGTGGAGTTCGGTCTTCTGCGCGAACGACTTGAAGCCGGTCATGCGCAGCGCCTTGAGCCTCATCGAGCTCTCCTTCCCGCCCGAGCGGCTACGCACTCAGAACGCCGACTCCGAGGCCCGATGACTCTCAGCCCAGTCGCCCTCAGCCCAGTCGCCCTCGTCGCGGTGACTCCGATCACGACGGCACGCTACGCGACCGTCCGCGCGCTCCGAAGTCCTGCGCTGGACGTCCGGCGAGGACGCAGCTGTCCACGTACGCGCCCGCCGTTCGCCCCACCTGCTGCAACGCCCGTCGTCCCGGCGAACCGTCCGGCGCGGGCTCGAGCACGACGCGGCGTGCCCCGGCGAGCATGCGAATCACCGAGACCATCTGCTCCGTCTCGACGACCTGCGGCAGCCACGGCACGCGGAACTCGTGCTCGCCGGGGGCACGCAGCAGGATCTCGACCGACTCGTAGACCGCGGCGAGCCGCACGCGCGCACCGACCGCCACAGCGTACGTCGGGTCCAGCGGCGCGCGGATCGTCATCGCCACGCTCGACACCTCGCCGCTCTCGACCACCGCGCGCAGCGCGTCGGGGTTGGAACCATTCGTGTGAAGACGGACGCGGAGTCCGAGCTCCCGAACGACGCGAACGAGATCACGCAGCCCCTCGTGAAGGGTCGGCTCGCCACCGGCGATCACGACGCCGTCGAGCCAGCGACGGCGGCGATACAGCGTGTCGAGCGCGCTCTCCAGGGGGATCGTGCCACCCTCGAAGACCTGGGGAACGAGATGCGGCACCACGCACGCCGGGCACTTGAAGTTGCACCCCTGCAGCTGCAGCACGGCAGCGACGCGCCCCTCCCACGCCGTGAGGGAGACGGACTCCAACCCACGGAGCGGAGGTGGCGGAGGCGGGCGCCTCACCACGTGACGATCTCCACGGCGCGCGGTGTTCCCGTGCGCAGCAGTTTTCGGAGCAGAGCCACGAGGCCATCTGGACCGCCGAGGTCCTCGGGCTCGAGGCGGAGACGCAGCGTCGCCGCGGAGAGGCTCGCGTGCAGCGGCTCCTCGCACTCGACGCGGTCGAGCAGGTCGACCGGCGCGGTCTCGCGCACCGCGACGCCGGGCGTGTAGGCCTCGCGCTCGGGGTACGCGTCGCTGTGGTCGCCCGGCTCCTCCGCGCCATCGACGGCGAACAATCGCGCAGCCACGTCGGCCGACTCGTCGGCGTCGAGCGTCGTCCGCACGTCGACGGCCAGGCCGGCCTCCTTCACGCGCAGGGAGAGATACGACACGATCCGGCGCGCCACGCGCAGCACGTCCTCGTCGCCCTCGTGCAGTTCGAACCCCGAGAGGTGGGCAACCGCCTCATTCAGACCGGTGATCCCGACGGACCAGGTGGCGGCAGAGAGATCGATGAACGGACGCCGCCCGCGACCACCGCGCAGAAGCGGCGCGAGCGTCCCTCCCGGAGCGCCCGCGACCTGCGAGAGCAGCTCGCGGCGCGCGACGTGTCCGGCCATGGCCGTGTCGACCAGTGCGTCGCAAGCGCGCAAGAACCCCTCGACGTTGCCGCGGCCGACACGTCGAGCCGCCTGCGGCAAGTTGAGCGTGATCCGACCAGCGCGTACGGCGGACGGGGAGCTCGGCGCGTCGCGTTCGAACTGGAAGCGCACACGCGCGCCGCGCAGGACGGCATCCGCGGCGAGGCGCAGCACCTCGCGCGACTCGGCATCGCCGAAGGCCGCATCTCCGAGAACGACGGTGGGCACGGCGAGCAGTTCGCGCGCCGGCAGGCCGTCGCGGCGGGCGTGCGCGCGCAGCAGCGCGGCGGCGAACTCAGTCGCGGCGCCACCGCGCGGAGTGAGGTCGATCTCGGCCGGGTCGTCTCCCGGATCGGCAGCGGTCTCGAGCAGGAGTTGCCACGCGTCCTCCGCTACCTCGTCGCGCGAGGCGTCCGTGTGCAGAGCCGCGAACGCCTCGGTCATGCCCCGAAGGCGCACGCCGCATACCACGGCGGCGCCGAGGTGACGCGTGGCGCGACCGAGTGCGGAGGCGAGCCGTCGACCGGAGCGAGCGGCTTCGGCCGGCGCCCGCGGTCCGCTGCCGGGTGCAACGCCCGAGACGATGTCGTCGGGCCGCAGCGTGGCCGCGTCCAAGGACGTCGGAGAGCCGAGACCGTGGACATGGAGCTCACCATCGAGGTGCGCTCGGGCGACATCTGCCGGCAGCAGGTCAGAGAGCGCATGGCAGCGGAGGGCGGCAGCCCCGAGCTCGCGGGACGCGACCGCAGGGACCGGCGCCCCACCCTCGCGACTGCGCCGGTAGACCGCAGCGGCGAGATCCTGACCGGGGATGAGCGCGGCCGCGCGGCGCCGAAGATCGACAGGCGTCGCGCGATCGAGCAATTCGACCTCGGTGATGGCGTGGACGAGCGACGCGGGTGCGCGCTGAACCGCGGCGTTACGGAGTCGCACCTCGACGTCCGCCGCCACGTCGTCGGCAACTTCACGCGGCACTCCGCCGTCCGATGAGAGCGAACGAGCCAGGCGAGCGCGGGAGAACGGAGTGCTGCGCCCGGACGCCGCGTCGTCGATCCGCAGGACTCGATTGTCGAAGAGCGTCGGCGCGAACTGCTCGTGCCGTGCGTCACGCGCCTCGCGCAATCGGCGCCGCCGATCGCGATGCAGGATGAACGCCTTCGCCGCAGCCGCGTGACCCGTGTCGACGAGGACCTTCTCGACCATGTCCTCGATCTGCTCGATCCCGGGGATCTCGTCGAAGAAGGTCTTCTCGAGGAACAGCTCCACCACCGCCGCGATCTCGTCAGCCAGACGGCGGTCGTCGCTGCCCGCGGCGAGCAATGCGCCGAGGATGGCATCGCGCACGCGATGCTGCTCGAATGGCACGGTCTCGCCGTCGCGAAGTCGAACGAGGGCGACGCGTCTCACGAGGCGGGCTTGCCCTTCGACGACTTCCGTGGGCGACGTGAGCGAGACGGTTTGGCGACCTCCTGGGCGATGTCCTGGAACTCGGAGGCGGACTCGAAGCTCTTGTAGACCGACGCGAAGCGCACGTACGCGACCTTGTCGAGTCCCTTCAGCTGCTCCATGACCATCTCGCCGATCTGCTCGGTCTCGATTTCCCGTTCGGTCGTCTCAAGGCTCTGCTCCTCGACATGCTGCGCAATCGTCTCGAGATCCTCCATCGACACGGGTCGCTTCTGACACGCCGTCAGGAGCCCCATCAGGATCTTGCGCCGTTCGAAGTCCTCACGCGTGCCGTCGCGCTTGATCACACGCAGCGGCGTCTCCTCGATGCGCTCGCGCGTCGTGTAGCGCCGATCGCACGCCTCGCACTCGCGGCGACGGCGAATGACGAAGCCATCCGCGCTCTCGCGCGAGTCGATGACCTTGTCCTGGTTCTGCTTGCAGAAGGGGCAGCGCATGTGGAGCTCCCGGCAACGCGGCGCACACAAGCCGCGAACGCCGCCCTCCCAATCGTCAGTTGACCCGATTGTCAGTTGACCCAAGTGTCAGATGACGCAGTGGTCAGGAAACCGCTGCAGACCCGCCTCGACCGCAGGATGTTGCGTCTCATCGAAGTCTAGACCGCAACCTGTTGTGCGGCAAGGCACGTCCGCATCCGATCAACGTACACGCGGAGCCTGCGCCGGGCTCTCGCGAGCCTGGATCACGTGCTCCGCGACCGTCGAGAGGGGGGATGCCGGTCCTCGCTCTGACGCGGGGGAATCTAGTCCTTGGGTCCGACAGGCACGGGTGCGTCACGGCGCTTGCGCTGGCGCGCAACCGCCGCGCCGCGCCCTTGCCTGTTGTGGCAGGTCGGCTCCGCGGGTGCGAGGGCTTTCACGCGAGGGCCATCGGAATCGGCCGCACCCTTGCGTGGCCTCGTTGTGGGGTCACGTCGATTGCTGGCGGTTGTTTGGTGACGCGCATCGGGGTATGCGGCAATCGCCGCGCCTCCCGTGTCTCTGGTCGGCTCCGCGGCTGCGTCGGCTCGCGCGCGAGCGCCACCCCCTCGGTCGCAGCCTTGCGTGGCCTCATTCCCCGCGTCACGGCGCTCGCGCTGCCGCGCAACCGCCGCGCCCCGGGTGGGGATTCGGACCGCCCTCGTCCCCGCCAACCTGACGCGATCGCTACAGCACCGTACGCGTCCGATCCAGCCATCTGGCGCCCCCGCGTGACGGCCTGAGACTGCCCCTTCACCACAGGGAGGGACAGCGATGGACAAAGCAGGCTGGGGACGGAAGGCGACGGCTCGCGAGCGCGAGATCCGGGAGATCCT
>JAJFFG010000018.1 GCA_021776825.1 Planctomycetota bacterium
TCCTGAGCGAGGACAGAACGTCGAGATCAAGGCGCGCCGACGACTGCGACGCCGTTCCGTCTCGGAGGAGGCGCAACGCAGAGATCGGCGGTCTGGACCGCTCAGGTGTGTGAGTCGTCGTGAATAGTGCGGGCTAGGTGCGACGCACCGCCACCCTCCGATCCGGGGGGCAGCGCAGCGGAGGGGAGTCCCATGATCACCGTCAGGCGTAGCGACGAGCGCGGGCAGGCCGAGCACGGCTGGCTCTCGAGCTTCCACACGTTCTCGTTCGCGAGCTACCACCACCCGACCTTCATGGGCTTCGGTCCCCTGCGGGTTCTCAACCAGGATCGGGTTCAGCCGGGTCAGGGCTTCGGGACGCACGCGCACGACAACATGGAGATCGTCTCGTACGTCCTCGACGGCGCCCTCGAGCACAAGGACAGCATGGGCAACGGCTCGCAGATGCGCCCCGGCGAGGTCCAACTCATGTCCGCTGGGACGGGCGTGACCCATAGCGAGTTCAACCCCTCGGAGGACGATGGACTGCACTTCCTGCAGATGTGGATCGTCCCGGCACGCCGCGGCGCCTCTCCGCGTTACGAGCAGCGACTGTTCTCGGAGTCAGAGCGTCGTGGGCGGTTACGCCTCGTCGTGTCTCCCGATGGGCACGACGGCTCGTTGACGATCGGTCAGGATGTGCGCCTCTACGCGGGTCTGCTCGACGGCGCCGAGATCGCCGATCTAGCGCTCGAGGAGCGACGGGGCGCCTGGCTGCATGTCGCGCGCGGCGAGCTCTCAGTGAACGGAGTCGCGCTGGGGGCGGGGGATGGGGCCGCCATTCGGGACGAGGGCAACTTGAAGTTCGGCGCCGGTCGCGGCGCCGAGTTCGTGCTCTGGGACGTCCCGGGCTGAGCGCACGCTACTCGCTCGGAGCCAGGCTTCGCCCGCCGCTGTCGATGTCGACGGAGACGCTTCGCGTCGCGCCGTCCGACATCGTGCGCTCGAGTTCGTAGCGGCCCGGCGGGACCGGCGACGACACGACGAGCGGGCCGTCTTGGGTGACCTGGCGTCGAAGGCGCGGTTCGCCGTCCTTCACGAGCAGCGTCTCACTGCCGCGCGCGTCGCGAAGCAGCGCGGTGAACACGCCCTCGCCTTCGAAGGCGACGCGTCCGTAGGGGAGGACCTCCAACCGGGGCTCGAGCGGCGACGTCGTTCCGACCTCGACGAGGACGGGGTACGACTGCCGACGGCGCGCCGTCGCGATGAGCCAAGCAGGGCCGGGCGGCACGTCTTCGAATGTGAAGCGTCCGTCGCGTGACGTGACCGACGCCGTGCGACCGGCGCTCGTGAGCTCGACCTCCGTCTTGCGCGGCGGGACGCCCGCCGCGGACGCGATCGTCCCCTCGACTACGGCGCTGCCGATCAGGACGCGCTCACGACGGCTCTCCCCTGGCTCGAGGGGCGCCGCGTAGCGTCTCCAGCGGAGCCCGTCGCGTCGCGTGATCACGTCGTAGCGGAGGTCCCCCGGAGGGAGCTTCCGGAACCGGACGATCCCGTCCGCGTCGCAGTCCGCCGTGCGCTCGCCCGGCTCGCTCAACTCGACGTGCACACCCAGGCGGGGCGCACCCGAGGCGTCCACGAACTCGAGCTCCAGCGCCGCATCCCCTTCGACGTACCCGACGCCGACCTCGATCGTCTCCCCCGCGGCGAGCTCGAAGCCCGGGTACCCCACCCACGCCCCGTTCCGCACCGCCGGTGCCTCACCGAAGCCCGCCATCCGGATCCCTTGCTCGAACAGGATGAGCGTGTGCCTCCCCACGCCGATGTCCTCGAAGCGGGAGGTTCCGTCCTCGCCGACCAGCACACGTTCGTCCCGGATGAACACGGTGCTGCCCGTGTTCGGGCTCCCGTCGAACCAGTTGCAACGCGCGATCACCGTGCCGGTGTCACCGGCCGGGATGCGGATGGTCAGCTCGGTCTCGTCGCCCACGTCGGTGCGCGCCGTTCGGCGACCGGGCGTGCGCACGACGAGACCGTGCCGACCTCCGCCCAACTGCTCGAGCACGGCTCGCCCGTCGTCGCCCGTGATCGCCGACGCCGGGCCCGATACGCCGCGAAGGTTCTCAGAGCGCAGGCCGCGGCGCCACGCCTCCGTCGCCGAGATCACGGTCGCGCCGGCTACCGGCGTGTCGCCCTCCGGACCAAGCACCCGCACCGTCAGCGAGCGCGCCAGGGGCGCGACGAGTTCCACTGCCACGACCTCGTCCACCACGAGATAGCACCAGTCGTCGTCGGTTGGTGGCCGGCCGGTCGGGAACGCCTGCGCTCGCAGCCGCACGTGCTCGGTTGCGCGGCGCAGCCCGTCGAGACGGAGCGGGTTTGCCGTGGCGAGATCCACCTCGGTGGGGATCGTCGCCGCGATTGCGTCCACGGCGGACGATGCGTCCCTCTTGACCTCGGTCTCGATGCGCAGCGTGCCCGAGCGGAGCGGCGTCCCCTGTTCGTCGACGACCGAGATCGTGAACCCCGTCTCGACCACGCTCTCCGCCGCGTCGTCGACCGCGACGACCCTCTCGTCGTTGGCCCGCGTGGGAAGCGGTGCCGCGGCTGGCTCGACGCTCGGTGCTGCCAACTCCTCACCTACGTCCGGCGGAGGTACGACGGGGACGGCGGCGGCGACCGGTGCCCGAATCCTCCTCAGCGCGGCCGATGTCGGCGACACGTCGCTTGCGAACCAGGCCCACCCCAGAGCGACGACGACGGCACAGGCGCACACGGCGGCGAGCGACCTAGCCATGAGACCAGGGAGCGGCGGCGACGCGCGGTTGTCCGCCGCAATCAACACGAGGCCGCCGAGCCATGCCGCGCGGTCGCCGTCATGCTCGTCGTCCAGCCGCTCTCGGAGTTGAGCGAGTGCGCGCTCGAGTCGCTTGCGGACGGCGGCCTTGGACGCTCCGTGGTGCTCCGCAATCTCGGCCGTCGTGCATCCGTCGAAGAAGCGCATGTAGACGGTCGAGCGGTACGGCTCCGCGAGCATATGGACGGCCGCCACGACGCGCCGGTGGAGCTCCCGACGTTCCACGCAGTCCGACGTGGACGGGAGCGACTCGCGCCGCGCTGCCACGCGCTCGCGGCGGGTGCGCCTCGTCGCCGCTCGCCGCGTGTCGCGCACCTCGTTCCGAAGCACCCTCGCGAACCAGCCACGCGCGGACCCGCCAGGCGCGGGCGGCCGCCGAAGCGCGGCGAGCCATGCCTCTTGCTCGATGTCCGCGGCCGTGCCGGGATCGTGGACGAGCGCGTTCGCAAGCCCCACGACGAACGGTCGGTGGGCGAGCAGCACGTCGAGC
The DNA here is from genome assembly GCA_021776825.1 of Planctomycetota bacterium. Taxonomy (GTDB): domain Bacteria; phylum Planctomycetota; class JAJSAM01; order JAJSAM01; family JAJVHW01; genus JAJFFG01. The sequence continues at coordinate 3,330 of JAJFFG010000018.1, forward strand.
GGTACCGAGCGCGTGTGTGTCATGGAAGCCAAACGCCGACGAGGGACGATCCGTGACGGCGAAGTTCGAGGGAAGTGAATTGCAGGACCGCGCGCGGCTTCCGGTGGGGGAGATACCGAGATCGGTCGCTTCTCTCACCGAGTGCGAGCGTCTGCCACATGGTGCCGGGCTCCGGTCCCGCTCGCATCGATCCCGGATAGTTGATGAGTTGGGGGTGTCCGGCCGACCACCATGGAGCCCATGCCCGTCCGCCTCGCGACCGCTGCTGATCTTCCGGCCATCGGATCGCTCCTTGTCGAGCTGTGTCGCGATCCCGTGGCGCACTGCATCCACAGCTGGTCAGGAGAGGCGAGCGTTGAGAACGCCGCTGCGCTGGCCCAGGTCTACGGTGAGCAGGAACTGACCTACGTAGTTGAGGAGTCGGCTGACGGTCTCGTCGGCGCGTTCGGCTGCGAGCTGGATCACGACCTCGGCCGCGGATGGTTCCACGGACCACACGCTCGATCGGACTGGGACGCCGTCGCCGACTCGCTGCACGCGGCACTCCGGGAAGCGCTGCCTCCGTCGATCACGGAGTTCAATGCGTTCCTCAACGTGGAGAACGCGCGGGGCGGAGCGTTCTACGAGCGCCACGGCTTCACAGAGCAACCGATGCGACACCACGAGTATCTGCTGTCTGGCGATGCTGCGTCGGCGCCCGCTGTCAGACCGTTCCTGGAAGCGCTGTCCCGACCCTCGTTCTTCGAGCTCTTCGACGCCCTGTTCCCAAACGCCTACTACGGTCACGAGCGTCTCCTCGAGATGCAGGGCAAGTCGCTCGAGATCTTCGTGACGCTTGTCGGCGACCAGGTCGTTGGGTTCTGCGTGCCGTACCGCGCGGCCGACGCCCGCCGAGGCGAGATCCAGTTCCTCGGTGTCCACGAAGACCTGCGGCGCACGGGACTTGGCGGGGATCTCCTCGCCGCCGGCATCACCTGGCTCCGAGGCGTCGGCGCTAGCGAGATCCTGCTGAATGTCGCCGACGCGGGGACCGGCGCGCGGCGGCTCTACGAGCAGGTCGGCTTCGAGCTCCAGCACACGGGCGTCGGGTTCAAACTCGTGGGACGTCCGGACCCCGAGAGTTCGGACACCTGACGGCCGGTCGGCGTGCGTCAGCGCACGGCGTGGTCTGCCGCGTGGCGACCGTGCCCAGCTCGATCCCCCCGAGACGCTCAGCTCTGGCGGCTACTCCGTCGCGCCGTTCTCGAGTAGCACCTTGATGACCGCGCTGGCGCGGCCGCGGTGGTTGCGCTTCCGGTGCCAGGCGAGCACGTTCACGCCGTTCTCGTCCTCCGCGTTGACGTCCGCACCGGAGTCGATGAGCCGCCGCGCGCCTTCCGGCGACTGAGCGTTGAAGAGCGGCGTGCGCTTCTCATGGTCGCGTGCGTTCACGTTGGCCCCCGCGTCGATGAGCAGTCCGATGACCTTCTCGTCGTAGGCACGGAAGAGCGGCGTCTTCCCGCCGCTGTCGCCGGCGTTCGGGTCGAGTCCCTGCTCGATCAGCAGTTGGGTCGGCGCCGGAAAGCGAGGCGTATGGAGCGGCGTGCGTCCCAGATCGTCGCGGACAGTCAGGTCCGCGCCGCTCTCGAGCAGCGCTCGTCCCACGTCGGCGCTCTGGAGGTTGAACATGGGCGTCATGCGAGCGCCGCCCCGGTGGTTGACATCGAGACCCGCGGCAAGCAGCACCTTGACGACGTCGGCGTGCTCGTTCAAGAACAGCGCCGAGTTGCCCGCGCTATCCGTCGCCTGGACGTCCATTCCCGCGGCGATCAGGAGGCTCGCCATCTCCCCACTCGTGCAGAAGAAGAGTGCGTTTCGCCCCCTCTTGTCGGTTGCGTCGAGATCGAGGTCGTCGCCAGCGAGAAGGCCGCGCACGGCCTCGACGTCGCCCGCCGCTACCGACGCCAGCAGCGACGGCATCTGCGCCTGCGCCTTGCCGCTCTTGCCCGTCTTGCCGCCCGCGGGAGCGATCGGCGCCACGGCGCCGGTCTGTGTCTTCTGGAGCGCGGCGATCGCGAGATCCTTCGCGGCAAGCTGGTCCGTGAGCGCCTGCAGTCTTGCCTCCAGCGCGGCGTACTGATCGCTGAAGCGATCGAGGTCCGCCTGCATCGCTGCGAGTCGCGCCCGCTCCCGGCTGGGACCGCGCTCGCGCTCTGGCGACTCGGCCGCGTTCTCTGCCGCGAGAGCCGGCGTCCCGCTCTCCTGCTCGACCGGCGGTCGTTGGGCGATGAGCGTGCCCACCACGCCGACCAGGATCGCCGCACCCAGCGCCAGCACGAGTTTGACGGAGCTCTGCATCACGAGTCCCTCCCACGACGGTCGCGGCGACCACGCGGACACACTACCGAGATCGGTGGAGTTCATCACCCGGTGACGCAATTCACCGGTCTCAGCCCGTCTCGTCTTCGCGATCGTTGACGACCGCGGCATCGGGCACGCGAACCGTTCCGCGTCTGCCATGGCCTCGCACACGGAGCTCACGATAAGCGTTGTGGCAGATCGCGGCGACTGGCAGGGTCAGTGACATGTCGGGCGAGTTCACCGTACGTCGTGCCGCGCGTGCCACGGTCTGGGTGACGCTCGCCGTTGCGCTCGTAACGGGGATTGCTGCCCGCTGCGACTTCGGCCCGCACCCCTCGGACGCGTGGGTGACCTTCCTCTTCATCGAGGCGCTCGTCCTCGCCGCGACGGAGCGGCTGTGGCCTACGTTGCGCGAGACGGCGCGCACGGGCCCCTTCGAGATTCGCCGTCGCGAGTTCTGTCTTGGCGTGGAACTGGGGATCACGTCGACCGAGATGTTCGTCTCCGACCGACTCCACTCGATCTGGCGTCTCCGTCTGGGGATGGTTCTCGTCGCCGTGGCAGTGACAGCCCACGATCTGACCGTGGTGCGCATCCTCAGCGGCAGCACCTCCGTCGCGTTGCTCGCGTCCTCGCCGCGGGTCTTTCGCATGCCGTTCCCGGAGATCGTGGGCTGCGCTCGCGACGACGATGCCGTCTTGTTCTATCTCTGGCGCCCGGGGAGCGAGGGTGTCGTGGTGATCGTGCACCTTCCGTCCAGCGTGCCGTTCGATCGCTTCGAGGTGAGTCTGCGCCGCGTCGGAGTCTCGGTGACGAAGGGCCCGCCACCGCCGACGTGGGCGACGCCTCCGGCTCCCGTTCGCGCGTGACTCCCACATGCGCGCAGCTCGCGTGCGCGCCGGCCGTCCTCGGCGTGGGGATCGCCGACCGCGCGGTGGCGGAGACACGCCCGCCTGCGGGATCGAGACCCGTGCAGATCACCGGTCTCGGACTCGTCGGTATCGCGAGGTCGGCTACGGCCGAAGCCGGAGACGGAAGAGCGACATCGCGGGGAGTGCGAACGGCTTCGCTCCATCCCAGGTCGAACTCTTCGTTCCGTCCTGAGTCAGCACTTCGATCGTCGCGGAGTTCGCTCGGGCGCCGCGCACACGGAGCCCGAGAGTGTTCGCGGAGCGGCTGAAGTTGCCGCCGTAGACCCAGATCGCGCCGTCTGCGTGTCGCACCGCGTTGGCGCGGATCGGCCGGTCGTCGCAACCGTCGGAGGCGAGCACCACGCCGCGGTGGGGGCGGGAGAGGAACCCTTGGGCGCGCGCGTGCGGCGCAAGCTTCCCGTCACGGATGGCGCCGTGCGGCCACTCCGGCGGTACGTCCTCGGGGAACCACGTCCAGCCGAGGAAGGCGAGCGCGGGACTCGCGAGCGCCTCGCGAACGAGATCCGCGTGCGCCATCGTGACGGGCCATGGGCGCGGCGCTGCGCTGTGCTTCTGATGATCGGCATCACGGCCGTGGATCGCGTTCTCGAGGAGCACGCTGGGAAGGGGCGTGCCAGTTCCACGCCACTGCGCCGGATCGACGACGAGATGACCACCTTCTCGTCATCGATCTTCTCGCGCATCCGGCGCACGACCTTGGCGTACGACAGCACCTCGTGGGACGGGTTGCGCAGCGAGTAGTGCCGCCACTCGCATCCCGCCGACACGTAGACGCGATCGAGCGATGACCAGCCGGGCTGCTTCTTCATGTAGGCGACCAACGCGGCGGCGTGATCGGCGATCTTCTCGACGGCCTCGTCCGAGAACGTGTGCCGCACGCGGTCCGCGCCCCATCGCTGCTGGTGACGATCGAACACCATCAGCGGAACCGACACCGTGATCGCCTCGAGCTTCCACTCGCGCGCGAGCCACACCAAGTCGCCGACGCCGACGATCGATTTCTCGCACCAGCCACTGCTCGGCCCGAGCAGCATGCGTGCGCAGTCGACGGGGCGTTCCGACCACGGTCGGGCGCTGTTCTCCCAGTTCACGCCCCATGTCGAGAAGCTCACGCCCCACGGCCAACTCAGGTGCCGCGTGTCGGACTCCTCGATCAACGGACGCAGTGTCGTCGCGAGCCGACGCAGGTAGGCCGCGTGCTCGGCGTTCGTCATGGACTCTGGCGGGGCTTCCGGCCAGAGCGTGTAGCGCTTCCACATCGCGCCCCATCCGACAACGCCCGGCGGTACGTCGCGCACGACCTCGTCCGCGCGCACCGTGATCGCCACGTCGGCTCCCGTTCCGAGCCGCGCGACCTCCGCGCCGTGCACCGCTCCGGCGACGACGCCGACCGACGCAGCGGCCGCCAGCAGCAGCGACAACAGAACGGGGCGGCGAGTCATCGCTACAGACTAGCGAAGCGGCGCCCCATGAGGCGGGCGATGGACTGAGCCGTGTGGCGGGGCGGAGGAACGACGTCCATCGGGACAGCATAGACGGCGTCGATCGCTCTGGGAGGACCGAGAGCGGCGCGTTCCTTCTCCTGTCGATGAGATCCACTGGTCTCGGTGCTCGAGTCCGTCGGGCGCTGCGGAGCGAACTCCTCGCGGCGGGAGACTAGGCCGGCAGCGGGACGAGGGTGTCCATGTCCAGCACGTCGCGGACGTTGCGCGCGAGCGTCTCCGGCATGAACGGCTTCTCCATGAACGGAGTGCCCGCCTCGAGCACGCCGTGATGCACGATCGCGCTGTCGGTGTACCCCGACATGTAGAGGACCTTCAGCCCGGGCCGGGAGGCGCTGAGGAGCTCGTACACGTCGCGACCGCTCATGTGCGGCATGACGACGTCGGTCAACAGGAGGGGGATCTCGCCGTCGAACTCGGCGCTCTTCTCCAGCGCATCCGGGCCATGGCACGCCGCGATGACGGAGTAGCCGCGGCGCTCCAGGATCAGCTGCGCCAGCTTCCGGACGCCGTCTTCGTCCTCGACGAGCAGGATCGTCTCAGAGCCTCTGGTCGACGGTTGCGGGATCGCCTGCGTGGCGTCCATCGCGCACTCCTCGACGGTCGGGAGGTAGACGCGGAACGTCGTCCCCTCGTCGATCTCGCTGTACACCGAGATGTGGCCGCCCGACTGCTTCACAATGCCGTACACCGTGGAGAGTCCGAGACCGGTCCCTTCGCCGAGACCCTTCGTCGTGAAGAACGGCTCGAAGATGCGCGAGATCGTCGCGGCGTCCATCCCGCAGCCCGTGTCGGACATCGACAGCAGTACGTACTTCCCGGGCAGGACGTCGGGATTGCGCGAGCAGTAGTCGGCATCCAGCTCTGTCCTGCCCGTCGCAAGCGTCAAGCGGCCACCACGCGGCATCGCGTCGCGGGCGTTCACCGCGAGGTTCATCAGCACCTGTTCGATCTGACCGGGGTCGGCCTCGACCGCGCCGATCTCCGACTTCAGGTCCGTCGCGAGCTCCACGTCCTCGCCGATGAGCCGCCGCAGCATCTTCTCCATGTCGTTGACGACCTCGTTCAGATCGAGCGAGACCGGCTTCAACACCTGGCGGCGACTGAACGCGAGCAGTTGCCGCGTGAGCCGGGAGGCCCGCTCGGCGGACTTCGCGATCTCCTCGACGAAGTCTCGCTCCTCGGAGTCGGGACCGAGCGACGTCGAGAGCATGCTGGAGTAGCCCGTGATCACCGAGAGCAGGTTGTTGAAGTCGTGCGCGACGCCGCCGGCGAGCTTGCCGACCGCATCCATCTTCTGCGAGTGACGCAGTTGCTCCTCCAGCGCGACCTCGTTGGTCACGTCGTGCTGCACCGTCACGTAGTTCACGATCTCGCCGGCATCATCGCGCACGGGCGACATCGCGACGTCGGCCTGGTACGGCGTGCCGTCCTTGCGGCAGTAGTTGACGCGCCCGGTCCAGGCTTCGCCGCCCGCGACGGTCGTCCACATCTCGTTGTACTTCGCGGCATCGGCGTCCGGATCGCGCAGCATCGTGGTGGTCTGACCGATCACCTCGCCGCGGTGGTACCCAGTGAGCCGTTCGAATGCGGGGTTGGCGTACTCGATGGCACCGTGCGCATCCGTGATGACGATCGCATCCTCAGCGTGTTCGACTGCGGAGCTCAGTCGCGCGCGGTCCTCCGTCGCGTGCTGGCGCTGCAGGGCGGTGGAGACCTGGTCGCCGAAGAACGTGAGGATGTCGCGATCATCCGGAGAGTAACCGTCGCCCTCGGCATCGCACTGGACCGCGAGCAGGCCGATCGGACGGTCGCCCACGACGAGCGGCACGCCGACCCACTCGGCCGGCGCCGGACCGTCGAGCACGACGGCACCCTCCTCGACGAGGCGGAAGATCTCGAAGCGCGTGAGGTGGACGGCGCCGCCGCGAGCCAGCGCGTACGCCGTCAGTCCCCGCTCGCCCTCGCTCTCGCCGGGAGTGAGTCCGGTTCGTCGGCGACAGCGGAAGTAGGGGAACGAGATCGAGTCGGACCGCTCGTCATGCACGGCGACGAGCAGTGTGTCGATCGGCATGAGCTGCCCGAGGGCGCGGTCCACGGTCGCGTACAGGTTCTCCCGTCCGCCGCCGGCCTGTCCGGCGTCGATCACCTCGTACGTCGCAGTCCGAATCTGCTCGGCGCGACGCAGCTCGGAGATGTCGGTGGCCACAAGAACACACGCCTCGACGACTCCTCCCTTGCACTCGCACTCGTCGGGAGCGTGCTGCGGACACGCGAGGTCCGGATACGCCACGCGGGACATCATCGATGCCGTCACGCGGACGGGGACCAACTTGCCGTCACCCGCGACGAGCGACGTCTCGAAATCGCGAACCGCCGTGCCCTCTGCGATCGCTCCGATCAGAGCGTCGCGGAGCCCGTCTTGCGGGAGGATGCGCCCGATGGGCAGGCCCAAGATGACCTCTTCTGCGTACCCGAGCATGTCCAGCGCGGTCAGGTAGGCCTGGCGGAACAGTGGCGAGTCCGGGTTGATCCCGAAGTTGATCACCTCGGCGATTGCCGCCGCGTCGGCCAGCGATCGCGTGCCGCGTCCGAAGCTGATCGGCTGCCCCGGAGTGACGAAGTACGGATCCTCGTCCATGCGGAGTGCGGTGCTCTTCAAATCGAGCCGTGGCCAGCGATACGACTGCGCCTCACGCAACTGTGCCTCGGCGTGCTCGATGTCCGCCGTGGCGATGCCGCCGCTGGCGTGGTTCGCCAGCGCGAACTTGATGCAGGTAGCGAGGTCCGGTCGGTCGGGTAGCGCCGGAGTCGGCTCCGGGATCGAGACGGTTCCAGCGTCGACGTCCTGGCGCGGAGTTGACGTGCTGAACTCGGGTGCACGCCGCGTCGGTGCCGCGCACGCGACGAGTGACGCGCCGAGGATGAATGCCGGAAGTGCTGGCCTCATCGCTTCGCGACCTTGCGCAGGAGTGCGCGTACCCCGTCGTAGTCGGCGTCGGTCGCCGGCACCATCCGGCGCAGGCGGAAGAACGTCAGCGCGGCGTGACCACGCGTGGTCTCGTGCATATTGACGAGGTACTCCCGCAGTGCTTCGACCACGTCGGTGTCGAGGTCCCGGCGGACACAGATGGGACCGTGGCTGAGTGCCTGCGACACCTCGAGCCGCTTCAACCGCTTGCCCAGCGCGGGCTGCAACTCCTCCAACACGTCGAGCGTGCTCGTGCTGACTGCGGCGGCATCGGCGTTGCCGAACACGACGGCGCGCAGCGCGGATGCCTCGGTCGGGCATCGCATCACGCCGCCGAGAAAGTCCTCAGGGCGCTCCTCCCCGAGTCCGCTCACGAGAGCGTTGAGGAAGATGTCCATCTCCGACGAGTCGTGGTCCTCGAGCGCGACGGTGAGTCCACGCAGTCCGAGAACGTCCTCGACGTCGGAGTCGACGCCTGTCAGGAGCACGGCGTGGAACGTCTCGGAGCCGCCGGCTGGACGGGCGAGAGGCACCAGACCGGTCTCCGTCTGCAGCCGCACGTAGCCCGGTCCGCTCACCCGTACGAGATCCACGGAGCCTTCCAGGAGTCGCACGCGGGCCACCTCGTGGCTGGGGAGCAGCTCGGCGGCGAACTCGAGGCCCAGACTCGGCGCGACGTCGGAGAACTGCTGCGCGATGCCGGCGAGGAGGTCTCGGGGATCGAGGTCTCCGCGCGTCTGCGGCACGATCCCGATGACGAGCACTCGGCCGCGGCCGTCGTCGCCGAACGGGCGGCGATGTCGCTGGAACGTCTCGTGACACGTGTCGCCGCAGAACGCGACCGAGGTGTCGCCGACCTCTGCGCGATGTTCGACGCGGTCCTCCGTCAACCGCTGGCCGCAGATCGGGTCGAGCACCCTGTGAGTGCGCTGATCGACCATGCGAACGAGCTCGCGCACGTAGTCGAACTCATCCTTCTTGGGCCGACGGAGCCCGGCGACCTTCATGAACTGCAGGACGCTCTGAAGCCGCGGGCTGAGCCCCTCCTGCTGCGCGGCGATGAATGTCTCGAAGCGCGCGATGAGGTCCTCGTCGAGGGAGTCGCGAACCACGAGCACGCAGAGCGGCATCGGCTGCGACCGGTGCAGCACGCGGAAGCGCTTCGCGAGGGCGGGGTTCAGTTCCGTCACGAGGTCGACGGCGAACGACGAGACCGCTGTCGCCTCCGCCTTGCCGAGGATCACGCTGTAGAGCGCGGACCGTTGCGACTGGACGTCGATGAGCGTTCCGAAGTGGTTCTCCAGCGCCGGGAGACCGGCACTCGCGAGCAGTGACTGGGGGTAGAGGTACCCGACGCTGGAGAGCGCCCCCTGGTCTGCGAAGCTCCGCCCGGCGAGGTCGCTGATGCTCTCGGCCTCCACCGCGGCGCCGACGATCAGGGCACCGGTCTCGTGCGGAATGCCGTCGCTGTTCACCGCCGTGGCGATGGCGCGCACGTCGATTCGCTCCTGCATTCGGACGAACTCGACCGCGGACACGTAGGCGGCGTCGACGGTGCCGTCCCCCATGCCCTGGACGATCGTGTTGGCGCCGCGCGCGATCTCCGCCTGGATGACCATCGGCCGGCCGTCGCGACTGAGCGCATCGGCGAACTCGTCGCACCAGGCCTGAGTCCCGGCGAGGGCGTCCTTGACCGCGGCGCCACCCGTCGCGTTGCGACTGAGCTGGAAGCGGATGGACTCCGTCTGATCCGTCGCTGTGGCCGTGGCTCCCACCGCCGACGCGAGAAGCGCGACGAGGGCCCACACCGATGCGCTCAGACCGCGTGCCAAGGTGGACTCCTCCGGTGCGTCGGGCCGTTCGCACGCTCCCCCGAGCGAGCACACGACCCGACTGTCCTCCGGTTCCTATCGGAGCCGGGCGGCTCGTGGATTAGCGCTCCACAATCCAAAGTCCGTGCGGCATGAGGATTTCGCAATCTGTGGCGTGACCGGAGTAGCTCGTGGTTCTGCACGGCCTTTGAGCCTGGCCAGGCTCGAACGCCCGGAGCGTGCGGAGCCGGAGCCGAGAGGCGACCCAGGCTTTGTCCACAGGCGTCGAATCGCGTGCTTGTGCACGCATCTGATGACGGCGGACCATCGAGCCCGCCATTTCCTCACACGGGGATCCGGGTCATCGGTCTCCGTCGCGCGTCTACTCTCGAACTACGTCGTCGCGAGCCGCCTCCGGATGTCGGCGTACGCCGCCTCGATGAGGTCGACGAGCGCCGCGCCGTCGACATCGCAACCGGGGCGCAACTTCACGTGGCGCATGTTCTTGCCCGTGCCTTCGAGCAGCTTTGCCGGGTCGCGGAGCTCACGGCCGCGGAAGAACCCCACGTTGACGTGGGCGGTGAACACGTTCACGTAGGCGAACGCCGCGTCTTGGACACACGCGGTCGGATGGCCGTCGTGCAGTTCCTCGCGCACGTCGTCGCCACGCTCCCGCATGATCGTGAACCAGCGCCGGGCGATCTCGCCCAGCGTGTCCGATCGCCCGTTCAGCCATGCGTCGATCGCGGGGTCGCGTCGCACGGTGTTCGCGAGGCGGAAGAGCCGGTCCATGACGGTTGCTCGTCCTCCCAGTTCGCCGTGCGGTTCGTACCGACTCACCCAACGTATCCGACAGGTGCGTCGCACGAACCGTGCGCCTCCGGCGTCGACGTCCGGTGCCCGCTGCGGCGACGCGGTGCGATAGAGTCAGCGCATGACGACTCTGAACGACCTGATCGGCAGCCATTGGACGGGCGAGAACGAACTCTGGCTCGACCCACTCGGCAACGAGGTGCTCCGCTGCCCGAGCACCATCGCGATCGAAGCGGGTGCCGTCCGGTACACGTGGAGCTACGAGGGCGAGCCGCAGCAGGGCACGCTCCAGCTCCGCGACGGCGGACTCGACTACACCGATACGTTTCATCAGCCGACGCCCTTGGGGTTCACCGACGTGCCGGGCGGTTGGGGGATGATCAACGTGGCCGGGACGTACGCCGCGGGCGGCGGGCCGGATTGGGGCTGGCGGATCTACCTCGGTCTGCGATCGATGGGCGACCCGAACCTCGTGCTGCAGATGACGAACATCGCGCCCTGGGGAGAAGAGGGCCGTGCGGTGCGCATGATCTGCGTGCGTGACGCGGACTGAGCCCCGTGACGACGACTGGGCCGGCTAGTTCGATTGGACCGGCGCCACGCCGGTCGGTACGTGCGATCTCACCGGCCGACGAGACGCGTCTCGTCGAGTGCGTCCAGTACCTCAATCTGTCCGAGATGAAGGCGTTCTGTCGCCGACACGACCTGCCGCTGCACATCCATCTCGAGCGGCCTGACGGCAGCCTGCGTCGCACCGGGGACCGCGATCGCAAGGACGTGGTCCTGACCCGCATCCTCGACTACGCACTGCATGGACGTCGCGGCGGCCCGACGATCTACGTCCGCTCGGTCGTGGCGTCCGGCCCGCTACCCGCGCCGCTCACGCCGAGAACGCGCATCCGCTACGGCCAGTACGAGAAGCACAACCCGCACTTCGTAGAGACGATGGAGGCGCTCACCGACGGCGGGTTTCGAACCGGGTTGGAAGCGCGTGCGGGTCGAGCGAGCACAGGAGGCCCTGGGCCGGTTGGACGCGTGCCTGGACGCAGCGGAGTGAGCTTGCAGGAGTCCGCCATCTGTCGCCTTGGCGCGGCCGTCGCGAACGATGCGGGCTAGCTGACATCTCGGACTGGACTAGGCGTGGCCCCCGAACACCGGGTGGAACGCGATCGGACCCTCCGGCGGTGGGCCGCCGAGCACCTGGACCATGAAGTAGTCCGCGGGTTGCCCGGGAGGGGCGTGCTCCGGCGACACCCTCCACCCGAAGCGGGTGTAGTACGCCGGGTCTCCGACCACGATGCAGCCGGCTGCGCCCATCTCGCGGATGCGTTCGAGTCCCTCACGGACCAGCCGCGACCCGATGCCGACGCGTTGGTGCTCGGGGAGGACCGCCACCGGGCCGAGCGCGTGCCACTCCGGTGCGCCATCCGAGGCCACGGCCGGCGAGAACGCCGCCTGTCCGATCACGACGCCCTGCAGTTCGGCGACAAGCGACAGCGTCAGCGCCTGCTGGTCACGGAGTGCGACGAGCAGTTCGGCCTCGTCGCCATCGGCGTACGGCTTGCCGTCGAACGCGGCGGCGATCAGGTCGCCGAGGACATCGTGGTCGTCCGGACGTTCGGGGCGAATGGTCAGATCGTTCGTCATGGTGAGGAGCGCTCCCTGCTGTGGCCGCCGAGACGGGGCGCCGACAACCTACTCCCTCGGCGCCTCGTCGGCGCCGGAGTCTGGTGGTCGTCGTTCAGGCGTCCTCGGTGAAGATAGGCGCATGAGGATCAGAGCGATCGGAGGGGGGCTTGGCGTCCTGGTCCTCGCCGCCGTCGCCCTCACGCTGTGCAGTTCCGATGCCGAGGATCGCGCTCGAGACACGAACTCACGGGCGGCTCATGCGGACCATGCGGAGCTCCCGGCGTCCAGGTCGGAGACGCGCATCGACGTGGCGGCGCGAGGCCACGTCGCCTCCACCGACTCTGACGTAGCGACGGCCTCCGCCGAGCGAAGCGCGGACGAGATCGTCGCGGCTCTGCGGAGCGCTCGCGCGAGCGCCGATCGGTCCAGGATCGACGCAGAGCTGAAGGCGCTGTCGAGCATCGCCGACGCCTCGATCTCCGATCTCGCGCGGCTGCTCCGGGCCGAGGTCCTCGCGCCCGGCGAGCCGGAGGTGACGTTCGATCTCTGCAGCGCGATCACTCGGTGCGCCGTGGTCCGCGCGCAGCCCTGGATCGATGCCTTGGGCGCCGAGTCGCTCGACCTCCGCGGGGACGTTGCGGACGCGGCGTTCACGCGACGCGTCGCGAGTTTCCACTGGGTTCTGCGGAACGCGAAACCTGCACGGACGGATTCGATGGCAGCCTTCGCCCTTGCGGTGACACGCAACGAGCCCGATCTGACCGTGCACCGGCGTGCGCTGTTCGGGACGCTTGCCGCGCTGGATCGCGCAGAGTTCGTGCCGACCCTCCGCGACCTGGTGCTCGACGAGTCCGAGGAACTCGAGACGAGGATGTCCGCTGCGCGTGCGCTGATCCGACTCGACGCTGCGGCGGGCCTCGCGTCGCTCAGCGTCCTTCTCGACGCGGCCTCCGATCCTACGCAGCGTCAGGCGATCGCTCGGCTCGCGGCGGAGTCGAGCGACTACGCGAGTGGGCTCGCCCTCTTCCGCGACGTCGTCGCGGACACCGATCCGATGGCGGGGCCACTCGTGATGATGTTCGCCATGCGGATGGCGACGCACCACGCCGAGCGCGACGCCCGCGGGGTCGCGAACTTCCTCGTCGATGAAGCGATCGACGAGTTGGACGGAAGTCCGTACGTGGCCGCCAACCTGATCCAGGCACTGGGCCTCGGCACGACGTCCTCGAGAACGCTCGGGGACCACATCGCCGAAGACGTCGAGCTCCGCGGCCGCCTGAAGGGTCTTGCCGACGGGGAGGGAGCGCGCGGATCGGCGGCCCGCGGATCCACAGCGCAGGGGGAGTTCGTGGCCGGCGCGGCAGCCGGGACATGGGCGGCGACCGCGACGAGCGTCGAGGAGTACTTCGCGGCGCTCGACGAGTGGAAGCGGACCAGTCCCGCGTCGTATCGCGGTGCGCTGATGCGCGGCGCGTCGATGCTCCGGCGGATGACCGACGACGTCGCGAAGCAGGAGGCGCGGCGACGTCTCGAGGTGCGGCTGCGCGAGATCCTGACGACGTCGCGCGACGAGCGCGAGCTCGAGGCGGCGCTGTCGGCGTGCCTGTCCGGCTACTTCATCGAGCTGATCCCCGAGGTTCAACCGTTCGCGAACGGTGAGAGCGAAGTGGCTCAGGTGCGGGCCCACGCCACCCGCGTGCTGGAGCGTCTCGAGCGGAAGGCTGCCGAGAAGTAGCAGGGCGCGCCGAGCGTCGAATCGCGTGGGCGCCTGTACGCTGAGAGGATGGACGTGCGGACGTCGCTGACCGTCGTACTTGTCGCCGTCGTGGCGTTCACGGCCGGCTGGCTTGTCCGCGATGCGTCGAGCGCGACGGATCTCGCCAAGGCCCCGGTCGATGCGTCGCAGGAGCTGGCGACCACCCCGGGTCGCGCGCGGCCTGCTCGCACATCGCCCGTTCGTACGTCTCCCGTTCGCACAGGCGTCCGGACGCGCATCGGTCCGCGTGTGGTCTCCGCCGCTCTGCCCGTCGAGGAAGCCGTGAGGCGTGGGCACGCATGGGATCGCCTGCTCGCGCCCGACGCGCTGACGCCCGATGGTCTCGCTCCGGATGTTCTCTCCTCGGGCATGGAGATCGAAGCGGGACGGTTCGTTGCGCTGGTGTCCGTGCCCGGCTTCGAGAAGGAGCTCACGCGGGGCGACTGGCGGACGCTTGGCGAGGTCCTCCGGCGCTCGCGCGAAGTGCGGAGCCTGGAGAGGGTGCAGTCCGGCGATCGTGAGCTGAGCGAGGACGAGGCGGAGCGTCTGGACTGGCTCGACGACTGGGTGAGTGAGGGGCTCGAGTATCTTCCCGGCGACCTCGTCGGCGTCCTCGGTGCGGGGCCCAACGACGTCCTTGTGCACCCCGCGGTGACCGTCAACCTGATGGTGGCCCTGCTCGAGGCCGAGGGACTCTCGGCGTCGGCAGACGCTCGTGTCCGGCTCGCCGAGATCGGGCGCAGATGGTCGGAGCGCGAGCGCCTTCGCCAGGCCAACGAGTCGAGCCGTCCCCACGCGTCGTTTCTGCGCCACGTCGTCGATCGAGTCGCTCTGCGCGAGGCGTTCCTCGACGAGGCGTTCTCGGCGTTGACGAGTAAGCAGCAGACGGTCTTGCGTCCGCCGCTCGAGCGCGGACTCCTCGGCTCGGATCACTTCTCCGCGGCCCCGCTGATCCTGACGATCTGCGACTCGGTGTGGTCGCTCTCCGATCAGACGTACCCGGTCGGCGTGCACCTGCTGCACGGACACGGACCGAAGCTGCGCGGTGCCCCCGAGGGTGACTTCGAGCGGGCGCGCCAGATCGCGATCGAGTGGAGCGAGGCTCTGCCGCCAGCGGCGTTCCCGGTGCCGGCCGTGGACGGCGCGGCAAACTTCCCGACCACGTTCGGGCGCGCGCTCCTCGAGACCCAGGCCGATCTCTGTGACCGATGGCTACGCGACGGCGGCCTGTCGGAAGCGGCCGATGCGTCGCTCAAGGAAGAGCGCGAGCTCTACCTGATCTCGCGCCACTCCTGGGCGACGGCAAATCGTCCCCGCTGAGTCACGCTCGCGAGCGGCCCAGAGTGCCGGACGTTCGGGGACGATGCCATGTCCGTGCAGTCAGCGCTGCCAGAGGCCGTGGTGCACACCGCCGTGGATGAAGATGGCGAACGTGCCGTAGCCCGGAAGCTCCAGCGGCGAGTGCGCGATCAGGGCGCCGGATGCCTCTGCGGCGGCCGTGGCAGCCTGAATGTCGTCCACCAGCAGGTACGCGCGCACGATGGGCTCCTCCGCCGAGTGCATCGGCGCGCGAACGCTCATCATGCCTCCGTCCGAGAGCGGGGCGGTGCGGGCGTTCCCGAATTCGGGCACTGGCTCGCTGAACGTCACGCCATGCGTCTCCGCGTACGTGGCGCAGATGGCATCCACGTCGGGGGTGACGATCTCGAGGAAGTGGACCTGCATGGCTGGCTCCCGGGGGATGGTGTTCGGCGCGTCGATCGCGACCGTCGCGGCGTGGTCCTCGGGGAGGTCCGCGAACAGCCGCCCATTGGGATGCGACGTGCGACACGCCGCGGCACCGAGAACCAGCCACACCAGTGCAACCGCGCGCAGGGATCGTCCCAGCATCATCATCGTCCCCCCTGGATCACCCGTCTCGGTCCACGTCACCGTCAACGCGTTGGCGACATCTATGGGAGCGCGAAGGCCGCTGCTACGTCAATGAACGCGTTCGGCTCACGCAGCGCCACCGCGTCTCGGTGACGCAGCGAGCCGCGACGTCGCCGTGCTACTTCGACTATGGCGGTGCCTGCTGGGCCCTCCGGTAGCGACCGCCGGATCGCCGCGCGAGCTCGGAGAGATACGACTCGCTCTGCGGCCCCGCATCGCAGATGCGAACCGTGTGCACGACCAGCCGGCGGAAGCGATTGAGCCGGTCAAACGCGGCTAGCGCGGGGCCTGGTGCTATGTAGTGCCCACCGCGGTGCGATCCGTCGCAGATCATCAGGGCGGTGTCCGCACGCACGTCGGCCAGGTCCGGGATGCCGCTCGGGTCCAGGCCCGCCAGCTCCATCGCCGAGACCAGGTTGTCGAGCTCCGAGCGGAACGCGCGCGGCGGGTTCTCGTCGAGGAAGTCGATCGCCTTCTTGCGTCCCTTGGCGCCGCCTGGCACCAACTTGCGGTCTCCGAGGGTCACGACCGCAGACGACTCCTTGTTCATCACGGCGCCGAACCGCGAGCCCTCAGGCATCTCGCTCACCGCGCGCCCGAACTCGCGCGTCTGCGCGGCCCGGTGCGACTCGTGCTCCTTATCCCAGCCCTGCGCGCCGAAGCCCCAATCGCTGTACGACTTCGTGCGTTGCACCTCGACGTCGGCGGGCGTGTGTTGGAACGTCGTGTTGTCGAGCACGAAGACGACCGCACGACTCGGAGTCGCCAACCCGTAGAACTCGAACCCGAGCGCCGGGGTGGGTGCGGAGGTCGACGGCGTGACGACCGTGGTGCGGTCGAACGAGCCGTCGGCGAGTGCATCCGCGTGCGACTCGACGAACTCGATCCAACCCGATGGATCGTCGCCGAGGTTCGCCCCCGTCAGTGCTTCGAGCGCGGCGACGCAGTCCGCACGCTCCTGGCCCGTGGCCGGCATGTAGACCGCGTGCACGGCGAGTATCCATGCGGTGGACTGAGCACCGTCTGCCGCGATCTCGGCGAGGAGCGCGCGGCGCACGATCGGGCTCTGATCGCTCGCGAGGTCGATCAGCGCCTGCATGGGCGTCGCACCGGGGCGCACCAGCGCTTGGGCTGCGGCGATGCGCAGGAACGTCTCCTGTGCGCCGAGCAGCGTCACGAGGTGCGCATCCGCCGTCGGATCGCTGCATCGTGCGAGCACGTCGATGACCGCCACGCGTCGCACGATCGAGCGCTTCCCGTCCTTCTTCACGGCGTCGCCGTAGACCGAACTCACCAAGGTGTCGACCGCACCGGGCACGGAGGCGAGCAGCGTCTCCAGCGCTGTCTGCTCTGCGGCGAGACCGTGGCGGAGCACCGACACGCGCTGGTCCCGTTGTCCCCATCCCCCGGACGGCTTCACCTTCTCGAACGCGGCATCTGCTGCGTCGATGTCGTCGGCCACATCGAAGAGTGCGTCGACGACGGTCTCCAGGGCCTTCGCGTGGCCGGACGCGACCAGCGTCGCTGCCGGCTCGACGCGGCGTCGGTGCAGATCCGCGCAGTCGTCGAACAGCGCCACGAACCCCGATTGTTCGACGTAGAGCGTCGGCGCCTGCCCGGTCCTCGCCGTGTCCTCCCGGCGCGTTTTCCACGGGGCTCGCCACAGTTCGCGCGCGGCTCGCGCGCGATCGCGGAAGTCATCCCAGAACGCGCGCCTCGCCTTGTCGACGGTGCGCAGCTCCTTGCGGTACGTGCTCAGAGCGTCGGGCGCCGCGCTCACGGATGCCATGCCAGCGGCGCCAGCGGCGAGCACCATCCCGATCACACCCGTCGCGACGCGCAGCGCTCGCATTCAACCTCCCGCACCTGCCTCGATGATCGACACGGCGTCGCATTCGTCAATGCCTGAGCAATGAGAGAGCGTACCGGCGCGTAGACTGTGGGAGAGATGCGTCGGACGTCGCTCGCACTGGGAGTCCTGCTCGTCGCGACGAACGTTGCGTGGTTCGTGGCGTGGACCGGCAGCCGCGACGGCGACGGCACGATCGAGTCCGGCGACGCTTCGCCGGCTGCCGCGGATCCTCGCGTCGCCACGCTGGAGACGAAGGTCCGTGCGCTCGAGCGCGATCTCGCGGCGGCGCGGAGACAGGCGGCGCGCGCGGCGCCGGACGGAGACGTGGCCGCGAAGGACCGTTCGCCGGAGCGCGCGACGCCGGCCGCGGCGCGACCGCCGGCACGGCCTGCGCAACCCTTCGACGTCCGGGCGGCCCACGAGCAGGCTCAGGCGTGGCTGGAAGCGCTCCGCAGCCTGGACGATCCGACGGCGAAGTCCGGTGCCGTGCAGGGCATCCGTGCCGCGCTCGCTGGAGACGATGCGGCAGCGCTCGTCGCCGCGCTGAGAGCGTTGGCTGGCAGCAGCGACGTGACGTACGACCGCACCGGCCTCCGTGAAGCGATCCTGCGCGTGCTCGAGGCCGGCGAGGAGTACACAACCGCGCCGGCGCTGTACGCGCTGTTCAACACAGATCGGCAGGACGGCGACATCGACCGCGTCATTGGCGTTGTCGATGCGGGCTATCGGGGAGCCGGCGCAGTTCATCTGCTCGCGTTGTTCGGCAAACGGGATCTGACGGGCGATACAGGCCGCGCGGCACTCGAGGTCCTCGACGACCTGGAGCGCGACGGGCAACTGCGTGGGCAGATCAACGGGATCTGGGGCGCCAGTTTCTCCTCGGAGATCGAGCAGAAGCTCCTCGGCATGGCGCGATCGGAGGATGCCGAGACCCGCCGCGCGTCGATCTACTTCGGCCTGAGCACCCAGGCGAACAAGTCGCGTGAGGTCATCGACGTCCTGCTCGAGGCGGCCGGGGGGTCTGACCACGGAAACCGTTCGCGGGCGTTCTGGGGGCTTGGTCAAGGCGTCGCGGAGGACGACTACGGACATCTCGCGGAGGGTCTGGGGCGGCTTGCTGCGCAGCGCCGCGACCCGCAATCGCTGCAGAGCATCCGCCAGATCCTGCGTAGCTACTCATCGCCCGAAGGTGCGGAGGTGTTGGAGAGCCTGGAGTGACGGCAGCGCCGAGGAATAGATGGCTGCCCTACGCGAGTCGAAGGACGTCGAGCGGTTCGCGCGCTTCGAGCCACGCGTTCGGGATGCCGCGCGACGGCGCACCGCTCGCAACAATGCCGCCGACGATCGCGCCGGCCTGTCCCTCCCGGTGCGCGTGGGTGACCGCGGCGGCGCGCCGTGCGTTCTCGACGGTCGCGGTGATGTCGCCGGCGAAGATGACTCCGATCGGCGCCGCACGCATCGCGGCGCCGTTCCCCATGCTGCCCATCCCGTCGAACACGCGCCCTGCGACGAGTTGCCACGCTTCGCCGGTCGCATGGCGCGTCGGTCGTCCACCGGGCTCGCCGCGCACCGAGCACACTGGAATGCCAGGGCGCGCGTGCGACGTTGTCGCGTTCGCGTGTGCAGACTGCCATGGTCGGCACGACGACCTGTGCCGTCTCGCCAGTCACCAGTCGTGAACTCCAGGAGACCCTCATGAGCAAAGTGCGGTCGGAAGAGATCGTCGGGTACGGCTACGAATCCGGCCATCTCGACGCGAAGACGTTTCACCTCGTGCGGCTCGCGACGCATCTCGCCGCCGGGAACGGCTACTGCGCCAAGTGGAGCATCCCTCCGCTGCGCGAGGCGGGTGCGACCGAGGCCGAGATCGCTGAGACCATCGGGCTGGCGGTCCGCGCTGGAGCGTCGCGCGTCTGGCAGGAAGCGATCGACAACTTTCCCGACGACGTGACCCCGTCGCGGAAGTAGCGGATCGCCGGTCTCGTCAGTCCTGCGCTGCGTCCTCCAGGATCTCCCGGACGGAGGTCCAGTCCAACGCGCCGATGCGTCGGCACTCGTCGTCGCCCGAGAGCTGGCCTCCGGCGAGCAAGCGGCGCAATCCCTCCGCCGTCACGGAGATCGGCTGCCCGCCCGGTGATCTGTACTCGAGACCCGAGATCTGACCCGACCGGGGGGGCGGCTTCGCCCGCCAATCGCGCGAGGAGGGTTCGGCTGGCTCGTCGACTGGCTCGGTGGGCGGCTCCGGCCGTGTCGCGTCGTCCGCGAGCACCGCGCGCATCTCCTCGAGGAGCAGCGTCTTCTCGGCGGCGTTCATGTGCTGCGCGTTCTTCAGCTTGAAGAATGCCGCCTCGTAGCGCGCGAGCATGCGGGCGACGTCGACCGACTGCGCACTCATGACGACCTGCTCGGAACGGTGCTTCAGATCCTCGAGCGCGAGCTGCATGTTCCCGTCGGCCACGGCCAGTGTGGCGCTCTCGTGCACGCGAGCCGTGGCCGTGAGGGCGCGAACGCGCTGCTCCTCCTCGATGGCGGCGATCCGTCGCTCCAGCTCGTTTGCCGTACGCCGATGCTCCCTGCGATAGTCGAACTCGTCTCGCGCGCGCTCGGCGAGCCGGCGCGTGGGGTCGGCGCAGAAGTGCCAGAGGAAGTAGAGGACCGCGGCGAAGAGCGTGAGGACGAACGCGGCCGCGAGGATCGGCGCCAGCGCGGGCGCCACACGCACCTTGACGAACTTCGCCGTCTCGATCGCGACGATGCCCACGAGGACGAGACCGAAGACGATGGCGATGATCCGGACGACTCGCGACCCCGAGCCGAACCGACGCTCAGGAGGCATGTCGCGCTGAGATCCTCGCCGAACTCTCGGACAGCCCCCTAGTCCTTGAGGTCATAGGAGTCGGCGAGCGTGTCCTTCTCGATGCGCGCGATGCTCTCTTTCAAGTTCGCGTGCAGCTTGCGGATCAGCTCCTCGCGCAGCTCGTCCGGAAGCGATCCGGCCTCGACGTCGCGGACCTTGTCGGCGAAGAGGTTGTACGCCGTCTCGATCGACTCGAAGCGGTTCGACATGCGCTCCGTTTCGATGCTGCGCAGACGGGCCTGGACGACCGTCTTCATCGCCGAGACGACCTGGGCGGTCTTCCCGTCCCAGTACGCCTTGCTCTCGTGCGCGGCGGCATCGGCCTGACGCTGCATCTCCTCGAGACGTGCGTCGAGGACGATCGCGACCGCCGCGAGCTCCGTCTTCGAGCGCAGTCGCGAGAGTTTGAAGTTTGCGATGAGCCCCTCGGGCTCTACCGCCGCGAAGTCGTGCGTGGCCGCGGCGACGGCCGCCAGATCACCGGCGTGCTCGGACGGCGGGCGGGCCAGCGCGCCAGACGGCGTCGCGTCGTCATTCTCGCCGGGTTCCTCCGGGCGCGACTCGTCCTGACTCATGGCATCTCCTCCGTCGTTGCGCCCGATCGTACTCGATGCGCGGCCCCGCGAGCGGCGCTCGCCGTCCGTCGCTGCGCTGGCCCGATGTTCGCGATCACTTCGGAATCGGGCTCCACGCCGTACGTTTCCAGCATGAACTGCATTCGGATGCGTGCTGGTGTCTGTGTCGTGGCGCTGTTCGTGCTCGTGGCGACCGACGCCGCGCGAGCCGACACGGTGATCGAGATCGTGGCCGTGCCGGGGGACGTCGCGGACTCCACGCGGGCGTCGCGGGTCCTCGATCCAGGCGATCAGTCCCGACTGTCGATCGACTCGCTCGGGCGCGTGCTCTTCTCGAGCGATCTCGTCGAGGGCTCCACCACGCGCGAGTTCGGGTACTTCACCTGGCGCGGTGCGACACCGGAGCGTCTCGTGCTCGAGGGCGACGGGGTGATCCCGCAGGGCGGCGTCTCGACGGGCCCCCTGATCCTCACGTCGATCGACGACGCGTTCACGACCTCGCTCGGGTTCCACCTCGTGTTCTCCCCGACGGTGATCCTGCGTAGTCGCCCCGGCGGCGGATTCGACTCCGCCGCCGGCGACGGCGTGACGCTGCCCGGGGCGTGCCCGACCGGGTTCCGTTCGCCGGCGGGCGCTGCGCGGGCGCCGGTGCGCGTGGCCGATGGATCTCATGTCGCGTTCCTCGGGGGGGACGCGCTCGGCGACGCCTGTGACTACGGCGAGACGTCCATCGGCGGCTCGACCGACGGAGCGACGGTCCTGCTTCGACGCGTCTCAACGGACAACTTCGCGCCGCTCGTCGTGAACCTCCAGACCGAGCTGCCCGATGGTCAGGCGGTCAGCGTCAACGGGAACTCCACGCTGCGACTCGGCCCTGAGGGGCATGTGCTCTTCCGCGGCGGTGCGGGGGGCGACTCCATCCTGCTCGCGAGCCCGGGGAGTAGTGCCCTGAACTTGATCGCGCGCGTGGGCGACCCCGCGCCCGGCACAGACGACACCATCTTCCGCGTGGACGACTTCACCCTTGGCCCGGACGGCGACGGCGGCGTGCGCGTTGCCTGGTCGGTGCGCGTCGAGGGGTCCGGCGACGTGCTGGTCTACGACTCGGTGCTCGGCGCCGGTGCGCCGCTGTTTCGTACCGGCGACACGATCGACGGCGTGACGTTCTCGCCGGAGCCGTTTGCAGCGGATCCTGAGGCGACGCTGCCGCGGCTCGCCGTGGCCGACGACTCGCTGATTGTCGTGGCGGAGGCGTCCGGGCCGTTGGTCGCAGCGAAGTCGGATGCTGTATGGCGCGCGCTCGCCGTCGAGGAAGGCGTCGCGCGGGACATCCTCGTGCACTCGGGACTCGAACTCGACGTGGGCAACGGCGTGATGCAGACCGTCACCGTCCTCCACCAGGCCATCGTCTCGCCGGACGGTCACGTAGCGGTCGTCGTCGACACGGATGCGTTCGGCACGCAGGCGATTGCGATGGAGGGAGTCTCGCGCGGCTCCGACCTCATCACGGCGGTGCTCTCGTTCGTCACCGAGATGCCGTCGCGCGACGAGGCTCCGCGGTTTGCCTCGGACCTGGTCCCCGTGAACGCGCCTCGTCTCGTCCCGCCCGGCCACGACGGACGGCCGGGTCGCATGAACGACGACGGGCTGCTCGTCTTCAACGCGTCGGCGAAGTCGCAGTTCGGAAACGGCGTGTGGGGCGTCTACACGGTCACCGTTCGCGACGTGCAGGAGAGCGACGTCCGTGTGACGGAGAAGAAGGGACGCATCGTTGTCGTCGGCGACGGCGGCGACGCCGACATCACGATCGAACTGGGGGACGATGGAGATGCGATCCGCGTCATTCCGGGCCAGGGGACCACCGTGAACGGAGAGGCGACCGACTTCGCCGTGGCTGGTCGCATCCGTTCAGTCGACGTGGACATGGGGGCCGGAAACGACGACGTCGACGTGCGGTCTGAGTCGCTCGGGGACAAGGACCCGTTCCAAGGAGATCTGACGATCGGAGGCGGAGCCGGCGCCGACACGCTCGACGTCGAGGGCGTCGTCTTGAAGCGAAGTCTCGAACTCCGCACCGAAGCGGGACTCAGCGAATTCGTGAAGCTCCGCAGCGTCGAGATTGGTCGCGACCTCGTGCTTCTCGGTTCCGACGGTGAGGAGGGGATTTCCCTGCACAACGTCGAAGTGGGACGGCGCACTCGCATCCGGACAGGAGACGAGGCCGCGGGCCTCGCCTCGTTCCTCGCGACGACGTGTGTGTTCGGTCAGCTTGACCTTCAGGCGGGCCGGGTCGGTCCGACGGCGCGCTTCGACCGCTGCGAGTTCGAGGGCAACGCGCGGTTCCGTCCCGGCGACGGCGATCTGCATGGCCTGAGCATCACCGGGCGGACGGTGTTCGACGGCGGCGGCCTGACCGTCGACCCGTCGTCCACGGGCCGGTGGATCATCAATCTTCGCAACATCCAAGGGCTCCGCAAACTCGTGATCGGCGGTGGCCCGGGCGACGACGAGATCCAGCTCGACGAACTCGATATCGACGGCAAGGTCGCGATCGACCTCGGGGGCACGAACGGCGAGTTTCGCGGCGATCTGCTCACGACCGCCGGATCCGTCGTCGCGGACGGCAAGTGCACGATCCAGGCGTCGGGACTCGCACTGCTCTCGCTGCCGGGCCTCGAGATCGATGGGACGCTGAAGATCCAGCTCCGCGGCGGCGAGTTGGGCCATGTGCGCATGCCCGGCGCCGTTGTCGGCGGCAGCATGGTGATCGCCTCGTCGACAGACCGGTCGGACATCGGTCTCGTGGGCGTGACCGTCGGAAAGTCGCTGAAGATCACCACTGGTGATGGCGCTGACGCACTAAGTTTGACCGGCGGGACGATCGAGAAGAGTGCCGTGCTGAAGGCCGGTCCCGGCAACGACGCGGTGACCCTGACCGACACGCGTGTCGGCAGACTCTTCCTCGACGGCGGTGACGGCGTGCTCGATGTCCTGGTCGACACGGCTCAGGTGGACGGCAAGCGCAAGGTGCGCGGATTCGAGGAACCGCCCGTCGACTGACGTCCCTCGCACTGTCGCGATTCGCCGGCTCGCGGGTCGGCTACGATTTCGCACATGAGACTGACTCCAAAGCTCGTTGGCGGTGCGCTTCTCGCGGTCGCACTCTTCGCCGGTCCCGCGGCCGCAGATGACGCTGTGGAGGCCGTACAGGCGGCCGAGCTCGGCGACATGGACACGGTCGTGTCGCTCCTCGACGGGATGTCCGCCGAGGAGATCGACGAGGCCGAGGCAGCCGCACTCTTCGAGGGGCTCGTGGTCGCGACACCGCTGACGCCGGGGAGCGCCAAGTCGTGGTCGAAGGTGGCGACGTTCGCGACGGCCTGCGCCGTGGAGAACGATGCGGCCAGCGCCGAGGAGTCGGTGGGGCGCTCGCTGCTGGCGTACTCGAGCGTGCTCCGCGCGCGGGCCGCGGCTGCGGCCGGTGGCGATGCCGACCCCGCGGACTGGACGCGCGCCGCCGACGCGCTGTGGGCGATCTTCGTCGAGGAGGAGGCGCCTGAGTACGCGGCGGCATCGATCTGCGTGCTCCACGAGGCGACGGCATGGGGCGGCCCTGATCGCAAGACGTTCAGCGCTGCGGCGAAGGAGCGCGTGCGGGCGCTCGGGAAGAAGCAAGCGGCGACCCGCGAGTACGCGATGCGCTGGACGCGTGGTCGACTCTCGACCGGCGCAGCATTGCTCGGGACGGAACGCAAGGAGGCGAAGGCAGCCGTCAAGAGCGCGTTCGCCCCGCTGCGTCCCTTCACCGCGAAGGACGCGGATCCGACCGAGCGTCGTCACGCAGCCAAGCTGTTGAACCGAGCGGTCTCGTTCGAACGTCAGCAGGGGTTCGCGCTGCGCGAGCACTAACTGAGCAAGTCCGGCGGTCTGGTGGGGCGCCACCTCGCGTTCGAGAACCCGCTCGGCAGCGAGATCATGAGCATGTCCATGGGCGATCAGCCCAGGGGCGACCTGAACCAGTACGGCGAGATCCGAACGGTCATCCGCACGCTGACGGCGACATCCTATGGATGGACCAGGGTCTACCCGTTCGGGGACCAGAAGATCGGCGGCGACAACGTCAAGAAGCTCGCCAAGGCGCGGCTCGAGCAGCTCTCCCGCACCGAGTTCCACAAGGTGACCGGGCGTCCCTCCGTCAAGAAGGGCAAGGTGCTCTCCGGCATGAGCGGCCCGTCGTTCACGATCGAGGGCGTCGACACGGAGGGGTCCCCGTACCGCGTCCGGGCGTACCTGTTCCGTGGCAAGACGCAGCGCACGTTCGAGGTCGTCCTCCGCGACTACGGCGCTCCCGCCGAACTCGATCCCGAGATGGCCTTCGTGCTCGCGTCGATCCGCGAAGCCGGCAACTGACCCCGCCCTCCCCCCCGAATCGCTCCATACCGCTCCATACCGTCCCAGGGTCAATCCGCCGGCCTCGACGCCCCGCCCCCGCGACCGCATGACCGAACCGCATGACCGGACCGCATGACCGGACCGCATGACCGAACCGCATGACCGAACCGCATGGCTGGGTGATGTGACCTCCGTCTCGAACCGTGGTCACGGTGCGTTGGGAGCCTGCGCCGGCCGATCGATCGAAGACCGGCTCAAGCCGGACCTCCCCTCTTGCCGACCCGAGACGTGGATGCTCGTGCGCAGGGAAGGCTGCCGAGCGCACGCACCACAGGAGGTAGAGGCATGAAGAACATGCAGAGCAAGAGCGGTTTCACGCTCATCGAGTTGATGATCGTCGTGGCGATCATCGCCATCATCGCGGCGATCGCGATCCCCAACCTGTTGAGCGCACGGCTCAACGCAAACGAGACGTCCACCATCTCGACGCTGCGCAACATCTCGTCAGCGCAGTCTCAGATGCAGGCGACGGCGAAGATCGACGTCGACGACGACGGCACGGGTGAGTTCGGGTTCTTCCGCGAGCTGTCCGGCGGCATCGGAGTCCGAGCGACCGTCAACGCGTCGACGCTCGGCGCGGAGCTCAATCCGCCGGTGCTCTCCGGAGCCTTCAAGGCGGTGAATGCCTCGGGCATGGTCTCGCGCTCTGGCTACAAGTTCCGGATCGGACTGCCGTCCGATAGCGGTGGCTCCGTGCACGAGGTGCCCTCCGGCACGCTCGGCCGCAACGTCGACACCGACGTCGCCGAGACGACCTGGTGTGCGTTCGCACAACCCGAGAGCTACAGCAACACGGGCAGTCGGACGTTCTTCATCAACCAGGCCGGCGACACCGTCTCCGCCGACCGTGGCTCGACTGCCACGATGTACTCGGGCTCGGCGCTCCTCGGAGCGAGTGCGGACAACGACACGCCGCTGACCGGTCAGGTGGCTGTCGGCACCAAGGGTGCAGATGGCTTCAAGTGGAAGCAGGTCAACTGATCAGCTGACGCGAGCCCGCGTCGGTCCGTCCGACGCATCGAGAGACTTCGGAGACCGACACCGCTGCTCGCTGTGTCGGTCTCCTCTCGATTCCTGCCGGACGGGCGCCGTCCGCGGCGTGAGCTGCGGTGTGCGAGACTGGCGCCGCGTCGCCGTGGAAGAGCGAACATCCGTGGAGGACTGTCCGTGCTCTCGCGCTATCAGATGAAGCGCGGCGTTCGCGCGTCCGACCTGCCGGCCGGCAACCGACAGGACACCCGCAAGCACACGCGCCACATCCTGAGGCCGGAGTCCGATGCGGTCGCGCGCTACCTGAGCGCGCCGAGCGATGCCGCGTGGAAGCACTTCGCCGCGGCGTATGTGAAGACTGTCGAAGCACGCCGGCGTGCGGATCCTGCGCGGTTCGACGAACTCGCCGCGCTGGCGCAGGAGCGGGACGTCTTCCTGGGCTGCTCGTGTCCGACGAAGAAGAACCCCGCCGTGATGCGGTGTCACACGTGGCTGGCGCTCCAGTTCATGGAACGGCACTACGGCAGTGACCTCGACGTGCGCTTCCCGGCGGTGTGACCGTCCGTGGGGAGCGGTGGGAGAAGTCCGCGCGGTTCACGTGCTCGGTCGCTTCCGCGAGTCGCATCGACGAGGCGAGTATGCGCCCCTGCGCCGCTGCTCCTCCAGGTGCTCCTACTCGCCGTGTGCGCCGACTTCGTTCTCTACTGGGTGCACCGCGCGTTCCACGAGATCCCGCTCCTGTGGCGCTTCCACGCCGTGCATCGCTCCACGGAGCACATGGACTGACTCGCGGGGTCACGCACGGATCTGGCGCAGACGATCGTCGACCGCACGTTCGCGATGGTGCCGCTCTACCTGCTCGGCACATCTCCCGAGGCCCTGAACTTCTACGTCGCGTTCGCGGCACTGCAGGCCGTGTACACCCACGCGAATGTGGGCATCCCGTCCCGGCCGCTGAGGTAGGTGCTCGTGACTCCGCAGTTCCACGACTGGCACCACAGCAGCGACAAGCCCACGATCGACACGAACTACGCCGTGCACTTCCCGCTCTTCGACGCTCTGTTCCGCACGTACCACATGCCCACCGAGCGCTGGCCCATCGTCTATGGCGCGACGAGGCGGCTGCCGCGCACGTTCTTCGCGCAGCTCGCGTACCCTTTCCAACGGCCCGCCGTCGACGAGTAGTCCGCGCGGCGCGTCAGCCAGGCGACCGGCGCGCCGCCCTCGGGGCGATCCGCATCGGCGATCTGCGTCGACGCCG
The DNA here is from genome assembly GCA_021776825.1 of Planctomycetota bacterium. Lineage (GTDB taxonomy): Bacteria > Planctomycetota > JAJSAM01 > JAJSAM01 > JAJVHW01 > JAJFFG01. The sequence goes on from JAJFFG010000018.1 coordinate 31,003, forward strand.
ACAAGCGAGGCCTGGGATCGTGTTGACAGCCCATGTCGGAGTGGGCGTTCGGTCGTGGCCCGTCGCCGCAGTGGCCCTCACGCGGAGGTTCACATTCTCTGGTGACGGCGGCGCACCCTGACGAGACTCAGTCAACACGGTTGCTGCACCAACGCACCGCGAGCAGGACATGCTGTTCTACGAATACTCGTTTCTGTTCGTGTTCCTGCCGATCGTGCTCTTCGGGTACTACGCGATTCCCGGCCGACTGCGCAACGCTTGGCTGCTCGTATCGTCCTGCGCGTTCTACTCGGCTTCGAGCTTCCCGTTCCTACCCATTCTGCTGCTCTCGAGCATGCTCGACTACGGGCTGGGCGCCGGTCTCTGCAGCGCGAAGACGCAGCGCGCACGACGCGGGTACGTCAGTGCATCGGTCGTCCTGAATCTCTGCGTACTCGGGTTCTTCAAGTACGCCGGATTCCTCACGTCGTCGCTGCAATCGATACCGGGGCTAGAGGCGACCCCGATTCTCAGTATCGTGCTGCCGGTCGGCATCTCGTTTTACACGTTTCAGAGCATGAGCTACACGATCGACCTGTACCGCGGGAAGGCGACGCGTGCTCGGAGCGCCATCGACTTCGCGTGCTACGTCACGCTGTTCCCACAACTGATTGCGGGACCGATCGTGCGCTTCGAAGAGGTCCAGGCGCAGCTGCGCGTCCGTACGCACTCCGCCCGACGGTTCGCCGAGGGCCTCGAGTTCTTCGTGCGGGGGCTCGCGAAGAAGATCCTCCTGGCCGACACCGCGGCGCTGTTGTGCGACCCACTCTTCGAACTCGATGCGCCGGGATTCGCCGCGGGCTGGGTCTCGGTCCTCCTGTACTCAACTCAGATCTACTTCGACTTCAGCGGATACTCCGACATGGCCGTCGGTCTGGGGAAACTGTTCGGGTTCGAGTTCCCGCAGAACTTCAACTCCCCGTACAAGGCGTCGTCGTTCTCCGACTTCTGGCGGCGCTGGCACATGACGCTGTCGCGGTGGCTTCGCGACAACCTGTACTTTCCACTCGGCGGGAATCGCAGGAGCTCGGCGCGAACGTACGTGAACCTCGGCGCGACCATGCTGCTCGGAGGGCTCTGGCACGGCGCAGCGTGGAACTACGTCGTCTGGGGCGCATACCACGGCGCATTGCTCGCGCTTGAGCGCGCCGTCGGGCGGGCGCGCGATTCCAGCGAGAGCTCGTCGATCTCCCGGCGTGGCTTCGTCTTCGTCGCCGTTTCGGTTGGTTGGGTGTTCTTCCGATGCGATGACATCGCGCACTCCTCGCGCTGGCTGCGATCCATGTTCCTGATGGATGGAATCGGGCGCGTCGACGTGCTTCCATCCGTCGGTCTCGCAGCGTTGCTCTTCATCGTGTTCCGTTGCAAGAACACGTGGGAGGACCGGGGCAACTTTGGAGCGTGGCGCACTGCACTTCTCGTCGTCATCTTCGTGGCGAGCATCGTCGCGGCGTACGGCTCGGAGTCGTCGCCATTCCTCTACTTCCGATTCTGAGGTGAGTGAGATGAGTCACGATCATCGGTTCATAGCCGTAGTCGGCATTGTCTGGGCTGCACTGCTCGTCGTCTCTCTCGGGACCGAGTCCCCGCAGTTCAGGCCGTCCGACGCACTCCGGGATCCGAGTGGACCAATGTTCATTCCGAGCGTCGACGTCGTTCAGGATCGTCGTGGCGATCTGGACTACAAGAGCCGTCTCTCCGAGTTCCGCCAAGTCGAAGAGATCCGATTCCGCACCGATGAGCACGGGTATCGGAACCCCAGCCTTTCGCATATCCCACGCGTCGTCATGCTCGGTGACTCGTTCGTCGTGGGCGTCAGCCTGGACGAGGCCGCTACGGTGACGGCGCGCATGACGGAACTCCTCGGCGAGCCGGTCTACAACTTCGGCTGCTATGACGGCGAGTACATCCCACGCTACCTCGCCGACGCTCGCTTCGAGTCGACGCCGCCAACCGTCGCACTCCTCGTGATGGGCGCGAGGCAGACCGACAACATTCGCACCGCACCGCGCGTGAGGGCAACGAGTTGGTGGGCGCGCGAGCCACCGCTCTCGTGGCTCGTGACTGTCCCCGGCATGATCTTTCGGTGGAAGCGTCCACTCGAGCGCGACAACCGTCTCACACACCTCGCGCGCAGGGCGATTGCGTCGATCCGCTACCAGATGACTGGCGAACTCAATAAGGGTCGCGTCCTCATCGTCGAGGGCGAGAAGAAACTAGTTCTCACGCTCGATGAACAGAAGTTGTACGCCTCCTCGAAACAGCGCCGACTCGAAGCAACCGTCGACGCCATCGCTGCCTTTCATCACGAACTCCATCGCCGCGGTACGAAGCTCGTCTTCGCGCAAGTTCCCGAACCCGGACTGCTCTACGAAGATCTCTATACCGGCGAGGCACCGATGCCGCGCCCGCGCTTCCACGATCTTCTCTACCGAGAGCTCGCGGGCCGGGGCGTCGCATGTGTGAACCTGTTGGAGGCGCTCGGCCCCCAGCGTCTCCCCTACCTCTTTCAGGCGACAGACACGCACTGGAACCCGCGCGGCGTGGATCTCGCCGCTCGCGCACTCGTGGAACACGTTCGGCCGCACCTGGAGTGACTCTGCGCCGCTCGCCTCGCTACTCGAAGACGGGCTCGTTGTACTGCGCTGCGGTGCGGAGGCCGATCTGGCCGGTCTTGAGCTTGATCTCGATCGTCTCGTCGCCGCGGCGGAGGACCATCGGGACCTCCTCGGTGCCGGCGGCGCGCGCCGCCTTGAACAGCTGGCGCAACGGGCGCTTCCCAGCAAACTTCACGCCATTGTACGAGACGAGCACATCGCCGACCTGGACGCCGAGTGCCTCGGCCTGACCGTCCGGGGCGACCAGGGCGATCGTGATCGCGATGATCTTCACACGCTCCTTCAGCGAGGCGACATCGAGCTCGTCGCCCTTCTCGCGGCCCGTGTACGGCTTCGTGTCGGCGCCCTCGCGCTCGGCCTTCCGCCGTAGGACTTCACGCACCGCGCGGTAGCAGTTGATCAGGCCGTGACCGGTCTCGTAGTCGATGCCCTTCTCCGAGATGTCCAGCGCGGTGCTTGTGATGATCTCGCGCAGGTCCCAGGGCAACAGATCGGGATCGGCCGAGATCATCAGCGCGAGCGAACCGCAGAACATGGGGCCGGCGAACGAGTTGCCGCCGAGTCCGCCGTTGCGCACGGTGCCGTTGCGGAACAGCCACGGCAGATCGAAGTTGAACGCGCACACGGCCGGCTTCTGGACCGTGCCGTCCTGGTAGTGCTCGGTGTCCCACTCGACCGGGCCGCGGCTCGACGTGGGCGTGCGGGAGAGATCGCGGTGCACACCGGCCGCCGCGAAGACCGCGTCCGGGATGTCCTCCGGCTGGCGCATCTGGATGGGGATCTCTTCCTGCTGCCCGAAGTTCCCGGCGCCCGAGACGAAGCACACGCCCGCGAACGACCCGTGCTCCATCAGCTTGCGCCAGTGCGAGCGGTGCTCGCCTTTCCCCGGCACGGAGAAACTCATGCTGTACGTGTCGGCTCCCTGCTCGACGGCCCACTGGACCGCTGCCTCCATTCGCCGTGCGCTGATCACGCCCGCCCACGTGCCCTCGGGCGCAATGCCGAACTCGTACTCGTGATCCTTCGCGCCGGACCCGCAGATGATGGCGCCGCACATGAACCCGTGGAGCTGCGCGCCCGAGCCGCCGCCGGGCGGAACCGGCTGCGTCGTCAGGACCGCCGAGTTCCAGTTGAAGTTGAACCCGTGGATGTCGTCGACCAGGCCGTTGCCGTCGTCGTCCTTCTCGTTGCCCGCGATCTCACCCGGGTTGCGGTGGACGTTCCGCGTCGTGCTGTCCGAGAAGATGAAGTTGTGGTCGTGGATGACGTTCAGCGTGCCCTTGCCGGTGACGCCGAGGTCCTTCCACACGCGGTCGGCGAGCAGGTAGCGCACGTACCACGGGTGCTTGTAGCGAGCCGCGTCGAACGCATCGCCCGCCACCGGCCCGAACGTCGGAGCCTCGCCGTCAGCCACTGGGGGGAGGCCGCGCCACGAGGTGTCGACGAAGACCTTGCGGACCCCCGGCACCTTCTTCAGTCCCTCGAGACCCTCCGCGGTGACACCGCACGAGAAACCGTTGACGATCCAGAAGCGGTCGATGGCGCGGATGCCCTCGCTCTTGACCAGCGCATCGAGCTTCTTCTCGGCGGCCTTCCACGACCGGTCGGAGATGGCCTTCAGCGTCCGGGTCACAGACACCCGCAGCTCGGTCCGCTTCGCCGACGCGAATTCGTTCGCGCGACGCCGATACGCCTTGCCGTCACCGAGGAACTGGTCCTCGAACCAGATCGTTGCACGCACGCGATTTCCGGGCTTCAGCACCTTGTCGAAGCGCGGGTCGATCCAGACGCTGCGGCCCTCGAGCAGCTCGGTCGGCAGCAGCCCTTCGCCGGCCGGCGGAACGCGCTTCGGCGTCGCTTCGGCCGCGAGCGGCTGGACGACGACCGCCGCATAGAGAAGCAGGATCAGCCCAGCGAGACGGATGCTTGATCGCAGCATGGAAGCAGTCTAGCCCGACCCTCTCACCACCTCGCCACGCCTGACACATCGCGGGGACCACGATCTCCGCGTTGACACAGCTCGTTGGGGGGATGAGCCCCTGACCACGCAGCGTCCGCCTTGATCTCGCCGTCCCCGCTCGGTCAGGACACTCTGTCGTCGGCCCAACACCAGTCCTCGCCGCGACCATCCCTCGTGCTTCCTGCCCTCCGGCCGCAGGCCGCGCCGACGGGGTGCGAAGGCCGGGCTCTCGCTCGGACGGGCCTGCTCGGTCGGGCCTGCTCGGACGGGCCTGCTCGGACACGCGGCTCTCCGTGGTCTCGTTGATTCCACCGAACCGGGAGCGCGGCTGTGCGGTGTCATGTACGTGTGTCCGGGCGCGGACTCGCGTCGCTTGACCGAGCGCGCACGCTACCGTTGGTGAACTGACATGGCGGCCCGCGCCGCACGTCCTCGGCAGGTCCTCATGTCACTTCGGCGCCTCGGTGCTTGCCTGACGTTGCTCGCGACGGCGCTCGTCGCGGGTGCGCAGGAGGTTCCGGAGCCGGGGCAACAGCCAAACTCGGTGCAGCGCACCGTGACGCTGCGCGTGCTCGTCGACGAGGAGGCCCGGGCTCTCGACGGGAGGCGCGTGTGCGCGCGGCGGTCGCCGAAGCGAGCGCGATGTTCAGCTCCGCCGCGGCGATCGAACTCGAGATCGCGAAACTCGTCGAATGGCGCTCGCCGAACGACGCGTGGTTCATGCGCAGCCTGCTGGGGCAGCTACGTGGCGAGCCGAGGCAGGGCGCCGATCTCGTCGTCGGGTTCACGGGGCAGACCGCGGCGTCGGGGTTCCCCTCCGGGAGGTACTCGGACAGCGGGCGCTCGGTGATGTTCACGGGGCCCTCGCTCATCAGGCTGGAGCGCCCGGATGCACCGGAACTCTCGGACGCCTCGGTCGTCGCGCACGAGGTGGGGCACTGCTTCGGCCTGTGGCACCTGCGCAGCAAGGATCTGGTCATGGCGGCCGGTGGGGGTGAGAACGCGACGGCGTTCGGGCCGACCTCGCGCGCGGCGCTGCGCATCTCGCGCGACATCGACTTCGAGCGCGGCTATCGATCCGTCTCCGACGATGCGTGGGCGAAGCTGCTCGATCTGTTTCGGGGCGCCCATGCGCGCGGTACGAGCTGCCCGCAGCTTGGCGCGTTCGTGACCCGGTTGCGGGTCCGAGTGATGATGCAGACCGCGTCGGAGGACGACGCAAACGCCGTTCTGTCAATCGCCCGGGCGGCCCATCCGGACGAGCCAGAGGCTCGCGTGCCAGCGTTGGCCGTGGTGGCCGCCGCTCCCGGCGACCCGGAGGCGCGGCGCGACGCCTTCGAGCGGGTCGAGCGGATCCATGAGGAGGGAGTACGTGCCGCGCGGCCGGGTTGGGAAGCTCAGGTGATCCGCAACACGTGGACGCTGGCGGAGCTCCGACCGGCCTTCCCGGACTCGTCCGAGACACACCGGATCGGGCGATTGGCGCACGCCGCCCATCGGGCCCTCGCACGCGGCTCCCAGATCAACTGGGCGCTCGCCGATCTCCGGCTGGCGCGTCTCCTCGGCTTGCGCGGCATGCGCGGACCGCCCGGCCGCGAGAGATCCGAGGAGGTCGCGCACCTGCAGCGACAAGCAGGCCGAGTTCTTGCTCGTCACCTGTCGGGCGTCGAGCACGAGTCGGCCGAGGTTCGGTACTCGGTCGAGGAGGCCGTCGCGGCATGGCACGCGTTCACACGCGAAGCGCGGGAGCGCCGGCTACCCGCGCCGACGATGCTCGTCTCCGAGCGATCGATCGCGGAGTCGGCGGACGAGCCGTTCGATCGCCCGCCCGCCGACTCGGTTCATCTGCGCCATGCGATCGCCGAGGACTTCCGCGACTCGTTCCCGGCCGATGGCTCGTGGGAACTGTTCGCCGTCGAGGCGCGCTCCGCGGAACCGGTGATGCTGAGCCTCTCGATCCGAGTCGGAGACGCCGCCTCGCCGCAGGCCGATCCGATCGGCCGCGAGATCGGCGTCGTCCCCGGACAGAGCAGCACGATCGCGGCCGGGTTCCGCGCTTGGAGCATCCCGCTCGACGACGAGGCCACGACGTGCGACACCGACGCAGTCGTCACGTTCCCGATCGGGGGGGGGGACCACCGCGCCGACGGCAACCATCGCTCTCGGCCCGCCGCCGACGCGCTGCACGGAGCGCGCCGTGGCGCGGGCCGGCCGTCCCCGCTATCTCCGCGTGCCGATCGGAGAGACGATCCCGTGGCGAACGTGGACGTGGGTCGCTGCCGATGGCTCGACGACGACGTGGACCGCCGAGGTCCGCGCCACGCGCACGCGCTGAGCGCACGCCATCCCGGATCGCATGCGCGCCGCGGGCGCGGTCACCTACCATCGCGCGTGCTCGTCCGACGCGACAGACGAGCGGCGCGTGAGGTCATCAGGGGACTCCCGGACGGCTCGCACGGCACCCCGGAGGGCCGCGGTGATCTGGATCGGCTACACGACGCGCTACCGCGAGGGCGGCCGACGCTTGGCGCAGGCAGCACGCACGCTCGCGTCCGAACGGTCCGCCGCCGGCTGCCGTGTGCAGTGTGACGCGATCGAGAGCAAGCGCGCGTTCGTCGACGCCATGAACGGCCTGCCCGAGCCGCTCGACGAGCTCCATCTCATGGCACACAGCGGGATGTACGGACCCATGTTCGGGACGACGGCGCTCCCCGAGCAGTTCTCGCCGCACGAGTGGCGCGGCCTCACGCTGCCGTTCGCCCCGGGGGGCAATGCCCAGTTCCATGCGTGCCGGTCCGGCCGCTGGTTCGCGCCGTTCTTCGCGCGCATGTTCGGCGTCCCGGCGTCGGGGCATCACTGGTACACGACCGTTTCGCGCGCTCCGACCCGGTATCGGTGGGTGGCACCGTGGCTGGCCGACGACGTGCCCGTGTACGTCGTCGGCCAGCCAGGCCGCAAGAGTCACGGCCTGATGGGCTCGATCGGGAAGCACACCGGCCGTCTACCTCCGGAGCCGATGCTCTCGTTCGAACCGAGTGTGGGGCCGTCCGGACCCGCCTACGCTCACGTTTCGACGCTCTACGACGAGGCCTTTGCCGACATCCGCGTTCGCGACGCGGAGTGGCGGTGGATCTCCGCGCGTGTGCCCGATGGCGCGAGGGTGCTCGATCTCGGCTGCGGCACGGGCGGACTCCTGCGTGCGCTGCGACCTCGGATCGGCCCGAGCGTTGGTGCGGACGTCTCCATGGAGATGCTCGCCCACGCCCGACGTCGAGAGCCGGAGTGCGCGTGGCAGTCACTCGACGGTCCGGCATTGCCGTTCGACGACGGCGCGTTCGACGTCGTCGTCTCCATGCTGTCGTGGCGCTACATCGACTGGGATCCGGCTCTTGCCGAGATCGCTCGCGTCTTGCGTCCCGGCGGGAGCCTCCTCTTGGTCGACATGGTTGCGCAGTCGGCTGGACTGGTCGAGCTGCCCACTGCGGTGCTCCACAAGCTGCGTGCTCGTCGTGCCGAGCGTCGTCACGCCGGCTTCGCGACGGCGCGAGATCGGCTGGTCAGCGATCCGGCGTGGGCCGAGTTGCTGCGCTACAACCCGATCCGCGCGACGCACGAGTACCGCTGGTTCTTCGAGAGTCGCTTTCCGGGCCGTCTCCTCGAGGTCGTTGACCTGGGCGCTCGCACGCGCGTCGTTGCGTTCGATACGGGGCCGATCGCGGCGACCTGGTTCCCCCCGCAGAGCTACCCATGACGCTTGGAGTGCTCGATTGGGGGATCGGAGGCCTGTTCGCCCTCCGGCACGCCCGCGCCCGAGTCCCCGGGTTGGATGCGCTGTATCTGGCGGACTCCGGTAGCCGGCCGTACGGGACTCTCTCCCACCGCGAGCTGGCGCGATCCGTCTCTGTGGCCCTCCATCGCCTGGCCGCGCTGGGCGCGACCGAGATCCTCGTCGCGTGCCACTCCGCGAGCACGTCGCTCCGCGACGCGACGGCGCCCGTGCCGGTCCACGGAGTCATCGACCCGCGCTCGGTCCCGACGAGCGGCGGCCGCACGCTGGTTCTCGGTGGTGCGCGCACCATCCGTTCGGGCGTTTGGCGTCGCGCGCTCGAGGGGCACGGCGTGGAGCGGGACCGGATTGATGAACGCCGGGTTGATGAACGCAGTGTTGATCGACGCGGTGTTGATGAACGCAGGGTCGTCGGTCGCATTGCGCAGCCGCTTTCGGCCCACGTAGAGGCCGGTCGCACGGGGTCCGACGTGTGCCGTCGCGATCTAGCCCGCATCCTCCGACCGGTGCTGGACGCAGATGTGGTGATTCTCGCGTGCACGCATTACGCCGCCCTGCGCGATCAGGTTCAGGAGCGCATGCCCCGTGCGACCGTGGTCGACCCGGCCTTGGGAGTTGTGGATCGGCTTCGGCTCGCCTCGGGGAGCGGCAAGCTGCGCGTCCTGACCTCCGGCGATCCGGCGGCGATGCGGCGCGCGGCGCGTCTCGCCACCGGCATGCGTCTCGAGGAGATCGAGCGGATCGCGCTGGACTGACGCAACTCGGCTCGCCGCGATACGCGCAGCGAGAGAGTTCGCCGCGCTCCGTATCCTCGACGCATGCACAGGCCCGAAGCAGGGACGATCTCGTGAGCGTTGGCTCCCGCGTCACGGGACTGCTCATCACGATCGTCGGGTTGGTCGTTGGGCTGGCGCTCTGGTTCGTGCTGTCGCCCTCGGAGTCACCGGAGCCGCAGCGGAACTCGGAGGCATCGCACGATCCCGGGTCGACACCGGGCGACCGGACCAATCCAGCGCGAGTCGACAACGGAGTGGCCGACGACGATCCGACGTCGCCGGCGAGCGACGACCGGTCTCGCGTCGCCAACTCCAAGCCCACGCGCAAGCGGGCACCGACTGCGTCGCTGGATCTCCTCTCGGATCCCGCCACGTGGCAGGCGGCGGACTCCGATCAGCGCCGCCGTGTCGCGGGGCGGGTGGCGAGCGTCCTGCCGGGCTTCGCCCTGCGTGGAGTCGAGCGGGTCGACACCACGTCCGGCCCGGTCGAACTGGCGACGTTCACGCACGCTGAATCCGGTCTGGAGTTCGTCCTTGTTCCAGCCGGCGCGTTCTTCATGGGTTCACCCGCTGACGAACCAGGCCGCGGCCGCTTCGAGCAGCAGCACCACGTCACGCTGAGCGAGCCGTTCCTCATGTCGACGACCGAGGTCTCGCAAGAGGTCTGGCGGCGCGTGATGTCCGGTAACCCGACGCGCTACGACCGCGGGGCGAAGCGCCCGGTGACGCATGTGTCGTGGAACGACGCACGCACGTTCTGCGAGCGCTCCGGACTGCGGCTGCCGTCCGAGGCGCAATGGGAGTTCGCGTGCCGTGCCGGCGCTGCCACGCGTTACGCGACCGGAGTCATCGCGGCGGACCTCGAGCGCGCCGCGTGGTTCAAGCCGAACGCCGGCGGCGCGACCCACGTCGTCGGTGCGCTCGAACCCAACGCGTACGGCCTGTACGACATGCACGGCAACGTGCTCGAGTGGTGTCTCGACGGATACGGCGAGTTCGCGCCCGACTCCGTGGTTGATCCCGTGCGCGGGAAGGGCTCGACACAGCGCGTCCTCCGCGGTGGGAGCTGGAAACTCGGGCCGGAGCGAATGCGATGTGCCGCCCGCTTTCCCGTGGGTCCCGCCGCCCGCACGCACCACGCAGGGTTCCGCCCGATCAAGCCCGTGCCGATGGACTGAGGCGCGTCTGCCGACGCGCGGGATACGAGCCACATGAGCGACTACGAGGACTACGGACGCACGGCACAGAACTACGACCGGACGCGTGTGCCGATCGGGCTGGAGATCGTGACCGGCTCCCTCTCGGCCGCTCGGTGGCCCTTGTCCGGGCAGACGGTGCTCGACGCCGGGTGCGGTACCGGTAGCTACTCCCGCGCGCTGCTTGGCGACGTCGGGGCGCTGGTGCTCGTCGATGCCAATCGTCAAGCGCTCGGTCGCGCCCGTGAGAAGTTGCGCGACGCCGTGAACACCAGCCGTGTCATCGCTGCCGCGGGAGATCTCCGCGCGCTGCCCGTCGCGACGGCGAGCGTTCACGCGGTGATGGTCAATCAGGCGCTGCATCACTTGCCGCCTGATCAGGATGGTGCGTTCGGCGCGGTCGAGCAGGTGCTCCGGGAGTGTCGCCGCGTACTCCGAACAGGCGGAACGCTCGTGATCCAGCACTGCTCGCAGGAGCAGCTCCGCCACGGCGGTTGGTATCTCGACCTGATCCCCGACGCGGCGGCTGAGATCCGACGTCGCTACGTGCCGCTCGATCAGCTGGTCGAGCTTGCGACGTCGGCTGGGTTCGAGGACCCGCGTCGTTTCGTCCCGCTCGACGCCGTCGTCCAGGGGGACTCCTACCTGAACGGGCGTGGGCCGCTCTCGTCGTGGTGGCGGGACGGCGACTCGACGTGGAGCCTCGCCTCAGCGACAGAGCTCGATGCTGCACTCGCCCGGATCCGCGAGCTGGATACCCGTGGTGAGCTGAATGCGTTCGTCGAGGACCGCGACGCGCCCCGGCGCCGGATCGGCCAGGTGACGTTCGTCGCGCTGACCGCTGGCTAGATCGACGGTTGGCGCGCGTCCAGCGTGCTGTGGATCTGCTCCGCGACACCGTCCGGGAGATGACGCTCGCACGTGGCCAGTGCGTCACGGATCTCGACGATCTCGTCGTCGGTCAGCGCGGACGAGTCCCGCGTGAGCCCCTGCGCCCACACGTCCAACCCGGTCGCCTTCAGAGACCGCATCGGCCGCTTCCAGCCCGCGATCGTGCGTAGGATCGAGACGCCCCAGCGCACTGCGCTGCGTCGGTCGAGGAGATCGGTGGCCAACAGCGATGCGTGCGGATGCGGAGGCTGCCGGCGCAGGCGGGCGAGCGTCTCGAGGGGCACCATCGCTGCGCGGCTCCGAAGCGCGGCAGACCCCGCGCGTGCCACGCGCGGCGAGACGTCTTCGAGTGCGCGCACGAACACGTCGATCTTGCCGGGGCTGACCCACGCGAGTGTTCGGATCGCGGCGCGACGCACGCGTCGGTCTGCATGATCGGCGAACGAGCGCATCAGCTCGGAGTCGACGGCGTCGCGGTCCGCGCCGAAGCCGTAGATCGCGGCGGCCAGGAGACGCGGTGGGGGATCGTCGGCGAGCAGGACCTCCGCGTAGCGCGACTCCACGTCGACGCCCGCGCGCGACAGGTGGAATCGTGCGAGGACTCGGAGCCCGTGGCGTGTGGAGATCAGGCCGTCGTCGAGCAGCGGACGAGCGAGGTCCGGATCGATGCGCGCCAGCCGATCGAGTGCGGCAACGGCGATCGGCACGTAGCGGTCGCGCGCGAAGTGCTGGAGCCGCTCGATGTCCGCCGTCGGAATGAGTCGCTTCGCGAGCATCAGACGGATGGCGGGGTCCGGCGAAGCGAGAAGCGCTTCCTCGGCTCTCGAGTGGATCGTCTCCGCACCCACGAGGACATGCGCGACCGCGCGCGCTGAGCGACGATTCCCCTGATGAAAGAGCTCCAGCGCGGCGTCCAACCCGCTCGAGCGCACGAGTCCGTACACGCGATCCATCTCGTCATCCGGGAATCGCTGACGCGCACCGACGCGCTCGAGGAGTGCTGCGTGGCGCGCCCAGTGGGGTGCGTACTCCGCGGTGTGCCGACTCTTCAGAGCGGCCTCAGCGGCTTCGCGCACCTGGACGACCCAGTCCGCTCGTCGAATGATCAGGAAGGCGAGCTCGTTGCCGCTCTGCTCCTCCGCGAGGGCCTGCACCGCGGCCTCTCGGATGCGCCCGTCGTGACTGAAACTCAGGACGCCCAGGGCGGACCAGCCGTTGGCGTGCGTCCTGCACTCTCTGATCAGCTTGGCGGTGGCGAGTCGACCGTCCGTACGCGCCCATGCCGCGTCGCCGCGAATCTGATCGACCTCTGCATCGAGCCAGTCGGACGGAGTCCGGCGGAGAAGAGCAGCGAGCACATGGAGCGCCGCTGAGCGCACCTCCCCCGTGAACCGCATCACCGCGAACGCGACTGACGCGATGTCCTCCCGGCCGCCCTCACCGCGCACACGCTGGAGGTTCTCTCGCACGGTGCTCGCATCGAGGAGCGCGCCGTCGAAGCGTTCGTAGCCCGGTGGGTATGTCCAGTCGTACACGGTGGCGAGGTTACCGGCCGCGGACGCGGGTCAGAGGCGGCGAGCGATCGCGTTGCCGACGTCCGAGCGATCGAACGCGTGCGTCGTCGCTGCGGTTCCGCACCGCACGAGACTCGCGGCCGCGAGGCTCGGAGAACGCGGACTGCGGGTCCGAAGGGGGCCGAGAGGGAATGCCAGGCGATCATCTGTTCGTCTACGGCGTAGGGCCGAGCGTCGCGCGAGCGAGCGTCCGGCCGAGAATTCGAGAATGCCAGCAGCGAAGTTCGAGATTCCCTGCACCGATTTGCCCGCCGACGGCAACTGAGTAGTTGAAGACCATGACTGCCACACCCTCCTCGCCGACCCCTGCACCGACACCCGCCCGGATCGAGGCGCTCCTTGCCCATCGAGAGTGGGTGCGTGCGCTCGCTCGGAGCCTGGTTCGTGACGAGAGCTCGGTCGATGACGTCGTCCAGCAGACGTGGCAGGCCGCCCTCGAGAACCCGCCCTCGAAGCTGGGCGCCGCGCGAGCCTGGCTGGGCTCGGTGGTTCGCCGGACGGTGCTCGACAGTCAGCGTCGCCACGTGCGTCGGCAGCGTCGCGAGCACGGTGTCGCGCGCCCCGAGGGGCTGCCGGCGACGGCCGACGTCGTGGCTCGCGCCGAGATCGATCGCGCGGTTGTGAACTCCGTGTCCGAGCTGCCGGAGCCCTACCGCACGACGCTGCTGCTGCGCTTCTACGACGGGCTGCCGCCGCGCGACGTGGCGGCACGGATGAACATCCCCGTCGAGACGGTGCGCGCTCGCGTACGCCGCGGTCTGGAGCGTGTGCGTGTCGGTCTGGACGGGCGTCACGGCGGAGACCGGAACGAGTGGCACGCCGCGCTCGTCCCCTTCCTGGCCGGACCCGGCGGGCTCGTCGCCGCCGATGCCGGTCTCGGGCCGGACGCCTCAGGCGCAACGACGACTCCCGCGGGAGCCGGCGCGGCGACCACGCCTCTCGGTGCCCTGGCCACGACGCTCGCGATTGCCGTCGTGTCCATCGCGGTGGGCGTGCTCGGCGGCCGCCTCGTTCGCTCGTTCAGCGCGGAGCGCAGCGCCGGCGCCCACGCGCCGACCACCGCCACCGTCGCGGCGCGCAAGCGGTTCCTCGCAGCCGATCGCAGCGCGGTGATACGAACTCGCGCCCGGATCGCAGAACTCAACGCATCGGCGACCGCGCTCGAGGAGCGTCTGGCCGACGTCCGAAGCGCGGAGGCCGCGGCCCTCGCGACCGCGACGGCGAGGTCGGCAATCGCGAGCCGGGGCGACGACCGCCCGTCGTTCGAGCGGCCCTTCCAGTTCCCGGCGTTCGATGCCGAGCTCGAGCGCGTCGACTGGGACGACCTGGGCGATCACGTCGCGCGCCTGGTCGCCGCGCTGGGCGAGATCTACGAGGACGTGAACGCGGGGCGCGAGCTACGACCGGAGGCGGTCGGTCAGCTCCAGGTCCACAACGGTGCGCTGCTCATGGTGGTCGGCCCTCTCGAGGAGGTCTTTCCCGGCGGGGCAGCGAACGATGCGCTGACCCATCCCGCCTTCATGGCCACGATGGTGGCGGCGCTCTGCCATACGCAGGAGCTGCCGCTCAGCGAGGCGCAGATCACAGCGCTCGATCGGGCCGCCCACGACGCATCGGCTGCCGTCGATCGTGCTCTCGAGAGTCGGCGGACGCACACGTTCCGGCTCGAGGCGCTGATTGTCGAGGCCCACGCCAAGTCGGCGTTCACCGACGTGCTCCGGAGCCTCCTTTCGGACGAGCAGCGCGCACTGCTCGGTCGCGAGGACGCACGGGGCGTCGTGGGCTACGACCTGTTCGGACCGGGACCCATGTGGGTCGGCGGGCTCGACACGGGTAGGTTCCCGGCGAGTGTCGACGCCGGCTCGAGGATCGCCCGCGGGATCGGCCGCGCCCTCGAGCTCGACGCTGCGCAGCAAGAGGCCGCGAACCGTGTGATCGCCGAGTGGTTCCAGTCGCTTCCCCACGAGTACCTGGAGCGCGCCTCGAGCCCTGTCGAGGAGCGTGATGAGGCGTACCGCCTCGACGTGGTGCTCGCGTCGGCGCAGCAGATGCTGGACATGATGCGGCGCGTCGATGCTCTCGACCTCTCGGACGCGCAGCGCGAGGCCATTCGAAACTCTCGCGAGGTCCTGGTGCTGCGCCGCACCAAGTAGCGAGCGCGCGATCAGGCCCGCGAGTTCATCAACATCAACCCCAATGGAAGGGTGCCGCAGAGACGGAGCCCGAGGAGAACGTCGTGAACGGAAAGCTAGTGATTGGAGCCTCTGTCGGACTGGTCGTGGGACTCGGCGCTGGGTGGCTCTCCGGAGGAGCGGCCGCCGCTGACCGCGACGAGATCGCGGAGCAGTTGAAGACGGTCGAGCTCGAGCGCGACACGGTCGCCGGCGAGCGGGAGTCCGCGACGTCGGAGCTCGAGACCGTGAAGCGTCGGCTCGCGCGGCTCGATCGTGAGCTGAACGAGGCGCGGGCGTCTCTTGCATCCACCGAGACGAAGCTCGAGGACGCCCAGGCCGCCGCAGTCGCCGCCGCGAAGACGTCGGTCGACCTCGACGACGGCGGGGACCACTCGCACGGCAACGGCGCCCTTGGCGAGGGCCAGGCGTTCTCGTTCCCGGCGTACGACGAGCATCTCTCGGCGGTCAACTGGACCGACGTCGGCACACACGTCGGCGCGATGGCGAAGCTTCTGCCCGAGATCATCCAGGCCGTGTCGACCGGCGGGCAGCCGTCACCCGAGGCCGTCGGCGGCGTTCAGCGCCACAACGGTCCGCTGGTCACCGTCGCCATGACTCTGCACGGGAAGCTCCCGGGTGAGACCGTCAACGGTGCGTTCAGCCATCCCTCGGCCGCCGTCAACATGATCGCCACCACGCTCGACGCGATGGGCACGCCGCTCACGGACGAGCAAGTGGTGGCTCTCGGGCGCGTCGGGACCGAGTTCGTCGCGGAGGACGAGCGCCGTCGGGAGTCCTACGGCGACGACACCCTCGCGATGCGACGCCACGTCGAGGAGTCACTCCTGAAGGGCCGCTTCTACGGAGCCGCGATGGACGTCCTCACCGACGAACAGCATCTGTTGCTCCGGCCCGAGCTGACGCGGGGTCGTGTGACGGCCGATCTGTTCTCGGCGTCGCTCGTCTGGGTCGGGCGTGCCCGGCCCATCCCGTTCCGGACTCCCGCGCACCTCGCGGAGATCCTGGTCGAGCGCGTCGGTCGCGATCTCGAGTTGGAGGGCGATGCGCGCCAGCGGTTCGCCGCCCTGATCACGGACTGGGTGAACGGTCTGCCGAACGAGTTGATGACGCGCGAGCCCGATGCGATGTGGCTGAAGGGCCTCGTCCCGATCGATGCGATCGACGCGGCTGCGCACGAGCAGGTCACGCTGATGGAGCGCATGATCGCCGACCTCGATCTCTCCGACGAGGCGATCGCCGAACTGCGCGAGCACGCTGGTGTCTTCATTCCCACGTGGCGGCCGAACCCGTAGCCCGCATCGTTCAGTGCGCCACGAGGGTGCACGCATCCAGCAGATGGAAGTTCTGCCCGTGAAGTTGATGGTTCATCACGGTAGCTACCTGGACGCCTGGGACCGGCGACGGTCCGGGGCGAAGCTCCGGGGACAA
>JAJFFG010000019.1 GCA_021776825.1 Planctomycetota bacterium
CCGCCCGGATGCCCCCCGCGTGCGGGGCGCACCTGGGGGCCCGCCCCTCCGGCGCCGTTGCGATCGCGCGCCCGTTGGATGGGTGGAGACCACGCGCGTCCGACTCCCCCCCCGCGCCCCGGCGCTTGCGCGTCCGCCCACGCGCCGTGACGCGGGAGATGAGGCCACGCAAGGCTGCGAGCGGCATCGGTGGCTCTCGTGTGAGAGCAGACGCAGCCGCGGAGCCGACCAGAAACATGGGAGGCGCGGCGATTGCCACTGCGTCGATGCGCGCCCACCGACGTCGGCCACCGCAATCGACGTGACCCTCCGCGCCCTGCGCGGTCCCGAAACGAGGTTGGGGACCACCCCCGGGCGGCCCCCTCGACTCTGCAGAGTCCTACTGATCTTGCAGCACGGATCAATACTTCTCGAGCAGGTCGTACTTCCTCATCTTGTTGAAGAGTGTGGTCCGGTTGATGTCCAGCAGCTTGGCGGTCTGCTGCCGGTTGCCGGCGTTCATGCGGAGTGCGTTCTCGATGATCCGGCGTTCCGGGTCCTCGAGTGCGCGCTTGAGTGGCACCACCTGGGAACTCTCGAGCGGCGCGGGCGCCTCCTCGGCCTCCTCGCGCATCTGCGGCGGGAGGTCGTCGGGCATGATCCGGTTGTTGCGCGTTAGCACGACGGCGCGCTCCATGCAGTTCTCCAGCTCGCGGACGTTGCCCGGCCAGCTGTAGCGGATCATCAGGTCTTGCGTCGACTCGTCGATGCCGTCGATCGCCTTCTCGTTCTCCTTCGCGAGGTCGCGCAGGAAGTGGGCGGCGAGCAGCGGGATGTCGCTGACCCGTTCTCTGAGCGGCGGCATGCCGATGCTGACCACGTTGATGCGGTAGTAGAGGTCGCGACGGAAGTTGCCCTTCTCGACCTCCTTCGCCAGGTCGAGGTTCGTGGCGAGCACGACGCGCACGTCGACGCGGATCGTGTCGTTGCCACCGACCGGCTCGAACTCCTTGTCCTGCAGGATGCGCAGGAGCTTCATCTGGAGCAGCGGCGAGGCGTTGTTGATCTCGTCGAGGAAGATCGTGCCCTTGTCGGCGGCCGCGAACTTGCCGATCTTGTCGGCGTGCGCGCCGGTGAACGAGCCGCGCTTGTGGCCGAACAGTTCGCTCTCGAGAAGCGTCTCGGGGAGCGCGCCGCAGTTGACCTCGACGAACGGCTTGTCGCGACGCGGCGAGTTGTGGTGCAGAGCGCGCGCGATGAGCGTCTTGCCCGTGCCGGACTCGCCGGTGACGAGCACCGTTGCCCTCGTCGGCGCGACGCTCTCGATCGTGTCGTAGATCTTCTGCATGCGGTGGTCACGACCCACGATCGAGTCGTAGCTGTACCGCATGTCGAGGCGCTTCTTCAGGTCGGAGTTCTCGCTGCGCAGGTCTCGCTCGTCGAGCGCGCGGCGGATGACCATCTTCATCTCGTCGTCGATGATCGGCTTCGAGACGTAGTCGTAGGCGCCGGACTTCATCGCCTCGACGGCTTGCTCCACAGTGCCGTAGCCCGTGATCAGGATGACCGGCAGCTCAGGCTTGCGGGCGTGCAGCTCGCGCAGGAGCTGCATGCCGTCGAGCTCGGGCATGTTGAAGTCGGTGATCACGAGATCGGGAGCGACGTTCGCGAGCTGTCGCAGCGCGTCGCCACCACTGGTGGCCTCGGCGACGTCGTAGCCCTCGATGCGCAGTACCTCGGAGAGAGAGCGGCGGATGAGGTTGTCGTCGTCGACAACGAGCAGCTTCTTCTTGGCGGTCATCGGGGACTACTCCCTTCCCGGACCCGTGGGGGCGCGGGGTGCGAGGTCAGCTTGTGGGGGTGGTGCGCGATGGGCGTCGTCACACGCGTGGCTTGGAGGCGTCGGCGCGTGGGCAGATGCACGATGACCGTGGTGCCGTGCCCGACCTCGCTGTCGAGGCTGAGCGTTCCGCCGAGGCGTTCGACGATACGCTGACAGATCGAGAGTCCGAGGCCGGTGCCCTGACCGACCTCCTTGGTGGTGAAGAACGGCTCGAACACGCGCTCGCGGATCTCGTCCGGGATGCCGGGCCCGGAGTCGGCGACGCGGATGCGGATCTGGTTGTCGCGAACGTCGGCCGAGACGCTGAGCGACCCGCCGTTCGGCATGGAGTCGACGGCGTTCTTCGCAACGTTCCCGATCACCTGGAACATGGCGCGCGGCAACGGCAGCCCGCCGGCGGGGAACTCGAAGCGCGTCTCGATGCGCTTGTGCGGGACCTGAGCGACGACCTGCTTCACGGCATCGCGCGCCAGGCGCTCTGCGTCCTCGTCGGCGATCTCGACCGCCGCGTTGCGCGAGAACTGGAGCAGATCCCGAACGATGTCCGCCATGCGGCGTAGACCGCGACGGGCCTCGGCGAGGTAGGGGATCTGCGGCGCGTCGCTCGGAAGCGAGTCGACCGACAGGTTGATGTAGCGCAGCACGCCGTCGAGCGGGTTGTTCAGCTCGTGGGCGACGCCCGCTGCGAGCTTGCCGATCATCGCGAGGCGCTCGTGTACTTCCAGACTGCGCTCGAGGTCGGCGTTCTTCTCGGCGAGTTCGCGATGGCGCAGCGCGGCTTCGATCTGAAGCTGGGCGTTGTCGTCGTGGATCGGAGTCGGGAGCACAGAGAAGGCGCCCTGTCGCATCAAGTCCACGGCTTCTGCGATGCCACCGTCGCCGGCCAGGACGATGCACGGCAGGTCCGTGTCGCGCTCGACCAACTCGCCGAGCGCTTCGTCCTCGAAGGCCTGCACGTCGACGATCGCAGCGCGGACCGAGTGGGCGTGATGCGCGAGCGCAGTTTCTGCGTCGCCCGAGACGACCGGCTCGAAGCCGGCCGCGGAGACGGCGTCAACGAGCGCTCTGCGCTCGGCAGCGTCGGCCGTGACGATCAGGATTCGTGTCGAGCTCACAGTCTCTCTCCCCGTAGTGGCACGTCGATTCCTGATCGGGAACCCACGGCCTCGGGGTGAAGCACTTCGGTGAGATTTCTGAACCCTCGTCGCTGCGCGAACTCACCGTGGAGTCGCGAGGACACGCTCGTTCACGTGTTGCGACGCGTCATGTCGACGCACTTCCCCGTCGTGCGTAAGAGGTGCCGGCTAGGAGTCGAGCGACTTGCCGCGGTAGGTGATGCGGTTGCGGCCGCGTGCTTTCGACACGTAGAGAGAACGGTCCGCCTTCTCGAACAGCTCGTCGGCCGTCGCGGCGTCGTCGGGGAAGCAGGCCAAGCCGCCGGACAGTGTGAGGCGGCCCGAGGGCAGTTTCTCCTCGCCGGGGAAGTGGGCCTCCTCGACGTTGCGGCGCAGGCGCTCGAGGAACGGGAACGGGTTCTTCGTGCGCGGGGCCGGGCGCGCAGAGGTCTCGGGCAGGATCACCGCGAACTCCTCGCCGCCGTGGCGGGCGACGATGTCGACCTCGCGGAGCGACGTGCGCAGGATCTCGCCGACGAGCGCGAGCGCCTTGTCGCCGGCGGGGTGGCCGCAGAGGTCGTTGAACTTCTTGAACTCGTCGAGATCGAAGACGGCGACCGTCAGACTGCGGTCGTAGCGCCGGGCGCGTTGCACTTCACGTTCGAGTGCGCGCTGGAAGTACCGGCGATTGAACAGTCCCGTGAGCTCGTCGATCACGGCCAGGTCGCGCATGTGCCGCAACTTCAGGCCGTTCTCGAGCCCCTGCCCGGCCTGTTCGGCGAGGAAGCCCAGCGAGCGGAGGTCGTCCTGGTCGAAGCGCGACCCGTCGGCCTTGTCGGCGAGACACATCACGCCCTGCACGCCCTCGGCGCCGGTGAGCGGAAGGATGAGGAACGAGTCAGTGCGATAGCCATCCCGCGGACGCGGGGCGGGCGTCTCGTCGGCGCCGCCACCGAGCTCCTTCAGGTCCCGCACGAGGAGCGGTCGCCCGGAGGCGGCCACTCGTCCGGCAAAGCCCTCGCCGAACGGAACCGGCGGCCAGGTCTCGTCGCGCGGGAGTCCGTCGGCCCGGTGCATCACCAACTCACGCCGTTGACGGTCGGCGAGCATCAGCGAGACGCGCGTGGCTCCCGAGCGGCGCCGGAACGATGCGGTGATCTGATCGAGCAGGCGATCCACGTCGTCGATCGAACGATGGATGAGCGCCGTGTCGCCGACCAGCGCCTCCAGTGACACGCCACCCGGCAGCACGGCGCTCTCGGTAACGGGTGCGGAGAGCGAGCCCCCGGCCCCGAACTCGTCGGCGTTGTCGCTGCGTCGGGAGCGGACGGCCGAGACGATGGCCTCCAACTCACCGGGGTAGGCGGGGAGGACGACCGCCGCGTCGGCCCCGAGGCCGATGGCGCGTTCCGCGCGGTACGCCAGCGCGGGCCGATACAGAGCCACCACGGCCTCGCTGCCGGCATCGCGCAGTGCCTGGAATGCGTCCTTCTCCCGGCCCTCGATCTCCGAGCCGTCCGCGAGCACGACGCATGCGCCGCTGGAGCGGAGCCGCGCCACGGCGCCCAACACGGAGGCAGCGCGTCCGACGCGCAGGCCGCCGCCCTCGAGCTCGCGGACCTCGTGCGGTTCGGCGCGTCCGGCGATCAGGACATCGAGGTCACTCATCGCGTGATCTCTCCAGTCGTCGCGTCCTTGCCCGTGTCCGAAAGGACGTCCACGAACGCGGTCACGAGGTCGGGATGGAAGTGACGCCCAGCCATCTCACGCACCTTGCGGATCGCGGCGGCGGGTCCGAGGGCCGGTCGCCAGGCGCGTGGCTCGGTCAGGGCGCAGTAGGCGTCGGTCACTCGGACGAGAGCCGCGAGATACGGGATCTCCTGGCCGCGGAGACCGTCCGGATACCCGGAGCCGTCCCAGTTCTCGTGGTGGTGACGCACGACCGGCTTCACGTGGCGAAGATGTCCGACGGGTCGGAGGAGCGTGTCTCCGACGAGCACGTGCTCGCGCAGCAGGCGCCAGTCGGCGTCGGATAGCCGACCTGGGTTCGCGAGGACGTCGTCCGGGATCTGGAAGCGGCCAAGGTCCAAGAGCTGCGCCGCGGTGTTGACGATCTCGAGATCGGGCGGCGCCAGACCGACCCGTTCACCGAGGTCGATCGAGAGGCTGCGCACCCGCTCGCTGTGGCGGTTGAACCACGGGCTCCGAGACTCGGTCGCGGTGACGATGGCGGAGAGCGAGTCGATGTATGCCTCGACGGCGTCCTCGGCCGCGCGCACCGCGCGGAACACGTCGCCGAGAGCGGCCGCGGCGACTCCGAGGCGTCGGAGGTCCAGCGGGTCGAACCGTGGAGCACCGGCCGGGCGGCTCACGACCAGCACGCCGCCGGCTCGATCGGGCAGGCCGCCGCGCGGGGTGAGCGGGGCTGCAGCGAGCGGGCCGAGGTCGAGCAGCGCGTCGATCTCCGTGACCGTCGCACGGTCCACGTCGGCGGGGGCGCCCGACGCCGCAACGAGCGCGAGCATGCCGAGTTCGATGCCGTCTCGCGTGTCGAGATCCGCGGCGGGCGCGGTGCCGGCGTGAACGCGGAACCCGGCTTCGCGACGACCGGGAACGAGGATGGCCGAGTGCGTGATCCCGAGAGCCCCGCGCAGGAGCTCGGCGCAGCGTGCGAGAAGGTCGCGTGAGCCAACGCGCTCGGCGAGGAACCCGTGGATGCGCTCGGTGAGGCTCATCTCGGTGAGCCGGTGCGCCAGTGGGTCCGCGCCATCCGGGAGCCGGATGCCGGAGGACGGTCGGGGCGAGCCGGTCTCGGTCGTCGTGGGGGCGAGGTCGATCGGGGTCGTGTCGGTCCGTTCGCGCGTGTCGAGCAGCCGGGCCGTGACGGCGCGGATCTCGGCAACGCTGAACGGCTTGGTCACGAAGTCGTCGACACCCGAACGCAGCGCGTCGACGACGTTGTCGATGGACGCGTAACCCGTGATCACGACGGCGCGAACCGTCGGCAGTGCCGCGCGCGCTCGCTCGAGCAGCTCGAGGCCGGAGATGACCGGCATCATCAGGTCGGTCACGATCAGGTCGGGCTTCAATGTCGACAGCTCGTTGAGCGCTCGCTGCGGATCGCTGAACGCCCGCACGTCGTAGCCCTCGCGCGCGAGAATGCGCTGCAGGAGCGAGCAGATCTGCTCCTCGTCGTCGACGACGAAGACCAGCGGCTGGATTCGAGGGGTGCTCACCGGAGGCGCTCCACCGTCTTCGTTCGTGCGGGCTTCATTCGTGCGGGCTTGAGTCATGCGGGCCTGATTCGTGTGGGCCCCGTTCGTGTGGGCCCCGTTCGTGCGGGACCTGTTCGAGCGGGACCTGTTCGAGCGAACTCGATGCCTGCGGGTGCGTCTCCTAGGAGCCGAACTCGCATCGCGAGAACGTGAGCCAGCGACCCGCTCGCGCCAGAGACACGATCGGTGCGTCGCGAGGTCATCGATCAGACCTCCCGACGTGCGGGCAGACGGACCACGATTGCGGTGCCATTCTCGGGACTGGGGCCGACAGCCGTCGAGCCGCCGTGATTGCGCACGATGCCGGCGAAGGCCGCGAGCTCGAGCCAGGTGCCCTCCTGGACGGCGTCGTTGTCGGGGGTGGGCCGGAAGAAGAGCCGTGCGTGTTCGTCGCTCGGCGCGGGGCCACCGTCCGTCACGGTCAGCTCGACGTGGTCGCCGTCGATGTGCGTCCGCACGGCGACGACCGACGAGCTGGGCGTGAGCCGCACGGCGCGGTTACGAAGGATCTCGAGTGCCGTCGTCAGTGCCTCGTGCTCGCCGAGCACTTGGGCGCCCCTGTCGGAGAGGTCCAACGCGAAGCGAGGTCCGGTACGGCGTCGGCGGCTGGGGAAGACCTGACGCACGAGCTCGTTCAAGTCGACGGAGGCCGGTTCGACCTCGCGTCCCCGCGTCCCGAACCGGGTGAGACCCTGGACGACGTCGGCGATGCGCTGAATCTGTTGGCGCATGGAGTCGACGTCGAGATCGTCGGCCGTCTCGGCGCTGCCGATCATGAGTTCGAGGATCTGGAGCGGGTTGCGGATCGAGTGAGCCACGCCGGCGGCGAGCTCCTCGACGGGGGTGGGGTCGCCGGCGGCTGCCGGTGCGGGGAGATCCGGTGCTGGGAGATCCGGTGCTGGGAGATCCGGCGCCGGGAGATCCGGCGCCGGGGGGACCTGGGTCGTGGCCTCCGACTCCGGCTGCGGCGTCAGTTGGTCGTAGCTCCCGGTCCCGTTGGTCTCGACCTGGTACGCACGGAGCGCCAGCGAGGCGAGTTCACCGGGGTAGAACGGTTCCGGCAGGTAGCCGTCAGCGCCGAGGGCGAGAGCGCGCGCAGCACGCTCGCGGAGCGTGCCCGGGAACAACAGCAGCAGCGTCGCGTGGGGCCAGCGATCGCGCAGGATCGAGACGAGCTCGAGGTCGCGATCGTCCAGCGCGGACAGTCCGAGCAGCACGAGCGAGGCGCGACGCTCGCCCATCGGCGTGCCCGGCCCGACGGCGCGATACGGCGAGTCGGCGGTGACGACGTCGAATCCTGCATCCGCGAGCAGCCCATGGAGCAGCCCGAGCATGCGATCGTCGTCGTGGAGCACGAGGGCGACGGGATCTGTCCGTCCCGAGTCCGCCGTGCGCATCGCCATATCCATTCGTCCGGTCGACTCCTTGACTTCCGAGGCTGCAGACTCCGGGAGGCCACACGGGCAGCCCGGCGTGTCCGTTGACGGTTGCAACGCGCGTGCCGCCTCTCCGCGCCCGTCTCAGGGGAGGATCCGCCTCGCACGACGTCGATCGCAGCGTGACACACGAGTCCGACGTCGATCTCGGTGGACATCCGGGGACATCGTCGGACAGCAGGCCGGGCAGCGATCCAGTCAGGGCGCCGGACAGTGATCGGATCAGGGCTCCTCCCGGCGCGACGCCGAGGCCGCGAGTCCACGAGGGGGTAGTCTCCGGGTCGTGCCCGATCTCCTCGCTCTGCTGGACTCCGTGCTGCCGGTGACCGCTGCACGCGCCGAGCTCGATGCCGTGGCCGGCGACAAGAGCGGGCTCGTCGGCGCGCCGGCGCTTCTCGCGCGCCCGCGCACAACCGAGGACGTCGCCGCGCTGCTGCGACTCGCGAACGAACACGACTTCGTGGTCGTGCCGCGTGGAGCGGGGACGGGCCGCTGCGGCGGGGCGGTCCCCGAACGCGGGGGCGTGGTCGTCGATCTGATGGGGATGGATCGCATCCTCGAGATCGATCGACGGGAGCGGATCGCGCGCGTTGAGCCGGGAGTGCGGCTCGGCGACCTGCAGGCGGCCGTCGAGGCCGAGGGCCTCTGGTTCCCGCCCGATCCCGCGAGCGCGGCCGACTGCGCGGTGGGAGGCGCGATCGCGACGTCTGCCGGCGGTCTGCGCGGCGCCAAGTACGGGACGATGAAGCACTATGTCCTGGCGCTCGTCGTGGTGCTGCCATCGGGCGAGGTGATCCGGACCGGCGCCCGGACGCGGAAGTCGGTGACCGGCTACGACCTGACGTCGCTGATGGTCGGGAGCGAGGGCACGCTCGGGATCGTGACCGAGGCGACGCTCAGTCTGATCCCCCGACCCGAGGCGGAGGGCACGCTCGTCGCCTGGTTCGACGATGACGAGTCCGCGCGCCGGGGAGTCGGAGCCGCCCTCGACGTGCAGGCGGTGCCGCGCGCGCTCGAGTTCGTCGACGCACGCGCCCTGGGTGCGGTGGTTGCGCACCGTGACGACTTCATGCCCGGCGGCACGCACGGACTGGTCCTGGTCGAGTGCGACGGGCCGCCCGCGGCGGTCGAAGGCGAGCTCGCGCTCTATGACGCGGCGCTGCGAGGTGCGGGCGCCGCTCGCGTCGAGCGTGCCACCGATCCCGTCGCTGCCGCCCGTCTGTGGGCAGCGCGGCGCGGGATCAGCCCTGCGGTCACGGCCCGTTGGCCGCACCGCTTCTCCGAGGATGTCTGCGTCCCGAGAAGTGAGTTCGTGCAGATGATCGCGGACCTCCACGTGATCGCGGAGCGTCACGGGCTGAGCGCGCTCGGCTTCGGACACGCCGGAGACGGCAATGTGCACGCCTCGATTCTGATGGAGCGCGGCGACGACGAGGAGCGAGCGCGGGCGAAGTCCGCGGTCCGCGAGGTATTCGAGCGTGCGCTGGAACTCGGCGGCACGCTCTCCGCCGAGCACGGCATCGCGATGACCAAGCGGGAGTTCCTGCCGCTCGAACTCTCCGAGGCCAATCGCGCGGCTCAGGTCGCGCTCAAGCGTGCGCTCGACCCGAACGGCGTGCTCAACCCGGGGAAGATCTTCCCGGGGAGTTGAGCCCGGGCGCGCAATCGTGACTCCAGGGCGGTTGGCTGACGGAGCCTGGGGCCCTAGAGCGGCGCCATGAGCCGGCCCAAATCCCATCGCAAGAACCACACGATGAGCACGAGTGCTACGACGACGCCGACGACGACGAGCAGTATCCGGTCGAGGATGAACCGGAGCCGAGAGGGCGGTCGGCGGGCGTCATCCGCCGCACTTCGTTCTCCGCTCGGGACTGACATCTGATCAGTGTAGCGGTCGGCCGTTCCCGTGGCGGCGATCGCGCGTCGACGGCGCGCCGTGCTCCATGGGTGACCCTCGTTCCACGCAGAGGGACCGCGAGTCGCTCAGGCACAGCACCCGCACACCCGATGAGGACTCGTGCGTCCCAAGGTCTCTGCCCTCATCCCGTGCTACGAGATGGCCCACTGCGTGGCCAACGCGGTGGAGTCGGTCCTGGCGCAGGAGGGCGATCCGGTCGAGATCGTCGTCGTCGACGACGGATCGAAGGCCGATCCCGGCCCGGCCCTCGCCCGCTTCGGTGATCGCGTGCGGCTGGTCCGCCAGGAGAACGGTGGCGCGGCGTCCGCCCGCAATCGCGCTGCGTCCGCGGCCACGGGCGAGTGGCTGGCATTCCTCGATGCCGACGACCGCTGGCTTCCGGAGAAGACGCGACTCACGCTCGAGGCCCTCGCCGCTCGCCCCGGTGCCGCGTTCGCGTACGGCCGGGCACAGGGGTTCGATGAAGACGGCGAGCAGCGGACGCTCGGGCCGCCCCCGGTGACGCCGACGACGAAGCGCAACGTCTTCCTCTCGCTCCTGGGCGACGGGAACACCATCCCGATGCTCACGGGCGTCGTGAGCCGCGAGGCCTTCCACGCCATCGGCGGCCTCGACGGATCGCTCCGCACGGGCGAGGACTACGATCTCTGGCTGCGTCTCGCCGAACGCTACGAGCTCGCGTACGTCGATGCGCCGGTGGCGGTCTATCGCATGCACGCCGGCGGCGACGTGATGGGCGACGTCGATCGATGGGTGACCTCGATCGAGGCACTGCACGCCGAGGTCGTGGCCCGCTACCCGGGCGACGACGAGGTCCTGCAAGCCGCGACGAAGGGCAACGCCGCCGTGCGGATCTCGCGCGGCTTCGATCGCCTGCGGGACGGAGATCGTGAGGGAGCCCGCGAGGATTTCCGCGCGGCTCAGCTCTCGCTGGAACACACCGCGCAGGCACGCCGTCTGCTGCGCCACAGTCGCGTGCCGACGCGCCTGTACCTGGGCATCCGCCGCCTCCTGGCGCGACCGTACTAGCCCACGCTCAACGGTGCAGGCTCGCGTGGGCCGCCCCCGGCTTGTCGAATCTCGAGGCCAGCGACGCTCCCCGCAATTCGTTCTGCCCCCCGGAGGCCGCGGCTAGTCTCAGCGGCTTCCGAAACCACGAACCTCCGCAACGACCGGCGGCGGGCTCGGTGGGGACGAGGAGCACGTGCTCCCACCCCACTCGCAAGCTCGTCCACGAGACCGGATCGGCGGATATGGAGACAGCACGATGTCGATCATCAGCGTCCAAGAGCTGCTCGACGCAGGCGTCCACTTCGGTCACCGCACCAGCCGGTGGAACCCGAAGATGGAGAAGTTCCTGCGCGGCAAGCGCAACACGATCCACATCATCGACCTGCGCGCCACGGTGCGTGGTCTGGTGCGCGGCACGCACTTCCTGCGCGCGATCACCGGCGAGGGCTACGACGTCCTGTTCGTCGGCACGAAGCGCAGCGCGAAGAATGTCGTCCGCGAGGAGGCGATGCGCGCCGAGATGCCGTTCGTCACGGAGCGTTGGCTCGGCGGAACGCTGACCAACTTCGAGACGATCCGCGGCCGGCTGAACCGCCTCGAAGAGCTCGAAGGAATCGAGGAGAGCGGCGAGATCATCACGATGACGAAGAAGGCGCAGTCCCGGCACAACCGCGAGAAGCGCAAGTTGCTGAAGAACCTCGCCGGCATGCGCTCGATGACCAACCTGCCGGGCGCGGTGGTCATCGTCGACCCGCGTCGCGAGCACATCGCCGTGCGTGAGGCCAACCGCTGCAACATCCCGATCATCGGGATCGTCGACTCCGATTGCGATCCGGACCCGATCGACGTCCCGATCCCCGGCAACGACGACGCCATGCGTTCCGTGTCGGTGCTGCTCGGTCGTCTCGCCGACGCGTGCGTGACCGGCCACAAGGCCATGAAGTCGCGCACGTCGGAGCTGCGTCGCGGTCGCGATGTCGACCAGAGCACGCAGGCGGCGATCGCCGAGGCGACCGGCGAGGCCGGCCGTCGTGGACCCAGCAAGACGGTCGTCGTGCGTCGCGCGAGCGGGCCGACGCCGGAAGCCGCGAGTGAGGTTGCAGAGGCTGCCCCGGTCGAAACTGCCCCGGCCGAGGCCGCACCGGCTGCGGCCGCGCCGGCCGCGCCGGTCGAGGCTGCTGCTGAGACCCCAGCGGTCGAGACTCCGGCCGCCGAGGCACCCGCTGCCGACGCGCCTGCGGCCGACGCCGCCCCCGAAAAGTCGGACGGCTAGACGCCGTTTGACGCGCGCCGCCTCCTGTGCGGCACGCAGACTGAGATCGCCACGGACCCCCTGCCCCCGAGGACGCTGAGATGGACATTCCCGCCAAACTCGTGATGGAACTCCGCCGCCTGACCGGTGCCGGAATGATGGACTGCAAGAAGGCCCTCATCGAAGCCGGTGGCGACTTGGACAAGGCGCGCGATCACCTGCGTGCCAAGGGTCTGAAGGACGCCGGCAAGAAGGCTGGTCGCGCCACGAGCGAGGGCCTGATGGGGACCTACGTCCATCACAACCGCAAGCTCGCCGCGATGGTCGAGGTGCTCTGCGAAACCGACTTTGTCGCGCGCAACGAGGACTTCATCGAGCTGGCCCGTCAGCTCGCGATGCACGTCGCCGCCGCCAACCCCGCTCCGCGTTACCTGACGCGCGACGAGGTTCCGGCCGCGGACGTCGAGCGCGAGAAGGCGATCTTCCTCGAACAGGTCAAGGACAAGCCCGAGCAGATCCGGGCAAAGATCGTCGAGGGCAAGCTCAACTCGTTCTTCGCCGAGAGCGTGCTGCTCGAGCAGCCGTACTCGATGGACACGAGCAAGGGCTCGGTCAGCGACGTGCTCAACCAGGCGAAGTCCAAGGCCGGGTTCGGCGAGAACATCATCCTCCGTCGCTTCATGCGGTGGGAGATCTCTGACGACATCCCGCTCCCGGGCGGCGACGACACCTCGGACGAGTAGGTGGCTGGCGACCGCGGCATCCGCGTCCTGCTGAAGCTCTCCGGTGAGGCGCTCTGCGCACCGGGAGGGCGGGGGCTCGACATCGAGGCCGCGGGCGCTCTCGCTCGCGAAATCGCGCGCACGGCCGTCGCCGGGGTCGAGATCGCCGTCGTCATCGGCGGCGGGAACTTCTTCCGCGGCGCCGAACTCGCGGGGACGTCCGTGCGTCGTGATGACGCCGACCGCATGGGCATGCTGGCCACGCTCATGAATGGTCTCGCCCTGCGCGACATCATCCGCGACGTCGGCGCGAAGGCGACCCTGCACTCGGGGCTGGTGGCCCCCGAGGTGGCGGACACCTTCGATCGGGCCCATGTCGAAGACGCGCTCGCCGAGGGCGCCGTCGCGATCCTCGCCGGCGGCACGGGACGGCCGTTCTTCACGACCGACACCGCGGCCGCGCTGCGCGCGCTGGAGCTCGGCTGCGACCGCCTGCTCAAGGCGACGAAGGTCGACGGCATCTACTCCGCCGATCCCGAGATCCACCCCGACGCGACGCGGTACGACACCGTGACGTTCGCCGCGTGCCTCGAGAACGAGCTGAAGGTGATGGACTCGACGGCCTTCGCGCTGTGCCGCGACAACCGCCTCGAGATCGTCGTCTTCGACATGAAGACTCCCGGCGCGATCCTCGCCGCCGCGCGCGGCGAAGACATCGGCACACGCGTCGTCTCTGGCTAGCAGACTGTCGGCGATGCGGCCTCGATGGGCCACGTCGGTCGGCGCGACAGCCTGCTAGATATGGGGCCGAAGCGACGTTGTGGCTCGCCCCCCAACGAGCTGGGACAACGCGGAAATCGCGTGTCCGGCGACGCGTCAGGCGCGTCGACGTGGTGAGAAGGTCGGGCTAAGGTCCGAGACGACGCGGCGCGCCGCGAGCCTCCCGCTAAGATCCGCGCCTCGGCTGCAACGGCCGTGGGGAGACCGCCATGTACGACGACATCCTGCTCGAGGCCGACGAGAAGATGGAGAAGGCGCTGGAGCACCTGGTGCACTCCTTCCGTGGCATCCGGACCGGACGCGCGTCGCCGGGCCTCGTCGAGGACATCCGCGTCGACTACTACGGTTCGCCCACTCCGCTGAAGCACGCGGCCAGCATCTCGGTCCCCGAGCCGCGCATGATCGTGATCAAGCCCTTCGACGCGAGCCTGGTGACGGAGGTCGTGAAGGCGATCCAGAAGTCCGAGCTCGGCATCACCCCGCAGAGCGATGGCAAGATCATCCGCCTGGGCATCCCGCCGCTCTCGGAAGACCGGCGCAAGCAACTCGTCTCGCTCGTGAAGGAGAAGGCTGAGGAAGGACGCGTGGCGATGCGTAACATCCGCCGCGAAGCCAACCGACAGAACGACTCCGCGCAGAAGGACAACGATCTCACCGAGGACGAGTCGAAGCGTCTGAAGGGGGAGATCGACGAACTCATCAAGCGCTTCGAGAAGAAGATCGATGAGTCCGTCGGCAAGAAGAGCACCGAGATCCTCGAGATCTGAGCGGCCGTACCGCGCCCCTATCGTCTAGCTAGGTCTAGGACTCCAGCCTTTCAAGCTGGCAACACGGGTTCGAATCCCGTTGGGGGTACCACGGCCGCTCGGGCCGTGCGCTGGCGCGTACGATGGAGCGATGGACGAAGTGCCTCCTCCGCGCGTGCCCGCCGTCTCCTGGACGGGCCGTGTACCGACGTCCGTCGGTGTCGTACTCGTCGCGATCGCCGGTGGGCTCGCGTTCCTGGAGGTCGCTGCGGACGGCATCCTCCGTTCGCGTGAGCACTCCGGGACTGCCGCGGCCGTCACCTTCCTGATGTGGATGTTCGCTGTCGGTGCCACCCTCGCAGGCTGGGGGCTGCTGATGGCTCTCGTGGCGCGAGTGTTCCACGGTGGTGGGATCCGACACTGGCTCCGTCACACGCGAGTTGCCCGCGTGACTCCGCGCGCGTGTCTGCAGCAGCACGCGCGTCCGGTCTTGCTCGGGCTTGCCTTGGTGATGGTGGCAGTCCTCGTGGCGTGGCCTGAGCGGGTCCGCGTTCGAACCCATCGTTTCCAAGGAGCGCCGGAAATGCGCGACCTCGCGGACGCCGCCGGGATCCCGCGTAACGGTTCCCTCGTGTTCCACCGGCGAGGCGAGCGCGGCGCGGTTCCTGCGTTGCCGTTCTACGACGCGCCATTGTTCGAGGCCGACCGGATCGTTCGCATCCCCGAACGGACGTCGTGGGTGCCGCGCCGGCTGGCCCACGCGTTCGACTGAGCGTCCGACCCGTGTCGTACTCCTTCAGTGGGCAGACGGAGCCGGTACCCCGTCCGCCCGCTGCATGCGCCTCCTCCTCGGACTCTCCCTGACCTCGCTGGGCCTCGTCGCACTCCCGACGTCGGTGGCGGCCTCCGTGCGCCTCGACGTTCGACTCGGTCTGGCCGCCGCGCTCCTCTCGGTGGCGCTCTACGGACTCGGCCTGCTCCTCTGCCTGAGCTGGGATCGCGGGCGACTCCTCCGCCGGCTCGCCCGCGACGCCCGCACGTGCCCCTACGCGTTCGAGGCCTACTGCGCCGCGCTCCTCGATCGGGCAGGTTGGGACGCGGAGGTTGTCGGCGGCAGCGGAGACCAAGGAGCCGACGTCATCGCGCGGCGTCGCCACGAGTCGATCGTTCTCCAGTGCAAGCTCTACGCCCGGCCGGTCGGCAACCGCGCCGTCCAGGAAGCGCACGCGGGGCGCGGGATGCACGAGACCGAGCTGGCCGCCGTGGTGGCCCCGGCGGGGTTCACACGGGCGGCCCACGCCGCGGCCGAGCAGCTCGACGTACAATTGCTCGCTCCGAGCGATCTCGCGGACGTGTGACGCGAATCTCTCTTGGGTCTCGGCGCAGAATCGGGTTGTATTACATCGTGAGACATGCCAAGTCACTGCTCCGCTCCGCCGTCCGCCGCAAACCGCTCGGGGTCGCGCTGCTCGTCGGGCTCGCCGCCACCGCCTCCGCCGCCCCTGATCCGACGTCGGACGTCGAGGACCTCCGCCGTCGCATGGACGAGATGGAACGGCGTCATGAGCGCGAGATCCGCGAACTACGATCCCAGCTCGAGCGTCGCGAATCGCCCGACGACCTGCACCATGCCATCGACCGTCTCGTGGAGCGCGTCGCTGCGAATGAGGCGCAGATCACCGCAGCGCTGCCGTCTCGGCGCAACGACGTGTGGTTCGATGTTGCGCTGAATGGGCTCTTCGCTGGGGGCACCTCCTCCGCGAGCGACGAGGAGCTGGAGCTCCTCCAGGCGGGGGGGCATGACCCCAACCGACGCGGATTCACGGTGCAGAACCTGGAACTCATCCTGACCGGGGGCGTCGATGAGGCCTTCGAGGCACAGGCGAACCTGATTGCGTTTGTGGATCGCGAGGGCGAGACCGTCGTGGAGCTCGAAGAGGCATTCGCGACGACGCGCGCACTGCCGTTCGGCCTCGCGCTGAAAGCAGGACAGTTCACCACGGGCTTCGGTCGCCACAACGCGGAGCACCCGCACCTCTGGCAGTTCGTCGATCAGCCGGTCGTGCACTCGCGCTTCTTCGGCCCCGATGGGCTTCGTGGCCAGGGCGCCGAGATCGGGTGGTTGCCGACCGAGACGCAGCCGTTCTCGTTGACCGGTGCGCTTCAGAACGCCAACGGGGAGACCATGCGATCGTTCGCGGCCGTCGACGAGGGAGACGGCCATGGCCACGGCGCGGCGACGACCCTCGGTGCCGCGCGCCAGCGGGAGGTCCGCAGCCTGGATGACCTCGTCGCCACCACCCGCGCGGCGCTCGACTTGGAACTGACCGAGGACTGGGGCGCCAGTTTCGGCGCATCGGCCGCGTTCGGACCGAACAGCGCGGGCGCGGGAACGGACACGAGAATCCGCGGGCTCGATCTCGCCGCCGCGTGGCGTCCGCACGACGGTGGTCACGACGCGCCGTTCGTCGAGCTCCGCGCCGAACTCCTCGATCGGGAGTACGAGCTCGACGCGTTCGTCGACGACGACGGCGACGCGTTCGGTCGCGACACGCTCCGGGACTCAGGCCTCTTCGTTCAAGCAACGTATGGCTTCTTGCCGGCGTGGACGACCGGCCTCCGCTACGGCCGCTTCGACGGGGACTCGGTGGCGGCCGGCGAGTTCCCCGGACTCGACGATCGGACGCGCTGGTCGTGGCAGCTCACGCACTCGTTCAGCGCGTCGTCGAAGCTGCGGCTCCAGGTGAACCGCGACGACTCTGATGTGGTGGGGGACGCGACCTCGGTGTGGCTGCAGATCGAGTTCCACCTCGGGCGGCACGCGTCCCACGATGACGTCACGGGCCACGATCACGACCATTGATCGGTGGGACCCTGGCGCTGGTTTCTTCCGCGTCCCGTCGCGCGCCCGAGAATGCGCAGGTGTCCGCTCGCACCTCTCTCGCCCTCGCACTCGTCGTCTCACTGGCGGCCTGCGGCAAGGACGAGAACCAGCCGGTCAAGCCACCGCCCGTCGACCCCGCTGTCGAGCCGGTCGTCGACCTCGAGGCGACGCTCCGCCGCAGCTGCGTGACCTGTCACGCCTGGGCCGACCCAGAGCTCCTCGCGCGTCGCGAGTGGCGTGGCGTCGTCGAACGCATGTTCGAGCTGGCCAACCTGCGACTGCCAGGGGTGTCGGAGAAGCGGCTGATGGGGTTCACACCCGACGAAGCCGTGGAGTGGTTCGAGGCACGCGCGCCGGAGTCGCTCGACGCTCCGAAGTGGGTGGGGCAGCCATCCAGCGTGGCCTGGCGCGACGTCCCGCTCTCGGCTCCGCCAGTCGCCGGACGGCCCGCCGCCGTGTCCAGCGTGCGGCTGCTCGATCTCGGGGACGGCCCGCGCGTCGTCGCCTGTGACATGCTCGCGGGACGCGTGCTCGTCGGCGATCCGACGGACCTGGCCATCGCGATGACCGTGATCGCGCAGATCAAGGCTCCCGGCCACGTAGAGGCCGCCGACCTCGACGGAGATGGCCGCACGGACCTACTCGTTGCCGACCTCGGCGAGCCCTCGCCCATCGACGAACGCGTGGGCGCCGTCTTCGCGCTGCTCCAACGCGACGACGGGTTCGAGAAGGTTCGCATCGCCGGCGGCCTCGGACGCGTGGCGGACGCGCAGGCTGCTGACTTTGATGGCGACGGCGATCTCGATGTCGTTGTCGCGGCGTTCGGCTGGTTCTCGGCGGGCGAGGTGCTCTACCTCGAGAACCGCACCGAGCCGGGTGGCGAGCTCGACTTCGGGCGCGAGGTGCTCGACGAGCGGGACGGCGCGCTGAGCATCCCGGTCGCCGACGTGGACGGCGACGGGCACCTCGACGCGGTCGCGCTCTACGCTCAGGAGCACGAGACCGCCGTGGCGTTCCTCTGGCGCGCCGGGCACTTTGTGCAGCGCCAGATCTTCCGCGCGCCGCACCCGCTGTGGGGCCACAACAACATGTCCGTCGGCGACCTCGACGGCGACGGCGACCCGGACCTGATTCTGGCCAATGGCGACACGCTCGACGCCACCACCAAGTTCCGCCCGTACCAGGGCGTAGCCTGGCTCGAGAACCTCGGCGACATGGAGTTCGTACACCGACCGATCGGGCTGTTCTACGGGGCGCACATGGCGCGGCCCCTCGACGTCGACGGCGATGGCGACCTCGATGTCGTCGCGTCCGCCCTGCTGCCGAGCGTCACCGAGGACCGGCTCGACGAGTACGGCGCTCCGAGTCTCGCCTGGTTCGAACGCGGCGCGGACGGCGGCTGGACGCCCCACGCGATCCGCACCGGACCGGCCTGTCACGCCTCGTTCGACGCCGCCGATCTCGATGGCGACGGCCGCCAGGATCTGATCGTCGGCAACTTCTTCGTCCAGCCGCCGCACCCGCCGGACGGCCGCCGTCCGATCGAACTGCTGCTCTCCGCGCCGGAGTAGTCGCGCACGCCGAAGCACGCGCCCCCTCGCAGGTGTTCGACCGACGCCCCGGTCCGGCTACCTTTCCCGTCGCCGGCCGGGGGCATAGCTCAGTTGGTAGAGCTGCTGACTTTTAATCAGTAGGTCGGGGGTTCGAGTCCCTCTGCCCCTACCAGATCGCCTCGGCGACCTGGGTTCGGATGCGCGCGTCGTACGTGAGGAGTCGCGCCCGATCGAGGGCTGCGTGGGCGACGATCAGACGATCGAAGGGGTCGCGCGTCCAACCGAGGCCCATTGCCGTGGCCACCACGCGACCGAACGGCGCGTCGGCCGTCTGCACGCCGCAGTCGGCCTCCAGTCCGCCGAGAATCTGGTCCGGCGAGACCACGAGTCGATCGATCTCGCGGAGGAACTGGAGTTCCAATCGCACGGCTGGGGAGACGCGCAGCACGCCCCGCTCGAGCGCCCTTCGCCCGGCGCCGCCGAAGTCCGCGGTCCGCCCCTGCCAGAGCCAGATCGCAGCATGCGTGTCGAGGTGGACTCTCACGCGTCGGGGTCCCACGCGTCTTCCCACGAAGTCTTCGCCAGCTCCCCCAACGAGAGGTCGGTGGCATGGCGGGTCGGCAGCGCGTCCAGGTCGAGCCGCGAGCCGCCCGATTCCAGCGAGATCAGGAGCCGATGGCCCTTGCGGTCGAGGCGCTGCGGCTCCCCCGACTCGATGACCCGATCGAGCACGCCGTAGAGCTGGGCTCGGAGCTGCGTTGCCGTCATTGGATCTCCCATGGCGCCTCCTGCGTACGTACGGACATGGTAACCGTACGTGCGTTCTTGCGGTTGTGCAAGAGCGGCGCTCCGAAGAAGAGCGTCGTGTGGGAGTGGCGGAAGGTGACAGCGAAGCCCCGGGGCGCACCCCGGTCGCGGCGTTCGTGTGGACCTGGAGCGCGTGACTCGTTCTGTGCAGGACGCTTGCTGTGCTCGCAGGGCAGTCCTGGCCCGCGATGCACGCGCACGGACTCCATGCTCAATCTCCGCCGGGAGCACCGCCTTGCGGAGGCCTTGTCCTGGCGACCGAAGCCCCGATTGGAGCCGGCGCGACAGCGCCGAAGGACGCGTCGGGCCGTTCATCCGGGCCGACGAACGCGGGGCCGTCGAAGGTGACCTCCTGCGCGAACAGCCGCTGCTGCTCGCGCCAGCGCGGTTGGAGCAACGCCTCGCTGAAGATCCCGGTCTTGCGATCGCCGACCGTGAGGGACGTCTCGGTCCGGAACACGTAGAAGCGTGGCTCGTCCGGTGTCCCAACGAGCAGCCAGCCGAGTCCGATGAGCAGCAGCGACGTGAGCGGACGGGCTCGCTTCGGCCGGAGCGGTCGGGGGAGCGTCGGGACCTCGGTCACGCACGGATAGACGCCCGGCCAGAGACGGCCTTGCGCCCGTCCATTGGTCGGAGCGTGGTTCGGGCGTCCCTACCCTCGTCGGATTGGGAGGACGACATGAGCGACGAAGCGATCGACACCGGTGAGATCCAGGGTTGGGACTACGTGGTGGGCAAGCTGCCCGACGGGCGGTACGCGCTGCTCGAGGTCTACCTCGATGGCGACGGTGTGGTGGTGGACCACGCGCTCGAGGACGAGGCGGTCCTGCCGGGCGAGGACGGTCTGACGGGCATCCTCGAGGACCTCGAGCGACGCATCGAGGTCGTCAAGGCTGTCATCGCCGATCCGTCGACAGCGGCCGAGCTCGAGATCGGCGACGACCACGAGCACGACCACGGCGATGAGGACGACGCGAGCGACGACGCGAGCGACGCCTAACACGCGTTGCCGGCTGGCCTTGCGGAAGGCCGGATGACCGTCGCGGAGGAGTTGGCGCCCACACGAGGGCCCGGTACCTTCCCCGGCTTGCGTTGAGTGCGGCCGCTGAAGTGCCGCTCGGGAGGTTCCGGATGGCAAAGAAGACGAAGGGTGCGCGGCAGTGGGTCTGGCTCCAGTGCACGGAGACCGGTGACCTGAACTACCGCACGGTGCTGAACTTGAAGGGCGGCATGCCCGAGAAGTTCAAGGGCGCCGGCTCGGGGCTGAAGAAGTACAGCGCGCGCCTCCGCAAGCACACACTCCACAAGATCAAGCGCTAGCTCTAACGATCGAGCGCAGCAGCAAGGCCCGCCGGGCGAACCCGGCGGGCCTTGCTGATTCCGTAGACTGTCCGTGTGTCCCACGTCGTCCGACCGCTGACCTCTGCCGATCACGCGGCCGTCCTGACGGTCGCTCGCGCGCTGCCAGCGTGGTTCACGGAGCGTGGCGTCCGTCACATCGACGTCGATCTCGGGTTCCAGGAGGGCTTCGTCGCCGAGGCCGAGGGACAGGTCGTTGGCTTCGTCTCGCTGTACGTGGCCGAGGGCGTCGGCCACATCGGCTGGATGGGCGTGCTCCCCGACCGTCACCGGCGAGGAGTCGGACGTTCTCTGTGCGCAGCCGTGGAGAAGCGTCTCCGCATCGCGGGCGTGGACACGCTGCGGGTCCAGACCCTGGGCGACGCGGTCGACTATGAGCCGTATGCCCGCACGCGATCCTTCTACCGAGGCGTCGGTTTCACCGATTGGAAGCGCGAGGAGACCGGCGATCCGGAATGCCCGGAGCAGCTGACGCTCGCGAAGACGATCGGAGGCGCGGGATGAGCGACGACGTACGAGCAGCGCTCTGGCTGATGGCGCTCACCACCACGCTCGCCGCCACACTCGCCGTCTGCGCGTGGCTCGCAAACACGGGAACGCTTGCCGTGGATGTCGCCGCGCCCGTGGCCTGTCTCGCGCTCTGGGGCCTCTGGGAACTCGCCGGGCACCTGGGCGGCGAGTTCTTCGACTCCCTGCTGCCCTGAGAGGAAGAGGCGCGATGATCTTCGGAATCCCCTGGGTCGAGCGATCGTTCGCGACCCCCGGCGCGTGGGTGGCCGTCGGCGCGATCGCGGTCGGCGGCGTGCTCTATGACGAGGCCCTCCGCGGCTGGGAGGACCCCTGGTGGCAGACCGCCGGTGAGGTGCTCTTGGTGATTGCTCTCCTCGGCGGAGTGCTTGCCGCGGCTTCGTGGATCGTTCAGCAGATCGTGTTGTGACGCTTCTGCGTCCGCTGCTGCCGTCGCCGGGCCGATTCGTGGATCGTCGGAGCCACGCGTTCCCGGTAAGGCTGTTCACCGCATGACGCGCGACGACGGGGCGGAAGAGTCGAGTACGAGTGCGGACGATCTCGCGCCGCTGACGATCCTCCGCCGAGCCGGCAGGTTCGCGGTGGCGATGATGCTCGTTCGCTCGTGCAACATCGCGATCGGGCTCGCCGACCGGAAGCACGACTCGTGGACGCGCGAACTGCTGAGCGCGGCAGCGATGGGTGTCGGTGCGTTCGCACTGCTCGCGCTCTTCAATGCGATCTACGGATGGTTGCGTCGCGACGACGATCAGCGGAATGGCGGCCCGCCGATCCAGCAGACCAGCGAGTAGCGGCGTCCCCCGCCCATGGCGCGCACGCGGTGGACCTCGAACGCCGGGAAGGCGATGACGGAGCCCTGCTGACGGGCAGCGTCGCGCCAGCGCTCCGCCTCGTCGTGCGGCCGATCCTCGACGACGTTGAAGAGCTCCAACTCACCGCCCGCGTAGGCGGCCGGGTCCGAGAGCTGCACCACCATCGAGAGCTTCCGCACCGCGACCTCGCCCTCGGGGCCGTCCTGGTGCCAGCCGTAGAACCGCGCACGCTCCGCGTGTTCGCTGGGGGGACGGACCCCGGCGATATCCTCGACGGCTTCGACGGGGACGGTGCGGCGGAGTGCCGCGCGAGCCTCGGGGAGCACTCGATGAGCCATCGGACCGAGACCGACAGCCTGGGCGCCGTGGAGGTGCCTGCCGACCGCTACTGGGGCGCGCAGACGCAGCGCTCGCTCCAGAACTTCAAGATCGGCAACGAGCGCTTTCCGCGCGAGATGATCCGCGCGCTCGGCATCGTCAAGAAGGCCGCCGCGCGGGCGAACTGCGAGCTCGGCGATCTGCCGCAGGACATCGCTGCGCTCATCGAGCGCGCTGCGGACGAGGTGATCTCGGGAGACCTCGACGACCACTTCCCGCTCGTCGTCTGGCAGACCGGGAGTGGCACGCAGACGAACATGAACGCGAACGAGGTCATCTCGAACCGCGCCATCGAGATGGCGGGCGGCGAGATGGGGTCGAAGGCTCCGGTGCACCCGAACGATCACGTGAACCGCGGGCAGTCCAGCAACGACACCTTCCCGACGGCAATGCACGTGGCGGCAGCCGCGCAGGCCCAGGAGCGTCTGCTCCCCGCAGTGGCTGCGCTGCGTGACGTGATCGCGACCAAGTCGGCGGAGTTCGAGTCGGTCGTGAAGATCGGCCGCACGCATCTGCAGGACGCGACGCCGCTGACGCTCGGACAGGAACTCTCGGGGTGGGCGGCACAGCTCGACGGCGCGATGCGAGCCGTGAGCGCGACACTGCCGGCCGTGTTCGAGTTGGCGCTCGGCGGCACCGCCGTCGGGACCGGACTCAACACGCACCCGCGCTACGCCGACCTCGTCGCCACGCGCATCGCGGAGATCGCCAGACTGCCGTTCGTCTCGGCGTCGAACAAGTTCGCCGGACTGGCGGCGCACGACGCGCTCGTCTCGCTGCACGGTGCGCTGTCGACGCTCGCCGCCGCGCTGAACAAGATCGCGAACGACGTACGTTGGCTGGCCAGCGGGCCTCGTTGCGGCATCGGCGAGATCACGATCCCGGCAAACGAGCCGGGCAGCTCGATCATGCCGGGCAAGATCAACCCGACGCAGTGCGAGGCACTGACGATGGTCTGCGCGCAGGTCATGGGCAACCAGACTGCGGTGGCGGTCGGTGGCATGAGCGGCAACTTCGAGTTGAACGTCTTCAAGCCCGTGATGATCCACAACGTGCTCGGCTCCACTCGGTTGCTGGCCGACGCCTGCGACTCGTTCCGCACCAACTGCGTCGAGGGCATCGCGGCGAACGCCGAGCGCATCGACGAGAACCTGCGCAACAGTCTGATGCTCGTCACCGCGCTGAACCCGCACATCGGCTACGACAAGGCGGCCGAGATCGCGAAGAAGGCCTACAAGGACGGCACCACGCTGGCGGACTCCGCTGAGGCGCTCGGCTACGTGAGCCGCGAGGACTTCGCACGTTGGGTGCGGCCGGAACAGATGGTCGGGCCGCGGCGCGTCGACGAGTAGCCGGTGGGGCTCCCGTCGCCCGAACACTCGCTCGCAGCGGTGTGCCCCGACGTGGCCGCGCGCGCCACCGACTGCGAGTACCTCGGCGTTCCCGACGGGAAGAAGAACCGCATCGTCGCGTTCACGCTCGACGGCCAGCAGCGCGTGCTGAAGGTGTTCCGCCAGGACTGGGCGTATCGCGTGCAGGTCTGGCGCAACCCGCTCTCGCGCTGGGTCTCACGCGCGTTCGCCCTTCGGAGTGGCGCACGTGCTCGCGTGCAGGCCGAGCTCGATGGCATCGCCGGGTTCCGCGCGGCGGGCTTCGGCACGTTCGACGTGCTGGCACGACCGCAGCCGCACGTGCTCGTCTTTCGACGCGAGGAGGGACTGCCGCTCCTCGACCGCATTCGCGAGATCGGCGCGGGGCCCGAGACGCGGTCCCACGTCGCCCACCTCGCGGATGATCTGCGCCGTCGACAGGAGTCGGCACTCGCGGCAGACGATCGACGCATGGTGCATCCCGCCCCGCGTCTCGCGCATGCGTGGTGGCGTCCGTCCGGCGAGCTCGTCTACTTCGATTTCGAGGCGCGCGTGAACCCGTCGCTGTCGGTCCCCGAGGCGCTGCCGCGCGAGGTCGAGGCGTTCTTCTTCTCGCTACTGCGGAACGAGGCGACGTCGGATGCGGCGACGATCGGCGTGGCGGTCGACGCGGTCGGTACAGCCGCGCTGGATCGGTGGCGTGCGCATCACGCCCGCGACTGGCGTTGGCGCCTCAGCGGCTCGCGACGGCGCCGTCGCGACGTGCTGGCGCGCGTGGTCGGGTCCGAGTGAGATCTTCCGGCGCCACAGCGGGCGCACCGGCCACCGGCCGTCTTCGGCCCGTGGTGCCTCCTCCGGAGGCCGGGCGCACCGCGATGCGCCTGCGCTCGTCAGCCAGCGGCCTATAGCTAGCAGGCTGTCGCGCCAACGTGCGTGGCCCGTCGAGGCCGTAACTCCGACAGGCTGCTAGTCCTCGGAGTTCGGCGCGTCGCGCTCTTCGTCTGACGCGAGCAGCCGTGCCACGAAGTGCTTCTGCACCTCGGGGAACGCCTCCTGCAGCCCGTTCGCGGCGCGGTGCGGCGCACCCGGCATCACGATCGTGCGCGCACCGCCGTAGAGCTTTGCCAACTCCTTCGACGTCGCCAGTGGCACGATCTCGTCGAGCTCGGCGGCGACGATGAGCAGCCCGTCGCCGCGCTTCGCATCGGCCCAGGTGCCGGGGTTGATCGCGCGCATCTGTCGCCGCGCGTCCTTCTCGTCGATGCCGTTTTCGCGCAGCCGCTTTTCGATGCCGCGGGTCAGCCAGTTTCCGTTGAAGAGCACTGCCGCCACATCGTTGCCGGCGAGTTGGACGACAGCGGCGTTCATGCGCGTGTCGACGCCGTAGAGCAGCGCGCTCGCAAACCCACCGAGACTCGTGCCGAGCAGCCCGATGCGATCGCGGTCGACGCCGCGCTCCCGCACGAGCCAGTCGATCGCGCGCTGCACGTCCTGCGCGAGTTGCACGAACGTGTCCTCGTTCTGCACGAGGTCGTGCGAGAGCGTCAGGTCGCCGGGGCGTCGGCCTTTGGGCGTGCGCTGTCCCTGGAACGGGGCCTCGATCCACATGACCTGGATGCCCGTCAGCGCGAGCTTCTGGCCCAGCGCCGGCGTGAGGGGATCGAACTTCCAGCCACCGAGCGCGATGACGGCGGCGTTCTTGGCGCCCTTCTCGAGGCGGAAGAGCTTGCCCTTCACGACGTCGTTGCGTTCGCGGTACTCGGTCTCGAGCGGCGACGGATAGCGGAGACCCTCGACGATCAGGCCGTCGGTCAGCGAGATCGGCGGGTGCACCGTCATCTCGAACTCGGTCGCCGAGTACGTCGCGCGCTTCTTCAGCTCCGCCGGCGTCGACGTCGTTCGTTCGACGGCCGGAGCGGGGGAGACTGGAGCTGCCGAGTCCTGAGCCCGTGCCACGGAGAGTGGGAGGAGCGCCAGCGCGAGGAGGACGAGAGATCGGATCGGGCGTGCGGTCATGCGTTCGATGATAGGAGCCCGTGCGCCTGGCTACGATGTCCGCCATGGCACGAGACACACTGATCGAGACGCTGGGACCGCTCTTCGAGGTGCTCGGAGCGACCGATCCGAGCGAAGACGGCCTGGCCGAGCGCCTGAACCGGGACCTTCCGGCGACGGGCGATCTCTGCGCGGCCGTGCGCACCGCAGCCGAGTCCGGCGTGGA
Source organism: Planctomycetota bacterium (assembly GCA_021776825.1). Classification (GTDB taxonomy): domain Bacteria; phylum Planctomycetota; class JAJSAM01; order JAJSAM01; family JAJVHW01; genus JAJFFG01. Next base: position 25,990 of record JAJFFG010000019.1, read on the forward strand.
CGACGGCTGGCTCTGCGACCGCGAGGCGGGGGGCATCCGATTCTCGCGTCCGGTGAAGCCCAGCGACGACTCGGCTGGCTACAGCGTCGACGCCGTGGTCATGCAGGACGTCGTCGGTCCGAAGCACACGCACACGAACGGCGAGATCAACCTCTGCTTCGCGCAGGAGGGCGATCCGCGGTTCGACGGTCACCCGGAGGGCTGGGTGGTGTTCCAGCCGGGCAGCACGCACAAGCCGCGCGTCGCCGGCGGGCGCATGCTGATCCTGTACTTCCTGCCCGACGGCGCCATCCAGTTCCACCGCGATTAGGTCATCAGGCTGCGGCCCGGCGTAGCAGTAGCGCCCAGCCCACGAGCAGGAGCAGCCCGCCGAGCGGCGTGACCGCGCCGAGGATGCGCGGACCGCCGAGCGCTATGGCGTAGAGAGTGCCGCTGAAGACGATGATCCCGGCGGCGAAGCACCATTCCGAAGGCCCGGGTTGCGGTGCGACGCTGGCGCGCGCGAGGAGCGCAACGGCGTGCAGGAGGTGGTAGAGCGCGGCCGTCTGCCACCATCCGCGGGCCTCGACGAGCCGCTCGGCCGCGACCATCGACTTCAGTCCGTGCGCGCCGAAGGCGCCGAGGGCAACACCGAGGAACCCGAGGATGGCGGCAAGTCGAAGCGTGGTCATGCGCGGGGGTGGGCTTTCGCGTAGGTCTCGCGCAGGAGGCGCGTGGTGACGTGGGTGTAGATCTGAGTGGTCGCGGCATCGGCGTGGCCGAGCAGTTCCTGGACGGTACGCAGGTCGGCACCGGCATCCAGCATGTGCGTCGCGAACGAGTGTCGCAGCGTGTGCGGACTGCCACGTCCGGCGAGACCCGCTCGGGCCAACTCGCGCTTCACGAGTCGCTCTACACTGCGCGTGCTCAGCCGGCCTCCGCGGTTGTTGGTGAACACGGCGTCGCTTTCGTCGCGCTTCCCCGACGTCTGCCGGAGCGCGAGGAACCGCTCGACCGCGCGTCGTGCGGGCGCGCCGAGGAATGCGAGGCGCTCCTTGCGGCCCTTGCCCAGCACGCGGATCACGCCTCGCTCGAGGTCCATGCGGTCGAGGTCGAGGCCGACGAGTTCGCTGACGCGCAGCCCCGCGGAGTAGAGGACCTCGATGATCGCTCGATTGCGGGCGCCGAGCGCACCGCCGGGTAACGGCAGCGAGAGCACACGCTCGACCTCGGCGCGCGTGAGCGGCTCGGGCAGCGTGCGGCGACGACGCGGCGAGCGCAGAGCGGCCGCCGGGTTCGCGAGGACGATCTTCTCGCGCTGGAGGTACTTGAAGAGGCTCCGGATCGTGGCGACGACCCGCGCGAGGCTGGTGTCTGCCAGGCCGCGACCCTTCTCCTCCGCCAGGAACGCGCGCAGCGTGTCGGCATCGAGCACGGTCACGTCGCGGAGGTTCTTGGCGTCCAGGTGGGCGCAGAGTCGCGAGAGGTCGCCGCCGTACGCTTCGAGCGTGTTCGGGCTGAGACGACGCGCCGTACGGGCGTTGGCGAGGAAGCGATCGACGGCCTCGTCGGGGTGCATGGCGACGGGCCCCTCACTACCGGATCGAGCAGAGGGCCCGGTCGAATCTCGGACGGTTCCTGACCTCACGACGATCCACGCGTAGAACGGCGCGATGGCCCGCGCTCCGCGACTGGCGCCGTTCCGTCAGGAGCTCCCGTATCGCGAGCTCTGGCCGGTCGCGCGTGCGCTCGCGACGCGTGAGCCAGGCGTGGCGTTCCTCGACTCCGGCTGCGACGCGGAGCACGAGGGGCGCTGGTCGGTGCTGGGGTGGCGCCCGCGACGGACATTGCGCTGGCCGGCCGGGAAGCCGGGTGCTCTGCGCGGACTCCGGCACCTGCTCGGCGAGCGGAGGATGGATCCGGACCCCGAGTCGCCCGCGCCGTTCCGCGGTGGCTTCATCGGCTGGATCACGTACGACATCGGCCGTCACGTCGAGCGCTTGCCCGACTCGCTGCCGGCCGATGCGGCGGTGCCGGACTTTGCGATCGCGGAGTACGAGTGCCTGCTCGTCGAGGATCGTGTCGACCGACGCCTGTTCCTCTCCGGCGCCTGCGATCCTTACGAGGGACCGTCGCGGCTGGTGGCCCGCGAGTCCGAGTACCTCGATCTCGCGGCGTCTTTGTCGGAGCCCGCACACGTGGACGGTCCGGCCGCCGGACCCGTTCGCCCGGACGTCGGCCGGGCGACCTACCTCGCGCGAGTCGAGCGGGTGCTTGCGTACATCCGCGCCGGCGACATCTTCCAAGCGAACCTGTCCCAGCGCTTCACCGCGGAGCTCCGCATCCCGGCGATCGAGCTCTACGCGCGACTGCGCGCGACGAGTCCCGCACCGTACGGATGCTGGATGGACCTCGGTGGGCCGCAGGTGTTGTCGATCAGTCCCGAGCTGTTCCTCGCACGGCGGGGCGAACGTGTGCTGACGCGACCGATCAAGGGGACGCGCCCCCGGTCCGCGGATCCGGCAGAGGACGAGCGACTGCGACAGGAACTCGCTACGAGCGAGAAGGACCGCGCCGAACTGGCGATGATCGTCGACCTCCTCCGCAATGATCTCGGGCGTGTGGCGCGCACGGGATCGGTGACGGTCGAAGAGGCCCGCGCACTGCACGATCACCCGACCGTGCATCACGCGGTCGCGACGGTCGCCGCGGAGCTCGACGACGCCGTCGACGCGGCCGACGTGATTGCCGCGACCATGCCGGGCGGGAGCATCACAGGGGCGCCGAAGATTCGCGCGATGGAGATCCTTGAAGAGCTCGAGGACGTCCGTCGGGGCCCGTACTGCGGGTCGGCCGGCTGGTTCGGCTACGACGGCGATCTGCTTCTGAACATCCTCATCCGCACGCTCGTCGTGCAGGGCAATGCTGCCAGCTTCCACGTCGGCGGCGGGATCGTCGCGGACTCCGATCCCGATGCCGAGTTCGAGGAGACGCTCGACAAGGCCCGCGCACTGCTCGCCGCGCTGGGCACCGAGCAGTCATGAACGCGTGGCGCGACGGTCGGGTGGTGTCGGCGGAGGAGCACGCGGCGTGGCTCGATCGTGGCCGGCTGCTCGGGCATGGCGTGTTCTCGACGCTGCTCGTTCGGGCGGGGGATGGCCTCTACATCGAGGCGCACATGGCACGGCTGAGCGGCAGCGCGGTCGCGCTGGGGATCGGCGACATCGGCATCGATGCCGCAACGGTGCGCGCGGCGACGCGCGAGCTGTGGCGCACCGAAGGCGAGCCGACGCGCGCCGCGTTGCGGATCACCGTCTCGGCCGGTGTGGGACGCGGACTCGACGGCGGGGGTGAGCCCAGTGTGGTGCTCTCGCTCTCCGCGCTGCCAGATCGCCTGCCGGGCGTCGTCGCGCCGTCCGTGTGCGCGGCCACGGTGGATGCTCACCGGATCGATCCGCGCGCCGCGATGTCCGGTCACAAGACGCTCTCGTGGATGCCGTGGGTCCTCGCGCGGAAGGCGGCGCGTGCCGTCGGTGCCGACGTGGGCGTGATCACGACCGTTGACGGTGACGTCGCTTGTTCGGACGCCGCCAACCTGTTCGTCGTTCGTGACGGCGAGCTCCTGACGCCAGCGCTGGACAGAGGTGTCCTCCCTGGGATCACGCGTGCCCGTGTGCTGGCCCTCGCGTCGCGTGTCGATTCGCCGAGCGTGCGCGAGGCTCGTCTCGAGCCTGGGGAGGTCGCCGCCGCCGACGAGGTGATCCTGACGTCCAGCCTCGGACCGATCGCGCCCGTGGGGCGACTCGACGGCAGACCCTACGAGGCCCCCGGACCCGTGGCGCGTTGGCTCGCCGGTTGCTTGGAAGAAGACGAACGCCTGTCTGCGTCCTGAGGCATCGCTCGTGCGGTGCCCACCGGCGCGGCTACAATTGGGGATCGCGCCCCGCTTCCGGAGGAAACCGACGATGGTCCGCTCGATCCTATTCGCGTTCGCCCTACTGCTCGCCGTCCCGTTCGCCGCTCTGGCGCAGGAGACCGAGGAGGGTCCGTCCCCCGAGGATGTTGAAGCGACGCGCTACATCGAGAGCGTCGAGAAGTTGATCGGCAAGCAGGGTGAGGGCGCGGCGCGCGCCACCGCCACCAAGCTCGCCGAGATCTTCCTCAACGAGAAGGTGACCGAGGGCATCAAGAAGCCGATCCCGAAGTGGCTCGGTTCGATGGCCGCCAACAAGAACGAGATGGTCGCTGTCGCCGGGATCGAGAACCTCACCAAGCTCGGCCCCGAGTACGCATCGAAGGTCCTGATGAAGGTGCTGCTGAAGTCGCTGAAGGCCAAGGAGCCGTCGGTGCAGAAGTACAGCGCGTGCCTGAAGTCGTTCAAGTCGATGGCCGACACCGACGCCAAGATCATGAAGGACCTCGTCAAGCTCCTGAAGAACAAGGACCACGACGTGGTCGGCAAGACGGCCGCCGCGCTGTCGGGCTACAACAAGGCCCCGGGCAAGATCCGCAAGCAGCTGCTCGAGGAGTGCATCAAGCAGAGCGAAGGCGTCTACAACGCCGCGCAGAACAACGACCAGAACGCCAAGCGCAAGTGGAACATCGTCTCCAGCGGGATCATGTCCGCGCTGAACTCCCTCTCGCGTGTGAAGTTCAAGAACCCCGGCGAAGCGCGCAGTTGGTACAACGACAACAAGAAGAACAAGGCCGTCTGGAAGTAGCCGACGCTAGCCCGGATCGTTCAGTGCGCCACGAGGGTGCACGCATCCAGCAGATGGAAGTTCTGCCCGTGAAGTTGATGGTTCATCACGGTAGCTACCTGGACGCCTGGGACCGGCGACGGTCCGGGGCGAAGCTCCGGGGACAA
>JAJFFG010000020.1 GCA_021776825.1 Planctomycetota bacterium
CACCGCGCTCCCTCGTGCCCTCCCGACGAAGAACGCCCGCACACCAATCCCCATAGCGCGACGGCGACGACGGGCCCGCGGCTCAGTCCAATGGGTTCTTCCTGGCATCGCGCGGCGCGACATCAGGAAGAACCCTGTTCACTGTCCCCACCTCCGCAGACGGAGTCACGCCCCACCGCACTACCGTGCCAGGAACCGCATGTCACAGGTCTCGTGCGGCGATCGACGTCAGGTCGCGCTCGGGCCGCGCCCAACGCGCTCGAGCTCTTCGACGCGGATGCGGTGGTGATTGACCTCTGCGTGGAGCGTGTAGGCGAGCGCGGCGATGCCGTAGTTCATCCGGTTCGCCCAGAGGAACACGGCGACCGACTTGGTGTAGCGCCGACGCATGAGCTCGGCCATCGCATCGAACCCGCGCTTCATGTACTCGGGGTCGGAGAAGTCGAACGGCGCGTCCTCGCGGAAGGACTCGAACGTCCAGTCGCACGAGCGCTTGACGCAGGCGACGTGCCCGTCGTCCTGCAGTTCCTTCTCGGTCATCAACGCACCGTCGCGGAGCAGGTCGACGTAGTCCGCGCCCCCATGCTGCGCCGCACGCTCCGCCGTGAGGAAGAGCGGCCACTCTTCGTCAGTGGCTTCGCGGAAGCAGCCGAAGTCGATGAGGCCGAGGCGCCCGTCGGGGAGCGCGAGGAAGTTGCCCGGGTTGGGGTCCGCGGCGATCAGGCGACCGTCGAACAGCAGGCGTGACGTGACGCGCAGGATCTGGGCCGCGTGGCGGTTGCGCACCGCCGCCGAAGGCCCGGTAGTCATGAACTCGCGCGGATGCAGGCCGTCGAGATAGTCCATCGTCAGCACGCGCCGGCTCGAGAGCTCGGCGTAGGTGCGCGGGATGACAACATCGTCGAGATCGGCGAGGAGCGCACGCGCCTTCTCGGAGTTCGCACGCTCGTTCTCGTAGTCGGCCTCGAGGAGCAGAATGCGCTCGATCTCGGCGCCGTTCTCGATGAAGTTGTCCCAGTCCTTCAGGAGCCGCATCGGCTGCATCAGTGCGCGTCCATTTGCGAAGTCGGCCTGGATTGTGCGGGCGATGCCCGGGTACTGGATCTTGACCGCCACGCGCTCCCCGGTGTGCAGGCGTGCCCGATGGACCTGCCCGAGCGAAGCGGCCGCGAACGCGTCCGTCTCGAACTCCCGGAACAGGGTCTCGGGATCACCGCCGAGTTCGCTGCGGACCTGCTCGCGCAGCAGCGAGTAGTGCATCGGCGGGGCCTCGCTGTGGAGCGCCGCCAGCGTCTCGACGAACTCGTCGGGCACGAACTCGGGGTAGCTGGCGAGGATCTGGCCGACCTTCATGATCGCGCCGCGCAGGTAGCTCATGCTGCCCAGGAGCTTCACCGCCGCAGAGAGGTGCGCCTCGCGCTTGAGCCGCGCCCGCCGGTCCGCGCCGGCGAACCCGGAGCGGATCCAGTACGCGAGGTACGCGGCTGCGAGGCGGGCCTGCAGCGAGCCGAGCGACCACATGCGGAACAGGCGGCCCGTGGGGACCGGCTTCGAGGAGAGCGCGCTCAACAGAGTGCGAAGCTCCTCGTCGCGCGAGACGGGGCCGCGCAGATCCTCGGGGAGTGCGGCCAGCAGTTCGGCGGCCCGCGGGTTGACGACGTTGGCGTCCATGATGATCTCTCCTCAGTCCCCTCGTGGTGAGGGCAGCGTTCCGACGAACAGCCCGAGCGACCGATCGAGTACGACCAGGGTCTCGCTCTGCTTCTCCGACTCGTCCCGCGACCAGAACGCCAGAACGCCGAGGTAGAGCGTCCAGTAGAGGTGCACGGAGACGAAGTGGGGCTCCTCGACGAGTCCACCGTCGCGGAGGAGGTCCGCGACCGTCTCGAGGTGCCGCAGCCGCAGTTCCTCGCCCTGCTCGGCGGTCGCCGAACGGCTGAACGGGCTGAGCGCCGTCTCGAAGACCTCGCCCAGGAAGGGTCGATACGGGGCGAGTTCCCGCAGCCCGAACGCGATGTGGCCGAACAGCGCCTCCTCGAGCGTTTCGTCGGGGCGCCGCGCCGCCCGAAACGCCGTGCGACCGCGCTCGAGGGCCTCCGCCGCAAGCGTCATGGCGACGGCTTCCTTGTTCGGGAAGTAGTTGAAGAGCGTGCCCGTGGCGATGCCGGCCGCCCGCGCGAGGTCACGCGTCGACGAACCGGTGAAGCCCTGCGAACCGAACAACCGCCGGGCCGCCGCCAGGATCCGCTTCCGCGTCTCCCGCTTCGCCTGGGCCGTGATCCTCATCGGGCGCGCTCCAATATGAGCATGCTCATATTATGCACGGCCGCCGAGCCCTCGCCACGACAAAATGAGCGCGCTCACAATGGAGCGAGGGAGCCGCAGCCTAGGCCGGACTGACATGCCGAACCCGGTCAGATTCGTCGGTCCAAGGATCCGCGGCCTCTCCGGCGTGGACTGGCGACCGCTGCTCCGAAGAATCTGACCGGGTTCGGTATCACGGGTTCGGTATCACGCGTCGAAGTAGGGCGGGCCGTTCGGCACACCGGACTGCAGCCGGTCAGTCCCGCGTCAGCGTGAGCCAGACATCGGTCGACGCTGCGCGGACGTCCTCGATGACTGCCGAGCAAGCGTGGGACCCGTGGTGTCCTGTGATCCGCACGGTCCAGGGGCCGTCGTCGCGTGGAACGTGCGCCGTGAATGCACCGTCGCTGTTCAGGTCGCCGGTGACGTACCAGCCGGAGGCGTTCCCGATGCGGAACTCACCGCGTTCGGGAGGACGGCCGTTCGCCAGGATCGCACGGCCGGAGACGAGGTCGGATGCTCGCCATTGCAGTGTGACCTCGTCATCGTCGGGGCCCACCTCAGCAGACCGAGGCGGACTCCACTCACCGAATGCCACGCCGGAGAGCGACCAGCGCGTGTCGTCGCGTGCCGGGAGGCTCGCGTTTCCATTGGCGTCTGTCGTGAGCATCCCGCCCGCGCCGCTCCCCGCAACCGAGTAGAGGATGATCGCTCCTTCGATGCGGAAGCCGTCCGGTGAGCGCGCCCGGACGACGGGAGAGTGACTGCCTTCTGCCGCGGTCGCGACCAGGAGGGCGTCTGCTTCGGGCATGACGCCGTCGGCCCGGGCTCGTAGGCCGGAGTCCGAGTCGAAGGGGCTCCCGCTCCCACTCACCACACCGCCGAAGACGACGCTCGTCGGAACACCGATGGCAACCGTCCCGCGGAACTGCCCGTCACCGTCGGTCCGCGTCGTCCCGACGTCGCGCCCGGACTGCTGCAGCACGAGTTGCGCACCTGCGATGGGTTGCCGATCGAAGTCGATGAGCTGACCACGGACGATCGCACCCGGCGCGACGACGATGGTCAGCTCGCGCTCCGTGAATGCCACGATGCGTGCTTCGCTCCCGAGCCAGACCGCGTCCTCGTTCTCCGACGGGACTGCCGAGACACTACATTCGACACCGGCACGCGTGACGTCAACGCTGCCGTCGGCCGCGGTCCGCACGAGGATGGGGCTTCGTCCCGTCGAAGTGACTAGGACGGTGATCCCGGGTAGCGGCCGAGCGTCGACGTCGACAACTCGTACGGTGAGTGGCGAGCCCTCGATCGTGAATTGCAGCGGCTCTGGGTCCTCGCCGGCGCTCACCGTCAGATTGCGAGTCACCGCCGCATGTCCCGTTGGCCGAACGAACACGATGTAGTCACCCGGACCCACGTCGGCGAACGCGAACCGCCCGAGGTCGTCGGTCGCCTGCTCGCGTTGCGCCACCCCCCGCGGCGGAGAGACTCGCCCGGTCGCGGCGCTCGCCCACGGCAGGAGCGTGACGGCGGCGCGCCTCACCGGGGCGTCATCTGTGTCGATCACCGTGCCGACGATCGACTGCGCGGGAGACAGGACGATGTCACCGAGGTCATGCACATGCGAAGGGGCGTCGAGTGTGATCGCAGCGATGGTCCCTCCGTGGCCGTCGGCGGCGACGGTGAGGAAGTGCTGCAACACAGTATCGATCCCGAGTATCTCGAACGACCCGTCGTCACCCGAGATGGCATGTCCGCCGCTCATGTGCCAGCCCTCTTCCGCGCCCTCGAGCCCTACGAAGGAGACGAGCGCCCCCGCGACAGGATTGAGATCGACGTCAACGACACGCCCGGTTGCCGTCGCGCTGGCGTGCAGTGTGAGGATGAGGTCGCCCTCGCCGGCTGTCATGGAGACCGGGATGAAGCCCGGTGCACGTGCGTAGACGTCGGTGGTTCCCTTGCCGTCCCACGTCGGGATCGCGAACCGACCCGCGTGGTCCACAGCGGCTGCGTCGGTGAAGCTCTCGCGCAACGCGGCCTCGGCGCCTTCAACGATGTCCCCTGCTACGTCGACCACGCGGCCTCGCAACGCGGTTGGACTCTGCGTGCGGACGGTCGCCGTTGCGGTCCCCTCGAGGGGCAGCATGACGCGCGTGCCCGTCACGAGCTGCAGACACCCGGGCGCCCGGCTGACGAACACGGAAGCGCCCGGCGGCAACCCCACGAAATCGCACTCGCCGTCGGCGTCTGTCGTCACATCCAAGGTCACTTCAACGTCGTTTGCGTATTGTCGCGAGACACGCAGCGCGACCCCCGGTTCGGGGGCGCCTTCCGCCGTTCGGGCGCTCACATGAAGTTGAACACCTGAGTCGAGAACGACACGCATGTACTCGCCTGCTCGACGGTGTGGGAGATCCGCTCGGCGGAGGTCCTGCGCGCGAATGGAGACAGTGACCACGGCGCCGGGGGACAGGCGAAGGGCGAACGTGCCGTCCGTGGACGTGCGCGTCTCTCCGACGACGATGCGTTCGCCGAAACCGTCGTAGTGGAACGTACCCAGGTCGAACCAAGGGCAATGCGACGCCTCCACGAGGGCGCCTGGCACCGGTGTGCCGTCCGCGCGCACGACGACTCCATGAAGGTCCCGATCACGGTCGATCGTCGAGAGGTCGACCGGGTCGGGGTCAGGGGTGTCTGTCCCCACGGTCTCGATCGCAGACGACGCGCCAACGGGAGGCGGCGGAACTCTCACGCGCTGCCGTTGTCGATCACCGACGTGTCGCGAGGCCGCCGCGCGCGCATGTGCGATCCCTTCGCGCTCCGATTGGCAATCAGAGAACAACAACCACGCCACTCCAACGCCGATGGCCAGGGAGGCCAGCGCGCAGCCAATCCACCGCAGTCGTCGACTCCGACTTCGTCCGTCGTTCATTCCGCCTCCGCCCGACCGCCTCGTCGGGCCAACTGTGCTATCGGACTAGCGCAGTCGTCATACGGAGTCAGGACCGATTTTCCGGAGTTCACCTCCTCCGGCCGCGCGGTCGTTGTGATCGATGTAGCGCACCGGTGCGGCGCGGTACGCATGCGTCGTGACGGGATTGGACCAGAAGCGTCCCCGGAAGAGCGAACCGCTCGCGCCGCGCGGGACCGGAACTAGCGAGCGTCGCTGCGCCGCTCGATCACCGTCCACTTCGCGATCCCGCGGTTGATGACGTGGTGCCAGAATCCCGGCTCGTCCCCTCGATCGCGTCGTGCCATGCCGCACCTCCCAGGAGAAGGTCGCGGGAGGACGGCGGGCGGTTACGAACTCCGGAAAACCTGTCCTGACTCCGTATGACGATCACGTTCAGCGGTCTCGGTACTCGAGCGCTTGCCCGGGCTCACGCGCCCACGCCGGTATCGTGTTCGCGTGGCACGCTTCACTGCCTCGATCGACATCCGCGCGGAGCCACGCGCCGTCTTCGAGTTGACGCACGACTACGACCGCCGCCTCACGTGGGACTCTCTGCTTCGGGAGGCACGCCTCCTCGATGACGCGCCCCGCGCAGCAGTCGGCGTGAGGACGCTCTGCGTCGGCAAGAGTCGGCTGTTCGGCCTAGGCGTCGAATCGGTCTACATCACGTTCGATCCGCCATGGCGCGCGGCGGTGCGCATGACGCGCGGCCCCCGCATCTTCGAGACGTTCGCCGCCACGATCTGCCACGACGCTCAAGGGCCAGGCACCACGCGGGTCACGTACCAAGGCCACGTCACGACGCGTCCCCGGTGGCTGCGCTGGCTCGTGGAACCGATCGTCGGACTGATGTTCCGTCGCGAGACGCATCGTCGGCTCGCGGCGCTGAAGGCCGCGCTGGAGCCGCGGACAGAGCGCGAGTAGCGGACCGGTCATACGGAGTCACGCACCACCGAGGGCTCGATAGCGCTTCCGCGCGCGTGGATGACCGTTCTCCCACGCAACTCGAAAGAGTTCCCGCGCCCGGTCAGGGTCCGCCGGGACGCCATCGCCGGCCTCGTAGATCTCTGCCAGGACGAACGGCGCATCACACTCCTCGAACTGCATGGCTCGCTCGAGCCACTGCACGGCGGCCGTCACGTCCCGAATCACACCTCGCCCATTGCGGTAGCACCAGGCGAGGTTGAACATCCCATCGACGTTGCCAGCGTCCGCGGACCTACGGAACCACATGAACGCCGCAGCGTCGTCCTGCGGCGCGCCGTCGCCGCCTGAGTGGGCGTTGCCCAGCTGGAACTGCGCCGCCGCATTCCCCGCCTCGGCCTGAGCGCGGATCTCTGACGGGTCTTCCGGGACGGACGACAGGGAGCCGTGCTCGTCGAGCTCCCGCTCGATGCGACTCGCCACACGCGGCGGCACGGGATCAGCGCGGCTGAACACATGCAGGCCTTGATTCTCTGCGAATTCGATCAGCCTGTCGAAGTCGGTCTGACGCAGCGCGCCAGCGAGCGCGACTTCCGCGGAGCTGTGGTCGATCTCGCAGACGAAGCGGGCGTGATCGCCCTCTTCCGCGTCGAAGCCGGGGAACTGCGCACGCACTGCCCGCTCGAGTTCGTCGGGATCCAACTCCGCGAGCTCGGGCGTCGCGATGTCAGCATCCAGCCGCGCCGACGTGACCGCCGGGTGCGGCCGCCTGCCCTTCGCGTAGCGCCAGAAGTGAAGGTCGAAGCTCATGTCGCTACTTCCCCGAACGGTCTCTGGCGGACCGCAGGTCGTCCGGGGGGACTAGCACGAACGACAACGGCGGTCCGCTCGGGTCCCAGGCGGCGATCGCGGGGACCAGTTTCCGCAGGTCGGGGACGAAGGGGAGCGCGTCGTCGGTGACGTCCTCGGGGGCATGCCAGCGGTGCTCGCCTTCGTCAGTCGGGACCAAGTCGCCGTCCGGAAGACTCCCGCGGAATGCGAAGAGCATGACCGCCGGGTCCTCCAGCACGTGGACGACCGCAGCCAGCGTGAGCCGGCCGGGTTCAAGGCCGGTCTCCTCGCGCGCTTCGCGGCGGGCGGCGGACTCGATGTCCTCGTCGGGCTCGACGCGGCCGCCGAGGCCGTTCAGGAGGCCGGCGAACCACTTGTGATCGGCGCCCCGCAGGAACAGCCAGCGGCCGTCGCGCTCCAGGAAGAGCAGAGTCCGAGGAGTCGCCAGGTGCATGCGTCAGTCGTACCGCAGACGCGCGCGGCTGCCGCACCCGTTTTCCCTGGGTGACCGGCGGCGGCTTCCAGTCTCCTCAGCCCATCATGACGGCAAAACGACGGCTCCTCGTCACGGGGCACCTGGGCTTCATCGCATCCGCATTCTGCGAGCGCTTCCGCGATCGGTACGACATCACGGGCGTCGACTTCCTCGGCTGGGGGGCGCTCGAGCGCAACCTCGCCGATGGCGTGACCGACGTGCGTGCCGACATCTCGGACGCGGCGCGGATGGCGGTGGTGCTCGACGAGGCGGCGCCGGATGCGATCGTCAACTTCGCGGCCGAGAGTCACGTGGACCGGTCGATCGACGACGACATCGGCTTCTGGCAGAGCAACGTGCTCGGGGCGCGCGTCCTCGCGATGGAGGCGCAGAAGCGCGGCATCCGGATGGTGCACGTCTCGACGGACGAGGTGTACGGCGATGCGAAGGACGCGAGCACGGCGTGGACCGAGGACTCCCCCATCTACGCGCGCAACCCCTACTCGGTGACCAAGGCGGCCGCCGAGATGATGCTGATGTCGTACCACGAGGCGCGCGGCCTCGACGTCGTCGTGACCCGCGGCGCGAACACCATCGGCCCGCGCCAGTACCCCGAGAAGGCGGTGCCGAAGGCGGTGACCTGCTTCAGCGAGGGTCGCTCCTTCCCGCTGTTCAAGACGCCGGCGCAGCGCATGTGGATGCACGTCGACGACCACGCGGCCGGGATCGCGGCCGCCCTCGAGCGTGGCGTGGCTGGACGGGCCTACAACCTGGCGCCGAGCGCGGCGAACGAGGAGTACACGCACGTCGTGATCCAGCGCGTGCGCGAGATCGTCGGTCAGGGCGAGATCGAGGAGGTCGAGGACCGCGCTTCGTACGACCTCCGCTACTGGATGGTGGCGGACCGGGCCCGCGAGGAACTGGGCTGGGAGCCGGAGCACGACCTCGAGTCCACGCTGGCGGCGACGGTCGGCTGGTACCTGGAGAACCGCGACTGGCTCACCGCGGCCAACGAGCAGCTGAGGAACGCATGATCATCCTGCAGAACATCCAGAAGCTCTACGACGGCACCGGTCCCGGCGCTGACGCGATGCACGCGAACGTCGACGTCTTCCTCGACGGCGGCGTCATCAAAGAGCTGCGCCCGCACGATGCGGAGCTCTCGATCGGCGACGAACACACGGGGATCGACTGCTCGGCCTACACGGTCACGCCAGGCCTCGTCGACTGCCACGGCCACGTGACCGTGCTCGGGCTCACGAAGTCCGACATGGACACGATGCTCTCGCAGTCCGCGATCCTCTACGTGGAGAAGATCCTCTACCGCTCGCTCGTCGACGGCGGCGTCACGACGATGCGCGACATCGGCGGCGCGACCGACTTCATGAAGCGCATGGTCAACGACGGCGTGATGATCGGGCCGCGACTGAAGATCGCGATCTGCATGCTCTCGACCACCGGCGGCCACGCGGATTTTCGCGGTCCCGACCGCTGCCACGCCGAGCTCTCGAAGCTCTGGCCCGACTCGCCCGGACGCCCGTCGAGCATCGTCGACGGCCCGTGGGAGGCGCGGAAGCGCGTGCGCGAGATCCGGGCCTGCGGCGCGGACCTCATCAAGATCTGCTCCAGCCCGGGCGTGGCCTCGCCCTCGGACCATCTCGAGCACCGCGACTTCAGCGCCGAGGAGGTCGCGGCCATCTGCGACGAGGCCGGCGCCCGCGGGATGCGGGTTGCGTCGCACGCGCACTCGAAGAGCGGTATCGAGCTCGCGATCCAGAATGGCGTCGCAGACATCCAGCACATCTCCTTCATGGACGAGCGTCTGGCCGAGATGGCGTACGAGCGCGGCTGCACGGTCACGCCAACCTCGTGGGTGCTGCACGCGCTGCCCAACGCGGAGGGGCTCAGCCCGTTCGTCATGGAGAAGGTGAAGAAGGTCATGGAGGTGCACGCCGCCGCGGTCGAGCACGCGCGCTCGAACGGACTGAAGATCCTGGCCGGCACCGACCCGGTGCTGCCGGGCATGCACGGTCGGAACTACATGGAGATCGCGGCGCTCGTGCAGGACGGGCTCAATCCGCTGGAGGCCTGGCACGGGATGACCGGGCTGGCGGCGGAGGAGATCGGACAGCACGACGCCGGGACGATCGAGCCGGGTCGTCGTGCCGACCTCCTGTTCTGTGATCGCGACGTCCTGGCCGACCCGACCTCGATGGACGACGGCGCCATCGTCGAGGTCGTCAAGGACGGCGAGGCGTACCGCGGCACGGTAGCGGGCTTCCCGACACGGTCGTTCCGGAGCACGGTCAGCGAAGCACTGGGAGTCAACGGATGACCGAACGGATGAGCGCACGGACGGTCGAACGTCTCTGGGTGCGCGTCTCGAAGGCTCTGCCACCGGAGCCGCATCCGGTCCTGGAGCTCATCGCCGACGGCGGGACCGAGGGCGACCACACGTTCGGGAAGAAGCGTCACGTCACGCTGATCTTCGCCGACGACTGGGCGCGGACGATCGCTGACCTCGGGCAGGACGTCGACCCGTCCGCTCGGCGGGCGAACGTCCTGTTGTCCGGCGGAGACGCGCCGTCGCTGGTCGGTCAGCGCGTCCGGCTGGGTGCGGCGGAGATCGAGATCCACGGCATCGTGCACCCGTGCGACCTCATGGATGAGATGGCCGACGGGCTGCAGGAAGCCATGCGTCCGGAGGGGCGGGGCGGCGTCTGGGGACGCGTGCTGACGTCGGGCGCGGTGTGCGTCGGCGACACGCTGGAAGTGCTCGACTGACGCCGCCGACGCCTCGTCTGTACGTTTCACCAGACAGAGGCGCTTATGTCGCGGCCTCCCGCAGCCGATGCATAGGTGTGCGACGCTCTCCCGGCTGCGGGCGCGCCAACATGAGGAGTCGGTTTCGTGAGAGCGCACAACATCTCCAACGCCAACCGCGGACGCGGTGGGCGTACGCCGTTGGCTGCCGCCGCGCTGGGAGGCCTGCTGGCCCTCGCCGCCTGTGCAAGCCCCCCGCCGAGTTCGGACTACGTCCGCAACGTTCCCGCCCCGTACACATCGCTCGACCGCTCGCCGTCGATTGACGTGGTCGACGGGCGCCTTCCGATGGCCCCCCAGCCGCTCCGCGCCATCGCCAACCAGCCGATCCCGAAGCACGTGACGCCCGTCGCCGCGCCGGAAGCTCCGAGCTACGACGGCGCCTCGACGCGCCCGGCCGTCGCCTTCACGCCGCGCCCGACCGCAGTTGTGGCACCCACGCCGCAGCCCGTCCGCTCCGTGGGCGTTCCGTCCGCCGCCGTCGCCATGGCGCGCGTCACGAACTTCAACGATCTCCCCGCGCTCGAGCGCCAGGAAGATGCCCTCGCCACGCGCTCCGGCATGCTCAGCACCGAGCGTCGCGCGGCCCTCCGCGTCGCCGAGTCCCTCGCTCGCTACGACCGTGAAGCGACGAAGAAGAACCGCCACAAGATGGTCGAGGCGATGGAGGAGTACGCCGCCGTCACACAGGTCGGTGGCCGTCTCCCCGGCTCGCCAACCGTGTCGCAGATGCGCGACATCGAGCGCACAGTGCAGGACCGCGCGGACGTGGTCCGTGAGGAGCGCAAGCACCTGACCCGCCTGATCGTGGCCCTCAAGGGCTACCAGCGCTCGGCCAACGACCAGAACCGCCGCTCACTCGACATCGCGATCGAGAAGTACGAGCGCGCCCACCGTTGATCCGCTGACGGAGAGGGGCGCCTCTCCGTCGAGCACCTCGCAGGGGCGGCCCTCCCCACGGGCCGCCCCCCCCCTTGATTCTCAGGGGGGCCCATGCGTTCCAGAGGGCGCCGTGATTCCCAGAATGGCCCCCCGGTCTCCAGAGCGGGCCAGGCTTAGTCGAGCAGGCGACCGCCTCAGTCGAGCAGGCGACCGCGAAGCTGCACACCGGCCCACGCCGGCACGCGCGGCGGGTTGCTCGGCCAGGGGGAGCTCGCGCGCAGCTTCCGCTTCCTGGCGGCGAGCTGGTGTGCGAACGACGCGTCGCCGCTCGGGGTCGCACCGAGAACCGAGAGCGCGGCCTGCATCGCATCGGGCGGGAGCGGCAGCGCTGCGGGGACGAGCATGTTCAGTCGACGCTCGCCCGCGTCAGCGGGGAAGAGGGTCGGGCCGGCGTGGTCCGGCACGAAGTGACCGCTGAACGCCTCGTTCGCTTCGCTTGCGGTGACCACGGCACACCGATCCAGCAGCAGGCCGTCCCCGACCGGAACGAGGTCCCAGGGCAGCGGCCCCATCGGCGGCGCCATGCCGATCCCCAACGTGGCTCCCTGCGGCACGCTCGCGAGCTCGGGGGCGAGGAGTTCGCCCACCGCCTTCGCGGTCACCTCGATGCGCTCGCGCGACGGCTCGACGTGTGCGGCGTCCCAGAGGTCGCGCAACGGAGTCGAGGGGCCGGCCAGCCGGAACGTGCTCCCGTCGGCTGCCACGGTCATCACCGCGGTGAAGTCGCCGCACGGCTCGACCGCGAGATAGACCTGGCCCGGCGCGCAGGCCTTGCGCGTCCGCTCGAGATCCATCTTCCAGCACGTGCGCCGGTGCTCCAGCAACTGGAACGCGAGCCCGTGGTCGTCCGGGCCGACGTTCAGCAGTCCCCGTCGGGCCGCGAGCCGCCGGAGCTCCGGCTGATCGACGCCGTTCTTCTCGGCGAGCCTGCGTGCGACGTCCGCCGAGGCGTGGGGGATCGCGAGCAGATCGGCGATGCGCGGATCCTGCGCCTCACTCGGCGGGGACTTGCCGTCGATCCCGGCGAGCAGTCGTGCGCCGCGTTCGGGATCGCGATCCGAGGCCGCGAGGCGCCGGGCGCGAGAGAGAAACGGCTCTGCCGGGGCGGCGCCCGCGATCACTGGCGGCACCTCGCCGGCGGCGGCGAGCTCGAGGTAGACGAGCAAGAGATCGAGACGCCCGTCGGCGTCGTCGGTGAGTGCTCCGCTTGCGAGGCGTCGCTCTCCCCACTCACGCGCCGCGTGGAACCACCCGCGCTCGCGCTGAAGTCGCATCAGCCGCGCCTGGATGCGGTCACGCTGCACAGGCGCGTCTCCGCCCGCGAGATGGCCCTCGGCACGAAGGAGGATCTCGACGGCACGTCGTCGGTCACCGGCGTGCTCCTCGGCCGCGGCCCAGCGGTCGAGCACGCTCGCAACGCGCCAGCCGAACGCGCCGAACCGGCCACGCGTCAGATACCGCTCGGCGCCGGCGAACAGCGGTCGGACGTCGGTGATCGGCCGGTCCTCGGCCAGCGCGATCCGCGCCCGCAGTTCGGACAACGCATGCGCGTTGCCGGTGCCGAGCGCGGCGGTGGCTTGGCGCACAATCGTCTGCGCGCCCTCCGTGTCGCCGGCCTCGAGCAGGACGTCGGCCGCGAGGGCCAGAGCGCCGGCGGCGTGCTGCCTGCCGCCGATCAGGTCGCGCACGGCCGACTGGGCGCCGGCCGTGTCGCCGGCGCGCAGCTGCGACCGCGCCGCGAGCAGGCGCGCAATCGTCTGTTCGCGCGTCGCGTCGGGGCCGGTTCCTCGTCGTCCGTGAAGGTCGGCGGCCAGCGAGAAGAACGACCGCGCCTCGACGGGTCGCTCCGCCTCCAGTGCAGCGGCGCCCGCTGTGGCGGCCAACTCGGCGCGGATGACGAGGTCGCTCCCGGTCGGATCGTCCACGGCGGCGTCGTAGGCCGCGCCCGCGCTCGTGGCCAATTCGATCGCCTCGGCGAAGCGACCGACGCGCACGAGCGACGCGGCCCGGACACGCGCGAGCGACATGGTCAGTTCGACCGCGTGCGGCAGCGTGGCGGCCTCGGCCAGCGCGCGTTCGGTCGGCTCCAGCACGTCCTCGTGACGGCCGAGAGCCTGGATCAGCGTCGCGTGGATGCCGAGCGCATCGACAAGCTCGCCGCCACCCGCACCGGCCTTCTCCAAGCGTGCGCGGGCGGTGAACGCGAGGCGCTCTGCGCGTTGGAGATCACCGGTCATCTGCACCGTCGCGGCGCGGTCCAGGTACATCCGCGCGGACGCCACCGGGTCCTTCGACGCGACGTAGGCGTCGGCAGCCGTCGCCCAGAGCACGTTGCCGCGCACTCCGTCGGGTGAGGCCCGCAGCAGATGCCCGCTCAACGGCTCGAGATAGGCGGCGAGCCCGCCGGGCCACGACAGTTCTGTGAACGCCTTCACCGCAGCCGCGATCTCGGCCTGCAGTTCGACGCCGATCCCGTCTCCCGGATCGGAGAGCGCGAGGATCGCCACGCGCAGCACCTGCGCACCGGCACCCGCGGGGCTCGACGGTGGCGGCGAGCCCGCCTCTCCGATCTTCCCGAGGATCAGCCGCAGACCCTCGACTCCGGGCGGCTTCGGCAGAGACTGCGACGTCGTCGCGATGGTCATCTGCCGAGCGAGTTCGGCCTCGATAGCGATCTGGGTCTCGTCCCACGTCCGCCACGCGGCGACCAGCGGCGCCAGAGCCTGGGCATCGGCGCCTCCGCTGGCGCCGGCGAGCGCGTCGAGGGCATCGAGCAGCGCCGTGAGCGACGGAAGCCCTGCGCGGCGCTCCAGCAGCACGTCGTGGAGCGCATGGACGCCGACCCGCACGCGACTGACGCGTGGCGGCAGTTCCAGCTCGGCGAGTGCGGCCGAGTCGCCGTCCACGGCGGCCGCGAACACGCGCCGGACGATCGCTGCGTCATCGATGACCTCGACCGCAGCACCTCCGGCCGCCGCAGCGCCGGTCGACGACGCGGCAGTCCCCGGCTCGACGCCGGGCGAATCGTCGCCACACGCACCGAGGAGCGCGAACGCGACCGAGGTCGCAACGAAGCCAGAAAGCAGTCGAAGTCGGGTCGTCATCGGGAGAATCGTCCGGGGACTCTACCTCGAAGAAGTAGGTTCGGGGCGGTCACTGGAAGGGACGAGCACGGGAGGCGCAACGTGAAGGTCGGCATGAGTCTGACGGCGTGGGTTCTACGACAGCAGTCACAGCACCCCGGAGCGCGCGGCGAGCTGTCGACGCTGCTCCTCCATATCGCCCTCGCGGCCCGGATGGTCGCCCAGCAAGTCGCCGAGGCGCCGTTGCGCGGCCTCATCGGCAAGTTCGGCAAGCAGAACGTCCAGGGCGAGGAGCAGGCCAAGCTCGACGTCGTCGCCGACGAGGTGTTCCTCGAAGCGATGATGGCGTCGGACGTCGTGTCCGCCCTCGTCTCCGAGGAGCGCGAGGACCCCGCGTACATGCCCGAGGACTGGGGCCGGGCGCACTACACGGTCTTCTACGATCCGCTCGACGGCAGTTCGAACATCGACGTCAATGTGACGATCGGCTCGATCTTCGGGATCTACCGCCATCGCCCGACCGATCGCGGACGCCTAGAGGATCTCCTGCGTCCGGGCCGCGACCAGATCGCAGCGGGCTACGTCATGTACGGCTCGTCCACTCTGCTCGTGCTCTGCACCGAGGACTCTGGCGTGCAGGGGTTCACGCTCGCCCCGGGGACCGGGGAGTTCTTCCTCACGGACGCGGACATGACGATGCCCAAGATGGGCACGTGCTACAGCGTCAACGGCTCACGGACGCCGTTCTGGGATGACACCACGCGGCGCGTCGTCGAGAGCTTCCGGGACGGCCAGGTGCAGGGCCCCAAGCGCACCGAACGCTACATCGGCTCCCTCATCGCCGACTTCCATCGCACGCTCCTGAAGGGCGGGATCTTCATGTATCCCGGCGAGGTCCAGAAGCCCGAGGGCAAGCTGCGCCTGCTCTACGAGGCCGCGCCCCTCGCGATGATCGCGGAGCGAGCGGGCGGCGGGGCGCACGACGGCAAGATGCGCATCCTCGACAAGGTCGGCGAGAAGCTCCACGAGCGCACGCCGCTCTTCATCGGCAGTCGGATCGACGTCGAGGAGTCCCAGCGCGTCCTCGCCGAGGGGTAGCCCGGCCTCGGCAGCGATCGGCGTCACGCTGTTCGGGCTCACCACGGCGAGGAGGGAGTCGCCCCGAGAGGGCTCAGTTCCCGGCGGGTCGCATGCTGTTCAGCAACGCGTCGAACGAGGCGGCTGCGCCGTCGAGGACGTCGGCGGGGCCGACGAGCTTCAGGAAGATCGTGCCCGCATCGCCCTCGATGACGGCACCGAGCATGCCCCACTTGGCCGCGTTCAGCGCCTCGCCCTTTCCGGGCACCATCTGCGCGCCGAACGTGCCGGTGACGTGGAGGCGCGTGACCTGCAGGCCGCTGACTTCGCTCTTCGTGACCTTCGCGGCGTCCTTCGAGTTCGAGCCGTCGGCCTGCTTGAACTGACCGATCCAGCGAGCGATGTTCGCGTCGGTTCCGCCGACGATTCCGCCGAAGACCACGCACTCGACCGGAGTCTTCGTGCCCTCGGTGCCGGGGATCGGGAACTGCGCGAGGCGCATGCTGTTCGCGCCGCGAAGCTGCGTCCACCCCTCGGGGACGTCCCAGGAGAACGGAGCGGCGGGCGCAGCGGCACCGGCTCCCGCTCCCATTCCACCGCCCATGCCGACTCCCATGCCGGCTCCCATCGCACCGCCGGCGGGAGGATGACCGGCAGGCAGGTTCCCGACCGGCGGGTGTCCGGCGGGCAGCGTCCCGGCACCGCCGCCGGGCGGGGTCGGGACAGGAGCCGGGATCGGTTCCTCGGCGCAGCCGGTCAGGAGCAGTACCCCGAGAGCGAGAGCCGTGAGGGAGATCGTGAACAGAGGGGTGCGAAGGGTCATCTCAGCTCCTGATGAACTCAGTTCCTGATGAACGAGGACGGCACCGAAGGTACGCGCTCCCGAGCGAGGGTGCCACGACACCCCGGCCGTGCCCCCGTGCTCGTACCGGGGACTCCGTGCTCGTGCCCGGGCCTGCGTGATCGTGCCCGGGGCCTCCATGCTCGTGCCCGGGGCCTCCATACTCGTGCCCGGGCGGGGCGTTCTTCCGGCCACTGCTACGATCCTGCGCTCGACCGGAGCGCTCCGGAGGGCCCGAACGATGCTGCAACCTGCTCCCACACCGACTGCCACATGGACCCCCGCGTTGCGGCAACTCGCGCGCGCCGGCCTCACGGTCGCGCTACTGGCCTCGAGCCTGGCGCTCAGCACCGGCTGTGCGCACCTCGGACTGTCGCAGAACGAGCCCGACCCGAACGCCACGCGCGGGGGTGCGCGCCCCACCGAGGCACGGCACGTCGTGGTACAGCACGTCCTGATCGCGTTCGAAAGCGCCGAGATCACGGGCGTGACGCGTTCGCGGGAGAGCGCGCAACAGCTCGCTGAGACCGTCCTCCAGCGTGCCAAGCGGGGTGAGGACCTCGGCCGACTCGTCCGGCTCTACAGCGACGACCGGGATCGCGACGGCGTGTACGCCATCGCGAACTTCGGGGTCGACGGTGAGGGCAACGCGGAGATCGCTCGTCTCGAGCTCGCGCGGGGCTTCGGTCGCGGGCTGACCGACGCGGCCTTCCGGCTGCGCCCGGGTGAGATGACACTGGTCTCCCACCACGAGGTGCGCAGCCCGCTTGGCTGGCACATCGTCCGCCGCATGCGTTGACCCCACGAGGAGAGAGCCCGATGAGTCGCGCCTCGCCACCCGCCGTGCTCGCCGCCGTACTGGTCTCCGCGGCGCTCTCCGCGCTGCTCTACGGATGCGGCAACGACGCTCCGGAGCCGCCTCCCACCGGCGAACCACCCGCCCACCGCGGCCCCGAGCGCGGGCCATACGAACCGGATCGCGTGACCGTCCGGGTCCTGCTCCTCGCCTTCGAGGGCAGCGGCGTGCCTGGAGTCGACAGCACCCGCTCTCGCGCCGAGGCTCGGGAGCTCGCGTTCTCGCTGGCGGCGGCGATCGATGGCGGCGCCGACGTCGACGACGCGTTCACGCTGGGCCGCGACGGGCTTCCCCCCAACTCCAACACGCTCCCGCGCGGGGTCGTCCAGCGACTCACGAACACCGATGTCGACACGCTCGAAGGGGAGACCCCGCGCGCCAACATCGAGAAGGGCCTCGGTGACCTCGCGTTCTCGCTCGAGTCGGGTGCGGTGGGCGTCGTTGAGTGGTCCCGGGAAGAATCTCCGCTCGGATACCGCGTCGTCGTGCGTCTGAAGTAGCAAGGGACCGGATCGAGGCGGCGTGACTGGGAGAGGACGCCGATCCTCTATGCTGCGTCCTGATCGCCGTTCCGAGAGGGACGAGGCGCGGCGTCTGGGATCGCCGCGGGGAGGTGGACAGTGTCTCGACAGGCTCGCGTCGTGGTCGTTCTTGCACTCGTGATGTTGCTCGCCGTGGGAGCGGCAGTTGCATTGGTCCTGTCTCCCTCCGACGAGACCGTCCGGCCAGCAGGTCCCGACGAGGAGACGGCGGCTGCGACCGAGACGGAGCCGACCGAGCCATCCGGCGAGGAGTCGACCAGCCGTCGACGATCCCGTCGCGAGGGCTCCTGCTCGCTGTTCGGCGTCGTCCAGAAGGGCGAGAAGCGCGAGCCCGTCGCCGGCCAGGAGGTGCTGCTCATCTCCGAGGAGACCGGCGAGGTCACGGTGGAGACGAGCCCAGAGGGCACGTTCCGCTTCGACACGCTGCCGGACGGCGGACCGTACGAGGTGCGGGTCACGTCGAAGGGCTTCGCGACCGTGCGTCTGCCCGGCATCGCTCTCGACCGGGACGAGAAGCGCGATCTCGGTTCGCTCATCCTCGATGCCGCCGTGCGTCTCGAGGTCGAGGTGCGTTCGCTCTCCGACGTTGCGATCGCCGACGCCGAGGTACTCGCCTTCGCGGCCGCCGAGATCGGCTTTGGCTTCGACTGGACGAAGGCGATGGCCCAGCTCGGCCAGGAGCCCGTCCCTGTGGCGACGGTCAAGACAAACGCGGAGGGCAAGGCGGTCTTCCCCGAGCTCGCCGCCGGTACGTGGACGGTCGTGGCGCGCAAGGACGGCCATGCCCGACGCGGGCGCGCGTCGCAGCGGCTTCGCGCGAAGGAAGACCGCTCGCCGATGGTGCTCTACCTGGGCAGCGGCTACTCGCTGAAGGGCACCGTGACCAACCAGGACGGCGACCCCGTGGCGGGCGCGCTGGTGATGGCGGGCAAGCAGAACGATGCCTGGAACCCGCAGACCGCACCGCTGCGGATCCGCGCGATTGCGGACGATCGCGGTGCCTACGAGCTCGCGTCGCTCGGCAGCGGTGACCTCGTCCTCTGGGCCGGCCCCCCGGACAGCGCCCCGGGCCAGGTAGCCATACTGCGCGTGCCCGACGTCGACCACTTCGACGTCGTGCTCCGCGCCGGCGGGACGCTCAAGGGCAAGGTCACCGACCACGAGTCCGGCGAACCGATCGAGGGCGCCTCGGTTATGGCCTCGAGCTGGGGTCCCTCCGGGCAACGGTGGGCGAACGCCGTCACGGACAAGGAAGGCGCGTACGTCATCACGACGCTGCCGGAGGGCACGGTCAACCAGATCATGGCCAGCAAGGAGGGCATGGTCCGGCACCAGGATCCGGACACGCCCCAGTGGCAGCAGACGCCGATCCGGCGCGGCGAGGTCGTGGAGAAAGACCTCGAGCTCACCAAGGGCGGAAGCGGGTCTGGCGTGGTGACCGGACCCGACGGCCCGATCGCCGGCGCGAAGGTGGTCGCCATGGGCGGCACGCCGCAGACCGGCTGGGACCAGAAGTCCGCGACGACCGACGCGGCGGGCAAGTTCTCGTTCCCGGCGCTGCAGACGGGCAAGCACCTGATCCAGGTCACCAAGCCGGGCTACTACCAGAAGGACTTCCCGCAGAACTGGTGGATGGCGCTGCAGCAGAACAGTGCCCCGGCGGAGTACACGTTGGAAGTCGAGGGCGGTGACACCCCGACGCTGGACATCGCGCTCACGACAGGAGCGACGGTCGAGGGCAAGGTCGAGACCGTGGATGGCGAAGCGGTCTCCGGCGCCCGTATTCAGGCGCGCTCGCAGACCATGTGGGGCGGCTGGCAGCAGCAACAGAACAGCGCTCTGAGCGGCTCCGACGGCAGCTTCCGAATCGAAGGAGTGTCGCCATCCGCGACCGTGTCCGTCACGGCCGTCCGTGAGGGGTGGGTGCAGTTGCCCACCGACCCGGTCGACGTCGCGGACGATGGTCCGACGACCGACGTCGTCGTGCGCATGCGCAAGCAGCCGTTCGTCAAGGGCACGATCCTCTCTGCTGTCGGCGAGCCGGTGCTCGACGCCTACGTGCAGGTGATGGTCGTCCCGGACAACAACGGCCAGAACCAGCTCTACGACCCGTCGACGTTCATGGCCCAGCAGGAGCGCCATCCGGTGAAGGCGGACGGCTCGTACTCCGTCCCGGTGAGCTTCGCCCAGGGCAAGGTCACGGTCACGGCCGGCGCGGTGGGATACGCCGTCGTCAGCTCCAAGCCGGAGGCGCTGAAGGAGGACATGGACGAGCTCGTCGTGAACCTCGAGTTCGAGGACGGGCACCAGCTCACGGGCCGCGTCGTCACCGTCGGTGGCGGCGAGGGCATCCCGGGCGCACACGTCACGATCTCGGCCGACTCGCAGGGTCGTCAAGACGGGCGCATGCAGCAGATGATGATGGTCTCCGGCCGCCGCGGCGGCGCGGGCACGATCGTCGCGGTCACCGATGAGACGGGCGCGTTCACGGCGAGCAATCTGGGCACGGGCGGCTACCGCGCGAATGCCACGGCCTACGGCTACGTCGCGGGCGGCGCCAAGGGCAGCGTGCCCGGCGGAGCCGGGGTCACGATCGAGCTCGGACCCGAGCTCGAGATCTCCGGCTCGGTCGTCTTCGGCGACGGACGCGGGGTCGAGGGCGTGAACGTCGCGGCGCAGCGGAAGAACTCCGGCAACGGCGGCATGAACGGCTTCCCCGGGATGGGCGGCGGCGCCGGCAACTCGGTCACCGACGCAGCCGGACGCTTCGTGATCCGCGGCCTCGGTGCGGGCACCTACACACTGAACGTGGCGCCGGGCTGGCAGTCGAAGGCCAACGTCCAGCCGTTCGCGTCCGAGCCCACTGAAGGCGGCGCAACGGGCGTGAAGCTCGTCGCACGGGAGGGCTTGAAGATCTCGGGGACCGTCGTCGACGAGGCCGGCGAGCCGGTCTTGCGGGCGCAGGTCAACGCCAATCCGATGAAGCCGAAGCCGAACTCCGGCAACACGTGGCGCAACGCTCAATCCAAGGCCAACGGCACATTCGAGATCGTCGGGCTGGACCCCGACGCCGGTGTGTATCGGCTCCAGATCAACGCGCAGAACTTCGGCGGAGGTCAGCAGTACACGCCGGTCACGATGGAGGACGTCGCTCCCGGGACCACGGGATTGAAGATCACGATGAAGTCCGGTCTGGCGATCGAGGGCGACATCGTCGACGAGGCCGGCAAGCCCATGCGCGGCCAGGCGTGGATCATGGCGCAACCGATCCGCGAGGACGGCGAGCAGGGCAGCCGCAACGGCCAGAACGCGATGGTCGACGAGAAGGGCCACTTCAAGGTCAGCGGCCTCCAGCCCGGGCGCTACCGACTGGACATGAACACGTGGGGACCGGGCGGGAACAAGCAGCTCGTCCTGACGGGTGGCGCCGACGTCGCAGCCGGGTCCTCCGGCCTGAAGCTCACGGCGACGTCGGGCGCGAAGATCTCCGGCACCGTCGTCGATCAGAACGGCGCTGGCGCCTCCAACGCGTGGGTCAACGCCAACCCCGTCGGCGGTGGCCAGGGACGCAATGGCCAGACCAACGAGTCGGGTGAGTTCGAGATCACCGGACTCGCCGACGGCGTCGACTACAACGTGCAGGTCAACTCGCAGGGCAAGATCGGTCAGAAGATCGACGGCGTCTCGGCGGGTACGACGGGCCTGCAGCTCACGCTCCGCGACGGCGTGAGCGTGAAGGGCCGCCTGCAACGCTCGAACGGCGAGATCGTGCCGAGCACGCACGTCTGGCTGCAGCCCGATAGCAGCGAGCGTGGTGCGACCAACCAGAGTGGCCAGACGGACGAGGACGGCAACTTCGACATCGGCGGCCTCATCGAGGGCGAGACCTACTCGGCGAAGGCGTGGGTGCAGAACGCCGAGGGCGGCGGGATGACCCAGTCGCCGTGCGGAAAGGTGACCGCCGGCGATACGAACGTGACGCTGGAGATCGTCGACTCGGAGTAGCCGGCTGTCGGAGTTGCGGCCTCGACGGGCCACGCAGGTTGGCGCGACAGCCTGCTACGTAACGGCCAGTTCAGGGCGCGAGCCCCTGGATCTCCGCGTCGTCGGGGAACAGACGCTTCATCAGGGCCACGAGCCGCGGACGCTCGTCGTCGAAGTCCTCGACGCCGATGCGCTTGCCGTGTCGATGAATGGTGAGCATGTCGCACTCGAAACAGAGCGCCACGTCGACGCGCGAGACGTCGCGGGTGAAGCGCAGCCCCACTCCCGGCAGGAACTCGCAGCTCTTCGCGCTGTGCCAGTCGTAGGTCGACGGTGCGAGGAAGATGTCCGCCAGCTCGGCGGCGCCGGCGGCGTCGACCGCCACGGGACCGGCCGTGACCTTGTGCAATCCGACGCGCTCCAGGCCCGCCGACGCGGACGAGATCATGGGGTCGATGCGGAACGCCTCCACGCGAGTCGGTTCCTGGATCGCGTGCACGCTGCCCTGTCCGCCGTAGAGCTGCACGATGCGCCAGTCGGGGCGATCCCCGCGGCAGGCGACGGTGACCGTGACCGCCAGCGGAAGTACGACGAGGGCAAGCAGCGCCGTAAGGAGCGCGGGGCGGCGGGTCATCGCGTCTTGGCGTCCCACAGGTCGAACCACACCTGGCGCGGGACCTTCACGTCCACGTACGCCTCGTAGTAGTCCTGCGGGTCGATGCGCCGGCCGGCGGTGACGAGCAGCGGCCAGACCGATCGCTCGACGACACCCTCGAAGAGGACGGCGTCACCGGACGTGATCTTCACCGGTTTCGACAGGTCGACGAGCCGCGGCGAGAGCAGCACGCGGAGCTCGAACTCCTTCGGCTCCTTGCGCCCCTGCGCCGGCTTCGACGTCGCCGTGATGTCGAGGTGGTTGTCCCCCACCTTGCGACCGTGGAAGCGCCACGCCGACCTCGGCTCGTGGTGGTAGAGCCAGTACATCTGCCGCTTCCACGACCACCACGTCTCCCAGATCACCTCGTCGGGACACGTGACGCGCTCCTGCTTCCCGAGCCACTTGATGATGTCCGGCACGCCGAGCACACCGGGGTTGTCCCCCTTGGCCTTCTTGGGCGCTGGCAGACCATGGAAGTTGCCGGTCACGCGGTCGTATCGGTAGCGGTACTTGCCCGGGAACATCGCCTGGAGGCGGCGCAGGTAGCCGGTCGCAATGTCGTCGGGGTGGATCGCCTCGTTGACGTCGTCGTCGCTGTGATGGATGTGATACGCGACGTGCATCAGGTTCGGGACGATGCCCTCCATCAGACCTTCGTAGTCCGCGAGCGGCGTGTCGATGCGGTTGAGCTTGCCCGCCTTCATGTACGGCATGACGCTGCCGGCGAGCGGTGCGCAGGCGGCCAGGAGGTCGGCGTTGCGCCCGCCGAGCACCCACGAGGCGTCGCCGCCCATCGAGTGGCCGGCGAACACGATGCGATTCGTGTCGATCTCGAAGGTCCGCTTCGCCGCGTCGATCAGGTCGAGGACCATCAGTTCCTCGAGCTCCTCGTTCCACGCGGAGCCGACCTTCTGCATGACCTCCGGCGAGATGACGGTGAAGCCGGCCTTCGTCGCCGAGCCCCAAATCCCGTGCGCACTGCCGGCGTCGCCGGAGCCTTCGCCACCGCCGTGCATCGAGATCAGCAGCCCGCCGCCCTTCTTGCCACGGCCGACGAGGTAGAGACCCTTCTTCGTCTTCTCGTCGTAGAAGAAGCTCTTCCCGGCCTTCTTGAGCTTCGGGCCGTACTTCTTCCGCATCGCGACGAGGTGCTCGACGAGCGGCGCGACGGCCGAGGCCGGGATCGGCGGCAGCTTCTCCGCCGGGTTCTCGACGAGCGTCATGGCGCCGTCCGGGAACTCGTTCTCCGCGGCCTTGGCAAACTCCTCGCAGAGCGCCTTCAGCTCCTTCATCCGCTTCCGGTCGAGGACGTCCTCGTCCTGCGCGGCGGACGGCCGCGGTGTGAACAGAAGCGCCGCCCCAAGGGCGAGGATGGTCGTGAGGACGAGACGTCTCATGCGGCGAGCATCTCCGACCCGCCGGGCTGCGACAAGGACGGGGGCAGCGACAGCGAGCGAGCACGCCGCGACGGGTGTCCACCCTCGACGCACGAACTCGCCTTGGCTGAGGCGACGGCGAGCAGCGACTCGTCCGTCGCAGACGCGTGAGGTCTCACTCCCAGCGAATCCGGACGGGGGACAGGACGGAGAGGAAACGCGCGCCATCTGCGCGCCGCCCGCACGGCTCGACGCTCGTGAATATCCCGAGGTACTCGATCTTCGTCCCGTGCAGCTCTGCCGGCATCTCCAGCGTCACTTCGAGCGACTCTCCCGGGGCAAGACGCACGAGCGAGTCGGAATCGACCTGCCACCCGCCGGGGATGCCCCCGAGTCTCAGAGTCGTTGCGGACGTACCGGCATCCGTCCAGACGGAGCCGAAGCGCAGCGTCGGCTCACTCACACAGATCGGCTCGGCCTCTCGGTTCGCGAGGCGGACGACGAGCGACTCTCCGGACCATCGACACGTCACCGGGGACTGGGCAACCTGAAGTGCGACGAGCTCGTCGTCAGACAGCCCGAACGGTGCACCAGCACCGAGCCCCGACGCGCGATCCACCGTCAACCCGCTGAGCTCAGGCGGTCGCTCTGCTGCGACGAGGACGCCCTGCTCGACTAACGCGTGGAGTCGCGCACAGAACGCTGTCGCCTCGGGCACGACCGCGATCGGCCTGAAGGACCACGGCCAAAGCACGCGGCGGGCCCAGAGCGTTCCCTCGTCACCCTCCCGGCTCGCCGCCACAACCGCTCGGAGCACTCGCGCGGCGTCCGGACCCGCCGGGAGTCCCGAGGTCGCCCGGAGAGCCGATCGGAGCGAGCGCGCGTGCTCGCCCATCGACGGCTCCTCGAGGAGATCGAGCAAGAGCCGCTGGATCTCCGTCGAGTCCTCGCGACCGCACAGACCGACCAGGGCGTCACTTGGTCCTTGCTGCAGCGCCGTCCGCACGACCGACCGTGCGCGTTCGGGGGTCGCTGCGGCGAGCGCGCTCAGTATCCGCACGCGACCCGAAGCGGGTACGCCGGGATCGTCCGTCAGCCCCAGCGTGGAACGACACCGATCCTCGAGCAGGTCGAGACCTGGGCCCGACTCGCTCCGACTCAACGCGTGCCACGCCACGTCGTTCGCGGCGTCGGACCTGCAGATCGCGATGAGTTCGTTGAGCGCATCCGGGTCGCTGCGACACCGCTCGCCGACGGCGAGAGACACCGACGCCCGCGCTGGGTTCGGGAGGCCGCGGTACGCGTGCGCTCGAACCGAGCGCAGCAGTCTGCGGATCGGCGCCTGCTTCGCGGAGCGGGCGAACCCGCGCCGGAGCAACGGCTCGATGTCGCTGTGGAACTGCCGTCCAGGTCCGGAGTACCCCCCGCCACCCGGCGCCTCGACGATGGTCATTCCGTCGAGGACTGAGAATCGCCAGTTCGCCGTCTCACAGCGGCGGGACAGGTCACGCGTCGCGGAGTCCGTGAACAGGCAGCGGACGACCTCGGCGATCTCGAACCGGTACTGCGCCGAACTGGAGCTCGGCCGACTGCTGGCCTGCCAGAGTCGCCGCAATTCGCCCCGGGCCTCGCCGGGTCTCGCGAGGAGCCTCGACCGCAGCCGCGAGGGCGAGTCGCCGTCGAACGGATCCACGCCGCGTTGCAGGTAGCCCACCAGCGCACGAACGTCGTTCAACGTCGCGTCGTCCTGGGGAAGCGGGGTGGCAGACGTGCCCGACGACACCGCGCCCCATGCCACGAGAGCCAGGACGAGTGCAAGCGCCGGGGGCCGCAACGCGCGCCGCACACGCCGTCTGATCGCGGGTTCGCGTGGACCGGTCGTACTCACCGCACGGGACCGGGCCTGAAGTCTCGGGACGCTCACGCCCTCCCAAACGACGGCTCACGCGATCAGGTTACGAGGCGCATCGATCGCGACCCCCACACGCACACAGCGCGCGCGCCGCCGTCGTCGCCGTGACACACGCTCGTCGCTCGTACGGCGCGAACGGATCGTCTACTCGAGCTCGACCGTGACCTTCGCCGTCCGACCCGGCATGACGGTCGTCTCGCGGCGCACCTCGGCCCCTCCGGGGGTCTGGACAGCCACGGTCACGCGACCGCCCGGCAAGCCGTCGCGGACGAGCCGACCGGCCGTGTCCGTGGCGGAGAGCGAGCCGGTCAGGTTCGACATCGAGACGCGCTTCGTGAGCGGGGCGCCGTCGGCGTCAAAGAGCGTCACGCGGACTCCCGAGACGGCCTCGCCATTCCTCGTGACGGTCACATCGATCGAGCCCCGGCGGTGAGGCGGATCGGAGATGCGGAACTCGGTCACGTTCGTCGGCCGCGACGACCGAGAGCGTTCGCGCGCGGATCGTGAGTCACAGGATGCGTGCGCTGACGCCGCCCACGAGCACGATGACCGTCGAAGAAGTCGACCGGGTTCAGAGGCGCACCCCACTCCCTGCACGATCACATGCAGGGGAAGGCCGACTCCCTCCGGTCGTGCGCTGCAGGGCATCCCGAGAGAGGGACGCTCGAGAGTCGGCGGCGGCTACCGACCTCCGGACGAGAACTTGGGTTAGTTGACGTAGCTACCACTGTCCCGCCGACCACGCGCGCCGGCGGCGGTCGCGGCTCGCGAGCGAGCCGGAGAGGTCGTGGGGCGGCGAACCCGCCGAGTCGGGCCTGGTAGCGTATGGCGCTATGGCAGAACTGAGTTCAGCCCGGGCGATCGGAGCCTCGCGTCCGACGCGGTCGAGTAGCCTGCGGAGAACCACCATGCGCCGCAGCGTCGCCCTCTACTGCCTAGTGGGTGTGGGACTCGGCTGGGTGGGAGTGCGTCCGGGTCTGCCCGCGGCCCGTGAGTCGGCTCCGCCCGAGACCTCCCGCATCGCTCCTCCGCCGGTCCGTCAGGCCGCGGCGCGCGTGCCCGTGGCGTTCGAGATGAACCGGGGTCAGACCGCGGTCTCGTGCGACTTCGTGGCTCGCTGCGGCAACTACCGCGCGTTCCTCAGTTCGACCGCGGTGCAGCTCGATCTCGGTGGCGAAGCTTCGCTTCGGATGAGCTTCGCCGGTGCGCGCTCGACCGCGGCGAGCACCGGCGCGCCGCTACGCGGCGAGGTGAGCTACCTGCTCGGCGACGATCCAGCGGGCTGGATCACCGGAATCCCGCGCGTGGATCGCGTGGCGTACAGCGGCGTCTATCCCGGCATCGATCTCGTCTACCGCCTGAGCGGCCGCAACGTCCGCTTCGACCTCGAGCTCGCGCCGGGTGCCGCCGTGAACGACATCGAGATCGCGTTCGACGGGTCCTCGCCCGTGTGCGTCGACGCGCTCGGCGAGCTCACCGTGGCGCTTCCGACCGGGGAGGTGCGGCTCTCGCCTCCCAGGGCGTATCAGCGGAGCGCCGGGTCCACACAACCAGTGGACGCCCGCTTCGCCGTGCGCCGCAATGGCTCGGTCGCCTTCGAGCTCGGCTCCTTCGATCCCGATCTGCCCCTCGTCATCGACCCCGATCTCGGCTACTCGACGTACCTAGGGGGCAGCGAGGACGACGAGGCGGCGGGCGCGGACGTGGACTCCGACGGCAACGTCTACGTGGCGGGCCACTCAAGGAGTCTGGACCTTCCGGTGACCACGGGCGCGTACCAGACCTCCCGTGCCGGAAGCTCGCTGAACCAGGACGTGATGGCGGCGAAGCTCGACTCCTCGGGCACGCAGCTCGAGTACCTCACGTACATCGGCGGTGCGGGCAACGACCGGGCGACCTGCATCGAGGTCGACGGCCAGGGCAACGCGTTCGTCGGTGGCGAGACGACGTCGAGCGACTATCCGACCGTGAGCGCTGCAGAGGCGACCAGGACGCAAGGCGCGGACATGGGCTTCGTCTCCAAGCTGAACGCGTCAGGCAGCGCGCTCTCCTACTCCACGTACCTGAGCGACGGGTTCGTCGTGGGGCTCGGCGTCGACGGCTCCGGGCAGGCGCACGCCGCGGCGGATGGGCCGTTCGTCTCGGTGGTGAAGCTCGCATCGAACGGTGCCAGCAAGCTCTACACGTACGACGGGGGCGTGAGGGACGCGACGCTCGAGATGCCCACGGGGATCGCACTCGACGGCTCTGGCAACGCATACGTGGTCGGCTGGACGCTGGAAGCCGGGTTCCCGACGACGACAGGAGCGTACCAGGAGACGCGGGCCGGCTCCTTGGACGGCTTCGTCGTCAAGCTGACGAGCACGGGTAGCGTGTCGTACTCGACGTTCCTGGGCGGCGGGGAGAGCGACCGGTTGCTCGACGTGGCGGTCGACAGTCAGGGACGAGCCACCGTCGTGGGGGTGACGCGCTCGACGGACTATCCGCTGAAGGACGCGCAGCAGGCCACCAACCACGGCGAAGAGGACTGCGTCATCTCACGCCTCGATGCGGCCGGTAGCGCGCTCGAGTTCTCCACGTACCTGGGCGGCGACGGGAACGACGACGCGACGGACGTCGTGCTGTTCCAGGGGCGGACCTACGTCGCGGGAGTCACACTGTCGTCGGACTTCCCGACCGAACGCGCGGAGCAGGACGAGATCGCGGGAGCCAACGACCTGTTCGTGACGGTCTTGTCCCTCAGCGACACGCGGCTGTACTCGTCGTTCCTGGGCGGAGCGGGTGGCGAGGGCATAGGCGGTCTCGCCGTGAACGAGACCGAGGTCGTGATCGTCGGCCTCTCGCTGTCCGACGACTACCCGGTCGTGGCAGCCATACAGGACGCGCGCATCGACCAGCGCGACGCGATCATCACCGGCGTGACCGGACTGACGTTGCCCATCGTCACGACCGAGCTGTTGCCGGACTGGACGCGAGACCGGCCATATGCAGCCGTTCTCGCTGCCGAACGCGGAACTCCTCCGTACACCTGGGTGCACGCGAGCGGCGACCTCCCCGAGGGCGGATCGATCTCTCCGTCAGGCACCCTCTCGGGGCCGTTCACGGAGTCTGGACAGTTCGCGTTCGAAGTGCGCGTCACGGACGTGCTCGGCGGCGTGGCGACCAAGGACTTGATGCTGACGGTGAACGAGCTCCCCGCGATTGCCACGACCGAGTTCCCCGACTGCAGCGAGAACCACGAGGTCGCCTACCAGCTGGAGTCGGCGGGAGGCACCGCGCCGTTCACGTGGTCGCTCGTCGGCGGGGCGCTGCACACGACGGGCTTCGACGGCATCGCCGGTGAGATCGACGGACGCACCGTCGCGCCCGGCGACTACTCCTTCACGTTGCGCCTCACGGATGCCGCCAGCGCGGTCGCGGAGCGAGAGTACGACGTCACCCTGCACCCGTTTCCGGCGATCGCGACCGAGGAGCTCCCGTTCGCCGCGCTGGGCCGCGCGTACCACGCGCGTGTGGCCGGCTCGGGCGGTGCTCCGCCCGTCACGTGGGACGTCGTTGCCGGCCGATTCGTGGCCGGCCTCGAGCTGGCGGCCGACACCGGTCAGATCGACGGGGCGCCGACCCTCGCGGGTGCGTTCCACTTCACGAGCCAGCGGATGAGCGCGTGTGGCGCCGTAGTCGAGAAGGACCTCTCGATCCACGTCGCCGACGTGCTGGACCTGGCGAAGAAGCGCTCCACGGTGCAGCTCCTCGGCGGCGTGGCGACGCCCGGCGTGCCGGAATTGGTCGCACTGGAGCTTCTGGCGGGCACGCGACTCTCCGTGCTGGCGAAGTTCAAGAAGGACGCTGAGGGCGCGCCGTTCGAGCTCGCGATCCAGGACGGCAGCGGCGTCGCGCTCGACCTCGAGGGGCTCCTGAAGTCGGGCAAGAAGAGCGTCAAGACGAAGCCGGTGACGATCCCGAAGACGAACCGCTACTTCGTCGTGCTCACGCCGATTCGTGCGTTCCAGTCCGAGGTCAAGCTGAGCGTGAAGGTCACCCCGCCGAAGAAGCTCGGTGGACAGGTGCACCTGGATGGAGCCCAGGCCGCGACGGTCATGCTCTCGGCTCTCCCCGGCGCTCGCATGACCATCACGGCGAAGTCCGCGAAGGGCAGCGCCGCGATCCCCACGATCACGAGCGTGCGCGACGAGTCCGGCGCCGAGCTGCTCCTCGCGACCGAGCTCAAGGAGAAGAAGAGGTCCACGACGCTGAAGGTGAAGACGCCACTCGACGGCGGGGACCTGCGCGTGACGCTGGACCTGCGCGACGGCTCCGCGGGCTCGGTGGACTGGAAGGCGAGTCTCAAGCTCCCCACGGGCTACGTGTTCGACCTCGCCGATCTCCCGGCGGGCGATCCGAAGTAGCGGAATACGGAACCCGGTCAGATTCTCTGGTCTCGCCTCGCGAGCCAGTGGAGACCCTGAGCGAGCGCCGAGCGAGGGGCGGAAGGTTACGCACGGTGAAGGATTCCACCGTTCTCGGTATTCCGTTCGTGACACCCCACACAGTGCGGCGGCGCACCGAGCGGTGGGGTGGCGCGGCGCGTCAGCAACGTCTCCGGACAGCAGGTCTACTCGAGTTCGACGGTCACCCTCGCCGTCCGACCCGGCGTGACCGTCGTCTCGCGGCGCACCTCGGCCCCTCCGGGGGTCTGGACAGCCACGGTCACGCGACCGCCCGGCAAGCCGTCGCGGACGAGCCGGCCGGCGGTGTCGGTAGCGGAGAGCGAGCCGGTCAGGTTCGACATCGAGACGCGCTTCGTGAGAGGGCTCCCGTCAGCGTCCAAGAGCGTCACGCGGACTCCCGGGACAGCCTCGCCGTTCCTCGTCACCGTCACATCGATCGAGCCGCCCGACGTGAGTCGGATCGTCACCGACCCCGCCTGCGAGTCCACCTGCGCCGAACCCGCCGGATACTCCGCCGACTCGGCGTGGAGCGTGTAGCGACCGGGGCCGAGCTTCAGCGTGACCTGGCCCTCGGCGTTGGTGCCCGAGTCGAAGCCCATCCCGAACGGCAGCGTCTCGTTCCCGCTGGCATCCTCGGACACCACGGTCGCATTGGCGACTGGCTTGCCGTTGGGGCCGAGGACCGTGACGACGACCTCGGAGCCCGGGTCGACGCGCACGTCGAACGGTGCGCCACCAGGACTGACGCCCTCGACGACCTTCTGCGCGTAGCCACTCGCCGTCACCCGCAGCGCGAACGAACCGGCGCTCACGCCGCTCATCTTGAAGCGACCGCGATCGTCGGTGATCGCCTGACCGCGCTGGTTGGACACGATGTCGTCGAGCGACGTGAACCCACCGCTGCCCGACTCGAGCAGAATGACCTGCGCCATGGGCACGCCGTCGCCGGTCACGGCATCGAGGACGCGCCCCTCGACGACGAGCGACGACAGTTCGATCCGCAGGTCGGCGACGACGCCGGTCTCGCCGACGACGACCTTCTGGCTGTTCGTGCCGCCGCCCATGAGATTGCTCTGCACCATGACGGTGTACTCACCGGGCGCGAGGCCCTCGAAGCGGAAGCCGCCCTTGGCGTCGCTGGTCGACATCTTCATGCCGACCGTGCCGCCCGTCAGAATGACGACGGCGTCGGAGAGCGGCTTGCCGTCGCGCATCACGAGGCCGCTCACAGGCGTGCCCACGGCCGGCCGGAAGTCGTGGGTCGTGACCTCGCCGTCACGCACGACGACAGGGGTCATCCCCTCCATCCCGAACGCGTTCTCGCCGCCCATCATCATGAGCTGGTACGAGCCCGGGACGACCTTCCCGAGTCGGTAACTTCCGTCGGAACCCGACGTGGTCTGCCGCGCTCCGCCGAAGCCCATGGCACCTGCGGTGAGCATGACCGTGATCCCCGTACGCGCGTTGCCGTCGGAGTCGAGCACGACGCCCTCGACCGTTCCGCCGGCGCCGACCTCGATGGTCACGTCGGTGCCGGGTACGGCGATGTTGCCGAGCGTGCCCGCGGCGTGATGCTCGGAGCGGACGTGGATCGTCACCGTGCCCGGCGTCAGTCCCTGCAGCTGGAACGCGCCACCCGGGTCGGTCTTCGCGCTGATCGAGCCGGCGGGTGCACTCGGCGGGCCGCCGGTGATGTCGGCCATGTTCATGCCGGCGAGCGGGCCCTCGGCGGTGCTCACATAAACGACGGCGCCCTCGACCGGCGCGGCGGTCCCGCGCTCGATCACGCGCCCGTTGAGGATCTCGCCGGTCCGCAGAACGAGTTCGACACCCTCGGTCACGGCGCCGGACTCACACTCGACGGCGACGTCGGCGCTCTTCGCCCAGCCCTTGCGCTCTGCGCTCAGCGTGTACTTGCCGGGGTCGAGTCCGGTGATCTCGAAGGCGCCCTGGTCATCGGTCAGCACGCGCGGGTCCTGGCGCAGCATCGCCATCCACGGAGCACCGCCGGCGCGCTTGCCGCCCTTGCGGATCACCCAGGCGCCCGAGATGCGCTCGCCAGAGTTCTCGTCGATGACGTGCCCGCGCAGCGTCGCCGCGGCGCCGAGCGTCACCGTGATCTCGGGGGAGCCCTGCGGCACGTCGTCGAGCGTGGCGTCGAGGTAGCCGGCCATCTTCGCGGTGACCGTGTACGGCCCGGCCTGGAGTCCGATCAGCGAGAAGCGGCCGTCGGCGTCGGTCTTGCCGCGCGCGTCGGGGCGCCCGCCGCCACCCATCATCGCGGCCATCGGATTGGCCGGGGCGCCGGACGCCCACGTCACCTCGACACGCGCATCGACCAGCGGATCGCCATCGGGGCTGAGCACGATGCCGGTCAGATTGTGGCCGGGCTCGACCTTCGCGTCGTGCACGAGCTCGTTCTCGAGCGGCAGCGCGAGCGTGGTCTCTGCATGCAGATGACCGGGCGCCTCGATGCGCACCTTGCGCTCGCCGTCACGCAGCTTCCCGATGCGGTAGCGACCGTCCGTGTCGGTGCGTCCAGTGATCCACGAACCGCCCATCATGCCGGCGATCATGGCGCCCATTCCCTCAGCGGGCGGGGCCTCGACCTTGACCGTCGCGAGGGCGATCGGCTGGCCGTCGGTGGAGACGATCAGGCCGGTGAGGACCGACTCCTTCGTCAGCGTGATCTCGACGTCCGTCAGCTCCGAGCCGACGGTCGCGACGAGGTCCGAGACCTTCTCGGCGAGGAAGCCGGGCTTCTCCGCGCGCAGGCTGAGCGAGCCGCCGGCGAGACCGTCGAGTTCGAAGCGACCGTTGGCATCGGTGAGCGCTGTCGGCGTCGGCGCCTCGAGCGTCTCCTGGTTCGCGAGCCCCATGAACATCATCGGGTTGAAGCCGGATGACGCCACGCTGACGAGCGCACCCGCCACGGGCGCACCCTCGCGATCGAGCACGACGCCGCTAACGATCGCAGCCGGCGCGAGCTCGATGACGACCGGGTCGCTCGCGGTGTCCGCGTCGAGATCGACGTAGAGGCCGGTCGCAATGTAGCCCCGCGCCGAGACGATCAGGCTCTCGCGCGGCGGCACCGCACCGTCGAGCCGGAACGATCCCGCTCCGTCCGTTTCGAGTGTCGTCGTCTTCGTGCGCACCTGCGCACCAGCAACCGCCTGGCCCTCGGAGACGACCGAGCCCGCGAGCACCGCGCCGCGACGGAGTTGAAGGGTCAGTTCGTCGTGACTCGGCGCGACGCGCTGCTTGCTGCGCACGTATCCGGACGCCGTCACGCGCAGGTCGACTTCGTGCGGATCGAGCCCCTCGATGACGAAGTTGCCGTCGGCATCGGTGCGCGTCGTGGCGATGCGTTCCCACTGGGGATCGGACTCGAAGCCCGCCATCTCGAGGCGTCCGATGGCGAGGGCCTTGTCGAGGAGTTCCTCCTGCGCGAAGAGCCGCATCCCGGCCTCCATGCCGGTGGACATGGCGTCCTGCATCTCGTCGCTGCCGAGGTCAATCGAGGCCGGATCGATGGTCGTGGATACCTCGGACTCGCCGGACGTGCCGGCGGGATCTTCGACCTCGACGCTGACCGTCACGCCGGTGATGACCTCGTCCTCGGCGATGGCCGGGCTCGAGCCTCCGCCCATGCGCCCTCCCATCATCCCGCCGCCCATCTGGTCGGCGAGCGCGCGCAGTTCGTCCTGCTCGAACGCGTCGCCGAAGATCTCGCGCACGCGCAGCTCTCGGTCACTCAGCCCGCGCGACCCCTCCGGAACCGCGTAGACCGCGACCTCGGCGCCGGCGACAGGATCGTGCCGGTAGAGCACACGACCGCGGAGCGTCATCGCCGTGGTCGCCACGGGCTCCGTGCCATCCGGCTCGGTGTGGCGCCGCACGCGAGCGGGATCGGTCTCGTCCGGCGCGTCCTCGACGTCCGTCTCGGCGGGATCGACGGGGAGCACGACGGGCGCGGGACGGTCAATGGCCTCGTCGAGTCCTCCCGTCACGAACCAGGCCGCGACGCCGCAGGCGAAGATCACGAGGAGGACCAGCAGGGCAAGGACGGGGCGCTTCATCGTGAGAACCTCGGGGAACGGGCAGGACACGCGTGGTGTCTCACCGAACTCAGTGCACGGGACCAATCACACGGGCCCGATCACACGGGCCCGATCCACTGGGCACGGGGTCTCTCGAGACCTTCGGGGGCCGCACCCAAACGACCATACGGGATGTGCCAGTCAACCGGCACGGAGCCCGCGGGGTTCGCGTCAGCGAGCTAGCAGCCTGTCGGAAGTTCGGCGTCGCCGGGTGCCAGACCGTCTGGGCGACAGGCTGCTAGATAGACCCCCGGCGGGCACGAGAGCGTCGTCGCCGTGGACGAGGATCTGAGCATGAGAGAGAAGGCAGTTGGTCCGTGGGAAGTGGATCAGGTCTGGCTCTTCCGGCCGTCGGTGAGGGCGTTCGTCCCCGATGGCCACCTGTCGCACTTCGGGCGCGACACGGTGCGCCACGACTTCTGTAGCTAGCCGGCTGTCGCGCGAACCTGCGTGGCCCGTCGAGGCGGTAACTCCGACAGGCTGCTAGCACGTCACACGGAGAAGTAGCGCGCCTGCGGGTGATGGAAGACGAGCGCCGAGACGCTCGCTTCGGGCTCCATCATGTGGCCGTCGGTGAGTTGGACGCCGATCGCCGCGGGATCGAGCACGTCGAAGAGCCCGTCCTGCATCTCGAGGTCCGGACAGGCCGGGTACCCGAACGAGTAGCGCTTGCCGTGGTACTTGCCCTGGAACCGGTCGAGCATCGTCGCCCCGTCGGCGTCAGCGAAGCCCCACGCCGCACGCAGTCGCGCGTGGAGGAGTTCGGCGGAAGCCTCAGCGGACTCGATGGCGAGAGCCTGTAGCGCGTGGCAGCGTACGAACTCCCCGCGCTGCTTGAGGTCCTCGGCGAGTTCGCGGACACCGGCACCGGCGGTCGTCACGAAGAGCGCGACGTGGTCGTGGCGCCCGTCGCGGGGGGGCAGCACGTAGTCGGCAAGGCAGAGTCCGTTCTCGCGCCGCTGCCGCGGTAGATCGAACGCGGCGGCCTCGCGGCCATCGTCGTTCAGTAGCGTGAGGCGGTTGCCGGCGGAGACGGCCCGCAGGAAGCGCCAGACCCCACGGACGCGGAAGCCGTGGCCGCGAGCGAGTTCCTTCACGTCGGCGATCGCCGCCTCGACCTTCTTCGCCTGCGGATCGTCGGTGCCGAGCTTCCGCGCGACGCCCTTCAGGCCCATGTGGCGTCCGTAGAGCATCGCCGGATTGATCCAGTCCCAGAGCTCGTCGAGATCGGCGAACTCCTCGACGTGGCGCTCGCAGTCCGGCGGCGCGGGGATCTTGACCTCGATGTCGACCTCGACACTCCGGACCGCCGGCGCCTCGGCGCTCTGGGCCAGCGTCGCGACCGGCGCGGCCGCGGTGTCCGACTCGGCAGCGAGTTCGAGGAGGCCCTCGCGGGCGTCAGGCTTCATGAC
The DNA here is from genome assembly GCA_021776825.1 of Planctomycetota bacterium. Classification (GTDB taxonomy): domain Bacteria; phylum Planctomycetota; class JAJSAM01; order JAJSAM01; family JAJVHW01; genus JAJFFG01. The sequence continues at coordinate 35,542 of JAJFFG010000020.1, forward strand.
CCGCTCCATCAACGCGAGGCCCTTCATGGCGTCCTGCGCATAGAGCACCAGGCCATCGTCGTACGCGGGCCGGATGCGGTTGACGGTGAAGCGCCGCGAGAGCGCGGCCCCTCCGACGAGGATCGGCACGTCGATGCCGGCGGTCGTCAGATCTTCGGCAGTTGCCACCATCTGCTGCGCCGACTTCACGAGCAGACCCGACAGACCGATCGCGTCGGGCTGGTGCTCACGGACCGCTTCGACGAGCTTCGCCGGCGGCACCTTGATCCCGAGGTTGACGACGTCGAAGCCGTTGTTCGCCAGGATGATCTCGACGAGGTTCTTCCCAATGTCGTGCACGTCGCCCTTGACGGTCGCCAGCAGGATGCGGCCCTTCGAGACGACGTCCTCGTGCGACATGTGCGGCTCGAGGTGCGAGACGGCCGCCTTCATGGCCTCGGCGCTCTGCAGCACCTCCGCCACGATCAGCTCGTTCTGAGCGAACAGCCGGCCGACCTCGTCCATCCCGGCCATGAGCGGACCGTTGATGATCTCGAGGGGCGTGGCCTCTTCGAGCTTCAGGTCCAGGTCCTTCGTGAGGCCCTGCTTCGTGCCCTCGATGATGCAGCCGGCCAACCGCTCGTCGAGGGGCAGCTTGGCGCGTTCGTCCTCGGTGACGACGGTCTTCCGACCCTTGAAGTGCGCGGCAAACGCGGCCACCGGATCGTCGCCCCGGTTCCAGAGCAGATCCTCCGAGAGGCGGCGCTCGTCCGGCGGGATCGAGGCGTAACGCTCGAGGCGCTCGCTGTTCACGATCGCGAGATCGAGCCCAGCGCGCGTGCAGTGATAGAGGAAGACCGCGTTCAGGACCTCACGGCCCGCAGCCGGAAGCCCGAAGCTGACGTTCGAGATCCCGAGCACGGTCGCGCAGCGCGGGAAGGCGTGCTTGATGAGACGGATGCCCTCGATCGTCTCGACCGCACTGCCGACGTACTCCTCGACGCCCGTCCCACACGGGAAGACGAGCGGATCAAAGACGATGTCCTCTTCCGGGACGCCATGGACGCGCATGAGCAGGTCCCGCGACCGACGCGCGATCTCGAGCTTCCGCTGGCGTGAGACGCCCATGCCCTGGATCGGGTCCTCGTCGATGCAACCCACCACGAGAGCGGCCCCGTGACGCCGCGCGACGGGGACCACGCTGTCGAACCGCTCTTCGCCGTCCTCGAGGTTGATCGAGTTGACGAGCGCCTTGCCCTGGCAGTACGTGAGGGCGCGCTCGATCACGGCGACATCGGTCGAGTCGATGACGAGCGGTGCCTTGACCTTCTTGACGACCTCTTCGAGGAAGCGCTCCGTGTCCTCGAGTTCCTCACGATCGGGATTGGCGAGGCAGACGTCGACAAGGTGCGCGCCACTACGAACCTGGGCGCGCCCGATCTCAGCGGCCTCTTCGAAGCGCTCGTCGACGATCAGTCGCTTGAAGCGGCGGCTGCCGATGACGTTCGTGCGCTCGCCGATGATGAGCGGGCGATTGTCGGCCGTCAGTTCGACGAAGTCGATGCCGGAGAAGACGGTCGAACGCTGGGTGGCCGGCGAACGGGGAGCGAGCCCCTCGACCGCGGAAACCAGTGCCGCCACGTGCGCGGGCCGCGTCCCGCAGCATCCGCCGACGATGTTCAGCCATCCGTGCTCGGCGAAGCGGCGGATCGACGCGCCGAGCTGGTCGGGCGAGAGCAGGTAGTTTCCGTCCTCGTCGGGCAGACCGGCGTTCGGCACGCACGAGACACGGGCGTCAGCGAGCGCCGCGAGGGAACGCAAGTGATCGGTCATGAACTCCGGCCCGGTGGCGCAGTTCAGTCCGACCGAGAACAGCCCCGCGTGGCGCACTGAGGTCCAGAACGCCTCGACGCCCTGGCCGGCGAGCATCGTCCCAGTCGGCTCGATGGTGCACGAGGTCATGACAGGCACGCGTCCGCCGAGTCGCCCGAACGCGTCGTCGAGACCCAAGAGAGCCGCCTTGACGTTCCGCGTGTCCTGCGCCGTCTCGACGAGAAGGAGATCCGCACCTCCCTCGACGAGGGCGAACGCCTGATCCCCGAACGTCACGCGGAGCTCGTCGAACGTGACCCCTCCCGTCACCGAGATGGCCTTGGTGGTCGGCCCGATCGAACCACCGACGAAGCGTGGCCGGGGACTCGCCGCCGCGTCACAGACTTCGCGTGCGATCTGCGCCGCGAGGACGTTCAGCTCCTGGACACGATCCTCGAGCCCGTACTCGGCGAGCACGATCGACGTGCCGCCGAACGTGTTCGTCTCGATGATGTCTGCGCCAGCGGCAAGGAACGACGCGTGGACGTCGCGAACGACGTCAGGCCGCGTGACGACGAGGTTCTCGTTGCACCCCTCGAGTTCAGCCCCGCCGAAGTCGGCCTCGGTGAGGTCCGCGTCCTGCAGCGAGGTGCCCATGGCGCCATCAATGACGAGGATCCGCTCACGTGCAGACGCCTCGAGCGCCGCCACACGGTCCGGATTGCGCCAGGGAAGAGTCGGTTTCATGCCTGTGCCTCCGACGGACGTCGAGCGAATGCGAGCAGGGGCCGGAACGGATCGTCCGGTCGGCCGGGCAGTCGTTCGACCGACACCTCGACAAAGCCGGCGGCCGACAGGAGAGCGGTCAGTTCGGTGGGATCGAAGCCCGTTGCGACGTGCCCAAGACGCTCGTGGACCCACGTCTCCGTGTGCGGCTGGAGATCCAGAACGAGGACACGGCCACCGGGCGCGAGGACGCGTGCGGCTTCAGACAGCACCGTCCGAGGGTCGCCGGCGTGGTGCAGTGACTGGGACAGCACGGCCAAGTCGAACGTCGCATCTGCGAGCGGCAGATCATGCAGGTCGGCCCGATGCAGTTCCACGTGCTCGACTCCAGCGCGCTCTAGGGCAGTGCGGGCCTGGCGGAGCACCGCCTCGCGTCGGTCGATCCCGACGACGGAGCCCGCGAAGCGCGCGAGTTCGAGCGTGAGCCGTCCGTCGCCGCAGCCGAGGTCGAGCACGCGCGGACGATCGGAGACGAGCCACGTCAGCGCCCGCGCCCACGCGGCCCAGGAACGGCCGGGTACGTACGGACGCCGTCCGCGACCGTCCGCGGCGACCTGTCCCTCGCGCCGTTCACGCCGGACGTCGTCGAGGCGAGCGAGGTCGCCGTGGGGATCGTCGGCTTCGCTCAGCCGCGCTGCGAGGCCCGGCCAGGCCCTCTCGAGCGCCGCGCCGCGCTCGGCAGCGGCGAAGTAGACGAAGCGACCACGCCGCCGGTCGGTGATCAGCCCGGCATCGCGCAACTGCGTGACCTGTCGCGAGACCGCCGACTGCGCGAGGCCGAGGATGCGCGTCAGCTCGCCGGCGTTCAGCTCCTCGCGCAGCAAGAGCCGCAGGGCGCGCAGACGTGTCTCGTCAGCGAGGAGTCGGTAGCCGTCGGCGATCATCTTCATATCGATGTATCGCCATGCAACGATCCCGAATTGAGAATCCGGCGATAATTCCGGCGGTCGATGTCACCTTCGGGCCTCTGCGACGTCCTTCTACTTGGCGCGCTTGCGACGACGACGCCGACGTGCGGAGCGGGGCTCGCCGTCGGTGTCCTCGACCGTGCGAGTGCTGTCGGTCGCGTCCTCGTCGGACGCGGCCGGGTTCGCCTCAGACTCCGACGCAGCAACCACGGAGGCCGCCGCCTGGTCGGTGACGTCCTGCTGCGACTCGGGAGCCGGAGGCGCGACCGCGACGGCCGCACTGGAGCGCGACTTCAGCGCGTCGATGTCCAACGCCACTTCGATCGTCTGAGTCCCCGTGAGCGACGTGTCGTCGTCGATCCCCGGTCCGCCGTCACCACTCAGAAGCGCGGTGAGTTCCGGGTCGTCGATGTTCAGCGAGTTCGGCTGGAAGTCCTCGACCTCGCTGCGCAGAGCCTCGAGGTTGTTGAGGAGCTGATCCCAATCGGTCACGGCGCCGGTCGCCTCGAGATCGATCACCGAGTCGTCGCCCTCAGCCATGACGAGTTCCGGGAGCGCCGGCAGGCCGGCCTCCGGGCCGAGCACCTCGGCCATCCCATCGGCAAGGCGCTGCACCGCGTCGCCGACGATCGCGCTCATGCCGATGCGGACGCGGGCCGTCTCGTCGGCGTGCTGCGTGGAAACCAGGTCGATGCGCGACTCGAGCTCCCGGATCAGGGCCTGCGCGTCGGCGAGATGCGCCCGCTCCTTCTGGAGCTCGACCTCGTGGCGGCTTTGCGCGGCCTCGCTCTGTGAGCGATGGCTCGCCTCGGCGGCCTCGACGCGCTTCGAGGCGTCGACACGCTCTTCGGCCAGCGTGCGCGAGAGACCGGCGTTCTCGGCCTCCAGTGCGGTGATCGTGGTCCGCGACGACGCGAGGTCTGCCTCGATCGTCGCGAGCCGCGCGGCCACTCCATCGCGCTCCGACGCCAAGTGCTCGGCACGCTTCGAAGCGGAGCTGACCGACTCCTCCATCTCGCGAACACGGGCCTCGCTGGCCTCGACGCGGGCGATGGCCTCGGACTCGGCCTTCATCGCGGCGTCAGCGAGCTCGCGGGACTCGGCGGTTTCCTTCGCCGACCCCGCGGCCCGCACTCGCGCTGCATCGGCCTCTTCCCCGAACTGCAGCGACACGAGTTCCGCGGCGTCGAGCGCAGCGCGCGCCTGCTCGAGGTCCGCGCCCAGCGACTCCGCTGCGCGCTGCGCAGCAGCCTTCTCGTCACGGAGCAGTTCGACGGCCTTCTTCGCCTCGGACGACTCCGAACGCAGGGCCTGGAGCGTGGACTGCAGGCTCTGCGCCTCGCCCTCAGCAGCAGCGCGAGCCGCCGTCAGCTCGTCAACCTGGACGCGCAACACGTCGGCCTCATGCGAGCTGGCTGCGTGGGCGGCCGTCAGCTCCTCGAGCCGCGCCCTGGCAGAGCTCAGCTCGGCGCTCGAGCCATCGTGCGCCGCGCCCAACTCATCCCGCGCTGCCTGCGCGCTCGCCAGTGCCGCCTCGAGCTCCTCGAGACGCGCCTCGGCCTTCTCCGCAGCGTCGGACTTCGAGCGCCCGTCGGCGGTGGCGACCCCGAGGGCGGTTTCCGCCTGCTCGGCGCGTTCGCGGAAACTATCCGTCTCTTCCTGCGCCGCGCGGGCGACAGCCTTGTGCGCCGCGGTCGTGGTCTGGAGCTGCTCGAGTTCCGTGCGGACGTGCTTGAGTTCTTCGGCGGCCTTGCGCGTCTCCGCGAGCTGAGCCCGGGCTGCATCCAGATCGACCTTGACCTGGTCGCGCGCCTGCTCAGCGGCGGCGATGCGCTGCTGCCAGGCACCCTGCAGGTCGGTGCGATCGTGCTCCATCTCCTTGCGGAGACCGTCGATCTCGGCACGCGCGGCATCGCGCTCGGCACGGGCGGCGGCGATCTCGGCCTGCGAGGCCTCACGCTCGGCGCTGGCGCCCTGCTGCGAGCTCTGCTCGAGACGATCCATCCGCTCCTGGACGCTGTCCCGCTCCTGGCTGACGTTCTGGTACTCCTGCTTCAAGCGACGGAGCCAGGGCTCGAGCTTGCGGAGCTTCGCCTCCATCTCACGCACACGCGTCGTGTACGCATGCCGCTCGCGGGCCAGAGTCTCCTCGGCCTCGAGAGCGCGCTGCTCGAGGCGCACGAGCTCCCCCGCGAGCTCGCCCTGGCTGGCGCTCGGGGCACTGCCGCTGCCGTGGAGCCGTTCGGAGATGCGCTGCACCGTGCTCTCCCACTCGCCCCCAGAAACGTCTGCCGAACCGTCGTGCTCGTTCTGCATCTACGCCACCCGTTCGCCGTACGGCGGGTTCTCACTCCGATGGACGAAGCCCAGGCTCCGACCTCACCGCCTCATCGGACATGACCGACGCGGAAATGAAGTCACGCCCACATGACGCTCGCCCGAGGTCTCAGATGCGGATCGGGACGCGCTCGGCCAGGCACACGGACGCGCCCCGGAATCGAACCTGATACGCGAGCATCTCGACGCCGGCGGCGGCCGCGACGCGGAGTTCCTCCGCGTACGCGGGATCGATGTCCCCCGCCGCCTCGAACACGTCGCAGTCGCGGCGATTCACGACGAAGAGCATCGCGGCACGCGCGGTGCCACCTGTGACGGCCGACCGCAGTTCCACGAGATGCTTGCGGCCCCGCTCGGTGACGGAGTCCGGGAAGCGCGCGCGGCGCCCCTCGCGGAGAGTCACGCTCTTCACCTCGACCCAGCAGGGCGGCTCCATCGGTGACTCGAGGCGCAGGTCAATTCGGCTGCGCTCCCCGAGCTTCACCTCAGAGCGAACGCTGGGATAGCCACGGAGTTCGGGAATGCGGCCGGCCTCGATCGCCTCGCGGGCGATGCGATTCGGGAGGAAGGTGTTCACGCCCACCCAGGCCGACCCCGGCTTCACGCGCTCCAGCGTGAGCCGGAGTTTGCGCTTGGGGTCCTCGGAGTCGCTCACCAACACCGGGATGCCAGGACGATCGAGACCACGCATGGAGCCGGGATTGGGACAGTGCACGGTCTCGAGCCGACCGTCCTCGAGCTTGACGTCGGCGAGGAAGCGCTTGTAGCGGCGGACGAGGCGCCCACGTAGCAGCGGCCGCTCGATCTTCATGCGCTGCTCAGTGAGCGCAGTGAGCGCGCGAGACGACGCGTCGTCGTGAACGCTACTCGACGGTCAGGAGACGACCGAGCGCGACGATCAGCTGCCGCGTGGTCGCGGGCTTGTCGATGAAGTCGGCGCTGCCCATGGCGCGCACGAGCGCCTCGGCTCGATCGCGGGTCTCGCCCGGCGGCAGCGCGCTGATGATGATGGCCGGGAGCTCCGCGCACTCCGGGTGGCCGCGCAGATCGATCAGTAGCTGCAGCCCGTGGACGCCCGGCATCACCAAGTCGACGATCACAGCGTCGGGACGACCGTCCGCCAGCCGCTCTGCAGCGGAGTCGGCGCCCTCGGCCGTCCAGACCGTGATCCCCTGCTCCTCGAGCAAGGCCGCAGTCAGCTCGCTCAGCTCGGCGTTGTCGTCCACGAGCAGGACGGACGGCCCAGGTGGTCCGTGGTGTAGCGCGGGCTGCACGGGCTGTGCCAGATCGGCGGAATCGCTCGTCGCGTCCGTGGGTGAGCTGTCGAGTTCCGACGTGATGGGAGTCGTCGTGGGTGTCGCCATGGCCGTGCGTCCTTCCCTGGGGTATAGGACGCATCGGAAACGCCGTCGCCAGACTGAAGGGCCGAGTTGACGAGATCGTCGGTCAGAGCCGGTCGTAGCGCGGGCCGTCTCCGCCCTCTGGCGTGACCCACGTGATGACCTGGTAGGGGTCCATGATGTCGCAGGTCTTGCAGTGCACGCAGTTCGAGAAGTCGATCTGCAGGCGCTTGCCGGTGTCCGCCGCTTCGTCGTCGACGATGTTGTAGACCTGCGCCGGGCAGAAGCGCGTGCACGGGTTGGCGAACTCCTCGGCGCACCGCGTCACGCAGAGATCCGTATCGGCCACGTGCAGGTGGCAGGGCTGGTCCTCTTCGTGCTTCGTGCCGGAGTGATAGACGTTCGTGAGCTTGTCGAACGTCAGCTCACCGTCGTACTTCGGACGCCGGAACGTGCGGTACTCCTCGCCGCGGAGGTTGTGGTCGAGATAGTGGTCGACCGTCTCCATCTCCTCGTGTCCGGCACGGCCGGGGCCGCGGCCCGTCAGGCCGAGACCGTTCGTCGCCATGAGGACGGCCGAGTTCACGACCCCTGCCACGTTGCCGTGTCGGAACCCCGCGTGGAAGTTGCGGGAGAAGCGGAGCTCCTCGTTGACCCAAGAGCCATTGATGGCGGTCTGGTAGAGCGAGAGCCGCTCCGCCGACGTGTCTTCGGCACGGACCGCCGCGAACGCGGTCTCGGCGGCGAGCATGCCGGTCTTCATCGACGTGTGGATGCCCTTGAGCCGCATCGGGTTCAGGAAGCTCGCGACGTCGCCGACGAGAAGCACGCCGTCGGAGTACGGCCGCGGGATGCAGTGGAAGCCGCCCTCGGGGAGGGCCTTCGCGCCGTACTGGATCAACTTGCCGCCGGCGAGCAGCTCGCGGATGGCCGGATGAGTCTTCAGCTTCTGGAAGAGAGCGTGCGGCTCGAGGTTCGGGTCCTTGTAGTCCAGCCCGACGACGAGGCCGACGTCGATGATGTCGTCGGCCATCGTGTAGATGAACGATCCGCCGAACGCGTCGTCGGCGAGCGGCCAGCCCATCGTGTGGATCACGCGGCCGGGCTCGACCGAGCCGGCCGGCATCTGCCAGAGTTCCTTGATCCCGAGCGCATAGACCTGGGGATCGCTGTCGGCGTCGAGCCCGAGCTTCGGGATGAGGGGCTTCGCGAGTGAGCCGCGGACGCCCTCGGCCAGGATGGTCACCTTGGCGTGGATGTCGATCCCGGGCTCAAAGTTGCCCTTCGGGTTGCCGTCCTTGTCGCGCCCCTTGTCGCCGGTCCGCACGCCGATGACGCGCTCGCCGTCGTACAGCATCTCCGCGCCGGCGGTCTCGGTGAACACGTCGACGCGCTCGGTGGCCTCGGCCTGCTCGCCCAGCCAGCCGACGAGCCGACCGAGTGAGATCACGTGGCAGCCGTGATTGCGGAGCGTCGGCGGCACGAACGGGGCCTTGACCCGCTCGGACTCGTGGAGATACCAGACCTCGTCCTCGACGACGTCGCCCTCGATCGGGCAGCCCTGCGCGCGGTAGTCGGGCAAGAGCTCGACGATGGCCTTGGGATCGAGCACCGCACCCGAGCACGAGTGGAACCCGAGCTCCGCGGCCTTCTCGATCAAGACGACGGAGAGGTCGTCGGCCGACACTCCGTTCTGCTCGGCGAGTTGGGCCAGGCGCAGGGCGCTGCCCAGGCCGGCAGGACCGCCGCCCACGATGAGGATGTCGCACTCCAGGACTTCGCGCTCGGTCTCGGACATCGGCCTCGTCTCTCCATGGCCTGCCGCCGCGCGGAGCGCAACGGACGCGCGAGGTTACCCTTGGCCCCCGGTCGTCCGCAGCATTCGGTGCTGAGCGCGGGCGCCCATAGGTCGAAGACGCCACGGAGGACTCGATGAAGCTGGACCGCACGGAGGCGCGCATCCTGGGCGCATTGGTCGAGAAGCGTTGGACGACGCCGGACCAGTACCCACTCTCTCTCAATGCCTTGGTGGCCGCGTGTAATCAGCGCAGCAACCGCGATCCCGTCCTTGCGCTCCAAGAGTTCGAAATCTCGGGCTGCCTGCTCGGTCTGCGTCAGCGTGGGCTCGCGGTCGTTCACGAGCGCGAGGGCGGGCGAGTCCAGCGGTACTCCGAGAAGTTCGGGGACGAGCTCGGCATCTCGCGCGAGGAGCAGGCGGTCCTCGCCGAGCTCCTGCTCCGCGGACCCCAGACGTCCACGGAGCTCGCCCGGCGCGCCGCACGCATGGCGCGGATCGACGGCGCTAGCCACGTCGAGGCGATCCTCTCCGGTCTACGGGAACGTCAACGCGCGCGCCTGCTCCCACGGGAGTCGGGCCAACGGTACGCGCGGTGGACGCAGCTGATCTCGATCGCGGCACCGCCCAGCGAATCGGACGAGCGCGTCGAGACACCGGCGAGCGCCCCGGCCCATGCTGTGCCGACCCATGCTGTGCCGCCCCATGCAGGGACGGCGCCATCCGACCTGGCGCCGGTCGCGGAAGCGCACCCGACAGCCGCAGCCCCTCCCGCGGCCGACGAGACATCGCTCCGTGACGAGATCGCCGCGCTGCGGGGCGAGATGGCCGCGCTCCGCCAGCGTGTCGACGAGCTCGAGAGTTTGATCGCCGACTGAACTAGCAGGCAGTCGCTCGGGTGGTCTCTCGCACGGCGACGCCGAATCTCCGACAGGCTGCTCGTCAGTCGCGGACGACGTTGGGGCCCGGCCGGTGGCCGCGCATGAGGAGCCGCTCGACCGGGCGGCCCTCAACGAGATGCCGCTCGACGAGCTCGGGCACGTCGCCGACCTCGACGCCGGCGTACCAGACATTCTCGGGATAGACGGTGACGATCGGGCCGTGGCCGCACTGCGCGAGGCAACCGGCCTTGTTCACACGCACGCGCACTTTGCCGCACCACTCCTTGGCCAGGGCTTTCAGCTGCGCGTGGACCTCGATGCCGCCCTGATCGGGGCAGGTCTTGCCGGCGACGCAGACGAAGACATGCCGCTCGAACGGGCCGGCGCCTTCGTCGAGGACCGGCAGTTGCGCGACGCCATCGCTCACGAGCGGGCCTCGCGTCCCACGAGGTCGCGTGCGATCACGATGCGCTGCACGTAACTCGTGCCCTCATAGATGCGCAGACCCGGCGCGTCGCGGAAGTGACGCTCGACGGGCCGCTCGTTCACGTAGCCGCGCGAGCCGTGCAGCAGCACGGTCTCACTCGCCCAGCGGCAGGCGGCCTCGGTGGCGAACAGCTTCGCCATCGAGACCTCACGGGTGCGGGGGAGATCGCGGATCGCCATCCACGCTGCGCGCTTTGTGAGGAGTCGCGCGGCGTCGGTGTCACACGCCATGTCGGCGATGCGCTCCTGCACCATTTGGAAATCGCCGATGCGCTTGCCGAACTGACGCCGCTCGCGACAGAACTCGATGGTCGCGTCGAGGCAGGCCTGAAGGAGACCCACAGCGCCGGCGGCGACGCCAAGCCGTCCGTGATCGAGCCCCCCCATCGCGACCTCGAACCCGCCGCCGATTCCGCCGACGACTTGATCGGGGCCGACGCGCACACGATCAAGGGTGAGGCGCGCGTGCTCAGACCCTCGGTGACCGAGTTCGTGGCCCGGCATGCGGTCCCGCGAAAGTCCCTCGGCGTCGCCAGGGATGAGGAACGCCGTCACGCCCTTGTGGCGCAGCTCGGGATCGACGGTCGCGAAGAGCAGGAACACGCCGGCAGAGAGTCCGTTCGTGATCCAGACCTTCTCGCCCGAGAGGCGCCAGCCGTCGCCGTCAGCGACCGCGTGCGTGGCAATCGCCGCAGCATCGCTGCCGGCTCCGGTCTCGGTGAGCGCGTACGCGCCGAAGACCTCGCCAGATGCGAGCCGCGGAAGCCACGTCTGACGCTGCTGCTCGGAGCCGGCGTCGAACAGGCACTGGCAGACGAGGCCGAGGTGCACGGAGAGAAAACCGCGAACGCTCTGGTCGACGCGGCCGAACTCCTCGTACAGATGCGTGAGTTGGAGCGCGTCCCACCCCAGGCCGCCGAGCTCCGTCGGGAGCGACGCACCGAGGATGCCCTCGGCGGCCAGCGCCCGCACCGCCTCGGCGGGGAACGTGCGGGTCTCGTCGGCCTCGCGGGCAACCGGTTCGACGACGTCGACCGCGAGTCGTCGGCACAGGTCGCGCGCAGCGACGTCCTGGGGGCGGGGAGCGAGGGGGTCCGCGTCGACCGTGCTCAACGACCCGTCCACTGCGGCGGTCGCTTCGCGCACTTCGCCTTGTAGAACTCGGCGTGATCGTGGCCCATCAGCAGCAGCGCCTGGGCCAGCGTCTCGCCCTCGAGCGCCGACGCGAAGTCCATGTCCAGCTCGCGGTGCAGCATGCGCTTCGTCATCTTCTGGGCCATCGTCGGTCCCTTCGCGAGACGTCGAGCGAGGTTGAACACGGTGTTGTGGAGCTCGTCTTCGGCGACGACGCGATTGGCGATCCCGATGCGGAGGCACTCGTCGGCATCGATGGTGTCACCGAGCAGCAGCAGTTCCGACGCGCGACCGAGCCCGACGATGCGCGGCAAGAGATACGCCGCCCCCATGTCGGCGCCGGTGAGGCCGACCTTCGTGAAGACGAACCCGAACTTGGCGCTCGGCGTCAGGATTCGCAGGTCGCTGGCGAGGGCGATGACCGCGCCGGCGCCGACCGCTGCGCCGCGGATCTGCGCGATCACGGGCTGAGGCATCTCGCGCAGATTGCGAATCACCGCGCCGGTCATCTCCGTGAAGCGGAGGTGGTCGTGCATGTCCCGCTCGAGGAGGTCGCCGATGATCTCGTGGACGTCGCCACCAGCGCAGAACGCCGCTCCACTGCCGCGCAGAACGATGACCTTGACGGCCTCGTCGCGCGCCACCGTGCGGGTCAGGTACTCGAACTCGCGGTACGCATCGTAGGTGAGTGCGTTCAGCTTGTCGGGCCGGTTGAACGTGACGGTGCCGATGCCCTCGGTCACCTCGTAGAGGATGTGCTCGTACTCCATGGTGCGAGTTTCGGGTTTGGCAGGGACGGTGGAAAGGTGGAAACCGGCGCGCGCTGCGAACCAATTGCGATGCCGCTGTAACCAACGGGGGCTCTCGGCCGTCCCTCTCTACGGACGATCCGATCCGGCGCCGGACGGAGCCGTCCGTTGCCGCCCTCGTGCGAACCGGTCATGGGACCGGTACGGACCGATCCGTCGGTGAGGTGGTGGCGGGGGATGGGCCCGACGGATCTGGGCCCTGGGACACGCAGTTCCGGACCCCGGGACACGTCGTCCGCCTCGCCGGCTGGGCGGGCGACGCGATCATCCGTGACGCCCGCTCGACGGCCGATCCGGTGCTCGTTACTCGGTGGCGGTTGCCGCGACCGGCGCCGCTGGCGGCACCTCGCCCGGGCCGCCTGCGGCTGCCGGTGCGTCAGGACCGGCGATGTTGCCGAGGTACTGAGGCAATTCCACACCCGCCATTCCCGCGACCTCGTGGATCGGCGGCAGGCTGCGGATGAGGCTCGAGACGAAGTTCGACGTCGACGACCCGCCGCCCGCACCACCGCCGCCGCCGGAGTCCCAGACCGTGATCTTGTCGATCTTCAGGTTCTGGATGGCCTCGACCTGCCGCGCCACGATCTCCTCGATCTTCTCGGTCATGAGCAGCGTAGCCGCTGCGCGCGCGTCGCCATTGCAGCTCGCGACCAGTCCGGCGTAGCCGCCCGCCTTGGCATCGAGCACCTTGCGGATGCCCTCGGCCTCGGCCTCGTACTTCAGCAGGATCGCGTCGGCGACGCCCGTCGCCTCGAGGCGCGTCTTCTCCGCCTCGGCGCCGGCGGCGATCTCGACCTTGCGGCGGTCGATCTCCTCGCGGACGACTTCGTGGGCAGTCAGGCGCTCGCGCTCGGCGCCCGCCTGGGCACGCTGGATCTCGGCCTCGGCCGCGCGCTTTGCCACCTCGCCCGATTGCAAGGCCTCCGCCTCCTTGACGGCGAGCTCGGCGTTGACCTGAGCGATCCGGGCCTTGGCCTCGTTCTCACCGTGGACGGCCTCGGCCTCCTGGCCCTGCACATAGACACGGCGGTCGGCATCGGCCTGCTTGCGGCCCTTGTCCGCCGCGGCATTCTGCTGCGCGACCTGGATGGCGAGCTCGGCGTTGGTCTTGGCGATCTCTGCCTGTGCGTCGTTCTCACCGCGGACGGCCTCGGCCTCCTGGCCCTGCACGAAGATGCGGCGATCGGAGTCAGCGGTCTTCTTGCCCTTGTCGGCCTCCGCCAGGTTCTCGGCGACGCGGATGTTCTTCTCGCGATGCGCCTCGGCCTCGCCGATCGCGCCCGTCTTCTCCTGAATGGCAACGTCGACGCGCGCCATCTGGATCGCCTCGGCCGCGGCCTTCTTGCCGATCGACTCGATGTAGTCGGACTCATCCGTGATGTCCGTGATGTTCACGTTGATCAGGTAGAGGCCGATCTTGTTGAGCTCCGGCTCGACGTTGTTGCGGATGGATGCCAGGAACGACTCGCGGTCCTGGTTGATCTGCTCGATCGTCAGCGACGCGACCGTGAGACGGAGCTGCCCGAAGATGATCTCGCGTCCCATCTCCTCGATCTCGCGCGGCGCGAGACCCAGCAGGCGCTCGGCGGCGTTCGTCATGATTCGCGCGTCGGTGCTGATGCCGACCGTGAACGTGCTCGGCACGTCGATGCGGATGTTCTGCAGCGAGAGCGCACCGCGGAGCGGAATGCTCATCGTCATCGGCGTGAGGCTCAGGAACTCGTAGTCCTGCACCAGCGGGATGATGAGTCGGCCGCCACCGTGGATGCAGTTGGCGGACTGGCCTTCGCCGACGCGCCCGTACACCACGAGGATCTTGTCGGACGGGCAACGCTTGTAGCGCGACGCGATGAACAGAACCGTAAACGTGATGATGAGGACGAACGCCACCAGGGCAAACAGCCACAGGCTGCCACCGTCCTCTGTCCCAGTTCCCTGCCCGACGACTACGTTCCAGTTCATCTCGCCCCCTCTCACGCCGCTCCCGGTCAGACCGCCCGTTCCACGACGAGCACGCCACCCTCGATGACACGAACGACGCGCACGTGTTGGCCGGTCGCCAGCTCGACAGGCTGCTCGGCCACAGCGTCGAGCACCTTCAGTCGTCCCTGGACCTCGACCTCGACCTGACCGCGGCCTCCGGACGGGATCGTCAGGTAGACGCGCCCCTCCTGGCCGACGGCGTTCACGACCGACACGTTGCCGCTCGAGCGAAGGCGGTTCGCCGCCTTGAACAGCGCGCCCATCACGAACATGGTGATCAGACCGATCACGCCAGCCACTGCCACCGCCACGGTGCCGCTCGCGTCGTTCTCACCACGTACAGCCATCCCGGAGAGCCCGAACATCAGGAAGAAGCTCGAAAGACCCTGCACCGAGAAGAAGTGGAACGATACGTCGGTGTCGCCGTGCGCCACGGCATCGTGACCGCCGTCGCCGACGTCACCGTCCGTGTCGTGGTCGCCGATCCCGATGAAGAGCAGGACCACGCGGATCAGGAAGATCAGTCCGCCGACGACGGCGCAGCCGAGAAAGACGGCGTCGAGGCCCTTCTGGCCAGCGATCCAGTCCATCATGCCGCACCTCCGCCCGGGGCCCCGTCGCGGGGCCGGTCGGACACCCCGTCGAACCAGCGGGAGACGTCCCGAGTTCGGGCACGCTCACCGCGAACGCTTCCAGTCGGAGCGTAGCGACGGGGGCGGACACGGAACGGAGTGCGGGCGCCGCTATCCGTTGATCTGGGGGCCAGCTACCCATTGATCTGAAGGGCCGTGCCGTTGACGCCGCGGGCGTCGTCGCCGGCCAGGTAGACGACCGCGGCCGCCACCTCCTCGGGCTGCATCAGACGGCGCTGTGGGCTCATCGCGGCGATCGACGCGAGTGCCTCCTCGGAGCTTCGGCCGGTCGTCTTGCAGATCTTCTCGACGCTGCGCTGCGTCATCTCCGTGTCGACGAAGCCGGGGCAGACGGCGTTGACGGTGACTCCCTTGCGAGCCAGTTCGGCAGCGAGAGATCGCGTCAGCCCCATGAGAGCGTGCTTCGACGCCGCGTAGTGCGCGGCATACGGAACGCCCTCGAGAGCGGCGACGCTGGCGACGTTCACGACGCGGCCCCAGCCGGCATCGAGCATGGCTGGCAGGCACGCCTGCGTCACGAGGAACGGTCCCGTCGCGTTGACCGACATCACGTCGACCCACTGCGCCTCGGTGATTCGCCCGAAGGGTGCCGACGACGCGATCCCCGCGTTGTTCACGACGACGAGCGGCGCTCCGAGCGTCGCGGTGACCTCGGCCACGGCCTCGCGGACCGAGAGCGCATCGGTGACGTCCATCGCGACGGCCAGACCGCGCACGCCCTGATCCTCGACGACGGACAGAGCCGCCGCGCCCCGCTCGGCGTCGCGCGCGCCCACCGCGACATCGTGACCCGCCACGGCGAGCGCGTGCGCAACGGCCAGACCGATGCCGCGACTCCCGCCCGTCACCAGCGCCACCCGACGTTCGTTCTCGCCCGACACGCACACCTCCACGCAATCGAGGGACCCCGGTCCCGCCTCCGGGTACCTTCCCCGGTTCGGCGGTCGCCCGGCCCGGGAAATCCCCGCGCCGCCCGCCGGGAGGACCGCTCGATGGCGCTCGTGGAGTTCACGACGGATGGCCCTGTGGCCGTCGTCACCCTCAACAACGCTCCGGCCAACTGCTACAGCTACGCGTTCCGCGCCGCCGTGATCGAGCACGCCAAGTCGCTCTGCCCGCCGCGTCGCGCGTCACTCGCGGTCGGCCTGATCAAGCGCGCGTGCCAGACGGGCGCCGAGGTCGGGCTGGAGCAGGGGCTGGCGCTCGAGCGAGAGCTGCAGCAGCGGCTGTTCCAGAGTTCGGACGCGCGCGAGGGGATCGCGGCGTTCACCGAGAAGCGCAAGCCGGAGTTCACCGGGGAGTCGTCATGAGCAGCGAGAGCAGGACGATGCGGTGCTCTGTCGTGCGCGAGCACGGCGGTCCCGAGAACGTGATCATCGAGGACCGCGCGATCCCCGAGCCGGGTCCCGGCCAGGTCCGGATCGCCGTGCGCGCGACCGCGCTGAACCACCTCGACCTCTGGGTCCGCCAGGGGGTGCCGGGGCATCCGTTCCCGCTACCGATGATCCTCGGCTGCGACTTCTCCGGCGTCGTCGACGCGCTCGGCCCCGGCGTGACGAACGCGGCGGACGGCGACGAGGTCGCCGTGGCTCCCGGCTTCTCGTGCGGGACGTGCCGGCGGTGCCTCGGTGGCGATGACAACCTCTGCTCGAAGTACGGGATCTACGGCGAGACCACCGACGGCGGCTGCGCGGAGTACGCGATCGTCAACGCCGCCAACCTCCTCCCGAAACCCAAGAACCTCTCGTTCGAGGAGTCGGCGGCGTTCCCGCTGGTGTTCCAGACCGCGTGGCACATGCTCGTCGCGCGCTGCAACATCCGCGCAGGGGAGACGGTCCTCGTCCATGCCGCCGGCAGCGGTGTCGGCAGCGCGGCGGTGCAGATCGCCAAGCTGCACGCGGCGACCGTGATCGCGACGGCGAGCACGCAGTCGAAGCTCGACCTGGCCACCGAGCTCGGCGCCGATCACGTCATCAACTACACCGAGGTCGACTTCGCGCGTGAGGTCCGGCGGATCACCGGGAAGAAGGGCGCGGACATCGTGTTCGAGCACACGGGCGAGGCGACGTTCCCCGGCAGTGTGAAGTCGCTGGCCTGGGGCGGGCGGCTGGTGACCTGCGGCGCGACGAGCGGCTTCGACGGGCAGTTCGACCTGCGCATGCTCTTCTTCAAGAGCCTGAGTTTCCTCGGCTCGACGATGGGCAGTCGCGCAGAGCTGCACACGGTTGTGGATCTGATCGAGGCCGGGGAGCTGCGGCCGGTGATCGATCGGGTGCTGCCGCTGGATCGGGTGCAGGACGCGCACCGCGTGCTGGAGAACCGGGAACAGTTCGGCAAGGTCGTGTTGACGCCCTGACCCGCGGCGCAGCCGCGCGGATCTGTCCGTCCGCCGCCGCAGGCGGACGTGACGTGGTGGGGCCGGCGAAGAAGCGGACCCGATGGATCGGAGGAGACGACACCGACCCGGATCCCAACGCCGGGGCGCGGCGGTTGCGCGTCAGCGCAGGCGCCGTGACGCGGGAAATGAGGCCACGCAAGGCTGCGACCGCGGGGGTGGCTCTCGCGTGAAAGCTGACGCAGCCGCGGAGCCGACCAGAAACATGGGAGGCGCGGCGATTGCCGCATGCTCCGACGCGCGTCCACCTACGACGCCCGCCGCAATCGACGTGACCCCGGGCGGGGCGGATCAGGAGATCCGTACGGCCTCTCTGACGGCGCAACCCCGCTGGACTGACCACGCGGACCCACTCGACCGACGTCGTGGATAGATTCAGCGACCCGTAGGGGCGGATCTCCTGATCCGCCCGCGCCCACACGGGACCACTCGGACGAGGCGGGCCCAACGGCCCGCCGCGGGCGACCGACGTGATCGGAACGGCGATCGGTCGACGGTGCCGCCATGAGCGACCCGTGAGACCAGGACAGGTGCCGCATCACCGCCCCCCGAACACCCCTCGCCAGATCGCCTTCGCCGCCAGTTGGTGCGCCGCCTCGTTCGGATGCGCGTCGTACCGGCCGGCGGTTAGGTCCTCGGCCGGCATCCCCGAGTACGTCTCGCGCAGATCCACGACGTTCACGCCGAGTCCCTCCCACGTCGCGACCACGCGCTCGTGCGCGCGGTGGAACGGATACTCCTCGCCCCACGAACCGAACATCGGGAAGACGACGACGTCGAGCCGCACGCGTCGATCCCGACAGAGCGCGGCGATCCGACGGAAACGCGCCGTCTGCTGTCCCCAGATCGCCTCGTCCTCATACGCCCGCGCCACCCACTCGAAGTACCCCGACACCTCGGGGTTGCGGAGCGAGTACGAGCGGTACCAGAGCCAGTCCAGCAGGTACGAGCTCCACGGGTCGATCCAACTGTCGCGAACGATGTCCATGCGCTGAACGCCGGAGTCGGCGGGCAAGAGATCGCCGAGGTCGTTCAGGCAGTACGCGAGGACCACGTGGTCCACGTTCCAGGCCCCGACAAGCGTCTGGATCAGATCGCCCTCGTCCCCCGTGTCGATGCCGATGATCCCGAGGTTCAAGACGTCGTGCTGAGCTCCGAGCACAGCGCTCAGCCGTTGGGGAAACAGGTCGGCCGGATCGGAGACCCCGTAGCCCGCTGTGAACGAGTCCCCCACACACGCCACGCGCGTCACGTGCGCGCTCTTCTGCGGCGTGAACTCGTCGTCACGGTACCCGAGTTCGTTCGGCTGCCAGTGGCGATGGAACCACGCGTAGTTGGTCACCATCAGGCCATACGAGTCCGTCGCGTCGTACACGTAGCGCAGGTACGTCTCGCCGACCACGCCCGCCCCACCAAGCGTGGCCAGGCCGACGAGCAGCGCCCCGAGGAGGCGGGCGCCGAGCGTGCGGCGGCCGGCTCGGAACCAGACGCGGTAGAGGAACAGCAACGCTGCCCCGGCCAGGAGCAGGAACACCGCCCAGTGCGCCAGGTAGTCGACGACGTACCCAGTCGCCGGCATGTCGAGCTCCGGCATCCACTTCGGATGCTCGAGGGGGTCGCGCATGGCGGCCACGGTACGGCATCGACGCGGTCCGGCGCTTGACCTGCCGCCCTGCCCGGTTGACTGCCCGGTTGACTGCCCGGTTGACTGCCCGGTTGACTGCCCGACTCGCGGCCCGGCCCGCTGGGACTTGGCGAGCCGAGGTCGTTTGTGTTGACTCGTCCGTCCGGCCGACGCTCGGTCGCAAGGAGACGCACCCGTGAGCTACGAGAACGTCACGCTCGAGGTCGGCGAGGACGGCATCGCCAGCCTCGTCCTGAACCGCCCCGAGAAGCGCAACGCCATCGACCAGGCGATGATCGACGACCTGCACGCGGCCCTCGACGAGCTCGATGGCCGCAGCGACGTCCGCGTGCTCATCCTCTCAGGCGCCGGCGGGAAAGCGTTCGCGGCCGGGGCCGACATCGCTCAGCTCCGCGATCGTCGCGCGCCAGAGGCGCTGAAGATCATCAACGCCCGGCTCTTCCAGCGAGTCGAGGATCTGGCGTTCCCGACGATCGCCGCCATCACTGGCTACGCGCTGGGCGGCGGCTGCGAGCTCGCCATGTGCTGTGACCTACGCGTCGCCGGCGAGTCGGCGAAGCTGGGTCAGCCCGAAGTGGCGCTCGGCATCATCCCGGCCGCCGGCGGCACGCAGCGACTCCCGCGCCTCGTCGGGCTCGGGAACGCGCGCGAACTGATCTTCACGGGCCGGATCGTGGACGCCGCGTACTCCGAGCGGATCGGTCTCGTCAACCGTGTGGTCCCGAACGATCAGGTGCTGGCTTCCGCACGCGAGCTCGCCGAGGAGATCGCCGCGCAGGGCCAGCTCGCCGTGCGACTCGCCAAGCTCGCGCTGAACACGTCGAGCCGGACCGGACAGGACACCGGCGTGCTCGTGGAGCAGCTCGCGCAGGCCGTGCTGTTCGAGAGCGACGACAAGAACGAGCGCATGACGGCCTTCCTCGATCGTAAGAAGACCTAGTGCGCGCCCTCCTCCTGCTGACCGTCCTCGCCGTCCTCGCGGCCTGTGGCGGTTGCGCGGAGGACACGACCCCGTCGAGCGTGCCGGGCAAGCCGGGCATCGCGCCCGCGCTTCCCGAGCCGCGTCTCTACGACATCGCGCTGCGCGGGCCGCGACCGTGGAACGACACGCTCTACGCGGCCGCCGGGGAGTTCGACGAGGCCGAGGCGCTTTCCGGTCGCATCATCGACACCTGGGGACGCTTCACGCTCGAGGGCCGACCGGGCGAGACGTATCTGGTCCGTAGCGAGCCGCAGCCGAGCGCTGCAGAGCGCAAGATGCTGTGGCAGATCCACGCCGAGGGCGTTCTCGGCGAGCTCGAGGCATTCGAGATTCAGAGTCCGGAGCGCGCGGTCGTCCGCGTCGTCGCGCCGAAGACCAGCCCCGGCCCGGATCAGCTATCGGTCGTGCGCGAGGACACGGGGACGGCGTCGACCGTGATCCGCGACGAAGCCGTCTCGCTCTTCCTGTGCGTCTTCGACAAGGACGACTCGCGCAACTGGCGTGACGTCTGCCCGCCGCGGCCGTTCGTCTGGAACCAGTGGTTACCCGGCAAGTGCGTGCTGGCCGGACGAACCGAGGGGCGTCAGTGGATCGCCAGGCGTGTCGATCTCAATCCCGGTGCCGACGTCGAGCTGAACGTCGGGGCGCAGCCGCGGGGCGGCGGCACGGTCATCTGCGAGACCGCCGGCGCGCTGCTGCTACTCAGGAGCGACCTGCCGATCGCGGCGCCGCGCATCAACACGAAGCAGCACTATCGCGCGCGATGGGACGGCGTGCCGCCGGGCAAGCACACGGTGAGATATCCGGACGGCCACGTGGCCCCCGTGAGCGTCGTCAACGACGCAGTCGTCAGTCTGCCGAAGCGCTAGCTCGGCTTAGCGCCTCGAAGAACCGGCGGTGCTCGTTGGGGATCGGGACTCCGGAGAACGCGGCCATGTCGATGCACACGACCGTGATGCGCGCTGTGCAGCACGCAACGCCGTCTCCGCGCCGCGTCATGTGGTACCGCAGCGTCACGCTCTTCGAGCCGAGCCGATCGCACGTGACCGCCACGTCGAGCACGTCGCCAAAGCGCGCGGGCGCGGTGTAGTCCACCTCGACGTTCACGGCCGGGTAGCCGACGCCGTCATCGATCACGACACGGGCGTATGGTCGACCGAGGCCGGCTTCCATCAACTGCTCGAACACCGCGTGGCAGTAGTCGAGGTACTTCGGGTAGTAGACGACCTGCGCGTGGTCGACGTCGTTGAAGCGCACGGGGACCTCAGTGCGGAACGGACCGTCGGTACGGAACTGGCCGTCGCTCACGCGTTCTCGCCCGCCGCGGCGTCCTCGCGAAACGTGACGACGCGCTGCCCGATGTCGACTCGGTCGCCGGCTGCGGCGAGCACCTGGTCGACGACGACGGCGCGCGGCGCCTCGACGGAGAACTCCATCTTCATCGCCTCGACGACGAACAGGACGTCACCCGCCGCGGCGGCGGCCCCCGGCTCGGCGGCGACGGACAGAACGACGCCCGTCATCGGCGACTCGGCGAACGACTCCTCGTCGACGGCGGCGGCACCGCCGTCCGCCCCGCGCTCACTCGCGACGGTGAGCACGAACGTGCGCCCTGCGAGCGCGACGTGAACACGATCGCCGTCGCGCACGACCACCGCGCGACCACCCGGCGCGAGCAGCAGTTCGGCACCGCCGGGGATGCGTCGCACGAGCCGCGCGTCGATGGGACGACAGGACTCGCCGCTCTCTCCGTCGATGCACGCGCGCAACGCCTCGCCGGCCTGCTCGAGGCGCACGGTGTGGGCCTCGCCCCCGACCACGTACCGACGGCGCAGTCCGTGACTCACGGCGACGTGCTCCGGCCGTCGACGGCGCGGAAACCCAAGAGGTCGTGCCACGGCGTCGGTTCGGCGCGACCGCTGCCCTCGGTGTCGCCCGATGCCGTCGGTCCGGCGAGCATCTCTCCCGCCGCCGCTGCCATCAGGACCTCGTCCGGGACGGTCGTCTCGCCGCCCCAGTCCGCGAGGTGATCGGCGATGAAGTCAGTCGACAGATCGCCCGCGACGAAGGACGGATGCTCGAGGATCGCGCGCAGGTACTCGGCGTTGGTCTTCGGACCGAGGATGACCAGATCGTGCAGCCCATGCAGCGCACGCACGCGGGCCTCTTCGCGGGTCGCACCGTGCGCGATCAGTTTGAGCAGCAGCGAGTCGTAGTGCGTCGGGATCTCGTACCCGGCACGGATGCCGGCGTCGACGCGGACGCCCGGTCGCGCGGGGAACTCGAGATGCAGGATCGTGCCGGCCTGCGGGGCGAAGCGGTTGGCCGGGTCCTCGGCGCAGACACGCAGCTCGATCGCATGGCCCAGCGGCTGATCCGGCGTCGCCACGTCGAGCACCTCGCCGGCGGCGGCGCGGAGTTGCAATTCGACGAGGTCGAGTCCCGTGACGGCCTCGGTCACCGGATGCTCGACCTGCAGGCGCGTGTTGACCTCGAGGAAGTAGAACGATCCGTCGGGCCCCAGCAGGAACTCGACGGTGCCGGCTCCCACGTAGCCGACCGACGCGGCCAGCGCGACGGCCGCTGCGCCCATTCGCGCGCGCAGGTCGGCATCGACAACCGGGCTCGGGCTCTCCTCGATGATCTTCTGGTAGCGGCGCTGCACGGAGCACTCGCGCTCTCCGAGCTGCACGACGTTGCCGTGCGCATCGGCGATGATCTGTACCTCGACGTGGCGCGCGGGCGAAATGAGCTTCTCGAGGAACACGCGACCGGACGAGAACGCGCCTTCGGCTTCGCGCGACGCGCTGACGAGTGCGTCGGGCAGCTCGGCAGCCGTCGTCACGATGCGCATGCCGCGCCCGCCACCTCCGGCCGCCGCCTTCACCAGCAGCGGGAAGCCGATGCGCTCAGCCGCCGCCGCGACGGCTTCGGCGTCGGACACGTCACCCTCGAAACCGGGCACGACCGGAACACCGGCCGCCTCGGCGAGGCGCTTCGCCTCCACCTTGTCACCGAGCGCGTCGATGACCTCCGGCGGCGGGCCGATCCAGACGAGGCCAGTCTCCTGCACGCGCCGCGCGAACGCACCCGACTCGGCGAGGAAGCCGTAGCCCGGGTGGATGGCCTCGGCTCCGCTCTGCACCGCTGCGGCGAGGACGCGATCCACGTCGAGGTAGCTCTCGGACGCAGGTCCCTCGCCGATGACGATCGCGGCGTCGGCCGCCAGGCAATGCGCAGCGAGGCGGTCCGGCTCACTGGCGACAGCGATGCTCTTCAGACCGTGCTCGCGAGCCGCGCGAATGACGCGGACCGCGATCTCGCCGCGGTTCGCGACGAGGACGGACGAGAACGGACGCCACGCAGCGTCGCTCACTCGGCCCACCGCGGCTTGCGCTTCTCGAGGAACGCCTTCAGCCCCTCCTGGCCTTCCTGCGACACGCGGGCCTCGGCGATGCGCTGCGCGGTGTAGTCCTTGACGGCGTCGAAGCCGTTCTCGAGCGATCCGGCCATCGCGAGCCCGCCGACCACGTCCTCGACGAGTTCCTTGCTCGCGGCGACCGCCTTGGGGCCGCACTGGAGCACCTCGAACGCCATCCGCAGCGTGGCCGCTTCGAGCTCGTCGGCCGGGACGACCTCGTGCACGAGGCCGATACGATGCGCCTCAGCCGCGTCCATCCGCTGCCCCGTCAGGAACCAGCGCCGCGCCGCGCCGGCGCCCAGTCGCATCACGACGTACGGACTGATGACGGACGGCAGGATGCCGAGTCGCGCCTCCGTGAACCCGAACTTCGTCCCTTCGGCCGCGATGGCGATGTCCGCTGCCGCGACGAGTCCGGCACCGCCGCCGAGCGCCGCGCCGTGGACCTTCGCGATGACCGCCTTGGGAGCACAGTGGATCGCCTCGAACAGATCGGCGAGACGCAGCGAGTCCGCGACGTTCGTCTCGCGATCCGCCGTGACCATGCGGCGCATCCACTCGAGGTCAGCCCCGGCGCTGAACACCTTGCCCTCGCCCTCGAGGACGATGACGCGGACGGCGTCGTCCTTCGCGAGCGCAGCCACCACCTCGGAGAGACGCGCCACGACCTGATCGTCGAACGCGTTGCGCCGTTCGGGGCGACAGAGCATGACGCGCGCGACGCCGCCCTCGCTCGTCACTCTCACGCCCCGGTCGCCGTCGTCGCTCATGGCCGGGACCTCACATGCGGAACACCGGCCAAGCGGCCGGCGGGGTCGGGGCGTTCAGGGAGACGGAGAGGGCGAGGCCGAGGACGTCGCGCGTCCGTGCGGGCTCGATCACGCCGTCATCCCAGAGGCGAGCGGTGGCGTAGTAGGGGCTGCCCTCGGTCTCGTACTTCTCGAGGATCGGCCGCTTGAACTCGTCCTGCTGCTCCGGGGACATCGTCGTGCCCTCGGCCTCGTGCCGATCCATCTTCACCTGCAGCAGCACGTTGGCCGCCTGCTCGCCCCCCATCACGGAGATGCGCGAGTTCGGCCACGTGAACAAGAAGCGTGGCTCGTACCCGCGACCGCACATCGCGTAGTTGCCGGCGCCGTACGACGCCCCCACGATCACCGTCAGACGCGGGACCGTTGCCGTCGCCACGGCCTGCACCATCTTGGCGCCGTCCCGCGCGATGCCGCCTTCCTCGTAGCGCTTGCCGACCATGAAGCCGGTGATGTTCTGGAGGAAGACGAGCGGCGTGCCGCGCTGGCCGCAGAGCTGTACGAAGTGGGCGCCCTTGCGCGCACTCTCGCTGAACAGCACGCCGTTGCTCGCCACGAGCCCGACGGGCATGCCGTGGATGTGAGCGAACCCGGTGACGAGCGTGGTGCCGTACAGCGGCTTGAACTCGTGGAAGCGGCTGCCGTCGACGATGCGAGCGATGACTTCGCGTGCGTCGTACGGCGTGCGGTTATCGCGCGGCAGGACGCCGTAGATCTCCTCCGGGTCGTACGCCGGGTCCTCGACGGGCCGCAGATCGAGCGACGTCGCGCGGGGATCGCGGTTGAGGTTCTCGACGATCGAGCGCACCTGCTCGAGGGCATGCGCGTCGTCGCGGGCCAGGTGATCCGCCACGCCGGACTGCCGCGTGTGAAGGTCCGCACCGCCGAGGTCTTCGGCCGTCACGATCTCGCCCGTGGCGGCCTTCACGAGCGGCGGGCCGCCGAGGAAGATGGTGCCGGTGCCCTTCACGATGACGCTCTCGTCGCTCATCGCCGGGACGTACGCGCCGCCCGCCGTGCACGAACCCATCACGGCTGCGATCTGGGGGATGCCCGCAGCCGAGAGCCGCGCCTGGTTGGCGAAGATCCGCCCGAAGTGCTTCTCGTCGGGGAACACCTCGTCCTGCAGAGGCAGGAACGCGCCACCCGAGTCGACGAGGTAGATCGTCGGCAGCCGGTTCTCTCCGGCGATCTCCTGGGCGCGGATGTGCTTCTTCACCGTCAGCGGGTAGTAGGTGCCGCCCTTGACGGTCGCATCGTTGGCGACGACGAGCACCTCGCGCCCGTGCACCAGACCGATGCCCGTGACGATGCCCGCCGCCGGCACGCGCGTGGCGTAGACGTCGCCGGCAGCCAGCGCCGACAGCTCGAGGAACGGCGAGTCGGGATCGAGCAGGCGCTCGATCCGCTCGCGGGCGAGGAGCTTCCCGCGGTCGTGGTGCTTCGCGACCAGACGCGGCGAGCCGTGCTGGTGAACGTCTCCCGTCCGCGCCCGCAGATCGGCGAGCAGGCCGAGGTGGTGCTCACGGTTCGCGCGGAACTCGTCGGACTCGGTTCGGATGCGGCTCTTGAGGACGTCCATGGTCGGATCGCGACCCTACGCGGGGCGCGGGCGGGGTCGAAGAAGCCGCCGCGGGGTCGGGCGCCGGTCGCGCTCCCCCTACGGTGTGTTCTGTGTGGTCACCTGGTTCCCGGCGTACGTGTTGCCGCCGCCGTCGGACGTGTCGATGAGATCGGTCCCGCCGCTCGCGGAGACCCGGTTCGACCGAATGGCGTTCCCGGTGCCGCTCACGCGGAGACCGTCGTCGGCAGATCCCCGCACCGTGTTCGACTCGACGGTGTTGCCCGCGCCCTCGACGATCAGACCGACACCGCCCGAGTCCGAGACGGTATTGCGTCGCACCTGAGCGCCGGCATCCCCGACGAGCAGGCCGACCCCCAGGGAACCGGTGACCTTGTTGCGCTCGGCGAGCAGACCGCCGTCGACCTCGATCCCCGGACCGCCACAGTCCTTGACGACGCAGCGCAGGATGTCGTTGCCGTCCGCGTTGCCCTCGATGCCGATGTTCGCGGCACGTGTGACGCGGGAGCGGTCGATCACGCTGTCGATGCCACTCGTCCGGATGCCGTTGCGGCCGGCGTCGGTCGCACGGGAGCGCCCGACGCCGCTGCGCTCGCCGAACGTCTGGATGGCGGTGCCGCTGACCGTCACGCTCACCTTGGATCGCTCGACGGGCGAGTCGTCCCCGAACGTCTGGATGCCGTGCCCCACCGACGTCGTCACCGTGCAGCGCACGATCGGGCTGCGGTCGCCCGAGGTGCGCAGTCCCGTGTCCTCGACCTCCACCAGGCGACTCCGCACGATGGGACTGTCCGCTCCGGTCGTCCGAAATCCGACGTCCCCGATCCGCTCGCCCTTGCAGCGCTCGATCGGCGAGCGATCACCGATCGTCGTGATGCTGTCCGTGTCGAACAGCTTCGAGCGGAAGACGCCGCTCTCGACGCCCGACGTGGCGATGCCGGTATCGGCCCCGCGAGTGACGGTGCAACGCGAGACCGGGGAGCGCGCGCCGCGCGTGCAGATCCCGACACCCGCGGGGTCCTCGACCGTCGAGCGCTCGACCGGGCAGGCGTCGCCGCGCGTCTCGATCCCGTCGCCGCCACTGAACAGGACGCGGCCGGACCGCACGCGGACGCCCGCGGTTGCTCCGTTCACGCCGCCGGGCCCGTCCAACAAGAGCCCCTGCTCCCCGGCGAACGTGACGAGGGCGCCCTCGATGAGTCCGCCGGTCACTCCGCCGACCTCGATGCCGATCCCGCCGCAGTCGCGGACAATCACGCTGGAGAGGGTCAGGTCCGCGCCGCCGATCACGAGGATGCCGCTCCCCTCCGCGTTCACGAACGCGAGGTCGCGGATCGTGAGCCCGGAGCAGTCGCGGACCTCCAGACCAGGGCCCGCGTTCGCATCGACGACCACGCCGGGTTTGCCGCGGAGCGTGAGGTCGGTGAAGCCGTCGATGACGACGGGCCCGGCGATCGGCGACTCGAGGACCAGGATTGTGTCGCCGTCCGCAGCGCGATCGACGGCCGACTGCAGGGTGTCGGCGCCCGTCACGCGAATGGTGGCGGCCAGGGCCGGCGCCGAGGCCAGGCCCAGCGAGACAACGACGGCGACGAAGACGGCGAGCGGTCGGAAGATCCGGTGAGCGGCGATCACGCGCCGATCCTATCCGCCGTCGAGCGGCCACGCTCCCGGTAGCCTCGCGAAACCCGGCCCGCCGCTTGCGGGTTCTGCCTTCGATGCGACTCCCACGAACCCTCGGTCTGCTGTCCCTGACCCTTGCAGGGGTCATCGCCGTCCTCGTGCCGGCTCCCGAGGCGGAGGCGACGCGCGAGTACGCACGCGAGCAGAGCAAGGACTGCTCGCACTGCCACATCAGCGACAAGGGCTCCGGCCCTCGCAACGCGCGCGGCAAGGAGTTCGAGGCCAACGGCCACCAGTTCGGCGTCGCGAGCTGGTCGAGCGACGAGAACCGCGACAAGTACCTCAGGGCCCGGGCCGCGCTGCTGGCGACCTGGTACGGCGAGACGCATCGTCTGCTCACCGAGCTCGAGTCATCGGAGGAGTTGCCCGGCGGCCTGGCGCTCATCGACGGCACGCGCAAGCGCTACACGATGTTCGCCCGCACCTGGCTGCGCAACGCCAAGGCGCTGCTGAAGAAGGGTCGGCGCGGCCTCCCCAACGGCCTGAAGTTCCTGACCAAGGTCGAGAGCCAGTTCGCGGGTACGAAGGAGGGCAAGGAGGCGACGCTGCTGCTCGACGAGCGCGCGAAGGACCCGAAGGGCACCGACGCCGTGAAGTCCGCTCGCGCGACCGAGCTGCTGCGCGTGCGCTTTCTCGAGGGCCGCACGGCCTACCAGATCGGCGACTACCCGGGCGCCCGCACGCTCTTCGCCGAGGTCCTGGCCGATCCGCTCGGTAAGGCGTTCGAGGAAGACGTGAAGGAGATCCTCGCGGAGTTCCCAGAGGAGTAGCCCACCCAGCGGAGGTGCCGACCCGCGTACCCTCTGCGCGTCGTGTCGCCCCGCTTCCGAACCCCGCTCCTCGCGCTCGCCGTCGGCGTCGCCGCCCTCGTGCTGCGCCTCGTGCTCCTGAACGCCGGTCTGTGGCACACGGACTCCATCTGGCAGGCGCGCGCCGTCGAGTCCGCGGTGCTCGACGGCAGCTTCACGTACATGCACCCGCCTGGCTACCCCGGGCAGGTCGCGCTCGGGGCCCTGTTCTTCTGGGTGCACCATCTCGCGACGGGGGCGACGTCCGCCGCTGCGGCGATCACCGTCCAGAGCGCCGTCGCGGGAGCGGTCGCCGCCGGCCTGGCCGTGCTGCTGGCGAAACGACTCTTCGAAGACGACCTCGCGGGGTTCGCCGCCGGCCTGCTCCTCGCGGTCACGCCGATCTTCCTCTCGGTCACGACGTTCGCGAAGAGCCACGGCAGTCAGGCTGTGTTCCTGCTGCTGGCAGGAATCGCAGCCGAGCGCGCCGTGCCCGGGCGCCGGCTGCGGGCGGCGATCCTCGCCGGCCTCGCGCTCGGGTTCGCCGCCTCCATCCGCACCGAGAGTGTGCTGCTGGTCCCGGCGCTGCTCGTGCTCCTCTGGAGAGTCGAGTCCCCCATCGAACTCGCTGACGACGGCCTCCGACTGCGCGTGCCCGCTGCGCACGTGGGCGCCCACGTCGGCGCGCTCGTCGGCGGCGCCCTGCTCGTCCCGGCCCTGCTCTACGCGCAGCAGACCGCTGCGGTCGGCCTCGAGCCGTTCACGTCGGCGTCGTCGAACAGCGACTTCCTCGGACCGTTCTCCCGGGCGCTCACGGCGCAGACGCTGCCGGCGCTGACGACCTCGTTCTCGTGGCTCGGCTGGCCGCTGCTGGCGTTGGGGTTCGTCGTCGCCTGGCGCACGCGGCGCGGCGTCGCGCTCGCGCTGACGCTCTGGCTCGTCGTGATGCTCGTCTACCTCGGGAATCTCGCGATCACGGTGCCGCGTCACCTCGTGCCGGTCGTGCTGCCGGCCTGCCTCCTGATGGGCGGAGCCGTGGCCGCGATCGGACGCCGCCAGCGGGCCCTCGCCGGTGCTGCGCTCGTCGTGGTCGCGTGCGCGATGGTGGTCCCGATCTGGCCGGTCCTGCAGACGCGGTCCCGGAGCGCTCCGACGATCGACACACTCCGCGGCATCGCCGAGCACACCGAGGAGAACGCCGTCATCTACGCGCAGGATCTCGGAAACCACATCCGGTACGTGACGGGTCGCGAGGTCGGTGAGCACGCCATCGCGACGCGCGACGCGGGACGCTTCGCGCTCGAGGTCACCGACTCGATGGAGGAGATCCGCGGCCACATCGCCGCCGGCCGCCCCGTCTACGTCACGAGCGACGCCTTCTCGTACGACCAGCGACTCGAGCACGAGGACGGTTCGACGTACTTCCTCAAGGTCGGCATCCCCGGCGTCGGCGAGTCTCCCGCAGGTGAGGAGCAGCTCGGCATGTGGGGCGTCACCCTGATCGGCACGGTCGCGCTGCAGCGGGTCTACACCGGCCCGATCGACGACTGGCACGGCGCATCGCTCGAGCCGCGGACTCCCAAGCCAGTCGACCTGCACCTGTACCGCGCGCGCATCGAGTAGCGACGCGGCCTCGGTCGGACGTACCCTCGGTCGATGCACGTCGGCGAGGCCCTCGGTCCCTACCGCCTGCTGTCCGAGCTCGGCTCGGGGGGCATGGGGAGCGTGTTCCTGGCGTCGGTCGAGGGGCATGTGCCCGGCGTGCGGGTCGGCGACCGCGTGGCCGTGAAGACGATCCACCCGCATCTCGTGACCGATTTCGAGATGTTTGCGCGCTTCGTGCAGGAGGCCGAACTCGGCAAGCAGATCCGGCACGAGAACGTCGTGCGCACGATCGACGCGGGCATGGACGTCGGGGATCGAGGCGAGACGGTCTACCTCGTCATGGACTACGTCGACGGACGCACGCTCGGCTCGATCCGCAAGGAGAGTGGCCCGCTGGCCGACGGACTCTGCCGTCGCGTCGCCCGCGCGGTGGCGAGGGCGCTACAGGGCATCCACGACCACGGTGTCGTCCACGCCGACCTGAAGCCCGAGAACCTCCTGATCACGCGCGACGAAGTCGTGAAGGTCATGGACCTCGGGCTCGCCCACCTGCGTGGCCACGCGCTGCGCCACAGCGACTCGCGCAAGTTCGAGGGCACGTTGCTCTACGCCGCGCCCGAGCAGCTCGGGGACGATCCGGTCGACGGCCGCGCCGATCTGTACGCGCTCGGCATCGCGCTCTACGAGCTGATCGCCGGGGCGCATCCGTTCGAGAGCGACGACTACCGGGTGATCCTGCAACAGCAGCTCCACGTGACCCCGCCTCCGTTGACCGAGGTCGTCGAGGGTGTCACGCCGTTCCTCTCGGCCGTCGTCGAGGAGCTGATGCGGAAGGACCCGGCGGAGCGCATCCGCAGCGCGGCGGAGCTGTTCCAGATCCTGTCGCGGTCCGAGCAGTCCCGCTGGTGGCGTCGTCGGACCTCGGTCTCGCACGAGCGCAGCGCGGCGGCGCTCGCCCGCATGGGCGTGCGGCGCGAGACGCAGATGCACGGCCGCGACGCGGAGCTCGTCACCCTGCGTGCGGCGTTCGCGAAGGCTCGGAGCGGCAACGGGCGCGCCGTGCTCGTCAGCGGCGAACGCGGGAGTGGGAAATCACGGCTCGTCGATGCGCTCGTCCGGCTGCTCGAGCTCGACAGCGCCGAGTGCGACTTCCTCTACGGGCGGCATCAACCCGGCGCCGATCCGGCAGAGGCGCTCACTGACGCCCTGCGCGAGCATGTCGGCGAGGCGGCAGCCGATCTCGACGCCGTGGCGCCACCGGGCGGCGATCGCGCGGCGGTCATCCTGATCGACGATCTGCAGGTCGGCGGCGAGGGTGCCATCCAGGCGTTCCTGGACCTCGCGCGCCAAGTCGCCGGCCGACCGCTGCTCGTCGTCGGCGCGGCAGACGACACGACGCCCCCCATGCTCGCCGCCGAGGTCGACGCACTGGCGCACGGGCAGATCCTCGTCCTCGGGCCGCTCGACCGCGAAGCCCTCGAAGAGCTGACCGAAGAGGCGCTCGACCACTCTCCGCCCGCCGCGGAGCTCGTCACCGCACTCGCCGTCGAGTCCGCCGGTCACCCGGCCGTCGCGCTGGCGCTGATCGGCGAGTTGCGCACGCGCGACGGACTGCGCCGACTTCCGGACGGCTCGCGGGCCGCTGCGATCCCGCTCTCGACCCTCGATCTACCCGAGTCGGTGCGCGCGGTGCACGCCGGTCGGCTCGCCGCGCTGACGGACGATGAACGGGACCTGCTCGACCTCGCGGCCTGCTGCGCCGGACCGATCGAGCCGGCGGCGGTCGCCGAGATCCTGGGGCTGTCCGAGGGCGCCGCGATGCGCGGGCTCCTGCGGCTCGAGCGCGACCGCGGGCTGCTGCGGCGCGAGTCCGACGCCTTCGTCTTCACCGCACCGACGATCCGACGACTGGTGGTCGGCGAGCTCCCCGAGGCACTGGCCGAGGAGCTCCATCGGATGCTGGCGGACGTGCTCGAATCGCGCGGCGCCGCGGCGCCGATCGTCGTGCAGCACCGCCTGCTAGCGGGTGATCCCGCCGAGAACCTAGACGAGGCACTGGCCGAACTCGGCGCAGCGGGACGCCACGCGGACGCACTCGATCTCGCAGACCGCGCTCTCGCAGCAGCGACCCTGGACGAGACCATGCGGGCGCGAACCGAGCTGCGCCGCGCGCGCTCGCTGGCCGAGCTCGGGCGCGTCGACGACGTCACGCTCGCACTGCGGCGACTCCTCGGCGAAGAGCCCGACGACGTCAACGAAACGGACGCCGACGGACTTCGCTGAGACGCTCCCGGCGCACCCGGTACGTTCGCGGGCTGCACCGCACTCTTGGGCTCTCGGGCTGGCAGACTCTCGTGCGGTGCGAGGAGGATGCGATGGATCGGATGGTAGTCGTGGGCACCGGCACGATGGGTCGGGGCATCGCCCATGTGGGCGCGCTGGCGGGCTACGCCGTGTCGCTCTTCGACGTCAACGCAGAGCAGATCGACGCGGCGCTCGCCGCCGTTCGGAAGAACCTGCAGAAGGGCGTCGACCGCGGGAAGCTCGCGCAGGACGCCATGGATGCTGCGCTGCCGCTCCTCTCCCGGTGTGACGACCTCGAAGCCGCGGCCGCCGAGGCGGACGTCGTGATCGAAGCCGTCTACGAGGACATGGGCGTCAAGCAGGAGTTGGTCGCGCGCCTCGACGCGGCGATGCGCCCCGAGGCCATCCTCGGCAGCAACACGTCCTCGCTCTCGCTGACCAAGATCGCCGGCGCCGCTGCGCATCCGGGTCGGGTCGTCGGCCTGCACTTCTTCAACCCCGTGCACATCATGAAGCTGCTCGAGATCGTGCGCGCCGAGCAGACGACCGAGGCGACGCTCGCCGCGGCCACCGCGCTCGCCGAGCGTCTCGGCAAGACGTCGATCGTGGTGCGCGACGTGCCGGGCTTCGCGACGAGCCGCCTCGGCGTCTGCCTCGGGCTCGAGGCCATCCGCATGGTCGAGCAGGAGGTCGCGAGCCCCGCCGACATCGACGCCGCGCTGGAGCTCGGCTATCGCCACCCGATGGGCCCGCTGAAACTGACCGACCTCGTCGGGCTCGACGTGCGCCTGGCCATCGCCGACCACCTGAAGCGCGAGCTCGGTGGTGCGCAGTACGAGGCGCCGCAGCTTCTGCGCGATCTCGTCGCAGCAGGCAAGCTCGGCAAGAAGTCGGGCGAGGGCTTCTATCGCTGGGAAGACGGCAAAGCCGTCAGCGGGTAGCTCGACGGCCGGTCGTCACCGCCGCGAATCCCGGCGGCCGCACTTCGTTCACCGGCACGGGTCCACAGACCTGACTTCACAGACCCCTGGAAGGCCGGATGATGATCCCGACGTCAGCTACCGAGCCCGCGCAGCCCGCCCGAGCGCCGAGTTAGTTGACGTGACTACGACGGTCCCGCATTCCACTCGCGGACGACATGGAGAGTCCTCACACGCAGAACATGACGGATTGTGTGACGTCTTGCGCCGGAGGACTCCCTCCATGCTGTACCTGGCTCAATTCGGCGGGTTGAGCGATCCAGTTCGTCTCAGGCATCTCTCGATGCTCGCGGCGAACGCGACGTCATCGCCCTCGGGAGCTGGCGGCTGAGCCTGAGAGGACGTGGAGCGCCTGAGCCGCCGCCTTGAGCCAGGTACGGTCTGGCGTAGCCCGGTGCCCGCGTCCAGCGTCGTCGATGACCGCGGCCACCGGTCTGCCCGACGACGAGAAGTCGCCGTCAGATCAGGGCCGAACGGCCTCGTCGGGGCCCGGATCGGCGCCGGCCGGCTGCCATTCGCTCGCCTCCCGACGGATACGGACTCGGAAACGCCGGCGGACTCACGGAGGAGACGGGGTCAGGCGACGCGGGTGGAGTCGAGGGCGGACGCGGTGACCGGTGGGTCGGAGGTGGTCGCGGATGCGACCTGCGCCGGGTTCGCCGACGCCCTCTCCCCGGGCTGCTCGCCCCGGCTCCGTCTTCCGCCCCCGCTCATCAAACCGGACGTGCGGATCTCCCGCATCCGGCTTCCCGACTGGGTTCACGACTCGGCTCCCACAGGCCGCCCAAGCTGCACCCATCGCAGTCGGAGCACTCCGAGTTCGCCGTAGATGACGGCATCGGAGAAGCGCCGCGTGCCCCGCACGGGCACCCTGTGACGTCGTCTGCTTCGCCAAATCGCAGAGCTTCTTTGGAAGCCGCCGGACGTTCTCGGGGGATACCAGGCTCACGCCACTCCCCCGCCCTTGGCCTCTTCCGAAGCGTCCCAGAAGCAGGGCTCCTTCCCTCCGCCGGCATTACCC
>JAJFFG010000003.1 GCA_021776825.1 Planctomycetota bacterium
CCAGAGACACGCTCCGCCGACTCCTACGACGCATCGCACGGGCAAAGGAGCGACCCCGTCCCGGGCGATCGGCACCCAGGAGGTCACTGCAGCCTCAACCCAAGTGGACGCCCCGTGGGCGGCGAGGTAGAGGTTGATGGCATTGACCCGCAAGGCCGGTGGTCAGAAGAGGCCGTCCTCGCCGTCCCCGACGAGGACGCGGAGACCAGGGGCGGCGGCGCAGAGCTCGTGGCCGGCGCAGGCACTGTCGTCGCCGGAGGATTTGACGAGAGTTCCGGCGAGCCCGTCGTTCTCGTCTTCGAGCGTTCCGACGACTCCTGGAGTCTTACGCAGCGCATCTCCGAACGCTCGGGGCATCCCCAGCGTCGCGACTACGGCCACGCGCTTGCCCTGGATGACGACACACTTCTGATCGGGTTGGACCCTGGGGGTGGCGGCGGCCAGACATTCGAGCCGGCGGCCGTCGATGCATACGTCCAGACGCCCGCGGAGTGGGCTTTCCAGGCGCGGCTCGAGCCTCCCGCAGGACTCATCGGGTGTGGCGATCTGACCTTTGCGGACCTGTTCGCTCGAGGGCTTGCGGTCTCTGGAGACGTCGCCGCCGTGGGGCTCATTGATGTCCTCAGCCAGAACAACGTTGGTCGGGGCGTCGTGTGCACGTTCGTTCGCGAGGCAGGCGGGTGGGAGCACGCAGCGACGATCCAGGGCCCACAGAGCGCAGGGATCTGCCTCGCAGCTCGCTTCGGACAGAGCATCTCGATCCAGGGGGGCCGAATGCTCGTCGGTGGGCCGCAGCTCTCCGTCGGAGTTCCCTCCGTAGGATCAGCGCGCCTGTACTCGATGGATGGTGGCAATCCCACGCTGATCTCGGTTCTCGAACCGCCCGTGCTCGTCCGGGACCAGCAGTTCGGCCGGAGCGTCGTCTTGACGCCGGACGGGGGCACGGCCCTCGTCGGAGCCGTCCTCGAAGACGCTTCAGGCGCGGAAAACGCCGTCGGAGCGAGCTACGCGTTCGACGCCGAGTGAGTCGTCTCGCTCAGGTCGAGCACCCAGCGCTGCTCCGTCAGGACGGTCCCCCACCGATCGCGGCAGCGCTCGTCGACGAGATCGAACCCCGCAGCCCCGAGCAGACGCCCCCCGCCGGGCACGCGAGTGATGCTGCTGGCGGTGAGGCGGGTGACACCGCGACGACGCGCGAACGCGATCGCCGAGTCGAGCAGCCTCGTGCCGAGTCCGCGGCGGCGGCTCATCGGCGCGACGGCGAACCAGCGGAGCTGAGCCTCGTACGCCGACGTCGCCACGACGGCGATCGAGCCGACGAGTTCCGAGTTGCACTCCGCCAACCACATGCGATCCAGGCGAGTGGCGGTCTGGATGAAGTTGTCGAGCGGAACGACGATGTCGTTGGCGAAGGTGGCGTCGACGTCCAACTCAGCGGAGAACGCACGCGTCAGCAGACCCAGCACCGGGTCCGCGTCTCCAGCGCCGATGTCACGACGCAGCTCGACGTCACGTTGGCACCGGGCGGTGGCCTGCGGCGACCGGGAGTCCTCCGCGTGCAGGATCAGCCCGTCGCTCGCGAGACGGATGCCGCACGGCTCACACAGGGGCGATTCCGGGAAGTGCTCGAGGAGTGCCGCCGAGATGGTCTGGCTGCAGATCACACACAGGCCGAACGTCCCCGCGCTGACGCGGACGAGGGCCCCTCTTACCTGGGCGAGCTGACGTTCGAGTGCTACGCGGCCGTACGACGGCGTCGTCGTCGGCACCGCCGACGCAGGTGACGAGGCGGCAATCGAGTCCCCGGCCGCGCGGGACGGAGCGTCCAGCGCGGCGAGCGCGCGGCGGATCTCGCAGTCACGTCCTGCGAGGATCACGACCGTCTCGTCCACCGGCGTGGTCTCCGTCGCGGGTGCCGGCTCGATCTCGCTGCGCACGTGTGTGTCTTCTCCTGAGGTGGTGAACGGGCGCCCGGCGCCTCTCGTACTTCGGTGATCGGTCGCTCCCCGGCGGTCTTTAGCGCCGGCTCGGGACCCGAGGAGGTCACCCCCCGCTGGCATGCAATACCCGACCCCCACGCGTCTTCACATCGGCGGGCGCCGGGCATGTGATTGAGCATTTGGGCCGCTCTGGCGCCCTAATTAGACCCCCCTCATTCAGGGCATCGCCTTCGCCTCAGCGACGGAATGCGCCCCCAGCGGCTCGTGGACGGGCGCGGGATGCGGGCGGGTGCGGCGCGGTCGGCGTGGCACGTCGCCGCCGCCGACGACAGCGCGTCCCTGGCCCCGGCGCAGGGTCGCCGGTACGCGCCCTCGGAGCATTCTTGCCCCGTTGCGGAACAGCGGGTGAGACTGCGCCCGCGTGCCGGACGCCCGTCGTCCGGACCGCCCGTGCCTCCTTAGCTCAGTCGGTAGAGCAACGGATTCTTAATCCGTGGGTCCATGGTTCAAGTCCATGAGGGGGTACCAACGGCACATCCTGGCCCGACAGGCTCCCCGGCCTGTCGGGCCGTCTGCGTTCGGTCGTGGGGAACTTGGCCCTTCGAGCGGCGTCTAGAGTGGCGTGTTGATGACTCGCCGTGTCGCCGTTCTCGCCCTTTTCGCTCTCGCGGCCCTCTCGGCGTCGACGCACGCCGAGGACGAACCGCCCCCCGACGTCGTGATCGACGTCCACGTCCTCTCGGGGCTGACGCTCGACGAACTCCCGGGGCGTGAGCTCCAGCTCGATGTGCGAGGCGCCGGTCCACGCCCAGTGACGACCGACCGGCGCGCGCACCTGGCGATCACGGTTCCGCGCGGCACGGAACGCCTACGGCTCAGCGACGCGGAGACGTCCGGTTGGCTGACGATCGACGAAACCGCGACCGAAGGGACGGTCCATCTGCTCCCCCATCGCGCTCTCGCGATCCGCGTCGAAGACGCCGACGGCCGTCCGATCGTGGGACTCCCAGTGCGACTCCGGGGTGACCGACGAGTCGCTCGCTCCACGGCTCCGGCAGGGATCGCCATCTTCGACGACGCGCGCACGCTGGCGCCGCCGTACGAGCGGGCCGGGCTCGCGGCACAGGTCCTTCTCGACAGTCACGGGCACTCGCCGTTCGAGGTGCCGCTGGACATCGAGAGGTTGCCGCACGGACCCGTGACGCTCGCGCTCCCGAATGCCGGACGCCTCGACGTTCGTGTGGTGGACGGTCGCGGCGCGACGGAGCGCGGAGCCGCCACGGCGTACGCGAAGGCTGAGACGGATTGGATGTCTGCCGAGGAGCGCGTGGCCGCCGCATACGCCGCCCCGGTGCTGAACGGCCACGCAGCGTTCCCGTGGATGCCGGGTGACCTCGATCTGGAGGTGATCGTCGAGAGCGACGATCCGACGCGCCCGACCGCGCGCGGACGCCTGCGGACGCCGCGGGAATCGCTAACGGTCCAGATGGGCCCGAGCCGCACGACGCTCGTCGGGCGTCTCGTGGACGACGCCGGGCAACCGCTGGGCGGGGTCTATCTGAACCTCAACGTCGAGCTCGCCGGCGGTGGGATCCGGCGTGGGATCGACGCGCGAACGGTCGGGGGATGCAAGA
Source organism: Planctomycetota bacterium (assembly GCA_021776825.1). Classification (GTDB taxonomy): domain Bacteria; phylum Planctomycetota; class JAJSAM01; order JAJSAM01; family JAJVHW01; genus JAJFFG01. The sequence goes on from JAJFFG010000003.1 coordinate 3,575, forward strand.
GCGACGAGGACGGTCGGGTGAGCATCACGTTCGACCTGGCGCCAGGGCAGCTCGCGGGCGCTGTCGTGGACGTGGCAGTCACCACGATTCGAGAAGGCGGGCAACTCCTCCGCACCGAGCTGCCTCCCATCACCCTCGCCACGGAGTTTCGCGCGGCCCGGACGGACCTCGGCGATGTCCGCACGACGCGCGGGGAGGTCATCGCGGCCGGCCGGGTGACGGACCCGTCCGGCGCCCCGGTTCCGCACACGACGGTGCGAGCGCGGCGGTGGAAGGGCGAGTACTGGGGCCGCGTGCCGAAGGCGATCGCCGTGACAGAGGCAGATGGGCGCTTCGTCCTCCGCGGTTCCGTCGACGCGACGACCGTTCAGCTGGTCACCGACGACGGAACCCATTACCTCCCCGCGCCGATCGAGCTACGCCGTGGCGCGACCGACGTCGCCGTGGTCGTGCGACCAACGGGTGGGTTCTCGGGATCACTGCGGCTGGATCCCACGTTGCGGGGCGCCGTCAATCTGCGCTTCGTGGGCCCGCCGGCTGCGCGCGGGGGCAATGTGATCCCCGGTCGGGGACCATCCGTGCCGGTCATGGAAGGTCGCCGTGGGTTCCGCGCGAACGGGCTGCGACCGGGCGTCGGCCGCCTCGACGTGGTGCGGGGCTCAGAGGTACTCGTCACGGTTGCGGGCATCGAGATCGTCGAGGGGGAGATCTCGAACGACGCGCGACTGCAGGGTCTGGTCGTCGCCCCATCTGATCTCGCGATGCACACCCTCACGGTCCACGACGAGGACGGTCGCCCGCTGCCCAACGTGCGCATCCGATTCGCGCCGGCGGGGGACCTCAACTTCCACGAGCGCGACACGGACCAAGCGGGAAACGTACGTCTCCCCCGAGGCTCGCAGCCCGTGCGCGTGTTCGCCGTACGTCGCGGCTGTCGTGCCGTCGTCCTCGACGACCTCCGCGAGAACACGACGGCCGTGCTCAGTCCGATCGCCGTACAGAAGGTGCCGGTCGTTCTTCGGGGAGGAGGCAGTCTCGGAGATCCGCGCCTGAGCCTGAAGGCCAAGCTCGTCTGGTGCGGTCCGCCCCGCACATCGGACGACGCGCGCCCGATCTCACGGGACCCACGCAACTTCGGACTCTCAGCCGCTAGTCCAGACGGCGCGGGGCAGCTCGAGCTCGAAGCCTGGGAGCCGGGCGTGTATGCCGTTCGCGTCATGCTGCACTTCGAAGACGGCGGCAGCAGCGTGGACACGATCGGCTCGCCGCGCGTCCAGGTCGACGAGACCGGTCGTGCCGGCCCGACGGTCGTCGAGCTCGACGGCGAGCACCTGCGGAAGGTGATCGCCCGCCGCCTCGCTCGGTAACTGCGTAGACTCGCAGCCCTCGGCTGATCGAATCGCGTGACAGACCGCCCACTCCGCCCGAATCCCGGTCGCACGGTCGCCGTGCTCGTCGTGGGTACGCTCGCCGTCTCGACAGCGGCGCCCCTGATCGACCTCGCCGCGGTGCCGGCGCTTTCGCTCGCCGCCTGGCGCTGCCTCCTCTGCGGGCTGGCGTTCGGTGGGCTATGGGCTGCCGGCCGGACCGCGACACCGGGGCTGCGGCGACACCTCCCGCGGTTGATCCTGGCCGCGGCGCTGCTCGCCGCCCACTTCGGGCTCTGGATCTCGGCGTTCGATCACACGTCGTACGCCGCAGCGGTGATGCTGCTCGTAACGCAGCCCGTGTTCGGGGCGCTCGTGGGGCGCGTCGCGCTCGGCGAGCGTCTGACGCGTCGGATGCTCATCGGCATCGTCGGCGCGACGATCGGGCTCGGCCTCTTGGTCCACGCGGACCGGGCCGACCTGGGGCACCTCTTCGGCGATGCTCTCGCGGTCGCCGGGACGCTGGCGCTGGCGTTGTTCTACCTCGTCGTGCGACCGCTGCGGGACGACCTGCCGTTCGCGCCGTTCATGACGCTCACGTACGGGATCGGGGGCGTGCTCCTGGCCGCGGCGGCGGGCTTGACAGGGGCAGCGCTGACGGGGTTCCTGCATCCGGACTGGGCACTCGTCGTCGCGCTCGCGTTCGTGCCTACGGTCGTCGGGCATGCGTGCTTCAATTGGTGCGTTCCGCGGGTGCGGTTCTTCACGCTCAATCTCGTGATCGTGCTCGAACCTGCCCTGGCTCTCCTGTTGGGCGTGGCGTTGCTGGGTGAACGGCCGACGACGTTGCAGGTGGTCGGCGGGTGCGTGCTCGGTGCCGCCGTCGTGGCGGGCCTGGGCGGGTCGGGCCTGGGCGGGTCGGATCTGGGCGGGTCGGATCTGGGCGGGTCGGATCTGGGCGGGTCGGATCTGCGTGGGCGCGGTAGGAACTCGACCGGTTCGACGACGGACTAGCGATCGGAGCGCGAAGCGGCATGAGCGAGACGGCAACGGATGTGGACGACGGACACGCGCAGGCCGTAGCGGCCCTCGGTCGAGCGCAGCGCGTGCTCGCCGTGGGCCATCTGCCGCTCGACGGCGACGGCCTCGGCTCCGCGCTCGGACTCGTGCACGCTCTCCGCGATGCCGGACGCGAGGCCGCGGCGATTGTCGGAGCGGAGCCGACGTCGCGGCTCACGTTCCTCCCGGGTCTCGACGAGGCCCTCCGCCCGCCCGCTGCCCCACCGTTCAAGCCCGATCTGCTGGTGGCGCTCGACGGCGGCAGCGTCGACCGTTTCGCCGACCTGCTCGCGTACGCGGACGGTGCGCCGGTCCTGAACGTCGACCACCATGTCACGAACACGAACTTCGGCGACATCAACTGGGTGGATGGCAGCGCCGCCGCGACCGGACTGATGATCTACGAACTGCTCGGAGAGTGCGGGCTACCGATCGGTCCCGAGGCCGCGGAGTGTCTCTACGTCAGTCTCGTCACCGACACCGGGCGCTTCTCGTACTCGAACACGACGCCGCGCGTCCACCACGCCGCGGCCGAACTGATCGTCCGCGGCGTGCAGCCCGACGTGGTGTTCCGACACCTCTATCGATCGCGCTCGCGCGCCGAGCTGCATCTGCGGCGCGAGGTCCTGCAACGTCTCGGCACGGGCTGCAACGGGCGCCTGGCCTGGACCGAGGTCACGCTGGCGATGTGCGAGGAGTGCGGCGTCCCTGCCAACGAGTCCCAGGATCTCGTCGACCTGCCGGTCTCTCTGGCCGGCGTGCACGTGGCCGTTCTCTTCCGCGAGACGGGGGACGGCATCCACGTCAGCCTACGAAGCCCGGGGAAGCTCGACGTCGCGAGTTTCGCGCAGCAGCGCGGCGGCGGCGGACACCCGCGGGCGGCGGGGTTCACCGGCCGCGGTCCCTTAGGCGCTCTGCGCGATCACGTGCTGCGCGACCTCGACGTGGCGGTCCGCGACGGAGACCCGGCGTGATCTCACCGCGACAGGAGCTCCGCGAGATCACGGCCGCCCTTCGGCGCTCGCTCGCGGCAGAACGCGCGGACGGTCTGGTCGTTCTGACCGGCCTACCGCCCGCACGACAGCCGCCCGTATCACCGCCGTCCGCGCCCGAGGCACCGGCGGCGTCCGCAGTGAGCACGCCGCCGCCCCCAGTTCCCGAGCCCCGCGCAGTTCCCGAGCCCCCCACAGCGCCCGCCGAGGTCGCCGCCCCCGCCGCTCCGGTCTTTCAGCCGCAAGTGCGGGCTCTCGATCAGCCCTCCGACGCCCTCGCGCCGTTCGGAGACCTGGTCGGGCGCGTCGCCGCCTGCCGCAGTTGCACTCTCTGCGACGGGCGAACGGCGACGGTGTTCGGCGAGGGCTCGCCGCACGCCGATCTGGTGTTCTGCGGCGAGGCCCCTGGCTACGAGGAGGACCGCAGCGGCCGACCGTTCGTCGGCGCCGCCGGAGTCCTCCTCACCTCGATGATCGAGAACGGCCTGCGCATGCGACGCGAAGACGTCTTCATCCTGAACACGCTCAAGTGCCGTCCCCCGCGCAACCGGGCACCGTCCCCCGTGGAGGCCGCAGCGTGCCGTCCCTTCCTCGAGGAGCAACTCTCCGTACTCCGCCCGCGCGTGATCGTCGCGCTCGGCAACAGCGCGGTCCGCTCGCTCCTCGGCGAGGCGGGCGGCATCACCCGCCTGCGCGGAACCGTGGTCGACGCGCTCGGCGCGAAGGTGGTCCCCACGTTCCATCCGGCGTACCTGCTCCGCAATCCCGCCGCGAAGCGCGATGCGTGGGAGGATCTCAAGCTGGTGATGCGCCTCCTGGCCGAGCCGCGCTGAGCCTTGGGATCGACGCGCCGACATGGCTCGCGATCGAGCGTGTGGGCTCGGCGCGCGATGGGTAGCATGACGCACCTCGAAGGGACGTATGGCCGCACCGAATCCGCTCTGGGGAATCCACCTCGCGCCCGGCGTGATCACTGCCGTGCTCGTACACCGTACGGACGACGGTGGGTACGAGGTGCTCGACGAGCTCACCGACACGGCCCCCGACGACGACGGAGCGCTCCTGACGGCCGGACTGCGCGCCGCGCAACGTCCTGAGCTGCGCGGACGCGCCGGGATGATCGCAATCCCCGATCTGAACGGCTCGCTGGTCACCGCGGCGATCCCGTCCGAGGAGCTGTATCTGACGGACGATGAGATTCAGCGCGAGCTCCACGACTTCACGCCGTTCGAGCCGGGTGAGGGTCACCTCCTGTACGCCCCCGTCGGGCGGCCGGAGGACCGTGAGTTCATGGTCTCGGCGCTGCCGGTCGCGGAGATCCGCGGACGGATCGCGGCGCTGGCGGAGCTCGACCCCGCGTATCACGGTGCGATGACGGCCGGGCCCGCAGTGGTGCGCGGCGCGCGCTCGCTCGGCCTCGTCGGCGAGACGGGGTTCGTCGTCGACGTGCAGCGCGACGCCACCGCGGTCTACGCCCTCGACGCCCGCCGGGTGCGCCGCTACCTCGTGGCCACCGGGAGCCGGGCCGGCGCGGACGGTGACGTCCTGGCGCGCGATCTGCTCTCGACGATCACGTACCACCGCGACCAGCAGCGGCGCGACGACGACCCGCCCGAGGAGTCGACCCCCGTCGGCGATGTGGTCCTCGTCGGCCCCGAAGCGGCGAACGTGCGGTCCATGGTCGCCGAGAGGCTCGGTACGCGGCTCGCCTCGGTTGACGCCCGCGCCGAGTCGGGGTCCGCTGTGGTCGGGAAGGACGGCGCCGCTGTCTCGGACGAGACAGCACTCCGGCTGGCCCCGGCAGTGGGAGCGGCCATCGAGGCGTTCCAGGGGCGCGGCAACCGGATCGCGCTCCGCGAACCCCCGGACGACGTCCCGGAGTACGTCGAGAACACCGGCAGAAGCCGCACGCCACTGGTTGCCGCAGCACTCGTCGTGGTCCTGGCCGCGGCGGGCGGCCTGGCGTTCTTCGGGAGCGGCGATCCGCCGAGCGGCGACGAGGCCATCGTCGCCAAGACGGACCGCCCCGCCGTCGACGTCGATCCGCCGCCGACGGAGCGCGACGCGGAGGCCGCCGCTGCCCTCGTCGAGTCGTTGCGTCGACGCGGCGCACTCGCTGCGGCGCTGCGAGGCGTCGCGGCGATCGTACGGAGCGATGCGCAGGAGTTCGTCGGGCACTCCGTGGACATTCAAGCGGCCCGCGAAGCGTTCCGCGTCGCGGTAGTGGTCTCGGTGCCGGGCGGCGTCACGCCCGACGCCCGACGCGCGGCCCGCAGTGCCATCGAGGGTGTCCCAGGGGTGCGCGGTGTCACTCTCGACACGCCAGGCGACCACCTCCGCGTACGCTTCGCGGCGGGATACGCACGACTCGGCGAGGCATCGGACGGCGACCCAACCCAGGACGCGCGTCTCGCCGATCTAGAGTCAGCGCCGGACTTCTTCCGCGCGGCGTGGTCCGATCTCGGAGAGACGAGCGGCAGCGACGGGGCGTCACTGGTGCTGCGCACGCCCGGCAATCAGGTGCTGGCCGCGCTGGCAGCCATGGGCGCCGAAGCGATCGCCGCGCCTCCGACCCGCCTCGCCGTGGTGGTCACCGGTTCGGGGGCCGTCGAGATCCGCGCCGAGTTCGGCTCGCCGCCCATTTCTGAGTTGCCCCTCCTCCCCGAGGAGTCCGAGCTCGCCGCCGCGGCCCTCGACGCATGCCGCGCAGCGACTGCCGACCTGAGCCACGGCGCGGGTCGCTTCGGGTCGACCGACACGACGGCCCTCCCGGCCCAAGGCCTGAGCGTGGTCGGCACCGGCGACGGCTGGGTTGCCCTCTCGTTCGCGCCCGCTGCGGCCAAGCGCACGCTACGGCGACGCAGGCTCGACTCGAAGACGGCGGAAATCGCAGCGGTCGTCCCGGCAGAGGCAGATCGCGTGCGGGACGACATTCCCGGCGCCAGCGGTGAGTACGAGTGGAGCTTTGACGGAGACGAGACCTCGATCCGCGCGCGCGTGGAGGTACCCGTCGAGATCTCGCTGGTCGGCGCCGACCCGGGGCAGCCGATCGGCACCTCGGTCGTGTTCCGGCTCCACCGCAGCTATCGGCAGACCGGACTCGGCACGACCGTGACCGGCCGCGAGGGCGCGGCTCTCACCGCAACAACGGACTTCGAGGGCACGGCCGTCACGCTGGCGACGCCCTGGACCATCAGTTCCGTCCGCGTCGCCGAGACGACGGAGGCGGCGACGGTTCGCGTCCCGGAGTTCCGCCCCGACGGGACGGTGCTGCGGGACGAAAGCGGAGTCCCTGTCATGATCGAGCGATCAGTGGACCGCCCGGTTCGTAGCCTCGAAGTCGAGGCTACGGACGACACGGGCAAGGTGCGCAGGTGGCTTAGAAAAATGACAGACGGGTGACGCGACCCATCTAGTAGAACTACCGACCAAGGAAGACATCTGCGGGTAACTCCGGTGCTGGGCAAGGCATGCCCAGCTCCACGAGGAGTGCCCGCTTAGGGCAAATCCCGTGAATGGGAGGGGCATGAGTATGAATACGCCTCGAGTCGCTGCGGCACTCGCGCTAGCGGGCGCTGCGCTGACACTGGGGGCCTGCAAGAGCGGCGAGCTCCCCTTCTTCGGCACGTCCGAGAAGGCGACCGCCGCTGAGCCTGCCAACGCGACGACGGAGAGCACCGTCGCCGGCAAGTCGGCAGCTCCGGAGACCTCGCAGGGCAAGCCCGCAGCCGGCAAGTCGAAGGGTGGCGGTCCAAGCATGGACCAGCTGCGCCGCGACAAGCAGGTGCGGGATCAGGCACGCCAGACGCTGATCGGGCACTACATGAAGATGGGTGACGAGGCGTTTGCCGACTCCCGCTTCGAAGACTCCGAGAAGGCCTACGGCAGCGTCCTCGATCTGGACGGGACGAACGAGCGTGCTCGTCGTCGCATGCAGCAGATCGGCGCGGCGCTGGGTAAGCGCGGACCGACCGAGGGCGACGCCTTCGAGCACGCCCGCAACTCCCGCATGGTCCGGACGCAGCAGGCCAAGGCCGAGGTCGCGAACCTCGTGACGACGGCGCAGGCGAAGGAGTCGCTCGGCGACGCCGACGCCGCGGTCAAGCTGTATGACAAGGCTCTCGTGATCGCGAACCTGTACCCGAGCACGGTGGACTTCCAGCCCACCGCCGACGGGCTTCGTTCGATGATCGCCGGCGCCAAGTCGCGGGCAGAGGCAGCCGACGACGCCTCGCGCAAGAAGGCCCTGGCCGAGGCGCGTGAGCAGGCTCGGATGGAGGCCGCTCGCCAGCGCGCCGCCCAGTCGTCCCGCGTGGACAGCCTCCTCCGTCAGGCGAACCAGGCCATGGAGAAGGGCGGCTACCAGCTCGCCGAGAACCTGGCCAACGAGGTGCTCGAGTCCGATCCTCGCAACGCTTCTGCGAAGCGCCTGCGCGAGATCGCCCGCGACGCCCGTCACGCCGAGATGGACGACACCGTCCGGGCACGCCTCCTCGACGAGTGGAAGCACGTGTTCGCCGACCTGCGCGACGCGTATACGCCTCAGATCGAGGACTACACGTTCCCGGACTCCTGGACGCAGATTCAGGCCGGTCGCTCAGCCCCGTTGCTCTCGGGTGCTGCGAAGATGGTCGACGACCCGAAGACCCGCGACGTCAAGAACCGGCTCGCGGCCTCGCGAACGACCGTCAACTTCTCCGAGACGAGCATCGACGACGCCGTCGAGTACCTCTCCCGCATCTCCGGCACGAACATCGTCGTGCTTCCGGATGCCCGCGAGGGTCGCTCCGACGACGAGTTGGTGATCGATCTCAAGCTCGACTCCCCGGAGTCGGTGGATCGCATCCTCAACCTCATCACCACGTTCCGCGGCCTGGCCTGGAACGTGGCTGCTGGTGTGGTGCAGATCACGACGCCTGAGGCGGCCCGCGGCGACTCCGTGGTGCAGCTCTACGACGTCAAGGACCTGGCAACGCCGATCCTGAACTTCCCGGGCGAAGAGGTGAACCTCGACCCGACCGGTGAAGCGTTCTTCGACGAGGAGATCCCGGAGCCCCAGGCAGAGTTCCTGCTGGACGCTATCCGCGAGCTCATCGAGCAGAACGTCGACCCGACGGTTTGGGAAGAGGGTGGCTCGCTCGAGGGTCTGGAGCCCGGCACGCTCGTCGTGAAGGCTCCGCCCGAGACGCACGCCAAGATCATCAGCCTCCTGAACGGTCTTCGCGGCGCTGGCGGCCTCCAGGTCGCCATCGAGACGCGCTTCATCACCGTCGAGGACAACTTCCTGCAGGAGGTCGGTGTCGATCTCCGCGGCCTGGGCGACCAGACCGGCGGCGGAGGCGTCGCCGGCAAGGGCGGGATCGCCGGCCCGGGTGGTCTCACCATCCCGGTGACGTTCGACGACCTGTTCTTCGGGTCCGCGGGCACGCCTCAGGGCATCGGCTCGGGCAACGACCTGGGCCTCTTCTTCAACCTCAACTCGGACGGGGACATCCGCGCCCGCTTCGAGAACCTCTTCGACACCGCGCTCGGCAAGTCGGGAGTGCTCACCAACCTCGGTGGCCTCTCGTTCCAGGGCACGCTGATCGATGACACGCAGCTCGAGGTCATCCTCCGAGCTGTCGAGAAGAGCGATCGGTCCACGCTCGTCGTGGCGCCGCGCCTGACCGCCTACAACGGCCAGCGTGCGAACGTCACCGTGCTGAACCAGATCAGCTATATCTCGGACTTCGACGTCGAGATCGCACAGGCCGCTCAGATCGGTGACCCGATCGTGCAGACCCTGCGGGACGGCGTGATCCTGGACCTGCGTCCGGTCGTCACTGCGGATCGCCGCTTCATCACGATGGAGCTCCGCCCGACGATCGCGCTCTTGCAGCGTCCGATCAGGACCTTCCAGACCACGCTGGCCAACGGCCCGCCGGTCACGATCCAGCTTCCTGAGCTGCGCATCCAGCGCGTCCGCACCACGGTCACCATGCCGGACGGCGGTACGCTGATGCTCGGCGGCCTGAAGTTCTTCGAAGAGCGTCGCCTCGAGTCCACGGTCCCGTGGATCGACAAGATCCCGATCGCGAGCTTCTTTGTCTCGCGCAAGGGCACGTACCTCGAGAAGCGCAACCTGCTCGTGCTGATCCGGGCCCGCATCCTGCGGCCCGAGGAGAACGAGCCCGGCTCGGCGATCAGCCGCTAGTACCGGACACCAGTTCGAACCCAACGGGGGAGGCGGCAACGCCTCCCCCGTTTTCGTTTTCGTTTTCGTTCACGGCGGGCGGTCACGGCGATTGCATGGGCCCTCGCTGGTGGACGCACCTCGCGGGATGCGGCAATCGCCGCGCCTCGCATGTTTCTGGTCGGCTCCGCGGGTGCGACAGCTCTCACTCGAGACCCACCGTGTCGCCCGCACCCTTGCGTGGCCTCATCTCCCGCGTCACGGCGCCTGCGCTGACGCGCAACCGCCGCGCCCCGGGTTCGGGTTCGACCCCTCTCGCCTTCGCCAACCCGGGGCGACCGCTTCGTCTAGGCCGCCGTAGGGGCGGACCCCCTGGTCCGCCCCGCCCGCTGGGGACGCTCGATGGATGCGGGTCCGATGGCGCAGCGCGGACGACCCTCGTGATCCGGACGGCCATTGGTCGACGACGTCACGGCTCGGCCAGCGGCATCGTCATCCGTCGTGCGCATCACGGTCACCGCTCGGGTCCGCCAGCCACCCACGTCGCCCGCGCGATCCGTCGTCGGCGGGGCCGGCCCGGGGGCCCCCCCCCACGGCGGCCCATGCCAGGCCCCCCGCCGCGAAAGATAGCCCCCCCCCCCCGGGGCGCGCGGGTTGGGCGCGAGCGCCAGCCGCGGGACGCGGGCAA
>JAJFFG010000021.1 GCA_021776825.1 Planctomycetota bacterium
CTCTTCTGCGCCGCTTCGTTCCGGGGCGCGCGCTTCTTGGCCGCCGGCGGGGGAGCCTGCTCGGTCTCGGTCCCGGGTGTGTTGGCGCCCGTCACGCGACGGCTGGCGCTCGCCTGCAGGAAGCGCAGCGCGACGCGGGCGTCGCGGAAACGACCCTCGCACAGCCCGCGGACGACCTCGGCCACCGGATCGGAGACATTGCAGTTGTCGAGCTTGTCGAGATCGACCTGCTCACCCGGACGCGGGATCTCGCCGGTCGCGGCCTCGTAGAGCGTGCGCCCCGCCATGACGGCCTGGATCGCGTCCGTCGGCACGACGAGAGCGCCGTTGCGCATCGTGTCGAAGAGGTCGGGCGGCAGGTACGCCGGCACGTGGGGGAAGCGACCGCTCTTGTCGGTCACCGCCACCAGGCTGCCGGCGTCGAGCATGCGCACGCGACGCTGCGGGCGTCCCATCATGCGCATGTTGGCCGGACGCAGGTCGGCGTAGAGCAGACCGCGACGGCGCAGGTCAGTCAGCGCCTGCACCAGCACCACTGCGATGCGATCGAGCGTGCGGCGCATCTCGGCTTGCGGCACGTTCGCGCGGTGGGTGCGAGCGAGCCAGCGGTCGAGGTCGCGACCCGGCAACTTCTCCATGATCAGCACCGGCTCGGTCTCGGCGAATGCCTCGCCGCGTGCCTCGTCGAGCATCGGGTTCTGGAACTCGAACACGCCGACGGAGCTGGGCATGAACGGGCTGCTGTTGCCGACCATGTACTGCGCCTCGATGCGCAGCTCATTGCGCTTCCTGCGGATCGCGTTCGAGTCGAGCTCGAAGGGGCGATGCACGGGGATCAGCACGACCTTGGCGACGAGCGGAGGACCGCCCGGCGCACGCACGTCGGTGCAGTCGAAGACGGCGCCCTGGCCACCCATGGCGTAGATCGAGTCGAAGCGATAGCGCTCGCCGGCAACGACGCCCTTCAAGTCGAGGAGTGCCTCGATGAGACCGTCCTCGCCGCGGGCGACGAGACGCCGCGCGAGACGTCGCTCGAGGGGTGTTGCGTTGGCGAGCTGCTCGTTCATCTGCATGGGGGCTACTCCGTCTCCAGCTCGACCGCGACGCCGGCTTCGACGTCGTTCGGTTGTTCGAAGTCCGAGCGCGACGGGAACGCGGGACCCACGGCCACGGTGGCGGTGTGCGCCATGAGCGCTGCGCGCTCGCCGTGGGAGAGTGAGTCGAGCGAGCCCTGCGCCTTGACCTCTTCGATCGCGCGGTCGATCAGCGCGATCAGATAGGGGTCACGACGCTCATCGACGTAGATCCGGCGGCGCGCCTCGAGCGACCGCAGGACCTTGCCGGCATCCTCCACGTTGGTGCCCTCGAGCACCGTGAGGGCTTCCTTCACCGACGCCGTTTTCTGCGGCATCTGCGAGCCGGCGTGGCGCGAGATCGAGAGCAGAGCCTCGAACGTCTGCGCGCCGCCTTCGCCCGGCACACGCACCGTCACGCGACCGATCTCGGTCTCGCGCTGCACGGTGGGGGGCAGTTTGAACTGCACGAGCAGGGAGTAACGACGCCCCGACTCGAGCACGCCCAAGTCCGTGCTGAAACGACGGCCGGCCTTGAAGGCATTCTTGCCGTAGGCGAAGCGACCCGGACGGTAGCGGTAGGCGCTGCCACCGACGACGCCGGCACACAACTCGACGTCCACCAGCGCGCGCTTGGCTACGACGGACTTCGCCACCTCCGCGATGCGGCCGAAGGCCTCCGTCAGAGTCTCCTTGCGCACGTGCTTCACCGTGCCGCCGCGGCCGCCGGAGAAGAGCTTCTGGAGCTCCGCGACGTTCGCGTCGTCCCCGAACGCCAGTGCATGCACATCGACGGGCAGACGCGAGATCGTCGCCATCTTCTGCTTCGCCCCGGCCATGTCCTGGGGCTGTCCGTCCGTCATCACGTAGATCCGGATCGGCAGGCGCTTGTTCGTGCGGTGCGAGTCGTAGGCGATGCGGCCGGCGCGGCTCAGTGCGCCCCGCATGTCCGTGTACCGCGTGAAGCGCAGCTTCGAGCTGTGGATCAGGCCGAGCACCTTGCTCGGATCGAGCTCCGAGGCGAGTTGCGCCTTGAGCGCGACCTCGGCGCCGTACGCGAAGAGGACGATGCTGATGAGCACGTCGCCGCCGCTGGCCGAGTTCCGAAGATCGCGCAGCATCGCGTCGATGGCCTGGATCAGCATCGGGTACTTGTCGGCGTGGTCCATGCTGGCCGAGAGGTCGAGCGCGAGCACGACGTGAGCCACCGGGCCGTCCGCCGGGTCCACGAGCGACGGTCCCGCCGGCTCGAGGTCGATCAGCGCGTGGACCGTCGGGGACTCTTCGCGCGGGGCCGAGTAGATCTCGAAGTCGGCGGCGATGCGCACGTCGAGGCGCGTGGCCTGACTGGCGGTCGAGAGGAATTCAGCCTCCTCTTCCGCCGAGGTCGTGAGGTCGATCTTTCGGTTCGTGTGCGGCGCAGGAACGATGACGGGCACGTCCTCGTCCTCTGCGACGGACTCCGACGTCGGCGCGACCCCCGCATCCGCGAAGAGCGGATTGGCGTCGAGCAGGCTGCGGATCTCCCCCGTCGTGGGGGCAACGTAGTCGCCAGAGTCACCGCTGGCCGACACCGACACCGAGACCGCCGGACGGGTCTGTGACGCGGTCTCCTCCGCCTCGACCTCCGGCTCGTCCTCGAGGAAGAGCTCACCGGTGTCTTCGAGGAAGGTCTCGCAGTCCGTGCAGACGTCGTGCCCCGACGTGAGCACCCCCCCGCACTGCTGACATGAGCTCATCCCAGGTTCCTCCCATGGAGACACGGCCCGCCTCGGCAACGCCTCCGCTCATCTGGTATCGGGAGGACGAGGGGGTGGAGTTAAGCCTTTCATGTGTGCGTCCTAATCTGTCGACGCGGGCGTGTCCCCGACGTCCACGCCGTTGCACACGACGTCGCGGCGTGACAACAACCTCTGCCCGCGCGCACGCGAGGGCCCCGCCGGATTTTGTCCGCAAGGTGTCCTCAAACGACCGCAAGCGGCTCTCGACGGGAATCCGGATTCCCCTGACCGTGATTCCCGAGGGCAGCCACGCCCCGTCCGGCGCGGCATGCACCTCCGGAGGTGATGACGATGCGTGGACTCGGACACTCGACTCTCTTGCGCGGCACGGTCCTACGAGGCACCGTGCTCGTGGCCGTCGCGTTCGCGGTACTGATCCTCGCGTGGCCGACGGCCGCAGCCCGTGATCGACGC
>JAJFFG010000022.1 GCA_021776825.1 Planctomycetota bacterium
CGCGCCTTGATCTCGACGTTCTGTCCTCGCTCAGGACGGGCCACTCGGCGCGTGGCGTCGCCCCCGCATCCAGGCGGCTCCTCGACTCCTGGGCGATGGTCGTCACGGAGTGCGCGAGCCTCATGAATAGTCCGGGCTAGGGCTACTCGGCGCCGCCCAGCTTCGTCGTCTCGTAGGGCAGCTCGCGGAGTTCGTCCTCGTCCTCGACGATCTCGAGGAAGCGGTCGGCGGCGACGTTCTCGAAGCGCTGCGTCGTGCCGCTCGTCGGCCAGTGCACCTCGATCAACGTCGCGCGCGTCGCGCTGCCGATGCCGAACGTCTGGCGCAAGGGGTTGGCACCGAACGAGCCTCCGGAGTCCACCCAGCGCGTCACGGTGCGAGACGACCCACCGTCCTCGAACGTGACGCGAATGCGAGCGCCGATGGCGGAGCGGTTGCTCGTCCGGCCCTCGAGGCGTAGCACGAGGAAGTGCGCCCCGAAGCCGGGGTTCTCGTAGAGAGCGTCGGGGAACACGTCGCTGACCGCCGAACCACCCATCTGCTCGAACACATCGAGGTCGCCGTCCTGATCGAGATCGGCGAACGCCACGGCGTGGCCCTTCTGCAGGTGGCCCATCCCGGCTGCTGTCGTGACGTCGGCGAACTTCCCACCGCCGCGGTTGCGATACAGGAGGTTCGGCATCAGACCGGACAGCGCCGGTTCCCCGGTGCCGAGGTACAGATCGAGTCGACCGTCTCCGTCCAGGTCGCCGAAGTTCGAACCCATCGGCAGCGACGGTGCGTCCAGACCGGAGCCCGACGCGACGTCGCGGAACGTCAGGTCCCCGCCGCCGCGGTAGAGCGCGGATCGCTCCGCATCGCCGCGCTTCCCGAGCATGGCGTTGACGACGGGCATCAATCCGGAGCTCGACCAGTCACTGCCGTAGCCGGCGACGAACAAGTCGCGGTGACCGTCCTCGTCCATGTCCCACATGCAGACAGGGAAGCTCGCTCGCGGCTCGGTCACGGATCGCTCAACCGCCACGTCCACGAACGTACCGTCGCCGCGGTTGCGATAGAGCCGGTTCTCGTCGCTCTGGTTCGAGACGTAGATTTCCGGCCATCCGTCGTCGTTCAGGTCACCGGCCACGACGCCCTTCGTCCACCGGAAGTTGGCGATGCCGGCGCTGCGACCGCGCTCCTCGAACGTGCCATCCTGCTGGTTCATGAACAGCTGGCACGGAGACCATTGGCCGTGGACGGTCTCGTTGCCGACGAAGAGGTCCAGCCATCCGTCGTTGTCGAAGTCCGCCCAGGCCGCGGTCTGGGTCGGCAGGTCGAGCCCCTTGCCCGCGATCCCCGCAGCCAGTGCCACGTCCGTGAAGCGTCCCGCGCCGTCGTTGCGCAGCAGCGAGTTCGGGTGTCGGCCGCCGCGGCCGAGCCAGGCGCCGCGGAGGACCACGATGTCGACGTCGCCGTCGTTGTCGTAGTCGGCGTGAGTCAGGTTCAGGCCACCGAGAATCTGATCCAGTCCAGCTCGTCGAGTCGTCTCGACGAACCGCCCCCTGCGATCGTTTGCAAAGAGACGCAGGCGACCGTTGGGATGCCAGTCGGAGACCATCACGTCGAGGTAGCCGTCGCCGTTCAGGTCGTCAACGACCACGCCGCCGGAGAGCGACACCGTGGCAAGACCGGCGGACGCGGCCACGTCGGGGAAGCGCGGGAACTCCTCGTCCGACGCGAATCGCTCCGGTGCGATCACGTGTCGCTCGTCGACGCCATCGGGGTAGTCACCCGCCGCCATGTGGGCGATGTTCAGAAGCCAACGGGCGTCCACGCGCTCGGGGTCCATCGCCAGGATCGCGGCGAACGCCTCGATCGCGTGCCGCGCTGGCTCCACGTTCTCGTGGACGCCGCCGCCAGCAATCGGGAACAGGCAGCGCTCGGGATTGTGGTGATCGACGCAGTGTTCCAGCTCGCCTTGGCGCAGATGGGTCACTCCGATCAGGAAGAGCGACTGCTCACGCGCGACGGTGGGAACGGCGTCGCCGTGCGCGAGTTCGATCACCTGCGCAGCGGCGAGGTGCGCCAGCGCGGCGTCAAGGTCCCCCTGATAGAGCTCGGCCTGTGCGGCGCTCACGAGCGCCAGCCAGCGCGACTTGGGCAGCGCGTCGCCCGGGAGTTCCGAGAGGACCTCGAGCCAACGCGAGAGCGTTCCCTGTGCCAGGTACTTGTTCTCGTCAGGCGCGCGCTGAGCGATGTCGATCAGGGCGTCGACCATGCTGGCGTGGCTGGCCAGGGCCTCTTGCTCAGAGATGCCTACGTGGGCCCGACTCGCCGACTCCGGTGCGGCGGGCTCGCGATCGACAGCGTGCGTGTCGCGGCAGCCAACAGCGAGAATCACGACGAGGCAGACACTCAGTATCTGGCCCGAACCGATTAGCCGTGCCCACCTGGAGAGCCAGCGAGATCGACGCATGAACTTCTCCGAAGGTCTTCTTCGAAAGATGGAAGTTCGCCCGCCTGTGGGACGTCGGCAACCGGATGACGGTTGCACGCATTCGAGATCGCCGTCTCAGCTCTGCGACTCGGCCCCCGCCTGCTCCTCCGATGCCGCCGCCTGCTCCTCCGACGCCCGCGCCTGCAGCCACTCGGCCGTGCCGGGATGCGCATGCCATGCGAAGTGCAGCATCCGCAGGCACGTCGACGCGAACTGCACGATGTCGTCGCGATAGAAGCTGACGCGTGGGAAGTCGTCCGGTGCCGGTGTGGCCAGCGACGTCGCCTCCGCGGAGAACTCCTCGCGGAGTTCCTCGTACTGCGTCTGCGCCTCGTCCTCGCGACCCGCGAGCAGCTCGTTCAGGACACGCGCCCAACGCAGGATCAGTTCGCTCTCGCTGGGCTGGCCCTGATCAAGGATGACGGCCGCCTCCTCGTGCTCGCCGAGGAAGAGCAGAGCCATCAGGAGGGGGTACCGCACACCCATGTGATCTGTCGGGTCGAGCTCGACCACGCGGCGCAGGTGGTGCGCTGCACGCTTGCGACGGCCGCTCCACCAGAGGGCCATACCGAGGTCGAGACGCGCGCGGAGATACGGACGACACTCGACAGCATCGGCGAGGCGTCCGTCGAACTCGGCGAGGAGTTCCTCACCCAGCCGTGCTTCCTCCTCGGTGACGGCTCGCTTCAGCCAGCCGACACGGTCGATCGCCGAGCTGGCCTCGCGCTCGGCGACGATCCGGCGCGCGTCGCAACAGGTTGTGTCGCTCTGTAGAGCGCCGATGGCGAGGCGGTGCGCCTCCTCGAGATCCGGCGACTCCATGGCGCGGTACGCGAGCTCCTGCGCGTACTCGCGTCGGTCGTCGCGATAGGTCTCGAGCTCGCCCGAGGTGACCAGCTCCCGCAGAATCTCCGGCGACGGCGGAGTGCGCTCCTGGCGAGCCCAGAAGAGCCACCGCAGAGCGCGCTCGTGGAGGAATCGCGCGGCATCCTGTGCGGATTCACCCGTCGGTGGCGCACTGGGCTGCGGAACACCGCGCCCAGAGACACCGCGCTCAGAGACACCGGGCCGCGGCGGCGCGCGACGCGCACCGGCCCGCTCGCGCTGCGCCTCGCGGAGTCGGTCCCGCTCCTGGCGCGCCCGCTCGCGGCGCATCCGCTCCTTCTGCTGCTTCTTGCGGCTCAACGCCGTCCCTCCAGTGTCGCGCTCGGCCGTGGGCTCGAGTCGCTCGTTTCGTGCCGCTCGTTCAGGGCCGCTCGGGCAGGATCACGGAGGTCAGGGTAATCGGCCACGGACGCCGTGCAGCGGAACCCCGCCGCTGCGACAAGGACGGGGACGCGCGAAACGCCGGCTCCGTCGGCGTAGACCGACAGCATGTGGACGTAGTCGTCCGACTGCACGGGGATCGGCGAGGCGCAGGCAGCCGCGAGAACGGACGCCGCGAGCGTGAGTCGGTGCCGGGAGGTCTTCGGGGACGCGCGCGATCTGCGGACCGCGCGAGATTCTCTCGGAACGTCGTCGGGCGCGCGAGCCCGCCGCGACCCAGCCCGACGACTCAGCGGCGCTACGACGGGGGATCGAGGATCGCGCCGCAGCGCCGGAAGTGGAGTTCCTGATCGGGCGTGTACTTCGCGTCGCGCAGGTCCACGAGATAGAAGTCGCAACTGTCGACGTTCGCCAGACGAAGGTTCGCCCCACGTAGGTTGGCGACGCGGATGTCCTCCGGCGCGTGGATGTGCTGTTCGTTCGCCTCGGACGTGTAGAAGCCCGTCCGCGTGCCCTCGCTGGCGAGGAGGCTGTCCACCAGACCGCTGCGCGACGAGCCCATGTGGAAACTCGCTCCGCGGAAGTCCGCCATCATGAGCTTCGCGCCCGGCCAGGAGATCTGAGCCAACCCGGCGCTCATCAGGTTGGCGCCGGTTGCGATGAGGCTGGGAAGGACGCTCCGAGTGAGCAACGCGTGCGGTAGGGCTGCGCCGGTCAGATCGAGGCGGGGGGCGTGCGTGCGCTCGAGGTTCGCTCGGCGCAGGTTGGCTCGGCGAAGGGTTGCGCCGTCGAGACGCGCTGAGCCGAACTGGACGTGCGCCAGCGTCGCACGGTCGAGCTTGGCGCCGCGTAGATCGGCCCCCTCGACGCGCGCTCCGTTGAGCTTCGCCTCGGTCAGGTCGGTGTCTCGAAGACTTGCCCCGCGCAGATCGGTCTCCGTCAGCCGGCTCTCCGTGAGGTTCGCACCGTCGAGCCTCGCGCGGATTAGAAGGGCCCGGTCCATCCGGACACCGACGGCGTTCACTCCTCGGAGATCCGCCTCCGTGAGGTCGGCGCCGAAGGCAGTGAGCGCGCCCATCTCCGCCCCAGCGAGCTTGGCGCCATGGAGTCGGGCGTTCGCAATGATGGCACCGTGCATCCGGGCGTCGGTCAGATCGGCTCCTCGCAGATCCGCGCAGCTCAGGTTTGAGTGGGAGAGGTCGAGGCCGGGCCACTGTGCGCGGGCGAAGTACCCGCCGTTGAGGTTGCGCCCCCGCGGAACGTCTGGTCTCCAGGACTGATCGGACGCGTACAGAATGCTCGCGGCCGTCGGCTCCGCAATCGAGAGGGACTGCTCCATCACGTCGCGCGCAATCGACCGCGCCTGCGCGTCTCGCGCGAGTTCGCGGACGACAGCCTCAGGCCATGTCTGCGCAAGAAGCTGAGGGCTCGCCACGATCAGCGCAGCGTTCTGAACGACGCAGACTCCCTCGTGGCGGACGAAGCGCGTCGGAGCGTCGGCGAGCAGGCGGCGGATCGCGTCGGCGACCCATGTCAACGCGGGATCGCGGGCAAACAGAACGATCACGGCGCGCCATACCTCGGGTGACGAGCCGATCAGGTCGCGATCGGGAGCGGCCATCAGTCGCTTCATCGTCGACTGCAGCCGACGCGGATGGCGCGCAAGCAGGTACTCGATGGCGTCGTCCGTCGTCCAGCCGTCGAGCTGCACCGTCGAGTCGTCGTCCCGCAGCGCGTAGTCGGCGACGTACACGACGGGACTGGCGCCGGGCTCGACCTCCGTCGGGCGATCGCGGAGTTCCGCTGCCGCGCCCTGAGCGGCGAGATGGCAGAGCGCTGTCGTGCGCCCGGAACCCGGACCGCCGACGATGGCCACGCCGGGGTGGTTGCGCAACGCCGTCGCGACGACGTGCTCGATGTCGAGCGCCTCGGGGCACGCGTCGGAGGTGGCGCGTGGAGTCACCGCCGCCAACCGCGCGTCCTCCGCACGGACGACGCGACCCGCCTCGGGCTCGCCGTCGTGCTGCTCACCGGTCATGAGGCCAGCCTATCGCCCCGACGTGGCGCGGGCCCGCGTGCTGCTCCTACCCGCCCGGGCCGATCGGGCCATCCGCGAGCCGGGCTCGTAGTGTCCTCTCCGGGTCACGCCCCCACGGGCCCGGCTCACGCTCCGATGGACACCACCACCTTCCTCCCGACCTCCGCCGACGAGATCGCCGCCCGCAGCTGGGACGGCGTCGACATCGTGTTCGTGACCGGCGATGCCTACGTCGATCACCCGAGTTTCGCGATGTCGGTGCTTGGACGCGTCCTCGAGTCCCACGGCTTCCGCGTCGCGATCCTGCCCCAGCCCGACTGGCGCTCGGCTGGCGCCTGGCGCGCCCTCGGTCGCCCGCGGCTCTTCTACGCCGTGTCCGCCGGGAACATGGACTCGATGATCAACCACTACACGGCGAACAAGAAGCGTCGCAACGACGACGCGTACTCGCCGGGTGGGAAGGTCGGGCTGCGTCCGGACCGACCGACCGCCGTCTACGCGCAGCGCTGCCGCGAGGCGTTCAAGGGTGTGCCCGTCGTGATCGGAGGCATCGAGGCCTCGCTCCGTCGCATCACGCACTTCGACTACTGGTCAGAGACGGTTCGGCCCTCGATGCTCGTGCCGTCGAAGGCCGACCTGCTTGCATTCGGGAAGGGCGAGGAGACGATCGTCGCGATCGCGCGTCGCCTCGCGGCCGGCGAGTCCATCGCCGACGTGCGTGACCTCCGCGGTGTGGCCTACCTGCTGGGCAAGCGCGGCGAGTTGCCGGCGGCCGAGTGGGACACCCTGGAGATCCCGTCGCACGACGCGGTCAAGGACGACAAGGTCGCCTTCGCCCGCATGACGCGAACGTTCCACCACGAGACGAACCCGTTCAACGCGAAGCGCCTCACGCAACGACAGGGCGATCGCACGCTCGTCCTGAATCCGCCATGCCTGCCGCTCGACGAGGCGGCGATGGATGCGATCTACGACCTGCCGTACACCCGGCGCCCGCACCCGCGCTACCGCCGCGAGAAGGTGCCGGCGTTCGACGTGATCCGCGACAGCGTGCAGATCATGCGTGGCTGCTTCGGGGGCTGCACCTTCTGCAGCATCACGATGCACGAGGGCCGCGTGATCCAGAGTCGCAGCCAGCGCTCGATCGTCGAGGAGGTCGAACGCGTCGCCGCTGCGAAGGACTTCAAGGGCACAGTCAGCGACCTCGGTGGCCCCACGGCGAACATGTACAAGATGCGCTGCACGCGGCCGGAGGTCGAGGCGGTGTGCAAGCGTCTCAGCTGCATCCACCCGACGGTCTGCAAACTGCTCGGCACGGACCACGGGCCGACGATCTCGCTGATGCGTGCGGCGCGCAAGGTCGAAGGCGTCAAGCGCGTGAACATCGCGAGCGGCATCCGCATGGATCTCGCCAACCTCGACGATCGCTACGTCGACGAACTCGCGAAGCACCACGTCGGTGGTCACCTGAAGGTCGCGCCGGAGCACCAGAGCGACGACGTGCTCTCTCTGATGAAGAAGCCGTCGGCCGAGGCGTTCGAGACGTTCGGGAAGAAGTTCGAACGCGCGAGCGCCCGCGCCGGCAAGGAGCAGTACCTCGTCCCCTACTACATCGCGAGCCACCCCGGCTCCGGTGTGAAGGAGATGGTCGATCTGGCCATCTTCCTGAAGGCCCACGGTTACAAGCCGCGACAGGTGCAGGACTTCATCCCGGCGCCGATGGACATCGCGACGTGCATGTACTGGACGGGTCTCGACCCGATGACCATGAAGCCGGTCGAGACCGTCAACAAGCTCCGCGACCGCAAGGTGCAGCGTGCGCTGATGCAGTGGTTCAAGCCGGAGAACTGGTTCCAGGTGAACGCTGCCCTGCGCTCGATCGACCGCACCGACCTGATCGGCAGCGGCCCGGAGTGCCTGATCCCGGCCAACCCGCCGAAGGCCGCAATCGAGGCGCGCCGCAAGAAGGCACAGGACCCGACGTACGTGCACGCCAAGGACGCCGGCACGAGCGCGACCGTCGGCTACCGCCCGGGCCGCACGGGCCACCGCAAGAAGCACAAGCGCCCTCCGCACCACGACGCGAGCTGAGCCGTGGGTGACTCGGCCGGAGCTGTCCGGTCGGTAGGTCACACGACGCCGGCACGTGGCCTGATACCCCTTGGACGTGAACGCGAGGGCCGATCGCGGGCACTCGCTTCGCGGCCGCCATTCGCCTTCGACGCGGCGCGCACTCCGGCTACGCGGAGGCCTCGATCTCGGCGATCATGCCGTCCGCCATGTCGTCCCACGTGAACCCGCGAAGCGTCTCACCGAAGTCGGCCACCAGGTCGCGGCAGCGATCCATCTCCGATCGCCAGCGCCGAAGTCGCGCCGCAAGATCGCGCGCGTCATCCGGGTCGGGGATCAGGAGTTCACGCAGTTCCTCCGGGTATCTCTCAGCGATCCCGGCCGAGGCGGTGACGAGAGCCGGAATGCCGCAGCAGAGCGCTTCCTGCGTCGCCACCGAGTAGCCCTCGTACCGGGACGGGAGCACGAAGGCATCGCACGCTGCCAGTGTCAGCGCCAAGTTCGGAACGAACCCGAGGAAGCGCACGCGTCGCCCGATGCCCTCGAGTTCGGAGAGTCGGCGCCAGTGCGGTACCTCCGCCCCCCGACCGACAACGGCGAGATCCACATCCCACTCCGTGTCGCGACAGAGTTCGCGCCAGGCATCGAACAGCGTGTCGAACCCCTTGCGGCGATTCCCCAGGGCTCCCACGAACGCGATCATCGGCCGACCCAGCGGCACGTCCATTTCGCGCCGAACAGCCGCTCGCTGAGCGGCCGAGATCGGTTGGAAGCGTTCAGCATCGATCCCGAGGTGGACGGGCCGGACGCGTTCCGGCGCGAGACCCAGGTGCGTCACGATGTCGCCCTTCGTGCGCTCGCAGGTGGTCAACACGAGGCGCGAGCGAGGTACGACGCGCGCCTCTTCGCGCAGGGCCAACCAGTAATCGAGGCGACGCTTCCAGCGTCGAACTAGACCGGTCGGCGGATATAGACCGTCGGCAGCGTGAACGTGATGCATCCAGTTCACGTCGTCCACGCTGCAGTTGCCACCGTTGACGACGGCGCGTCCGCCACGCTGCCGAATCTCGCGCGCGACGCGACGGCCCGCTCGATCGAGCAGGGGACCGCCGAGCAGGTACGACCCAGCGGGCTTCGCCACCTCATGCACGCTGACGCAACGATGCTCCCGCAGCTCGCGGGCGACGGCGTGGGCCACCAGGTGGACCTCATGACCGCGCTCTGCCATCCGGTGCGCGAGGGCAAAGTTCGCGCGGTCCATGCCGCCCGCCTTCGTGAAGTCACCACTCACGAGCGCGTAGGCCGGAGTGCTCACGACGTGCCCGACTGCTTCGACCTCGACGGACCGCACGCGTGACGCGTGCAGGCGCTGATCAGCGCGATCGTCGTTCTATCGGCGCACGGCGACATGACGCGACACTCCCAGGACGAGCGAAACGACGCCGAATGCACAGGTGCAACATGCTCGCGCGCGGCCGTCATCGCGAGAACGATCCGCACGATCGTCAGTTGCTCGTCGACGTCGGACCCGCGCGCGGCGGTCGTTCCTCGCCGCAGACAGGCCCGTCGCGGTCGCGACGCGCGGGGGAGCTTCTCAGATGAGGTCGGTTCACGTGCTGGCCGGGTGGTACCGTCCCGACGTGTCTCGCACGTTCCTCGGACTAACGCTCGTCGTGCTGATGGCTCTCGCAGCCATCGAGCCACGCGAGGCCCGCGCCGAGGACCCGGCCGTCCCGGTGACGGTGCGCGCGCTGGTCGACGACACCGACGCCGCCACGACGGCACAGGCCACGCTGACGCTCGAGTTCACGCCCGTCGAGGACGTCACTCAGGCGTACACCGTTGCGCTGCGAGTCCGTCACCGCGGGAAGCGCCGCCTGTTGCTCGACCATGGCCCCCAGCCACCGACACGCACGTGGACCAAGGGCCAGAAGGTCACGTACACGGTCGCGGTGCCACTCCCGCTCGGCGACGAGCTCGACTCGCTGCGCTCGCTGACCGTGCACCTCGGGTTCCTGCATCCCGAGACGCGCAAGGTCCACCCGCCGCACGACGCGCTCGCCGACAGGAAGGGCTTCACGACCGTCGCGCGGATCGAGCTCCCGGATCTCGATGCGATCGAACGGGGCAGGGGCAAGCAGATCCTCGACTCGGCGACGCGACTCGCCGCAGCCGGCCAAAAGGGCATGGCGTGGCGGACGCTGACCACGGGCGTGCGACGCGCCGTCGAGGACGACGAGAAGTACCTGTTCCGCGATGCCATGGTGGCGCTCGGCGACTTCGCGCCGGCGTCGATCTCCGTCTTCGAACGGCGCATCGTGGACCAGCGCATCGCCGACGAGAAGCGACGCTACATGCGGCAGATGTCGGGCCGCTTCTTCGACCGGAAGCAGTACCACGCAGCGCTGCAGATCATCGATGCGATCGGAGGCTCTCTGGAGGAGGAGGCCGACTCCGCCGTACTCGGTGCGGTGAACGCCGCGGAGCGCGCGGCGAAGGACAAGTGGGACGTACGCGAACAGCTCCTCGCGCAGATCACGGACGAGGAGATCGAGGACGCGACGGCTGCCGTCGAGAAGCACAAGCCGTCCCGCAAGCTGTTCGATCTCGCGAGGCGTTGGTTGAACGAGAAGCGCTACGGCCCGGCGCGCCGCGTCGTCCAGGAACTGCGCTTCTGCGACACGCAGGAGCTGCGTAACGAGGCGGAGGACCTGCTCAAAGAGCTGGACGAGACGTGGCTCGCCGATGTCCCGCCGGACCAGGCGAAACTCGTGCGGGATGTCGTCGAGCACCCGGCGTGGGGACGCACGGCCGCGCTTCCGATGCAGGAGTTCATCCTGATCGGACCGCGCGATCTCATCGCGACGATCTCGCCGCTGTCGAAGCGTCGCTTCGACGTCGCGTACGTGTTCCTGACCGACCTGTTCGGCCGCGTCCCGAACCCCGCTGGCGATCGCGTCACCGTCTACTTCAAGGAGCTCTGGGAGTTCAACGGCGGCACCGGTGGCGGGAAGCAGATCAACATCGGCAACGCCAACCCGACTTCGACCGGCTACCCGCTCGACAACGGCCTGCTCTACCACGAGCTCACGCACTGCATCGACGACACCAACCCGGTCCTCGGTGGCTGGCGCGAGGGGCTCGCGAACGTCGGCGCCGTGTACGCCTACGAGGTGCTCGGGCAGACGACGGACAGCCTGCACGGGTTCGACAGAAACCTCAGGGACTTCGAGAAGGACTACCTCGAACGCGACGTCGCCTACTGGCGCATCAACAACTACGGCCCGAGCGCGGGGTTCTTCCTGCACTTCGTCCGCAAGTACGCCCAGCACGCGAAGGGCCACGACTGGAAGCCGCTGCGTGGGTTCTTCCGCGACTACCGCGAGACTCCGGTGCGCGATGGCCGCACGTCGTACGTCGCGCGCGCCGCTGCGTTCTATCTCGTGAAGCACTTCGGCCCGGGCGCATTCGACGACCTCATCCGCTTCCGTTTCCCGCTCGTACCCAGCGACCGCGAGGCGATCGCGATCGAGATGGAGGCGTACGACAGCGGCGACCGCGCCGTGCGCTTCGCCGAAGAGGAGGTCCAGGCGTTCGAGAACTCGCCGCTCAAGCGCGATCTCGTGATGCGTCGGGTCCTCGAGACGCTCGACACCGGTGATGAGCCGGCTGCTCGAACGATGGCGAAGGACGAGCTCGGCGTGCTCTTCGACTGGCGCGTCATCGGACCGTTCGCGACGAAGGGCACCGACCCGGGAGCGTGCATCTTCCCGCCGCAAGACGAGATCGACTTCGACGCCGAGTACCCCGGCAAGGGGAACATCTGCCGCTGGCGCAAGGTGACCGATCCCGGTCCCGTGTCGATCCAACCCACCGGGTGGGTCGACGTGAAGTACGCGTACATGGACAACACGGCCACGTTCGCGCTGACCCACGTCACGGTCGCCGAGGACACGCCCGTCGCCTTCCACATGCGTGGCAACGACGACGTCACCCTGTACGTGAACGGTGACCTCGTCCAGGGGCTCCGCTGGCCCGGGAACAACGCGAGTCGGGGCGCAGGATGGCGCGGACCCCACATGACCGTCGCAGACGCCCTACGAGTGCCGTGGACGCTGCGTGCCGGACGCAACCGCATCTTCGTGCGCGTGAAGAACAGTCGCGGCGCAGCCGGGTTCACGGTGGCCGTCTCGAAGATCGACGGCAGTCCCATTCCGGGTCTGCAGAGTGACGACGGCGCGCCGGATCAGCCGCTCCATCCCGAGGAACCGAAGAAGTGGAAGACGGTCACGAAGCACGACTTCCGATCGAAGTCCTTCGCGTCGAAGCTCGAGGCCCGCGTCGGGCGCTTCGCGACGAAGAACAAGCTCCTGTCCGGCACGGCAACCGACAAGAAGGTGCAGTGGCGCAAGTACACCGTTCGCCCCGGCGTCACGAAGGACAACCCCTCGAACCTGCTCTGGATCAAAGAGAAGCTCACGAAGGATGTCGACCAGTTTCGTCTGACCATCGATCTGGTGTTGCCGCTCGAACAGGCACCGAAGCTGCTGGTGACCTTCCAGGGCGACGGTCAGCGTGACGGCCTCTCCGGCTGGAACCTCATCCTGCACTCGGGCGGCAAGAAGGTCCTCCGCGCGGAGCTCGAGCGCTACCAGCGCATCTTCCACCAGAGCCCGCCCATCGCTCTCCCGGAGGCCGAGACTCGCCGTCTTGTTCTGACGTACCACGACCGCCGCCTGACCGTCCGGCTCGGCACGGAGCTCGTCCTCGACCGCGTGCCGATCCGCCCCATCCCCGGCCGCTCCCGCATCGGACTCGCCACCTGGGGCCCCGACCCAAAGATCGCCGCGTTCCAGCTCGAGGTCCCGCGGCGGTAGACCGGACGAGTGGCGCCCGATTCGCCGCGGAACACTCCATACCGTCCCAGGGTCAATCCGCCGGCCGGCGGA
>JAJFFG010000023.1 GCA_021776825.1 Planctomycetota bacterium
GCGTGACCACGGGGACCGTCGAGCCCGCCGTCCCGCTCGAGACTGCCGCCGTCGCGCCCGCGCAGGACCCGACCCCCGCGTTGGACGAGCCGGCGGCGCCAGCGCCGCCGGCGCCGCCGGCGCCGCCGGCGCCGCCGCCGCCGGAGTACGACGAGGCTGATCGCGATCCCGAACAGGCTGAGAACCTCCTGCAGAGGCTCGCGGAACTCCATCAGCGGGCGGGGCGCCGTCCTGCCAGCGTCGACCCGCGTCAGTTCGCGGGCGACGAGGCCGGCGGAAAGAAGGCGGCCAAGGAGTACCGGCGGGCGAAGAAGCGCTGGGAGTCGGCGCTCGAGGGCGTGATCCGACTGTCCGATGCCTACACGCGAGCCGCCGGTCCCGAGGCCGTGGCGCCCGAGGCGCGCTTCTACGTCGGATTCTCCCGGTCGGCGCGGGCGGACATCGTGACCGTCGACGAGGCAATGGACCTGCTCGAGGCTGCGGCCGACGACTTCCGTGCCTACCTCGCCGGCGCCGAGGAGGACGGCCCGTTCGTCACCGAGGCGCACTATCACCTCGCGATCGCGCTCTACCGACTCGCACGCGGGCGACTCGACGCCGTGCTGGAAGCCACGCCCCACGCCGACGCGGCGGTGCGCGAGATGCTCGCCAAGGACGACCGGTGGCTGGCCGGGCGTCTGGCGTTCATCGCCCTGAAGTCGCTCATCGACTCGGAGCAGGAGGAGCGCGCCGCGGAACTCGCCGATGGGTGGGACGTCGCCAAGACCGACTTCGACGCGTCGACGGAGAACGTCCGCAAGCTCAGTCGGCGCACGCGAGTACGTCCCGGTGTCCCGTTCGGCAAGATGCCGAAACTCGACGCCATCGACGGCTCGCCGCTCGGTCTCGACGGGCCGGGTGGCCGTCCGCTTCTTCTGCACTTCTTCAGTTCGTACGTCAGCACGCCCGTCCGCGAGGTCGAGAACGTCGTGGCGCCCATCTGGCGCGACCACAACGAGGCCGGTCTGCGCGTGGTGGGCTGCTCGATGGATCGCGAGATGACCGACGCCGAGGTCGAGCGCATGACCGCGCTCTACGACGAGTGGGGCAAGACGGAGCCGCTGCGCACCGGGCGTCTCGGAGATGTCCGCACCTGGGCCGAGGCGCGCGGCATGGAGTGGCCTTGGCACTGGGACGGGAAGTGGGGCAAGAACGCTCTCGTTCACCACCTCGGCGTCTCCGTCAGCGCGCCGTTCGCCGTGCTCGTCGACCACAAGGGCGTGATCCGCTGGCGCGGCGAGCCCTACAGCGGGCTCAAGGGCGTCGTCACGCAGATCATGACCGAGTACGAGACGTCGAAGGACCGCTGACGAGGAAGAGCGCCCGGATCGGACCGGGGCGCTGGCCGCGCCCCGGCAGCGCCGCAAGTCGCCGCCCGCTTGGCCTATGGCTAGCAGGCTGTCGCGCCAACCTGCGTCGCCCGTCGAGGCGGCCACTCCGACAGCGTGCTAGCCCACGGCTAGCGCCCGTCCGTGCGGTCCTCTTCCATCGTCGAGAGCGCCTTGTCGTAGAGCTTCCGCCACTCCTTCTGGGAGTCCATGTAGCTCTTGTGGTCGTCCTCGGTCAGAACCTCGCGCATGCGCTCGTCGCGTCGGTCCCAGATGGGGCCCAGCTTCGACTGCACCTGGGCGAAGTCCGTGCGCGACAGCCCGCCGGCGACGTACGGCGCCACCTCCTGGACCGCTGACGCCATCTCCTCTGTGAGGATGCCACGCAGCGTCTGCTCCTCGCCGGGCTTGAGTCGATAGAGCACGGCCATCTGGCGCGCCTCGGAGACGACCTGGCTGTGGCGCGAGGCCGCGCCGTCCTTGGTCGCGTCACCGAGCATGACGAGCCGCTGCCGGATCAGGGCGTGGGCGTTCTTGCCAGCCTGATTGTGCAGGTACGTGATGAGGCGGTCACGCTGCGCGGCCTCGCGCTTGTCCCGCTCTTCGTTCGTGATCGGGCCCTCGGCGGCCGTCTCCGAGGCGCCGTCGCCCGCGTTCGGCTCGTCGGCCGCGAGCGTGGCGCCGTCGCGCAGGGCCCGCCGGATCTCAGCGACCTCACGGCGGAGATCGTCGATCTCTGTCGTGCGTTGCATCGCTGCGTTGGCGGTGTCTTCCGCGATGCGCAGCCGTTCCTCGAAATTGTCGAGGCGGCGTTCGTTCTCGTCGGAGCGATCGTTCGACAGGGACGTCGGCACGCTGCGGGGCGCCGTCGGTCGGGCGGCGGGGTCGCTCGCGAGCGATCCGCCGAAGAACCCGGCGGCGACGGCCAGACCGAGCAGAACCAGCGATCCCCCGATCACTGGGAGTGCGTTGTGAGACATGCCCGGAGTCTACCGGCCCTTGTCCGGCCCGGAGATCGGAGGCGGAGGGATCCACTTGCGGGATCCCTCCGCGTCAGTTGGCGGAGGTGCCGCGCCAACCCGTGAACGAGTGCTCGCGAACTCGCGTCAGGAACTCCTCGGGTGTCGCGGACTCCGAGAGTCGGCGACGGATCTCCTCGTCGTCGACGATGCGCGCGATCTCGGAGAGCACCGCGAGGTGCCCCTCGGGATCGCCCGAGGGGGAGACGAGGAGGAAGACGATGCGGACGGGGTCGCCGTCCGGCGCCTCCATGTCGACGTCACCCCGCAGGAGTGCGACGGCGCAGATGTGGGTGTCCAAACCGGCCGCGTAGACGTGCGGCACCGCCACGCCCTTGCCGAGCATCGACGACGGAGCGTCGTCGGCGCGGAGTTGCTCGAGGAGGTCGGCACGCGAGACGTCGGGGAGCGTCTCGACGATGCGATCGACCATCGCGACGAGGAGGTCGTCCGCGCTGCCTCCATCGTGCCGCATGACGAGCTCGCGGCGCACGGCGCGCTGGAGGTAGTTGCCGCTCCGTACGACGTGGATGGTCGAACCGACCTCGGCGCCGGTGCGCTGCCGTTCGCGACCGTCTGGGACCATCTCGTTCCCGACGAGCGACAGCAACGGGACGGCCATCGAGCGCGGATCCGGCTCCACCGTCGGCCCGTACGTCGTGCGGGCATCGCCACGCTCGAGTTCCATCGAGACCAGCGAGGGCTTGGGCAGGTCCGGCCAGACCACGTTGCCGACCGTGCCCGGCTTCTCGAGGCCCATCTTGGCGCGGGAGCACCAACGGACGACGTGGCGCCGGCCGACGATTTCCGCCCACCGCTGGCAGACGATGACGTTCAGCTCCTCGTTGTCGGTGAGCGCCAGCACGTTGCCGACACCGAGGAACTCGTCGTTCTCCTCGATCGCATCCGTGTCGAGCGCGTTCACGCAGAGCGCCGTCAGCCCTCTCGATCGCGCAGTGGCCACCGCGCGGGCGTTCGCGTCGACCAGGAGCACCGGGACCTCGGCGTGGCGTTCGATGAACCGCGCCAACCGTCGCGCCAGCGTCGTCGCGCCGATGATCATCCAGCCGCGCGGCTTCGGTCGTCGCAGGCCGAGACCGGATGCGACGAGTCCCGCGGTCGGCGCCTGCAGCAGCACCGTCGAGGCGATCACCGAGTACGTGAAGACCTCGATGAAGACGCCTTCTTCGGCCTTGCCGCTCTCGATCAGTTTCAGGCCAAACAGCGAACTCGTGGAGGCGGCGACGATCCCGCGCGGCGCGACCCACGAGAGGAACGCCTTCTCCTGCCACCGCAGATCCTGACCCCACGTGGAGAGCAGGATGTTCAGTGGGCGGACGAGGAGCACGACGCACGCGACGACTACCGCGCCCAGCTTGCCGAACTCGACGAACTGGTCGAGCTCCAGCCGGGCGGCGAGCAGGATGAACAGCAGTGCGATCATCAGCTCGGTGATCTCGGCCTTGAACGCGCGCAGCGCCTTGAGCTCCTCCGACCCGCGCACGCCGAGCACGAAGCCCGCGGCAGTCACGGTCAAGAGACCGGTCTCGCTGGCGACGCCCTCGGAGACCCCGAACAGCGCGACGGCGAACGCGATTGCGAACACGTTCGTCATCTCGCGTGGGACGACGCGGCGCCGCAGAAGCCACGAGAGGAACCACCCGCCGATCACGCCGAACACGAGTCCGGCGCCGATGCGTGCGAGGAAGTCCACCGCCGCTTCGCTGCCGCCGACGTCGAGCCACTCGAAGCAGAGCAGGGCGATGAACACGCCGATCGGATCGATCAGCACGCCCTCCCAGTGGAGGATGCCGTGCACACGGCTGTCGACGCGGATGCGCTTGAGCAGGGGCGCGATGACCGTCGGGCCGGTCACGATCACCAGGCTGGCGCACAGCAGGCAGAACGGGATGTCGAACCCTTGTTTCATGAAGAGCCGCGGGACGCCCCAGATGGCCGCGGCCGTGGCGAGCCAGGTCGTCAGGACGCCGATCGAGAGCAGCCGCTTGATCGAGCCGGACGCCGCTCGGAACGACTTCGGCTCGAGCGTCAGACCGCCCTCGAACAGGATCAGACCGACGGCGAGCGAAACGATGACGCTCAGCACACCGGTCGGTAGCTCGTCCGGCTGGACCACGCCCGCGCCCTCGGGACCGAGCGCGACACCGCCCAGCAGAAGCAGCATGATCGCGGAGACGTGGACGCGGTGCGCTACGACCATCAGCGCCACGCCCGCCGAGATGGCGACCGCGAGCGTGATGAGCATGTCGTGCGTGATGTGGGCCTGGTCCATCCGCGCCCGGCGGTCCCGCCGGAGACGCAGTTATACGCAGCCCCGCTGACAGGGGTGCGGCGCCGTCGCGGAGACTGCGGTCACCTCAGTCTTCTGACGGCCAGCGTCAAACCCAGATCGGCTTCGAACGAAGAGCAGCCCGGACGACGAGCGCCCGGGCTGCAGGGGGTGACGGGGCCGGAAGGGGAACCCGGGAGCCCGTCGAGGGGAGGAGAAGCCCGTCGTTGCGACGGGGGACTGCCGCGGTGCTCTTCACCGCGGGGGCAAGTGGGGAGAGGAACGAGAGAGAGGAGAGTCGGAGAGCCAGGGAGTACGGGCGGCGTCTCAGGCGGAGATGCGGACCGGGATCGTGCGGGGGCGGGCTTCGGCACGCTTCGGCACCGTGATGTGGAGGACGCCGTGTTCGAGAGTCGCCTCGATGGCGTCACGGTCGAGGTCGCGGCCGAGGCGGAACGAACGGCGATAGCGGCGCGGCCTCCATTCGGCGAGCAGCGAGCCGCTGGGCGACTCACTCTGGGAATCTGTCTCACGTGGAGTCGTGCTCAGCGTGAGCACGTCGTCCTCGACGCGCAGCTCGACCGACTCGGGGTCGGCGCCGGGTACGTCGCACGCGATGTGGGCGGCGTCCTCCGTCTCCCGGACGTCGGCGGCGGGGAGAAACGCGCGAGTCTGCTTTGCGGGCGCGGTCGGCGCGCAGGTGTTCGGCGTGCAGGTCTGGATCTCGTTGGTCATCAGGGTCTCCTTCGCGTCCGGTTCGGGGACGCGATCGCTCAGTTCGGGTTAGGCAGGTCGGGTTAGGCAGGTCGGGTCGGACAGGTCGGGTTGAGGACAGGCCGGTTCGGGCTCAGTTCTGGTTGACGGGAATGCGCCGCGCCTGGACCGCAGCCGTCTTGGGAAGCGTCACGGTCAGGACGCCGTGCTCGAACGAAGCGTCGGCGGCATCCGCCTCGACGGCCTGTGGCAACTCGATCTCGCGGGAGAACGCGCCGCTCCAACGCTCCGCGACGAGGTGTCGCGATGCTGGCGCCTCGGTTGCGTCTGAGTCCGATGGCGGTGTCTCGGCGGCGCGTTGGCCGGAGATCGTCAGCCGCGCGCCGTCGACCGAGATCGTGAACGCCTCGGCGTCCACGCCGGGCAAGGGTGCCCGGATGACGTACGCGGTCTCCGTCTCCTCGACGGTCAGCGGAGCGCGGTGGGTGCGGGGCGCGGCGCGCCGCGGGGCACGGCGTGCGCCGAACGCGTGGTCGGCGTCACGGAGCATTCGCTCGAGCAGGGTGAACGGATCGTGGGCGGCAACGGGTCGGTTGAGTCGCATGGGGTCTCCTCGTCAACCACGGCCATCCGCGGCGACGGGGAGGAGATCGCAACGCCTGTACCAAACCGGTCCGAGCCCAGGGCGCGTCGCGCTGCGACGCAGCGCGCCGTCGCAGACGGTGACGTACGGTGTGGCGAAGCGTCGCACGCGTGCCACGACGCGCGACGCGGCCCCGGAGCGATGGCTAGGGCACGGAACGACGGCTACGGCACGGCTTCGAACGCGATGGCGTCGACCCAGATCGACCATCGCCGGTCCCGGCCCTGCCGCGGCGCGAGGAGGCGCATGCGGAATACGTGCTCCCCGGCAGTCAGCGCCGATACGCCGAGCGGTGAGAGGTCGAGCTGCGGGTCGCCGCCGATCGCGGAGAGTGTTGGCAACGGACGAAGGACGGGTGTCCACGGACCGTCGTCCACCTGCCACGCGAACGGCGAAACTCCGTGCGGTCCACGCTCGAGTCCGGCACCGACGACGAAGGTGCGCCACGTCCCGGTGCGCGGCAGTCGGAACGGCACCGCGAGGGCATGTCCCTCAGCGCCCGGATCGATGTTCGAGTAGATCTCCGCGCTGGAGCCCCCCGAGCGGTTGTCGCGGCTGACGACGGACCAGTGCTCGGTGCCGCCGCCGTCCTCGGCCTCGGCGATGATCACCTCTCCAGCGCCGCCGCCGAGGGCGGCGAGGTCAGCGCGGATCTGGATTCCGTCGAGCACCGGGACGAAGAGCGCTCCCTCGGCCGCGCCGTCATGCTGCGATGGGGAGAGGTCGCGCAGCGCGGTGCGTCCGTCGACAGTTGGCGAGGGCGAGAAGTCGAGCAGAACCAGCGTCGCGTCCGTCTTCTCCAATCGCTGCTGCGGCACGAAGTCCTCGGTGTAGAGCGCGCCCTCGGAGAGCCGGAATCCGCGCACGTCCATTCCGGTGACGCGATCGCTGTACGCGTGACGCCGCACGCCGACACAGAGTTCGCCGACTCCGCGGGCGAAGCGCGCACCGTCGATCGCTCGTGCGGCAACCAGCTCTCCGTCGCGAAACAGCCGGACGACCTTGCCGTCCGACGTGACGGCGACGTGTTCGAACCCACGAGCGACATCGGAGCCCTGCGCCGCCTTCGATCTCCGCCCGACGCGCAGCGGTGCTGACTCGATCGTCCACCAGCCGTTGGGAGCGACTCCACATGTCAGTTCGAGAGTTGAGGTGACCGTCCCGCGCATGTTGCGGCGCAGGGCGAGGCCCGCTTTGACGGCCGTCGGCACCTCCGGGCTCATCCCCGGCCAGGCCTCGTCCGTCGCGAGGTAGCACTGCTGACGTCCGAGCGTGCGCACCCACATCTCGAGCGTCACCGGCGAGTTGAGGCCGACGAGCCGCTCCGTCCCGGCGAGCTCGAGCTTGGAGCGCCCGCGCATGCGGAGCGGAGCCTGATCTCGTTCCCACGGCTCGCGCAGGACGAGACGGTCGGTCGCCGGCAGGTAGCGCAGCGATCCCGCCCGTTCCTCGCACCAGGCCGCGCGGTCCCCAAGCAGCGATTCGGACAACGTGAGGCCCGCCGGGACGTGGCCGCGCGCCTCCGCGGGGACGAGGCGCGCGACGCGTGCCGCACCATCGGCTCCGAGCACGGCGAGCGTGCCGACGTTCTGCGCCAACCCGCGTCGTTCGACCTCGTTCTCGAGATCCTGCATGCGCGCGAGCCACGGCGTCGCGACGCGCGCGACCTCGGTGTCCACCGGGACGAGGGCGAGGAGTGCCCTCCGTGCCGGCTCACCGATCTCCATCAGCCGCGCCTCGGCGTCCGCGGCGCCCGATCGCGCGATCTCCCGGACACGCTGGCGCAGGTCCTCGGTCACGGGCGCGTACGAGAGCGCCCAGCGAACGATCGACTCCTCGCGCGTCGGCGCGCGTGAGCCCTCCGGCCCGGCGCTCGCCGGTGTGACGGCGGCCAAGAGCACGAGCGACAGCGTTGCGCGAATCGCCAGGGACCATCGTGGACACCGCATCGGAAGTCTCCTCTCGCCCGCGCCGCCCTCTCGCCCACGCCGCCTCTCTACATACGAACGAGGGCTACCAGAGTTCGCGACGATCTCGCGATGCCCGGTGACCCAACGTGGAGGCGCGCGGCTCTCGAGAGGGCGATCCGCGTCCGCGGCCGACAGGCCGCGCTGCTACGCTGACCGCGATGCGAGAGCCTCTGCCCCGCGCCTCCAGCCGCGCTCGGCGCGCGTGCGCGAGCGATGGACGGATCGTTAGATGACCGCTCTCGGCCGTCGTGGCGCAGGTCACTCCGTCGTCTCCGGGGGCGTCGGGGCTCGCGGCCTCGTCGCGCTGACCGTGCCGGCAGGGAGCGTGCTCATCGTGCTCTGCCTTCGGGTGCCGACGACGAAGACTGCCGTCCACCCGCCAACGCTCTGGACGTCGATCCCGGTCGCCACGGGGTTCGACGTGTTCCCGCCGGCGTGGAGCGGCGACGTCTTGCGCAAGGCTCCGGGAGGGGGAGCGCTTCCGGTGTACTACGTGACACAGGATCTCACGCAAGAGCTGGGCCAGTGCGAGACCCTGCTTCTTTCGCTGGACCCGATGGGGCCCGTCTACGGCCGCTCGCTCTCGGAGGAGGTGGCGGTCTCGTTCAGCACGAAGTGGGACCACGCCCCGGACGAGGCCTGGTACCTGCCGACCGGGGCTTCAGAAGACCGTGACGCAGTGACATGGCGCGAGTTCGTTCGCGTATCCGCCGACTATCTCGCGCGGGTCGCGGACACGAACAAGTGGTGCCGCTAGTGCCACGCACTCGTCTGGTCGCTACCGCCGTAGGTAGCTCCGCACCGCACGCCTCCCGTGATCTTGCCCCGACACATTCCAGTCAGACAGCGAGTTTCGGGGGCGCGAGCACGCAGCCTCATCGGCTACGGAGTCGGGAGCATGAGAACGCCAGTGGCGAGATCGCGAGCGACTGCGGGATCGATTCCGTGGTAGCCGCACTTGCAGGTCCAGTACCTGCCGTGAGCCAACCAGTGCCGATGCTTGAGGAACTGCTTGTACTGGCCAATCAGTTTCACTTTGCCGCTCAGCTCTCTCCAGAGATCGAGGAGATCTTCGGCAGTCGGACGGCCGCTCGGCGCGCCATCTCGCAGGGCACGGAACCTCCGCCAGAGTTCCTTGTTTCGCCGACTGGCTCGCGCCGCGAGATCGAGTTGCAGCGTGCGCTCAACGCTAGCCGCCAGCATCATGTTCGTCTGGTGATCTAGTTCCACACGCAGTGCAGCGAATGCGTCGCTCAGTTCCGCCGGAGTCATCCCCCAGAAAGATCCTGAGCCAGAGCCGCAGCGGCGGACCTCATCGTAGGCGACGGCTAGCGACTCCGTCGCGCGTTCGTAGTGCTCCCAGACCTCCGTCAGTTCCATGCGCGCTCCCTGCGAGTCCTACCCACGCTGGGTCAGGTCAAGAAGCACCCGCTCGAACTCCTCGCGGTCGAGCGGCGTGAATTGCACTCGAGGCGTTCGCTCCGCAACGCACCACTCGGTGTCCCTGCGCACCAGCATCACGTTGCGAGGGCCGGCGACCACGTCGACGCGTCCCGATCCACCGATGATGCTGCGGCCCACTGGCCTGACGACCACAACGTCGTCCGGCGGCATCTCGAGAACGAGTTGCTCCGTCGGGTAGGTGCCGAGACGTGCCTCTGACAGTTCGAGTGCAGATCGCGCGAGGCTGACCAGTCCTTCGCTGCGCGCACCGTCGAGCCACTCTGAGATCGTGTCGAGGAGGCCACTCACCGCGTCGATCCACTCGTCTCGGATCGTCTCCGGCGACGGACTTCCCTCCCCGCCCGTCTCCGCCTGACGCTCACGCAGGACCCGAAGCAACTCAGAATCACGGGTAGATGACACGTCGGCGAACCTCCAAGGCAGCCGAGGGGAGCAGGCCGGAGCAGCTCGCCGCATCCTGCCACCGCCACGCCTCGTACGCCCCCGAGACTACTCGATCGACAACCGCCATGGGCACGCAGTTGCAGCGTGGACAATCAACGAGCGTCTGCCGCGGTGCGTGCTACGTCACAGGCGTACGCAGGACTCGCGAGCACCGCCGCTCGGCACCACCGCGAGGGAGTTTCCCACCGATCACCGGGTTCTCGCCCGGCATCCGGGACTCGGCAGCGCTACCGACAGCCAGAGCCCACGCCGGTAGGGCGGATTGACGTGGCCCCGCGCCATACCCCGGTCGGACATGCGCTGCACGTGTGTCCCAGAGCCCCGCAAGCCCGGCGTTCGGAGACGCAAGGGTCCCGCGGCACGCCACCGGCCGGTCGAGCGCCTGGGGATGTCGCCACTCGGTGCCGGTACGTCGTCGTCAGCCGCAGCACTTCTTGAACTTGCCGCCGGAGCCGCAGGGGCATGGGGCGTTCGGTCCGGTTCGTGGTGGGGCGAGGGCGGGGCGGCTGATCGGCCGATCGAGCGGCGCGAACAGATTGCGGCGGCGCAGCCGTCGGACGGCCTGCAACAGATTGCGCTCGACCCGGTCGAGCGTGCCGCCGAGACTCTCGATGGCAACGGCGAGTTCGAGCACATCCTGCCCCGCGCGCAACGCGGGCGCCGAGGGAACCGCCGTTCGCCCCAGGGCTGCGCGGAGAGCGGGAAGGGCGGCGGGGTCGCCGTACTCCGCGAGCGCTCCGGCGGCGAACTCCGCATCGTCGTCCAGAGAATCGACGAGAGCCCGGAGGACCCCCGGCATCCGGTCGGTGCGCAACGCGAGGGCATCGAGCACGTTGCGGCGTACATCGAGATCGGTCGTGTCCTCGAGGATCGAGAGGAGCCGTGGCACGACGACATCGCCGAGGGCGTCGCCTAGGCCCTGGGTCACGGCGGCGTATGTGGACGTGCACGGATCGGCACCGAGCAGAAGGTCGAACACGTCGTCGAGATCCTCCGCGGCCCCGTGCTCCACCAAGAGCCGGAACGTCGATCGTGCGATGGCCTCCTCGCCCCCCTGATCGATCGCGCCTGCCCTCGCCTGGGCGGCGATCCTTCGCAGCACCATGAGATCGCGCCCGTCGCAGCGTTCGAACGCGGCGACCACGTGCGCGACCCGCTGCTCATTGCAGCACCGGCAGTCGAGCGGCGTGGCCGCCTCGTGTGCTGTCTCGAGCCATCGGCGCGCTCGAACCGTGGCCGGTGAGCGCGCTCGGCGGCGCGGCGCGGCCGGGACGAGGTCTTCCATCCCGGGCAGGGCGCCCGTCGCAGCTGCCGTCTGAGAGTCCACGGTGAGATCATAGCGAGGCGCAGGGACGCTGCCCGGCGGGCGGGGATACCGTGTCCGGGGATACCGTGTCAGGAACCGTTCGCCGGTCTATCCCGAACGATCGGTCCCGATCAGTCCACCATGCATCAGCACGACGGACTCCGATCCAGCGGCCACGCGGGCCGGCAGGGCGAGAGGATGGCTGGGCAGCGGGATCGACCGGCGAACTGCGGTGCGGAGGACGCGCGCGACGAGCTCCTCGTACGCGGGGTTGTCCGCGTGCCGTTG
>JAJFFG010000024.1 GCA_021776825.1 Planctomycetota bacterium
CCGCCCCTACGGCGCCGTTGACGTAGCGCGCCCGTTGGAACGGAGGAGACCAACCGCGTTCGGATCCGCACCCGGGGCGGGGCGGTTGCGCGTCAGCGCAAGCGCCGTGACGCGGAAGATGAGGCCACGCAAGGCTGCGACCGGCCGGGCGGCTCTCGCGTGAGACGTGACGCAGCCGCGGAGCCGACCAGAGAACTGGGAGGCGCGACGATTGCCACATGCCCCGATGCGCGCCACCAATCAACCGCCAGCAATCGACGTGACCCCGGGCGGATCAGGAGATCCGCCCGTACGGTGGGATCCGCCTGAACAACGGCGTCGTAGGGGTGGGTCTCCTGACCCACCCGCGCCGACGACGGATCGCGCGAGCGACGTGGGTGGCTGGCGCACCGCGGCGATGACGGTGATGCGCACGACGGATGCCGCTCGCCGAGCCACGACGTCGTCGACCGATGGCCGTTCGCATCACGCCCGTCGTTCGCCGAGCGCCAGTGGACCCACATCGCGCGAGCACCCAAAGCGGGCGGGGCGGACCAGGGGGTCCGCCCCTACGGCGCCGTTGGCGACGCGGGCCCCTTGGATCGGAGGAGACGACACCCAACCGGATCCCCACCCGGGGCGCGGCGGTTGCGCGCCAGCGCAAGCGCCGTGACGCGGGAGATGAGGCCACGTAAGGCTGCGACCGAGGGCGCGGCGCTCGCGTGAGAGCGGACGCAGCCGCGGAGCCGACCAGAAACATGGGAGGCGCGACGATTGTCACATGCCCCGATGCGCGCCACCAATCAACCGCCAGCAATCGACGTGACCCCGAGCGGATCTGGGAACTCCAGCTCCGGGTAGACGGGCGCCGGCGTCGGCGGCGTCGAGGTCCTCGACGGGACGGCGCAGCAGGCCGAGAGCCCCGAGACGACGAGCAGCAACGCGAGGCGCGACATCACCCGACCGTCCGCGCGCACGGTCATCGGCGCGTCAGCCCCGCTTCGGGAAGAGTCGGGCCCTGAGTACGGAAACGCGCGCCAGCGGGTGCAGCGCCACGGCCCGCGCGAACGCATCGTCCGCGCCCTCACCATCGCCCGCTCGCGCCAGCCGGCGTCCGAGCTTGACGTGCCAGCGGGACGCCTGTCGTCGGGCGAACCCGCCGTCGGCGTGTCCTGAGTCGTTCAGACGCGATGCGGCCGCGGCCAGGAGGCGGCAGGCCTGGGTGTAGACCACGACGGGGTCGGATGAGATGCCGCCCTCGTGGATGCGCACGCGCACGCGCCGCTCGGGCTCGCCCACGATCGGGTGCCGTGCCGCGATGCGGAGCCAGAGGTCCCAGTCCTCGCAGGGTGGGTACGTCGGATCGAACCGCCCGACCTCGTCGACGACGGTGCGGCGTAGGACCACGGTCATCGTGTGGATCACGTTGCGTCGGAGCAGAGTGCGGAGCACCGCTCCCGATACGATCCCCGGCCGGCGGGTCCAGGCGCCGTCCTGGCCCTCGAAGAACTCGTCGACGTCCGAGTGCGCAAAGGCCGCGGTGGGGGATGCGTCGAGGAGCGTGACCTGCGCAGCAAGCTTGCCCGCGAGCCAGATGTCGTCGCTGTCGAGGAGCGCGAAGAACTCGCCCCGCGCCTCGTCGAACGCGCGGTTGCGCGCATGGGCGGGGCCGGCGTTCTCCTGCCGGATCACGCGGACCCGTGCGTCCTCCGCGGCTAGGGCCGCCAGCACCGACGGCGTCTCGTCGGTGGAGCCGTCGTCGACGACCACGACCTCGAGCCCACCGGGGCACTCCTGCGCCAACGCGGAGCGGACGGCCTCGCCGACGAACGCCGGACGATTGAAGACGGGTACGACGACGCTCACCCGGGGGGTCACGGACGGAGGGTAAGTCTTGCCCGCGACGCGCAACCGGTATCTTTCCGCGATGCCTCGGAAGCTGCTGCTGATCGGCCTCGACGCGCTCGACCTCGACGTGGCGCGGCCGCTGATGGAGAGCGGCCGCATGCCCCATCTCGCCGGCCTGATCGAGCGCGGCGCCTCCGGCATCCTGACCTCGACGATCCCGCCGGTCTCGGCTCCGGCGTGGGCCTCGTTCCTCACCGGCGTTCACCCCGGTCGGCACGGTCTCTACTCGTTCGTGGTGGAGCGCGAGGTCGGCGCGGACACGCAGCTGGCGAACATCAGCGACATCCGCGGCCCGAAGATCTGGGACTACGTGGCCGTGCAGGGAGCGCGTCCCGTTGTCGCCAACGTGCCGGTGACATGGCCCCCGCCGGAGTTCGACGGCGTGCTCGTCACGGGTATGCTCACGCCGGAGGCGCGCGAGGTCGCGTTCACGCATCCGCCTGAGCTCGGAGACGCCATCCGAGCGGCCGTGCCGGGCTACCGGATCGACATCGATCGCACGATGCTCGACGACCGCCCGACGCTGTTCGAGTCGCTCCGCGCGATGACCCGTCAGCGCCGCGACCTCTTCGTGCATCTGCTGCGAACCGAGGCGTGGGACCTGAACGTGTCGGTGTTCACCAACACGGATCGCGTGCAGCACTCGTTCTGGCGCAAGGAGCGCGACCAGATCGACGCGTTCTTCGCCGAGGTCGACACCTACGTCGGCGACCTCCTCGCCGAGGTCGACCTCGACGAGACCGTCGTGATGCTGATGAGCGACCACGGGTTTCAGGGCGCGAAGTACAAGCTGTACGTCAACCGCTTCCTGGAGGACGCGGGTCTCCTCGCAACGCGCCGGAGTGTCGATGACGACGCGTATGCGCGCCGCCGGCCGGACTACTTCGACGACTTCCAGGGCGGCCAGGGCGACAAGGCGAAGCCCGAGGTCGGACGCCTTGGCGGCGTTCTCGCGAAGCTCGGTGTCGGCGGCAAGGTCGTCATGGATTGGCCGCGGACGCGCGCGTTCCTCTGGTCGCTCGATACGGGCGGCGTGGGGATCAATCTGCGGAGTCGTTACGCGCACGGCATCGTCGAGGACGCCGACTACGAGGCCGTCCGCGACGAGGTCATCGGAGCGCTCACCGCCCTGCGACTGCCCGACGGCGAGGCCGCGTTCCGCACGGTCCGCCGCCGCGAGGAGGTCTACCACGGCGACTTTGCGCACCTCGCGCCCGACGTCGTGGTCGAGTGGTCGGACGCGCTCGACCTCGGCATCCAGCTCGACGCCAAGGAGGCCGTGCGTAGCCATCGTCGTGAGGAGGGGCACCACAGCCCCCGCGGCTTCATCTGCGTAGCCGGTCCCGGTTGCCGCACCGGAACGACGATCGCGGGCAGCATCGTCGACTGCCTGCCGACGGCACTCCATGCGATGGGCCTGAAGGTCCCGGTCGGTCTCGACGGTCAGGTCCTCGTCGAGGCGTTCGACGACGACCGGGACGTCGAGACGTTCACGCCCGACCTCGCGTTGGACGGCGGGAGCGGACCCGGGTTCTCGGAGTCCGAAGAGGAAGAACTACGACGTTCGCTCGAAGGGCTCGGCTACCTGTGACCTCGCGTTCGCGCATCTGTTGCACGCTCGGTCCCTGCAAGCAGGGCGGTCGTCGCGCCCAGGACGCCGACGACTACGTCGATCGCCTCGTCACGGCCGGCATGGACGTGGCGCGCATCAACCTTTCGCACGCCCGTGGTGCAGCATCGTTCCTGGCCGGTGATGCCCCCGACTACACGGCCGAGACCACGCGGCTCACCCAGGTCCGTGCCGCGTCCGACCGCGCCGGCCCCGCGCGTCACGTGGCGACGATGCTGGATCTGCAGGGCATCAAGATCCGGCTCTACCTGCCCAAGGGGCGTCGTCGCAACGGACTCGAATTCGAGGCCGGGGCGACGCTGCGCATGCGGCTCACGGCGCAGCCCGAGGCCGACGAGCTGGCGTGCGATGCCTCCGTGCGCGTGCAGCATGCGTTGCGGGAACACCTCGCGCGACACGGTGACGTCGAGGTCGCGATCGCCGACGGCGATCCGCTCCTCGCCTGCATCGCGGTCGAGGGCGACGTCGCGGTGCTCCGCGCACCGGACAAGGGCACGCTCTTTCACCGCAAGGGCGTCACGTTCCGCGGCGTCGATCTGCCCGACGAACCGCCGCTGCCGCCTCGCGACCGGATCGATCTCGCCGCGTTCGCTCTGCCGGCCATCCTGCGCGGAGACGCGGACCTGCTTGCGCTCTCGTTCACACGCAGCGCGGCGGACGTCGACGCGCTGCGCGCGTTCTGCCGGGTGGCGGCCGCGTACTTCCGCGACGGGACCGAGCCGGAAGACACTGAGGATCGAGAGTTGCTAGCGTCGCTGGCCGCACGTCGTCCGGACCTGGCGTCGTTGTATGGCCCCGGCGACGTCGATGCCCTGCGCATCGTCGCAAAACTCGAGACGCGCTCCGGCACGGAGAACCTCGACGGCATCCTGCGCGCGGCCGATGCCGTGATGATCGCGCGCGGCGACTTGGGACTGCAGTGCCGACCCGAGGACGTCCCTCGCCTTCAGAAGGACATCATTCGCCGCGCCCGCCTTCTCGGTCGCCCGGCCGTCGTCGCGACGCAGATGCTCGGCAGCATGGAGCACGCGCCGGAGCCGACGCGCGCCGAGGCCTCGGACGTGTTCAACGCCGTGGTGGACGGAGCCGACGCCCTGATGCTGTCCGGCGAGACGGCACTCGGCTCGCGGCCGCAACGAGCCGTCGAGACTCTGCGAGCGATCGCCGACACGGCGGCGGAGTGGAACGCCGCCCGTCGCTTCGGTCGCGGCATGCGACTGAACCACCTGCGCATGGACCTCGGCGATCTGCGTCGCGAGTGGGGACAGACTGCTTCCTGGATCGAGGTCTCGGATCGGCTGACGGTCGAAGCCGTCCGGATCGCCGAGGGACTCGATGCCGTCGCGATCGTCGCCGTCACGCGCTCTGGGGAGACCGCTCGGAACATCGCGCGCTTCGACCCGCTGCTTCCGGTCGTGGCCATCGTGCCCGACGCCTCGGTCGCGCGCTCGCTCGCGCTGACGGGATCGGTCTGTGCCGTGGTCGTCCCCGACCACGACGGGCCCGAGGCTCTCGAAGCGGGACTGCGCGGCGCGGTCGTCGCCGGGTTCCTCGAGCCGGGGCAACGCGTTCTCGTGGCCGGTGCGCGCAGCGGCGACCCGCCGGGCGCCACGAGCGCGATCCGCATCCGCCTGGTCTGAGCGGGCTAGCCCGTCCGAGTAACCCGCTGGCCTGCGAGCATCCTCGACCGGACAGTCTCCTAGATCGGGACTGAGGGTCGTCGGCCTCCGTGCCGAGTCTCAAGGTATGAGCCGTTACCGACTCCGCAAGCACGTGGTCGAGCCGGTCTTTGGGCACATCAAGGAGTGCCGTGGCTTTCGCCGCTTCCTGCTGCGAGGGATGGAGAACGTCCGGGCGGAGTGGTCGCTGCTCTGCACCGCGCACAACCTGCTGAAGCTCGCCGCCGCGCGGGCCTGATCCGGCCTCCGCAGGCGTCCGAACACGCCCTATGAGCTAGGAGGCCGTCCTCCACGGGCGCCCGGATCGGCGAGGACGTAACTCGGACGGGCTCCTAGCCCGCGGGATTAGGGATCGCCAAGACGAGGACACTGCGCGTCCTCGCGAGTGGGCGATCTTGGACTTGGGGCAGGCTCCGCGGCGAGTGGCACGGCCGCTGCTCACTGCACGAGCGGAGTGACGTGGGTGGTGGTGACCCGCCATGAGCTGCCATCCCGGTGTAGGGAAGCCTGCGTCGCTCCACATCAGGAGTTCAGAGGAGCACGACGAACGACGCGCGGATATCCCGTGCGGGTAGACTGCCGGGCTCCGCGCCCGAGTCGTCCATCCGAGGGTCCCATGCAGCGCGTTCGCCGCCCCTTCCGCCGCCTCGCCGCCGCCGTGGCGCTGAGTCTGTCTCTGGGCCTGACTCTGTCCGTGACCCTGGGTCTGACGCTCTCCGGATCGCTCCACGCCGCACCCCAGGACGACCCCGCCGATGGCCCGCGCGCGGCCCTTGACGCCGTCATCTTGGCGGACGGTGAGACCGCCGATCGGGCGTTGGCGGTGCACGCGCTCGCCAAGGTCAACTCGCACTCGGCCGCGCGCGGCTTCGTCGAGAGCCTCGAGAAACTCTCCGCGCGTACCGTCAAGCTGGAGCAGCGTGCCGAGCGGACGCGCCTGGAGTTCAAGCCGTACAGCGGGTT
The DNA here is from genome assembly GCA_021776825.1 of Planctomycetota bacterium. Taxonomy (GTDB): domain Bacteria; phylum Planctomycetota; class JAJSAM01; order JAJSAM01; family JAJVHW01; genus JAJFFG01. The sequence goes on from JAJFFG010000024.1 coordinate 6,160, forward strand.
CAGCTTCAAGGACCCCAAGGCCTGGGACATCAAGAAGCGCCTGCAGGAGCAGATGGACAGCGAGGACACGCTCCTGCGCTCCGACATGGTCGTCTTCATCACGTTCGGCACCGCGGCGATGAAGTTCTCCGATGCCGATGCGCTGAAGGTGCTGACTCGCGCAGCGCGGGTCGCTGAGCACCCAACGAGCCGTCGTGCGCTGCTCTCGGGCGTCCTGCGCAACGCTCTGGTCGACCCGGCAGCGGTCGGCAAGATCGCGATGAAGGACAGCGACCCGGGAGTCCGGCTCGTCGCCCTGGAGGCACTCGCCGAGCGGAAGGCACCCGAGACGCTCGCCATCGCGCACAAGGCCCTGAAAGAGAAGGGCTGGCCGCATCGCCAGGCCGCTTCGCGCCTCCTCCAGGCCCTCAAGGACGTCAACTCCATCGCACCGCTCGTGAACGCCATGGCGGTCGAGGACGGACGGCTCGTCGAGGTGTACGCCGAGGCGCTGCGGGCCATCACGGGCGTCGAGATCGGCCCGTTCCCGGACGCGTGGAAGGCGTGGTACGACGAGAACAAGGCCGCCCTCGTCGCGAAGGGCGCCAAGCCGCAGTCGACGAAGAAGTCGAAGCGCAGCGTCGAGTCCATCAACTACTACGGCATCGAGACGCGCAGCCGACGGATCGCGTTCTTGATCGACGTCTCCGGCTCGATGGAGGAGGTCATCGGCGAGGGCCTCGAGGACGTGACCGGCCTCGACGAGGACGTCCTCTTCGGCAAGAAGATCGACATCGCCAAGAAGATGCTGAAGCAGGCGATCCGGAATCTCCCGGAGGAGTCGTTCTTCAACATCATCGTCTTCAACCACGCCGTGAAGACCTTCAGCGCCGAGTCGCTCGAGGCGACGCAGGACAACAAGAACAAGTCCTACCTGATGATCAACGACCTCGAGCCGTCGGGCGCGACGTTCACGTACGGCGCGCTGAAGGAGGCCTTCCGCCTCGCCGGCCGCGGCTTGAGCGACAAGTCCTACGACCCGGGCGTCGACACGATCTTCCTGCTCTCCGACGGTGCGCCGACCGATGACAACATCGATAAGGCGCAGCCGATGGAAGGCAGCAAGATCCTGCAAGCGGTCAAGGCGTGGAACCAGCTGAAGCGCGTGCAGATCCACACCATCGCCATCGATCCGCGCATCGGCAGCGGCCCGTTCGTGCGCTTCATGCGCAGCTTGGCGAAGCGCAATAACGGCGACTACACCGAGGTCGGGAACCCACAGCCCAAGAAGGGCCAATAGGCCGGCATCCGGCGAGTTCAGGCTCGAATCAGGCATGCGGGAATTCGCGCGAAGTGAGTTCTGACGCGCAGAACTTTTGCGCTTTCCACGGATCCCCCCCATCGTATGAGCGGACAGCAGAGGCCGGTCGCATGCGCGGCTGGCACTCATGGAACCCCGAGTGGGCTTTCCGACACCTGGCACCGTCCCTGCGCAGGTGATCGCGGGCTCCTCGTGCGCAAGAGGCAGGGACGATGGATAACGCATTCGCTACGAGCCGCCCCGTGGGTGGCGTACGCCGTTCTCTCCGCACCTTCCTCGGTGCCCTTGCCGTCGCGCTCGCCGCGCTGACGGTCGCGCCGACGCCCGCGTTCGCCGCCACAGACATCGCGGTCACCGCGGTCACGGCGGACAACAAGGTCTACGACGGCACCACGACCGCGACGATCTCCGCCGCGGTGTTCGACAATGCGCTGGTGAACATCGGAGTCTTCGACGTCACTCTCGTCGTCGGCTCGGCCACCTTCGACACGAAGGACGTGGGCACCGGCAAGACGGTCACCGCGACCACGCTCTCGCTCGCCGGCGCCGATGCCGCGAGCTTCAACCTGACCACCGTCTCGATCAACACGACCGCGGATATCACCTCCCGTCCGATCACCGTGACCGCGGCGACGGACACCAAGGGCTACGACGGTACGACGTCGTCGCTCGGGGTGCCCACGGTCACCAGCGGTACCGTCGTCGGCGCCGAGACCGAGAACTTCACGCAGACGTTCGACACGAAGGACGCCGGAACGGGGAAGACGCTGACGCCCGCGGGCAACGTCAACGGTGAGTCGAACTACGCGATCACGTTCGTCACCGACACGACCGGTGTGATCACGCTCCGTCCGATCAGCGTGACGGCGACGACCGACACGAAGGTCTACGACGGCACGACGGCATCGAGCGCGGTGCCGACCCTGACCAGCGGGACGCTCGTCGGCGGCGAGGTCGCGAACTTCACGCAGACGTTCGACAACCGCAACGTCGGGACCGGCAAGACCCTGACCGCGACGGGCAACGTCAACGGCGAGTCCAACTACGCGATCACGTTCCTGACGGACACGACCGGCGTCATCACGGCGCGCCCGCTCACGGTCACCGCAGCCTCGGATACGAAGGTCTACGACGGCACGACGTCGTCGACGGGCATCCCGACGGTCACCGGCGGAAGCATCGTCGGCGGCGAGACCGGCAACTTCAGCCAGACGTTCGCCACGCGCGACGTCGGCTTCGGGAAGACGCTGAACGCGACGGGCAACGTCAACGGCGAGACGAACTACTTCATCACGTTCGTCCCGGACACCACGGGCGCCATCACGCCGTTCACGCTCACGCTCACGGCCGTCGCCGACGACAAGACGTACGACGCGACGACCACGGCGATGATCTCCTCGTTGACCGGGAACCTCCTCGGCGCCGACGTCGTCACCCTGACGCCGACGTCCGGCACCTTCGATGACCGCAACGCGGGCACGGACAAGACGGTCACGGTCAACGGCATCGTCATCGGCGGAACGCACGGCGGGAACTACCAGCTCTCCGCCGACCCAGTCACCGCGCTGGCTGACATCTTCCCGCGTGCCCTCCAGTTCACGGCCGTGACGGACACCAAGAGTTACGACGGCACGACGTCGTCCACCGGCACTCCGTTCCTGTCGAGCGGCGTGCTTCAGGGCGGTGACACGGTTGGCAGTGCGACGCAGACCTTCGACACGCGCAACGTCGGCACCGGCAAGACGCTGACGCCGACCGCGACGATCTCGGATGGCAACGGTGGTGCGAACTACTCCATCACCGGTGTGCCGAGCACGACAGGAGTGATCACGCAGCGCGCGATCACCGTTACGGCCAGTTCCGGGAACTCGCGCGTCTACGACGCAACAACCGCCTCGCCCGGTACTCCGACGGTCACGGGTGGAAGCTTGGCGACCGGCGACACCTCCGGCTTCGCGGAGGCCTACGACGACAAGAACGCGGGGTCCGGCAAGACGATCACGCCGACCGGCGTCGCCAACGACGGCAACGGCGGCGCGAACTACTTGGTCTCGTTCGTCTCGACGACGGACAACGCCATCACTCCGCGCACGCTGACGCTCGGCGTCACGGCCGCGGACAAGCCCGTCGACGGCACGGTGGACGCCAGCGTCACGATCACCGACGACCGCATCGGGGGGGACGATCTGACGGTGCTGTTCGCGTCAGCCGAGTTCGACAACCCATTCGTCGGAGCGGCAAAGCCGGTCACCGTCAGCGGCATCACGCTCGGTGGCCCGGATGGCGGCAACTACACGCCGGACCCGACCACGCTCGCGACGACGGCCTCGATCACTGCGGTGCTCGGCGTCGACCCCGAGCAGCAGGTCTTCGACTCCGTCGCCGCTCTCGGGACGACGCTGCGTTCCGGCCCGACCTCCTACCTGATCGCGGCTGACATCAACGGCGACGACCGGATGGACGTCATCAACGTCACTCGCGTCGGCGCGCAAGTGTTCCGCAACGACGGCGTCAGCGGCACTGCGCTGCAGCTCACGCTGCTCCAGGAACTGAACGTCTCGCGCAGCGTCGGCGGCGGTGCGATCGACATCGATCGCGACGGTGACATCGACCTGATCCTCGGCGACATCGACCACATCGTGCTGGCGCGCAACGACGGCACCGGGACCTTCCTGCAGGAGAACATCCTGCGGCACGACTTCCAGACGTCGACGATTGCGATGCCGTTCAACTCGTACGCCAACACGCTGCACCCGAACAACAAGCTGCGCATCGCGCTCGTGTCGAGCGTCGATCGGGAGGTCATCGACGACCGAGTCGGCGGCCCCAGCGACGGGTTCCCGCATCTCTACATCCTCGAGGAGGACGGGAGTGGCGGCTGGGATCTGCTGCAGACGCTCGACTCGTTCAACGTCGACGGCATCCACGCGCACGACCTCGACGATGACGGTCTGAACGATCTGTTCTCGGCCAACCGCACCGGTGTGCGGTCGGCGGAGCCGATCTTCAACTACCGTGCGATTTCGGAGACGGAGTACCAGCGCGCCAACGCGTTCGACACCTCGACGTTTCTCTACGACTTCACGTTCGGTCCGACCGACCGCGTCGTCGGCACGAACTTCGGAAGCTTTGTCGAGTACCCCGGTTTCGCGGTGGGCTCTTGGGACCGCGTGTCGGTCTTCAACGGCACGTTCGGGAGCTGGAACGCACCCGTGCACGTCGAGGCGGACCCACTCGGCACCGGCGGGTTCCTGGCCGGCGAGATCTGGTCGACGGCGTTCGCCGACATGAACGGTGACGGTTCTGTTGACCTGGTCGCCGGCGGTCGCAGCGCGCCACTGATGCTCGTGCGTCTCGACACGAACCCGAACTTCGGGTCCAGTCGCGACACCGCGGCGACGCTCTCTGGAGTCACGTACGACCTGCTCGTTCGCGACTGGGACTTCGACGCCAACAACGCGCCGGACGTCGTGCTCGGGCGCAGTGATGGACTCTGGTACTACCACAACCGCAACGGCGCCACGTCGGGTGGCGGCACCGCGCCTCCGGGACCGGTGGCGCCGACCGCGGGCGAGGATCTCGACCGCGCGATCCGCGACCTCTACGCGGCCACCGACCCCGAGGGCCCGGACCCGATCAACTCGTTCGATCCGACGTTCCCCAACGGCGTCAGCGGCACCTCGTACTTCGACGAAGCCGCACGTCTCTCCGGCGTCGCGCTCTCCGAACTGCTCGGCATCGATCCGCGCTTCACGGGCGAGGTCCCGAACTTCGTGTTCGGTGCCGACACCTCCGCGCAGATCGAGACGCTGCGCAACTACTGGAACCGGATCGCGAACGCGAACGTGGCGCTGTCACAGGCGTTCCCGCTCGTGGATGCCAACGACCAGGCGACGATCCTCGCGATCCAGAACAACCTGCTCTCGGCGCAGCAGGACATCATCCGGCAGGGCCAGGCTCTCGGCGGGGCCACCGGCATCTTCGCACCGCCGGTACCGGCGAAGCCCGGGAAGGCCTCACGCTCGCTGCAGCGGCTCCAGAAGCAGTCGCTCAAGCGTCAGGAGGCGCTGACGCAGTCGATCGCGGCCGCTCGCACGACGGACAACCCGAAGAAGCGGGCGCGCCTGATCCGGCGCGCGAACCGCCAGGGTGACCGTGTGCTGCGCACGCTGCTACAACTGCACCGCAAGTCCCGCCAGCGCGCGAACTAGGTTCGAGACACCGATACCGAACTGAGTGCCGTCCCCTAGCGGGGCGGCGCTCACTCCTCTTTCTGGCGACGCCAGTCCGCGACGCGCACCCAGTCCTTGCCGTCGAGCAATTCAACCGTGCTCGCGCGCAGGCTCACGCGGTACTGCGTTGCCACTCGCGTCTCGTCCGGGAGCGTGAGCGTGAGTTCGCCGGTCACGGTGCGCTGTTCGACCGAGGCGAACGGATCGTCCTTCCGGGGCACGGCGATCAGGCCGACGGAGACCGAGTGGGTCTCCTCCGAACGTCGCGGTCCCGCACGCGACAGCAGGCGGCGCTTCGGCTCTGGTCGCCGCTCGCTCGTCAGTCGCTGTCGAAGGTCGCGCTCGAGCATCTTCGCGGCGACGAGCGCGTCGTCGGCGGAGAGACGTGGCATGAAGTCGTAGCCGCCGCAGGCCTCGGCGGGACGGTCGAACGCGAACGTCGTCACGGCGAACGAGGCGGCGGTGACGAGGGCGCAGGAAACGAGGATTCTCATCGGAGGACTCCTTGGGACTGGATCTGGGAACGGGAACGGGAACGGGGATGGGGGACTCGGGAGCGAAGGCGCGCTGCTCCCCACTCGCCCAGCACGACGCTGAGCGCGAGGCTCGACCAGAGAGACGCGACGTAGTTCGGGTGGTCGGGAACGCCGACGGCGTAGAGCGCGACCTGGACGACGCGGAACGAGAGAGCGGACGACGCGATGGCGGCCGAGCGCGCCATCCATGTCACGTGGTCGCTGAGTCGCCGCTGTCGGATCGCGCGCACTCCGGCGAGGGTCGTCGCGAGCCAGGCGACACCGAGGACGGCGAACCCGAGCTGCCCAGCGAGGCCGCCCTTCGCGGTGATCGAGAGCGCCAACCCCGAAGGCGCAGCAACGCACGTAACCGCGACGACGTACGTCCAGCCGAGCACGCGGTGCGCGGCGGGGGAGGCGCGCAGCAGTCGAGCGGAGAGCAGCACCGGGCCGACGACCAGGCAGACCAGGGCACCCGCGACGTGATGCAGCAGTGCCGCACGCCAGACCGGGCTGGCCGTGAGCACCGGACGCTCCGCCAGGAAGTCAATCGCCGTTCCCGCCGTGAAGTAGGGGAGCGAGTTGACGACGACGAGAGCGCTCAGCGCGAGGACGGCCAGCCAGCCGACGCGCGACACCAAGGATGCGGCGGGGGACGGCAGGCGAAGAGTGCGTTGCATGGCGAGGGCTTCCTCTCCATCCAACGCGTTGGGATCGTGCTTGCGCGTAACAGGCGTGCAACGGGAACGCAGAGCAAGGCTGTAGGCGCTAGGCTGCAGGCTGTCGGAGCGGGGGCGACGACCGGGGGAAGCCTGGAGAATCCGCGAGTCTGCAGCACTCCTACGGCGGGAACTTCCCGACCCTTCCGTACCGGTAGTACACCTCGAGGCACAGCACGTGGAGCGCTGTCGCGTGGATGCGGCCGGCCTCCGCGGAGTGCGGATCGAGCGGGTCCCAGGAGCCACACTCGTCGCGGTTGGGCTCCGTGTGCTGGCTGTCGACGATCGTCGGCTTCAGGGCGTCGTTCCACTGCTTCCAGTGCTTGGCGCCGACCTGGAACAGCGCCTGCGTACCGAAGTAGCGCAGCGCCAGCTCGCCAGGATCGAGCGGCTCCGCCGCGTCGGGCGGATTGGCGACGAGGAGGTCCGCTCCCTTCCGGACGAGCTCGTCGTTCCTCGGGTCGACGCCGGCGAACACTCGGACCAGGATCGAACCCGCGGTCAGCGCGTCCCCGCGCAGCGTCGGAAAGTGCCACGCGAGATCGCAATCTCCCCGCTGCCGGTTACCGACCCGACCGGTCTCCGCATCGGTCACGCCGTCGAGCCACGCGACCGCGCTCTGGAACGCGCCCCGGTCGACCTCGAGCTCCGCCAGGATCGCAGACCTCACGACGTACGCTCCGAGGATCGTGGTTGACGTGTCGTCGTCTTCGTTCCGGCCGCTCGGCCCCCAACCGAAGCCTGGCGTCTGGGCGCGTAGTACGAAGTCGACGGCGCGCTGCGCCGATCGGTGAAACAGCCGCGATCCGCTCAAGCCGTACGCCTCGCACATCGCAAGCGTTGCCCACATGTGGTCGTGCAGGAGCGTCGACGACGTGCGCGGCCCGAAGCACCCGTCAGCGCTCTGAACGCGCTTCAGGTAGCGCAGACCGCGCTCGACCGTCTTCGCATAGTCGCCGTGATCGTGCGTCTCGCCGGCCTGAAGGAACGTCATCAGGACCAGGCCCGTCGTGCCGGGACCACCGGGCGCGTCGCCCGCACCCCCGCAGCGGTTGAGTCGACACTGCGTCTCGAACTCGGCGGGGCTCCAACTCCCGTCCGGGGACTGGTGCCGATGGAGCCAGTCGAGACCGAGCTCCACGGCCGCGTGCGTGCGACGTCCTCCGCCGCCGGCGCGCAGGTTTCGACGTCGGCCGCGCCGCGACCAGATCTTCCACGGACGGGCGCTGCCTCCGATCCTCTGATCGATCGCCGGATGCTCGAACGGTGCGTCCAGCGAGAGGCCCGGCTCGACCCGACTCACGGCGTCGTCGTCGGGCTCCTCGGGAACACCGAGCGCGATGTCCTCGATCACGATGTCGTCCACACGGAGCGCCCCCAGCCCGTCGATCGGCGGCAACGTCGCGGAGACGTCGATGTCTCGCAGCACGAGCACGTAGTCCTGCGCGTCGGTGGGTGGCTCCGTCGTGCGGAGGCTGAGCGTCACCACCGCCAGCAACGACGTCGCGACCACCGCGGCGACGATGAGTCGCCTCATCCGCTGCGCGGTCTCGCTCGGAATGGCACCCGCGGCGAGACCGTCCACCTCGGCAAGTGACCGGCAGTCATCGACGTCAGCGACGCGACGGGCCGCTCCCGCCGAAGACCCTTCCGTACCGGTAGTAGACCTCGAGGCAGAGCGTCTGGATCGCGGTCGCGTGAACGCGCCCGCCGGCCTCCGCGGAGTGGAGGTCCAGTGGGTCCCACGAACCGCGCTCGTCGCGACCCTGTCCCGTGCGCTGCCTGCCGACGAGGGCCGGCTTCAGGGCCTCGTTCCACTGCTTGAAGTGGTCGCCGCCCACCTGGAAGAGCGCCAGAGTTCCGAAGTAGCGCAGCATGTACTCACCGGGGTCGAGCCAGACCGACGCCTCCGGCCGGTTCGCGGCGAGGATGTCCGCGCCCTTTTGGATGAGCTCGTTCTCCTTCGGATCCTGGCCAGCCATGATGCGCGCCAACATCGCCGCGGCCGTGAGGGCGTCGCCGCGCAGTGTGGGGAAGCGCCACTCGACGTCGGCGTCGCCGACCTTCTGGTTGCCGACGCGCCCCGACTTGGCGTCGGTGACGAGATCCAGCCACTTCAGGCCACCCGCGAATGCGCCGGAGTGGTCGACGTCGAGCTCCGCGAGCTTCGCCGACTTCACGACGAGCATGCCCAGGACCGTCGTCGACGTGTCGTTGACGCCCGTTCGCACTCCCGGGCCCCAGCCGAGGTAGGGGTTCTGGGCGCGCAGCACGAAGTTCACGGCGCGCTGGGCTGACTCCTTGAACAGCCGCGATCCGGTCAGACCGTACGCCTCGGTCATCGCGAGAGTGGCCCACATGTGGTCCGTCATGAAGGTCGGTGACGTCCGCGACCCGAAGCACCCCTCGGAGTCCTGGAGGTTCTTGAGGTATCGCAGCCCGTTCTTGACGGCGTCCTTGTACTCACCGCTGTTGTGCGTCTCACCGGCTCCGAGGAACGCGAGCAGTACGAGGCTGGTGCTGCCCGGTCCCTGGGCGGTCGTCGCGCCGCCGCCACAGCGGTTCAGCTTGCACTGCGACTCGAACGCCGCCGGGTCCCAATGGCCGTCGGCTGACTGGTGGTTCTTCAGCCACTCGAGACCCAGATCGACGGCGCTCTGCGTGTTGCGTCCACCGCCACCGGACCGCAGGTTCCGTCGCCCTCCACGCCGTCCGCCGAACCCGACGCCGGCTCCGCCAGCGATCCCGATCACGCCGTTGGTCCCCGGGCCCTCGAACGGCGCGTCGGAGTTGAAGCGCGGATCGCCCAGCGAGTCAGCGTCGTCCATGTCGGTGTCGGACTCGTTGTGATCTCTGACCTTGGCGTCCTTGATGACGACGTCGTCGTACTCGATCCCGTCGGGGGGGGCGGCGGCGCTCTCCTCTTCGATCGTCGGCTCACCCCGCGCGTCGCGGCGCGCGTCGGCGGCGCGTTCGCGTGCGTTCTGCAGACCGGCGAGATCGCGCGGGTCGAGTCGGGCTCGGTCCTCGGGCAGCAGCACGAGGAAGGAGGCGTATGCGGACTGCACGCCACAGTCGATCGACGTGGCGACGATCTCCTGGACGATCTCGTCGGAGCTGTCGTAGGCACCGCGATCGAGCGCGGCGTAGTACGCCTCGTCGCTCAGATTGCGCCGCAGTCGCAGCGACTGTTCGAGGAAATCGATCTTCTGGCGCGCGTAGAGATGCAGCACCGAGATGTCGCCGCCCGGCGCGCGGCGCCGGGGCACGTCGGCCGTGAGCGCGATGCGCTTGCCGGCCACCGTGGCGTGCACGGTGGTGGTCTCCGGAACCTCGCCGCGCACGCGCGTCGTCAGCACGGCCTGCTCACCGAGGAAGACGTCCGGCACCGGGCGCGGGTACACCTCGGTCAGCCGGGCGCCAGCGGCGTCGACTTTGAGGTTGGCGAGAGCCGGGGTCGACGTGCGCTTCAAGAACGACGAGAGCCGTCCCTCGATCTCCCCGCCGGAACGGAAGAGCTGTGCATCACCGCGCGTGGCGGCGCTGATTCCGCGCAGCAGTCCCTCGTCGACGTCGCCGCCGACTCCGAACGTGAACACGCGCGCGTGCTCCGGGGCGTCGTCTCGTGTGGCGGTGAGGATCTCGGCCGGATCGACCGGGCCGACGGTCGGGCGTCCGTCCGAGAGGAGGACGATCGTTCTCACGCGCGTCTCGTGCACGGGCTCCGAGAGAGCAAAACCGAGCGCGTCGGCGAGGGCGGTGCTGCCGCCGGCGGTCGTGTCCTCGACGAACGCGCGCATTCGCTGCCGATTCTCGTCCGTCATCGGGACGGGCTGTTCCGCGAACGCGTCGATGGCGGCGTTGAAGCGAACGACGTTGACGCGGTCCGTGTTGCGGGCGTTGTCGACGAGGTAGAGCGCCGCGTTGCGCGCTTGCTGGATCTTCTGACCCTTCATGCTCCCGGACACATCGAGCAGCAGCGTGACGTCACGCGGGATGATCTGGTCCGCGGTCAGTGCGGGCGGCGTGACGACAGCAGCGACGTACAGCTCGCCCTTGCGATCGCGGAACGTGCGCACTCCGAGCGATGCCTTCGGCACACCGACCGATGCCTCGACGACGATGTCCTGGTCAAGCACCGCGCGCTGGCGCTCGAACGATGCGCTGGCGGCGTGGGCGGACGGGACGCTCAGTGACAGTCCATCCGTCGGGCTCGTGACCTCGCGCAGTGGCGCGGTCGACGCGATCTGGAGGTCGAACGTCAGGTCCTGCTCGGTGCGGGCGGCGTCGCCGGCGAGCGCGAGAGGGTAGACGTACCGATAGCGACCATCCGTCAGCGGTGTCTGCTCGACCCACGTGATCTCGACCACGGTGGGCTCGTTCTGCAGGACGGGAAACACCGATAGCCGGAACTTGGACCGGCCGATCTGCTCGACGAGCGCTGGGTCGCGCTTGCCGCGCACGATCTGGTCGTAGACCCGGCGCGCCTTCTGTCGCTCGACGACCAGGCCCTCGAGCCGCTTGCCGCCGACCTCCATCGCCACGTCGACGAGGGCGGCGCCCTCCGGAACGGGGAACACGTAGACGGCCTCGATGGCGCCGCGGTGCGGGCTGAGGAACGTCTGGCGGACGGTGGTCCGGGCCAGACCGTCGGACAGCCGCGCGGTGACGCGCTGCGAACGCAGTTTCACGGGCGCCCGACCGTCGCGCGGGACGAGCACGCCCGCCGCATCGGCGGGGGCGGCGGCGACGCCGATCAACGCGATCGCGGCGGCGGCTGTGAACGTACGGAGGGCCTGGACGGCCTGCATCGAGGCCTGTGTGGCGGACTGCATGACGGACTCCCTGTTCGCCGCGTCGGCGTGACGCGGCGTCGTGGTCGTCCGAGCGCTCGGACACCCGTCCCAACGGGCGGGTGCGCAATCGGTTCGGCGGGAACCGGCTCAGCGCGTGGGGATCTTGCGGCCCGGCGCGCGCCAGTAGCGGCCTGCCGCGCCCGCCGCGCGAGCGAGCGAGCTCTGCGGATATCGTGCGACGAGTCGCTCGAATGCGTCGAGCCCGGCACGCACGTGTCGAGCGCGCGCCTCCCTCCCCTGCACCGCGATCTCCGACGCGTCGGCCGCTTTCACGTGCGCGAGGGCGACCGAGTAGAGCGCGTCGTCGGCCAGAGCGTGCGAGGGATGGGCACGCACCAGCGCCTCGAAGCGTTCGATCGCGAGATCCCACGAGAGCGCGCCCTGCAGCCAGTCACCCTCGACTCGCGACGTGAATCGCGCGGTGGGGCGCCCGCTGTAGTTGCCGGTGTGCGTCGCGTAGACCGGATAGAGCACGTCGCGCTCGTAGTAGTGGAGCGCACCCTGCTTGTAGAGGAGATCGGCCGCGTCGCCTTCGCCCGCAGAGTGGCGGCGTTGCAGCTCGGCTAGCGTCTCCCACGCGCGCAACTGGCGTCGCAGGCGGTGGAGTGACGGACGGAAGCACTCCTGCGGCGGCCGCATGTCCGGTCGGTCCTTCCAGACCGACGCGACGGGGCGAACCGACGGGACCGGATCGTCGTCGGGCGCCTCGACACGTCGCAGCGGATCGCTCTCGGAGAGCGGACGTGTGCCACTGTCGAGTCCGCGCGGCACCGGTGCCGACCAACGTTCCCGGTAGGCGCGCGCCAGTAGCAGATGCGGCTCCGCGCTCGCGACCTCGGCGAGCTGTGCGAGCGCCACGCCGGGGCCGAGGTCGACGGCCTGACGACGCAGCTGCAGGTACGTGAGGAACTCGCGATTGCGATCGGGCGCGGCGGGATCGATCGTGCCGGCCGTCAACGGGTCACCCGGTGGGGCAAGCTCGACGAGCGAGATCATCATGCGCAGCCCTGCCGGGCGCATGTCCTGGTCCGGGTACGTCGCACAGCGCGACGCCCAGTGCAGCGCCTCCATGCGACGGCCCTGCGCGAGACGGAGCTCCGCCATGCGATACGCCATGTCGTCCGATCCAGGATGGCCCGGATAGCGATCGAGCCACGCCGGCAGCAGTCGCTCGACCGCCGCGGTCGGGGTCGAGCCGGGGTGTGCCGTGGGGAAGCGCAGGTAGTGGCCCTCGGCCCAGTTGCCGAGTTCATGGAAGTACGGTCCGCGCGTCAGCACCTCGATGCAGCGGTAGGAGCGGAACGCCTCGCGCGTGCGCCCGCGGGTCAGCTCGAGGATGTCCCAGGGATCGTGCACCTCGTGACGCACCAACGCCGTCGACGGCTCCTGTGCCAGCGCGACGAACCGCTCGAGGGCGTCCGGATCACCGGCGAACGCTAGCGCGCAGAGCGCGTCCTCGGCGTCGTCGGGATCGTCTCTGTCGAGGAAGCGTCGCAGGCGAGGTCGGCCCACGTCGGGCGGGAGGTCGATCGCGAGATGGAAGATCAGGGACTGGCGCGCCAGCGGATCTCCGCCGATCGCGAGCGCATCCTCGAGCAGTCGCGCCATGCGCTTCGGCTCGCGGTGGAAGCGCGTCGTGACGCCCTGCTCCGTTCCGTCCGGTCCCCAGATCTCCTCCGGCCGACCTCCGGCGAGCTGGATCAGCCGGACGAACTTCTGCGGACCCCAGTTCGTGGCGAACTCCGTCGCCAGCCCCTCGACCTGAGCGTCCTTCGCGAAGATCCGGCGTCGCCAGAGCTGCGGAGTCCACCCTGCGTCGTCGCGGCGTCGCTCCTCGGGCGTGAGCTCTCGTCCGCTCGCGCCCGGAGGCGCTCGACGTTGACGCGGCCGTCGACCGGCCGACGCATCACGCGCCCTACCGTGGTCGCTGGCGGAGTCTCTGTGGACGGCGGAGTTCCCGTCGACCGCGGAGTCTCCGATCGGCGCGCCATCCCCCGACGTGCGCTCACTCGCTGGGCCGTGAGGCCGCTCAGGCGCCTCCAAGGCGTCCGGTTTCGCGAGCAGGCACACTGCCACCGCGACGCCGACCACGACCACTCCCCCGATCCACGCTGACCTGCGCGTCATCTCGTCCTCTCGCGACCGGTCGATGTCTCTTGGGGGGGGGGGCGATCATAGCGTCCCGCGCGCGTCGCAGCGTGAACGAGAGGGCCGATCAGTAGGCGGGGTCCGTTTCCTCGAACGGCGGAAGCTCGCGAAGGACGTTGGGATGGACTCCGGACACCCATGCGCCGAACCCGTCGATGCGTCGAACCGTCACGAGCCGTGACAGCACGACGCCGACGATCATGCACGTGAAGAGAAGCAGCATCGCGGCGATGAACGCGATCGGCTCGAAGCGGCCGGACGCGCAGAGTCCCGCGAACGCCAGTACGGGCAACCCGACTGCGAGCGCGATGACCACGCGGCGCCGGTTCAGGTGCGGCCGGCAGAGTGGCAGGTGGGTCCGCATGCGCTTGCGCAGGCAGAGCGCGAGGATGACGTAGATGATGGGGGAGAGCAGGGCGATGTAGACGGCCGGGTGATGCCAGTAGAGCGTCCGCGGCAGGTAACTGCCGTCCGCCGGGCGCCCGCACCCGACGCAGAGGTCCGGCCACTCTGCCTGCACGTCGACGACGGCGAGGTGCCTGTGCCGGCTGAGCGCCGGCGTCTCCGTCCACGACCCGACCGGCTGCGTTGCGCCGGGCGCCGGCTCCCCGAACGCGTCGATCGCGTCGCGAAGATCGTCGCCGTCCGCCGCAGCGAGGAGCGGCGGGCGTTGAGCGCCCTTCACGACCAGGAGCAGCCCTCCGAGAGCCAGGGCGATCGTCACGCCGAGCAGCAGATTCGCCATCCCGCGCGGCAGCGGCTCCTCCCCCTCGTGGATCACGACGAACGTCGGCGACACGTCATGCATGAGCCGTCGCGTGTCGCGTCGCTCGGACCAGCTGATCCCGGAGCGGGGGATGAGCCCCTCGACGTCCCGGACGGGGTACATCGCGTCGAGATTGTCCTCGATGAAGTCGTCGGCCTCCTCGTCCGTGTCCATGGCGACCATCCGCCGCAGGAGCGCCGCGAACCTGCCGCGCTTCACACGCACGACGGCGTGGCAGGTGTCGAACTCGTCGTCCGTCGGTGGACGAATCGGAACGAAGAACTCGTCAACGCGTCCACCAACCGTCTCGAAGTAGACGGAGCCTGGCCCGTCGAGCATGCAGCCCGTGACGCGCACGAGGCCCTGCGCGGGCGCGTCGACGAGCTCGTCGACCGAGAGCGTCGTGACCGTCGATGAGCTGTGGCTCTCGAGGGCCGACGGCACCGTTCCGAAGCCCCAGCAGCACGAAATCAACAGCAGCACGCAGCCGATCACGATTACGACGATCGACGTCGCCGATCGCATCGCGCGCGGGGGCGGTCGACGTCGAGCTGCCATCGGCTGCGATCGTACGGACTCTGAGCCTGGCGTACACGCGCGTGCTCTCTCGGAGCCGGAAGAGCTGGATGGTGTCCGCTGTCGCGACTAGGCTCGGAGGTTCCGCCCGAGACATCGGGCCGGAAGTGCCTACGGAGAGCCCGCCGATGCCCGATCACGGACCGTTCGAGAACCTGCACCTTGCGGTCTCGGAAGGCGTGGCGACGGTGACGGTGACGCGCCCCAAGGCGCTCAATGCGCTCAACGCGGCCGTGTTCGATGAGCTCGAGCGGGCGTTCACGGGCCTGCGCGAGGACGCCGAGGTCCGCGCCATCGTCGTGACCGGTTCCGGCGACAAGGCCTTCGTCGCGGGCGCTGACATCGTCGAACTGGCAGAGCTCGGACCGGAGGCGGCGCAGGCGACCTCCGCGCGCGGTCAGGGCGTGTTCAACCTGATCGAGCGCTGTGGCAAGCCGGTCGTGGCGGCCGTGAACGGGTTCGCCCTTGGTGGGGGACTCGAGTTGGCCCTCGCGTGCCACGTTCGCGTGGCTTCGGACAATGCGCGCCTCGGTCTGCCCGAGGTCACGCTGGCCCTGATCCCCGGCTACGGCGGCACGCAGCGCCTGGCCCGACTGGTCGGCGTCGGTCGGGCGCTCGAGATGGTGCTGACGGGGGACATGATCGACGCTGCGGCCGCCGAGCGCTGCGGCCTCGTCAGTCGCGTCGTCCCGCAGGCTGAACTGGCCGCGACCGCCATGAAGATCGCGCGACGCATCGCCTCGCGCGGTCCCGTCGCGCTCCGGCTGGCGATGACAGCGGTGCTCGATGGCGTCGGTGCGCCGCTCGAGGCGGGTCTAGCGCGTGAGGCCGACCTCTTTGGGCAGTGCTTCGCCACGGACGACATGCGCGAGGGCACTCGAGCGTTCCTGGAGAAGCGGAAGCCCACGTATCGCGGCACCTGAGCCCAGTTGCCAGGTGTCGCCCGCCGGGGTGACCCGGCGCACAGCGGTCTCGACGGGCCGCACGACAATCGAATGAGATCAATGGCGGAGGTGGTGATGTCGAAGGAGATCGTGATCCTGGGCGGCGCGCGTACGGCGATGGCCGAGTACGTGGGAACGCCGGGGTACGGCAAGTTCAAGGGCGTCGGCGCCAACGACCTCGGTGCGCACGCGCTGAAGGGCGCTCTCGAGCGCACCGGTGTCACCGCCGAGGAGATCGACCACGTCGTCGTCGGCAACGCGCTCCAGACGGCGGCCGACGCGATCTATGGCGCACGCCACGTCTCGCTGAAGGCGGGACTCGCGCACTCCGTGCCGGCGCTGACCGTCAACCGTCTGTGCGGCAGCGGCTTGCAGAGCCTGGTGAGCGTCTCGCAGATGCTGCAGCTCGGCGAGGGCACGACGATGATCGCGGGTGGCATGGAGAACATGTCGCAGGCCCCGCACGTCGTGCGCGGCGGCCGCGAGCCGTTCCGCCTCGGCCAGCCCGTGCAGCTCGAGGATCTACTCTTCGCGTCGCTCATGGACCCGTTCTGCGGGTTCTTCATGGCGCAGACCGCCGAGAACCTCGCGCGCAAGCACGAGATCTCCCGCGAGGCGCAGGACGAGTACGCGTACCGCTCGCACGCGCTCGGCGCGAAGGCCGTCCAGGACGGCAAGTTCGGCGCCGAGATCGTGCCCGTGACGGTCGGCAAGGGCCGTCGCGAGCAGGTCGTGGACTCCGATGACCACATCAAGCCCGAGACGAGTGTCGAGGCGCTGTCGAAGCTGCGCGCGGCGTTCGGCAAGGAGGGCACGGTGACCGCCGGCAACGCGTCCGGCATCGTCGACGGTGCGGCCGCACTCGTCGTGACGAGCGCGGACGACGCGCGCGCCGCGGGCCGCACGGCCCAGGCGTTCGTGCGCGGCTGGGCCTACGCCGGTGTCGACCCCTCGATCATGGGCATCGGTCCGGTTCCGGCGATCCGGTCGGTGTGCGAGAAGGCCAGCCTCGGCATCGATCAGATCGACCTCTTCGAGATCAACGAGGCGTTCTCCGCGCAGTACCTGGCGTGTGAGAAGGAGCTCGAGCTCGATCGTGAGAAGGTCAACGTCAACGGCGGCGCCATCGCGCTCGGGCATCCGCTCGGCGCCACCGGCACCCGCCTGCTGCTGACGCTGACCCGTGAGCTGCGAGAGCGCGGCAACCGCTACGGCATCGCCTCCGCCTGCATCGGCGGCGGTCAGGGACTGGCCGTGCTGCTCGAGAACCCGGACGCGTCGTAACCGCGCGATCGGATTGACGGGCCAAGGGGCGGCCCGTCTGAACCATGTGAGTCCAGAGAAGTGACGAATGGGTGCGGACAAGCGGTCCCCCCCGAGACGGAGGCAGACGAATGGCGAACCACCGCATCGCGGTCCTGGGGGGCGACGGAATTGGGCCAGAGGTCGTGGCCGAGGGACTCAAGGTCCTTCGCGCCGCCGGCGAGGTCTATGGCTTCACGGCGGAGACGACCGACTACCCGTACGGCACGGATCACTTCCTCGCGACGGGCGAGAAGTTCCCCGACAGCGCTCTCGACGCGATGCGTCAGCACGACGCTGTGTTCCTCGGCGCCATCGGCGATCCGCGGGTCGAGGTCGGGATGCTCGAGCGCGCGATCATCGCGGGCCTGCGCTTCCAGCTTGACCTGTACGTCAACCTGCGCCCGATCAAGCTCTACGACGAGCGCCTCTGCCCGCTGAAGGGCAAGACGCCGGACGACATCGACTTCGTCGTCGTGCGTGAGAACACGGAGGACGCGTACGCGGGCATCGGCGGCATCCTGAAGAAGGGCACGCCGAACGAGGTCGCGATGCAATCCATGGTCTACACGCGCAACGGCGTCGAGCGCGTGATCCGCTACGCCTTCGACCTCTGCAGAAAGCGCAACCAGAAGAGGCGCCTGACGCTCGTCGACAAGGCGAACGCGATCCGCGCGCAGGACATCTGGACCCGCGTCTTCGCCGAGGTCGCCAAGGAGTACCCGGACATCGAGACCGACCACGGCTACGTCGACGCGACGTGCATGTGGTTCCTCAAGAAGCCGGAGTGGTACGACACGATCGTCACGCCGAACCTCTTCGGCGACATCATCACGGACCTCGGCGCCGCCATTCAGGGCGGCATGGGCATCGCCGCCTCCGGCAACATCCACCCGGGCAAGGTCTCTATGTTCGAGCCGATCCACGGCTCCGCGCCGAAGTACGCCGGCAAGAACGTGGCGAACCCGATCGCCGCCATCGCGGCCGTCGGCATGATGCTCGACTACCTCGGCGAGCACGAGGCGGGCGCAGCCATCGACAGCGCGATCCAGACGCTGCTGACGTCGGGCAAGGTCCAGAACCTCCGCGCCGGCACCCACGCCACGAACGACGTCGGCGACTGGACGGTCGAGCTGATCCAGGGCGCGTAGGCGCTCCGTTCATCGGCGCTCCCTGCGGGGGCGGGTCCTTGAGGGCCTGCCCCCGTTCTCCGTTGCCCCCGCGCCGCATCGACGAGGTCGATCCGCTGCTCTGTCCAGCCTGCCACGGACGGCTCGACGAAGCGCGACACCGGGCGACGGGCACCACCGGTTTCGGTACTCTGCGTGGGGAGGTCGAGATGGACCGACGAGCGCTCACGATGGCGGTGGCGGTGGCGGCGCTCGTGTCCGCCGAGGCGGCAACGGCGCACGCGGACATCTTCCTCATGAAGGGCGGTGGCCGCTTGACGGGGGACGTCGTCGAGGAGTCGAAGGACGACAACGGCACCAAGTGGGTCCACATCCGGACGGGGTTCGGCAACGTCCGGCTGCAGAAGAAGCTGATCAAGAAGACCGTCAGGACGAAGAGGGACAAGAACGTCATCCGGCTGACGGAGATCGTCGCGGTGTCGCTCGAAGGCGATGTGCGCGTGTCGCGGGACAAGGGTGAGACGTGGCTTCCGCTGCGGCTGTTCCCGCCCAAGGATGCGACCGTCGCCGACGCTCAGATCCCACCCCGACTCGGGCCCGGCGACCGCGTCAAGACTGCCGACGACGGCCGCGGCGAGTTCGACGTCGGCTTCGGCGTCGTGCACCTCGAGTCGAATGGCGAGGTCGCCTTCAACGCGACGGGCGCGTCCATGGCGGTGCTGAGGGGCAAGACGGGGGTCCGAGTCGACGAGTCCGTGCCGAAGAAGGAGTTCCGGGTTGAGACGCCGCAGGCCTCCATGGGGGTGCGCGGCACGACCTTCCTGGTGGACGTCGACGACGTCGCTACGGAGGTCATCGTCGACGCGGGTGAGGTCGTGGTCGAGAGGATGCGAGTGAAGGCCGGTACGTCGGTGCGTGTGGTCGCCGAGGCCTCACCCGAGCGCGGCGATCCGGATGCCGACGCCGACGCGCGCTTCGAGCGCCTACGGAGTGCATTCGCGTTCCCGCGCCTCGAGTGGATCGCCGTGCTCGGGGGCACGTTTGCGATGGGCACCGACACGGGGCGGCCGCCACCCCGGGGTGCCGGCGTTGCGACGCCCGTCCAACAGCTCGACATTCCGGGCTTCCTGATGACGCGGACGGAACTGACGATCGCGGACTTCCGTTCTGCGCGCAACTGGGCTCGGCGGGTCGGATTCGAGAACGTCGTACGGACTCCGGTGCCCTCTGGACAGCGCCCGATGAAGGACATCAAGGAACGCGTGGATCCGCCGACGGCAGACGACGAGCCGGCACGCATCCCCTGGTTTGACGCCCGTGCGGTCGCGGCGGCGTACGGCGCACGGCTGCAGTCCGAGGCGGAGTGGGAGTACGCGCACTACGCGGGCGCCACGACGCACTTCTACTGGGGCACGAACACCAGCGAGGAGATGCTCGAGTACGAGTGGCTGGCGGCGAACAGCGGCGTACGCGTGATGACCTACCAGGAGTCCATGCAGCTCCCCCTCGCCACCCTCCGCACACTGGGCTGCCATTCGCACCCCGTCGGCACGCGGCGGCCGAACGCGTGGGGCCTGCACGACATCCTCTCGAACGCCCCAGAGTGGTGCGAGGACACGGCCCTCCCGGACCTGAACGGGCAGCCGAAGGACGGCAGCCCTCGCACGAACGGCGACCCGTCGGTGCGGTCGCTGCGCGGGAACGACGTCATCACGGCGAACCCCCTCGACCCGCATACGCGCCACTCCGACGCGACGTCGAAACCGTACGGCGTGCGGCTCGTCCGCAGGATGGCGCAGGAGTGAGGCGGCGCGCCTTCGCAGCGAACGCGCGAGGGTCGTCGTCGCTTCCAGCGATCCCAGGTCCAAGGGCCACCATGCACGCCGTGATCTCGCCGCGGGCCCGCGACGCCCTCGTGAACGATCCGGGTAGAGTACCGTGCGCATGACCACGGGAGATCGAGACGAGGATGCGTCGGAAGCCGGGCGACCCGACAAGTCGGACGCGGCGTCTCGGACGGAAGACGCCCCGCCGCCGTCGAAGCTGCTGACCGAGTTCGGCCCGTTGCTGCTGTTCTTCATCACGAACTACGTGAAGGGGATCTTGTGGGCGACCGGCGTCTTCATGGTCGCGATGGTGATCGCAGCGTTCATCGCGAAGCGGCGCGACGGCAAGATCCCACCGATGATGCTGTTCACGCTGGCCGTCGTGCTGGTGTTCGGCGGGCTGACGATCTACCTCGCGGACGAGACGTTCATCAAACTCAAGGTGACCGTGCTGAATGCGCTGTTCGGGACGATCCTCCTCGTCGGACTGCTCACGCGCCGCCTGTTCCTGAAGATGCTGATGGGCAGCGCGTTACCGCTGACCGACAGAGGCTGGCACCTCCTGACGATCCGCTACGCGATCTTCTTCGTCGCCACGGCAGGCCTGAACGAGCTGGTCTGGCGCAACGTCAGCACCGACACGTGGGTGACGTTCAAGGTCTTCGGCCTGATGGGGCTCATGCTCGTCTTCACGCTGTTCCAACTTCCGCTACTGGGGAAGCACTCGTCGGAGCCGGAGCCGGAGCCGGAGCCGGACGCCGCCTGATCCGTCGGAGCTCGGCCACTGGAACGTGGAACTGATCCAGGGCGCGTAGGCGTTCCGCGTCAACACGCAATCGAACGAGAGACGGCGAGTTCCTGCTCAGCGGGGGCGCGCCGTGTTCGATTCGGCCGTGTTCGATGCGGCCCGATTCGAATCGGCCTGCTCCGATGCACCAGAACCGTGAACGAGGCAAATGTCGCGGCCCGGAGCGCAGGGCACGGAGTGGAGCGCGCAGGCCGGCAGCCTGAGCCCGACGTCGGAGGACCGGCGCCCGCGACAATCCGAATTCCGCTCCCGACCCGTCCGAAGCGCGTGCAATACTGCAGTCATGGCCTCTCGATCCATGCGGTCGATGATGCTCTGGTCGAACGAACCGGACGACGCTCCTCGCCTGAACCCCGCATTCACTGCGGAGTTCGGGTTGACGAGCGAGGACCTCGCGCGGCAGCGCCTGCTCGACTGGGTTCATCCCGACGACACCGAAGCGCTGGAGCGGACGCTCACGGCGGGCAGCGGCGGTGTGCGCGCGCGCCTTCGCACGGCGCGCGACGAGTGGATCTCGCTCGACTGGTCGGTGCGCACGCACGAAGGCCGAGTCGCAGTCTGCGGCCGGGCGACTCGCGCGTCCGAGGTCGTGAGCCGTTCGCCTGAGCCACGCGTGCGGCATGGCGATGTGACGCTGGCGGAGACTCTCGCCGCCATGGTGCGCGTCGTCGAGTGGCGGGCGCCCGGGCTGCGATGCTCCATCCTGCTCATCGATTCGGCTGGCGAGTCCGTGACCGTCGGCGCCGCGCCAAGCCTTCCGGACGAGTACAACGCGGCTGTCCAGGGGTTGCGCATCGGACCGACTGTCGGCTCGTGCGGAACGGCGGCGTTCTGGAACATGCCAGTCGTGGTCGAGGACATCAACGAGGACCCGCTCTGGAAGGACCTGCGCAGTGCCGCCGCGATTGCCGGGGTCGCTGCCTGCTGGTCGGTGCCGATTACCGCCACGACCGGCGGCGACGTTCTCGGCGCCATGGCGCTGTATGACGACAAGCCGAGCGCTCCCACCCAGCAACAGATGGACGTCCTCGAACTCGCCGCCCGCATGGTCGGCCTCGCGATCGAACGCGACGGCCTCGAAGGTCAGTTGCGGCACGCGATGAAGATGGACGCGGTCGGGCAGCTGGCCGGCGGCATCGCCCACGACTTCAACAACCTCCTGACCATCATCCAGGGGAACACGCAGATCCTGGAGCGGCGCGCGTTGGGCGCGGGGCGGACCCAGATTGAACGCATTCGCGGCGCGACACGCCGCGCGGCCCGTCTCACGTCGCAGCTCCTCGCGTTCAGCCGCAAGCAAGTGATCCAACCCAGGGCACTCGATCTGGGTGACGCCGTCGTCGCCATCACCGATCTGCTTCGGAAGGTGATCGGCGAGGACATCCGCATCCGGATCGAGCGTGATCCCTCTCTCGGCTGCGTGATGGCTGACCCCGGCCAGGTGGATCAGGTGGTCGTGAACCTCGCCATGAACGCCCGCGACGCGATGCCGACCGGCGGCGACCTGACCTTCGCGACGCGCAACGTGGAGTTGAGCGCTGCCGCCGCCGCCGCTCACCCTGACGCGCACCCCGGCCGCTACGTGGCGCTCGCCGTTTCTGACACGGGCGAAGGTATGACGCCGGCGATCACTGCGCGGATCTTCGATCCGTACTTCACCACGAAGGCCGAGGGGAAGGGAAACGGGCTCGGGCTGGCGACGACCTACGGGATCGTCCGACAGAACGAGGGCTTCGTGCATGTCCAGAGCGCGCGGGGGCGCGGATCGTGCTTCACCGTCTATCTACCTCGAGTCGCGCGTGACACGCCGGACGCCTCGCGTGTCGGCATTCCCGTGGCCGACGTGACGGAGCGCGGCACGGAGACGATCCTCGTCGCCGAGGACGAAGAGCCGCTGCGCGATCTGGTCACGGATCTCCTGACCGAGCAGGGCTATCACGTCCTCGATGGGGCGAACCCCGACGCGGTCGTCGCCGCGGCGGACGCTCACGAGGGAGGCATCGACATGCTCGTCACCGATGTCGTCATGCCTGAGCAGAACGGCCCGGAGTTGCTGCAACGCGTTCGCGCTCTCTACCCGAACTGCCGCGTCCTCTTCATGTCCGGCTACGCCGGCGACGCAATCAGTCAACTCGGGGTTCTCGATCGCGGGGTGGCGTTCCTGCAGAAGCCGTTCAGCGTCGAGGAACTGCTGAGCAGCGTGCGGGAGACGCTGGACGCGCAACCGGCGGGGTAGGTACAGCCGGATTGGATCAGTCCCGCCGTCTTCGCGCCACCGAGCCAGGACAGAATCTGAGGTGATCGCGAGTCACCCATGCCCGCCTCGCGAACGATGCGGGTTCGCGCGGATCGGCGGACTGGATCCGCCGGATCTCATGGGCCGCTTCCTCGCGGAGGTCTCGGCGTCCGCTCTCCGTTGCAAGTTGCAGGGCTGACAGCGCCGGGGTGGCCCGCCGGCCCAGCGCTCCAAGCGCGCGCGCCGCGTGGACGTCGCCGGTGTCGTGGAAGTCGTGCGGGCCGCGAAGGCTCTTTCGCGCCCCGCCCTCCAGCAGGAAGACGAGCTCGGACACCAACAGCTCGTCCGCCGCGGCGATCGAAGCCAGCGTCGAGATCGCCCGGCGGGCGTCCTGCCCGCCCTCGATCCGGGCTAGCCCGCATCGTTCGCGAGGACGCCACGCCTGACGGCCCCGAGCACGCGATCTCCCGCCCCGGCGACGCTTCACAACCGCATCTAGAGGGTGCATGCGCGTCTCCGCAACGAGATCTCACGCACTCGGAGCCGCCAGGACATCGTGCGACGGTCGGACACGAAACGTGACGGCGTACGCCCCTTGCCGATTCTCGATCTCGCCGCGATCCCGCGACGCCCTCGTGAACGATCCGGGCTAGGACGTGTGGGATTGCGGCGTCGGTCTCCGTGCCCATCTCGGACAGTCGATGGAGTGCCCACGGGCGCTTCTGCCGGTCGTCCAATGCGTCGATGAGCGACGACCAGCTGTCGAGACCAGCCACGTGCTCCGGCGGTGGCGGGGGATGGTCCCGCGCGCTCGTTGACGGGGGCACTGTCGGCCCAGGATCGGTGTCGGGGCGCGGGAGTCCGAGCGCGTACGCCGTCCGACGCACGAGGTCGTCCGCGTGTGCCGCGAGTGGCTCCAGCTGCTCGACCTCGATCGCTGGTCTGCGTAGCTCGAGTGCCATCGCCGCAAGATGTCGTGTCTGCGGATCGGCGTCGAGGGCCAACACGAGAAGCGCGTCGGCGCTCTCTTGGATCCCGTGTCGCGTCGAGAGCAGGGTCGCAGCGACGTGTCGGCGAATGCTCAGGTCGTCGTTCTCCGGCGCGGACGAGACGAGTGCGAGCATGTTCGCGAGCGCACGCTGTCCCTCCGGAGTTCGCACGAGCCGCGCCGGCAGGTACCACATCGAGTAGTAGGCCGGTGCTTGAACGCGTGCGTCGTCGGTGCTCTCGGCCATCGACAGGAGGCCGCGCAGTCCATCGATCCGCAGCGCCTCGGCTTCGCGGTTGGCGGCCAGATCGACCGCGCTGCGGTGTGCTGCCCGGAACACCCGTTGCTGCAGCAGAGCCACGCGCTCGGCGTTGCGGGACGGATCATCGATGACGGAGCCGTCCGCCTGCACAAGCGTGAACAGCAACGATCGGCGTGAGCGTTCGATCGAGTGCCCGGCGGTGGGCGCGCCAGGGATCGCGGCGTTCCCCGCGGCGTGAGCCAGCTCGGATGCAACTCGCGTTCGAAGTCGTTGCGAGTCGGAAGCAGCCGGCGCCGTCGACGAGTCGTTGCGTACGACCTCGGCGGCATCGAGCGCGGGGAGTTCGGCTCCGCCCGTCGGTGATGGAGTCTTGCATCCCTGAATTGGACACACGAACAGCACGCCGACGGCGACCGAGACGACGATCCGCTTCCACATGGTCGAGTTCCCTGCGGTTCGCGCGCACCGCAGCCGGATCCTACCAGTCGTCGAGACGGGCCGCCGCGCGGCGCCGCATGGCCCGGCGAGGACGCTCGCCGGGCGAGTCGCATCAGTCCGTCGCGCGCAGCGACGTCGGACCCGGATCGGCCCGGACTCCGCACCGGAGGTGTAACCGGAGTCATGGTCGGGACTTCCCGGCGCACCTACTCTCTCGGCAGCCGTGCACGGGGTGCTGGGGCAATGACCGGCGATGGGCTGAGAGGCCCATCCAATCCCCCGATTCGTACCTCACCTTCGACGCCCCGGATCCCTCCCCGGGGCCGCCACTTGGCCCCCGGCACGGCACACCGAAGCACGGCACACCGAGCACAGCACACCAAGGACGGCACAACCAGCACCGAGTGGCCACGCCGCACCGCGTCTCTGACGTGGGGCGGCGCGGTCGCACGCATCGTGAGGAACTCCGGCGCCTGCAAGCGGGCGCGCGTGCGCCGGATTGCACGCGCGCCCGTCGAGGTACCCAGATGGCCGACGTCAGCGGAGTCCCGTCGCGCGACCGTGTGGCAGCGTGGAAGAGCCCCCTGGCGGTCTGGACCGTCGCGCTCACGTTGTTCCTCGCGGTGAGCGGGGTCGTCATCTGGCTGGCCCCCGGCTCGGCCTATGGCGAGGCGCTGACGCTGCTCCACACCGCGGTGGCGCTGGCGTTCCTGATCCCCTACGTCGTCTACCAGTACCGCCACCTCATGGAGGTCATCAAGCGTCCGCTCTGCCACGTGGCGCTGCTCGGATGGACGAGCGGCACGCTGGTGCTCGTCGCGGTGGTCTCCGGCATCGTGCTGACGGTCCAAGCTGTCGTCGGTCCCCGGATCTCGTACAGCTGGGACCTCGTCCACACCGTCAGCGGCGTGGCCGCCACCGTGCTCCTTCCGCTGCACCTCGGCCTCGCGGCGGCGCGCGTGTTCGGTGCGCGTCAGCTCGAGAACGCGGCCCTCGCGCGTCCGTTCGTCAAGCGCTTGCTCGGGTTCGGGGGCGGCGTGACCGTGGCCCTGCTCGCCGCGGGTGGCGTGGTGGCGGCCGTCGCGCCGGAGATCACACCGGACTGGCAACTGCCGGAGGACTACGGCTTCAAGTACGGCGACCGCGCGTTCGCGCCGAGCCTCGCCCGGACGCGCGTGCACGGCGTCGAGGACGCTCCCATTGATCCGAAGGCACTGTCAGGCTCTGCGCGGTGCGGCACCTCTGGGTGCCACGAGGAGATCGCTCACGAGTGGGCGCCGTCGGCGCACCGCTTCGCGTCGCGCTCGCTATTCTTCCAGGCCATCCAGGGCGCGATGGCGGCCAACAACGGACCGGAGTCGACGCGGTACTGCGCCGGCTGCCACGACCCCATCGCGCTCTTCAGCGGATCGAAGAACATCTACGACGAGGACCTCTCGTCGCCCGGCGCCGACGAGGGCATCTCGTGCATCGGGTGCCACTCGATCGTGGAGACGGACGTCAAGGGCAACGCCGCGTACGTCATCGAGCCGCAGGACCGCGTGCTGTTCGAGGGGCGCGACGACGGACTGTCGACGTTCCTCTCCGAGTTCCTGATCCGCGCGCTGCCGCGTCCGCACAAGGAGGCGTGGTCGCGTGACCTCCTGCGCACGCCGGAGTTCTGCGGGGCGTGCCACAAGCAGTTCATCGACGAGGAGATCAACGACGTCGGCTGGGTGCAGTTGCAGAACCAGTACGACAACTGGCGCAAGAGCCGCTGGTTCGACGAGGACGAGGCGCGGCCCGACGTCGCCAACGCCGAGACCTCGATCTCGTGCCGCGAGTGCCACATGCGCTTGACGGCATCGACCGATCCGGCGCGGGGCGATATCAAGGACTACAACCGGACGGACGACGACGGGAAACACCGTAACCACCGCTTCATCGGCGCGAACCAGTGGCATCCGACGCTGCACGATCTGCCAGGCGCCGAGGAGCAGGTCCGGCTGACGAACGAGTGGCTGCGCGGGGAGACCGAGGTGCCCGAGATCGCCGACAAGTGGGTGACCGGTCCCGCGATCCCGGTCGAGCTGATCCTCCCGAAGACCGTGAAGGCCGGCGAGCCGCTCGACGTCCGCGTCGTCATCACGAACCACAAGACCGGCCACGACTTCCCGACGGGGCCGCTCGACATCATTCAGAGCTGGATCGAGCTCGTGGTGACCGACGCCGACGGTCAGGTCGTCTACGAGTCCGGGCTGATCGACGAGAAGGGCTACCTCTCCGAGGGTGCGTTCATCTTCAAGGCCGAGGGGATCGACCGGCACGGCAACCTGATCGACAAGCACAACCTGTGGGAGATGGTCGGTGCGCGCTTCAAGCGCTCGCTGTTCCCCGGCTACTCGGACACCGCGCGGTACGAGTTCACGTGCCCGTCGGCCCTGGCGGCGACCGAACCGCTGCCGCCCCAGCAGGAGACCAGCGTCCCGGTGCCCGCAAACGTCCGCGGTCCGCTGACCGTGAAGGCGCGGCTGCGCTACCGCAAGGTGGACCAGACGTTGATCGACTTCGTCTTCCCCGACAAGGGCCTGACGGCGCCGATCACCGACTTGAGCGAGACCGAGGGAACGGTCGAGATCCTCCAGTGAACCGTCGTCAGACGCTGGTCCTCCAGTGGACCGGCTGGTCGCTCGTCGCGACGCTCGTGGCGCTCGGGCTGGCCATGTGGTCCGGCCGCCGGGACGACCGTGAGATCGCGCCCGGTGAGCGTGACGTCGCCGGCCTGACCGACAAGCTCGCGCGCGACGTGCCCGACGATCTGCCGTCGCTGCGCTTCGTAGACCACGCGGCGCGGCTGGCGTTGCAGCCGCAGTTCGTCGGTGTGCGCACGCAACGGCTGCCGGAGGACATGGGTGGCGGTCTCGCGCTGGCGGACCTCGACGGCGACGGTGATCTCGACCTGCTCCTCGTGGGGACGGGCACGTTCCCGGACGGTGGGCCGCATCGCCTGCTGCGTAACGACACGCCGGCCGGCGGAGCTCTCGCGTTAACCGACGTCACGGCGGACTCGGGGTTGCCGGGTCCGCTCATGGGCAACGCGGCGTGCGTCGCCGACACCGATGCCGATGGCGACCTCGACGTGTTGCTCACGCATCTCGACGGGCTCGTGCATCTCCGCAACGACGGCGGCCTGCACTTCACCGACACGACCGCCGAGAGCGGGCTCGCGAACGCCGAGGGCTGGTGCGCCGGCGCGGCGTTCGGCGACGTGGACGCAGACGGCGACCTCGATCTCTACGTCTGCCGCTACGTCGCCTTCCGTGACGAGCCGGGCGCGGCGACCGCCAAGCAGTACGGGCTGCAGATCCCCTACTCGCTCAACCCGTCGTCGTTCTCGCCCCTGGCGAACCTGCTCTACCTGGGCGACGGCGCCGGCACGTTCACGGGCGGCGTCGATCTGGCGTTCGAGCGCGGCGTCGCCAACGACGTCGGCCGCTCGCTCGGTGCCGTGTTCGCGGACTTCGACCTCGACGGACTCGACGAGCTCTACGTCGCGAACGACGTCAGCGACAACGTGCTCTTCTCCGCGACCACCGATGGCGATGGCGTGCGGCAGTTCGCCGACGTGAGTCATCGCAGTGCGACGGCGGACTACCGCGGCGCCATGGGCCTGACCGTCCGTGATGTGGACGGCGACGGCGACGACGACTTCTTCGTCACGCACTGGATCGCGCAGGAGAACGGCTTCTATCGCAACCTCTGGTTCGACGAGCGCGGCGCCGGTGGCAACCTGCTCTTCATCGATCACGCCGACCGCCTGGGCCTCGGCGCGCTCGCGCTGGACTTCGTGGGCTGGTCCACCGAGTTCGCCGACCTGGACCTGGACGGCCGACCGGACCTCGTCGTGGCAAACGGCTCGACGCTGGAGGAGCGCGCCGACCGAGCAAACCTGGTCGGTGAGCGTCCGCTGTTCTTCTGGAACGGCGGCGCCACGGGCTTCTTCGACGCCGGGCTCGCGTGGGGCTCGGTCGTGGACCTCCCGCGCGTGCACCGCGGCGGTGCGGTCGGGGACCTCGATGGCGACGGCGACCTCGACGTCGTGCTCGGATCTCTCGCGGGCCCGCCGAGCGTGCTCATCAACGATGGTCCTCCGCGCGGCGCCTCGCTGTTCGTCAGCCTGCGTGGCCCGGCTCGCAACACGTTCGCCGTCGGTGCACGTGTGACCGTGCGTTGCGGCGAGTCCACGCAGTCGGCCGAGATGCGGTCGGCGCCGGGGTACTGCAGCTCCGGTCCGCTCGCGCTCTGCTTCGGACTCGGAACCGAGACAGACGAGGTGCTGGTGACTGTGCGCTGGCCGGACGGGGTGGAGACGGAACAACGAGTGCCCGCGGGCGACACCCGAGTCGAGGTCCGCCGGTGAGACGTGTCGTCACCGGGGCGCTCTGTGCTGTGGCGCTCTGTGCTCTGGTGGCCGCATGCGGAGACGGCACAAGCGAACGCGGCCCGACGGCGCGGACACCCGAGCAGGTGGCGCGAGGCGCCTCGGAGCGCGCGTTCTGGACGGCGTTCGACGCTGCGCGCGACGTGCTGCGCACCGGCGACGAGGCGGCCGCCGCCGACCTCTACGAGTCAGCCCTCGAGCGGAAGCCGGAGCACGAGGCGGCGCTCTACGCGCTGGCGGGCATCCGGTGGCGGCAGGGTCGCCACGTCGAGGCGCTGGCGCTTGCGGAGCGGCTCGAGGCCGTCGAGCGCCCGAAGTCCCGCTCGCTCCTGATGCAGGCGCGCATACGCAGCGATGTGGACGCGCTCCCGCACGGCACGGCGGAGGCGCCGTGGTACGACCTGGATGTCGCCGCGGCGAAGGCCAGCGCGGCTCTCGAGATCAACCCCGAGGAGACGGGTCCGCACGTTGTGAGCGCACGCATCGCACTGCTACGCGGCGCGCCCGCCGACGCACTGGCCTCACTGAACAGGGCGCTGACGCTGCACCCGCAGCACGTCCCAGCGCTCATCCTGCGGTTCGCGGCACAGCGGAGCAGCGGCGATCGCGCGGCCGCGCGCGCCTCGCTCGGCCGACTTCTCGAGGTGACGGCGTCCCGCGACGCCGCCACCCCGGAGGTGGTGGGCGATGGCGACGTCGACGACGGCGGAGCGCTGAAGCGCCTCGAGCGTCGACGCGTGCTGGCCCTGCTGCTGCGGTTCGGCGGCCACCCGTGGCCGGAGGACGCCGGGGACGAGCCAACCACCGCGCTACTTCCCGGTCCGCGGCCGCGACTCTCGACGCCGTCACTCTCCGAGCAGGGGCTCCGCGTGACGATCGACCTCGATGGCGATGGCGTGAACGAGGAACTCAGCGTCCAGTCGGCCTCGGACGCCGATGCGCTGGCGTGGCTGTTCGGAGTGGCAGCGTCGGCCCCGACGTTCCGGGGCGTTCAGGCCAGTGAGGTCCGGGCGGGTGACGTCCAGACGGGTGACGATTGGACGGTCGGCAGCGGCCTCGACCGCATCGCCGCCTGCGTCGGTGACCTGCGTGCGGGCGATGCTGACGGCGACGGCCGCCCCGACGTGCTCGCGCTCCCCCGCGACCACGGCCCGGACTGCACGCTGCCCGCTCTTCTCATGACGTCGGACGACACGGGCCGATTCCATGTCCGGCCGGTCCGCTGGGCCGCCGCATTCGATCCGACCGACCGGCGGCGTTGACCGCGCCACGTCCGGGTCGCTGGAGCGCTTGCAGAAGACGCGTCAACGACCCTGACACCGGCGGCTGGGCGAGTTGACGCTGTGATGGGATGACGTGGGTCGGGATGCCGCGTGACCGACGTGCCCAGATTCGATCCACCGCCAGGACCGATCGGCGTTGCGTCAGGCGTAAATCTGCAGGAGCAAGAGCACTGCGCAGAGTGCGACGGCGCCGAACAGCACGTGCAGGGGATGGCCGGCACCGGCGCCACCGCGATCTTCGCCGGTCTCGCGGGCATGGTGCCGCAGGATGAACGCCGTCACGAACAGCCCGACTGTCAGCACGCCGAGGCGCAGCGTCGCGAGCAGCGGCAGTGCGAACCAGGCAGCGCCTTCGGCGTCAGCGACGGTGGCCGTGGCCTGCGGCAGGAGCGGCGTGTAGCCGAGCTCGTAAGCGACGAAGCCGGCGGTCACCAGGGGCGCCAACGCGGCGACCGCGCGCCAGAGACGCGCACGAGCGAGCGGATCGTGTGCTGCGACCCACCGAGTGATGAGCATCGTGACACCGACCGCGACCGCGCCGCAGACAGTGAGGATCGCACCCGCGAGTGCGAACCGCTGCGTCACGAGGCTGGTGCCCAGCACACTCGCGCCGGTGACCTCGAGGCGTTGGATGCCGCTCATGCCCACGAGCAGCGAGGAGAGCAGGATCACGAACGCCCCGAACTGCGGGCTCGCTGCGGAGCCCGTCCAGAGCTCGCGCCCCGGCAATCGCAGATTCAGCTGCGGCGAGTCCTGGGGGCACACCTCGACACAGCGCATGCAGAGCACGCAGTCCTGGTTCGAGCTCACGAACATCACGTGGTTGAACATCGGGCACCCAGGCATGTGCTCGTCGCCTTTGAAGCAGAGATGTCCCGTGCATCGAGCGGCGCACACGTCAACCGTCGGACGAACTTCGAGCAGCCCGGACGTGGCGCAGACCCCGGCCATGCCTCCGAGTGGACAGACGTGCCGGCACCACGCCCGCCGCGGGTAGAGCACCGCGAGGCCGACGGCCCCGGCGAGAATCGTCACGAGCAGCCAGCCAGTCAGCAACGGCGACTGGCGCATGTGCGTCGTCTCCTCGACGAACAGGATCACGAAGAGCCCGACCATCGCGATCCGCGTGTCGTGCACCTTCAGCCACGCCGGGATGCGCCGGTGCGCAGTGTGGACGCGTTCGACGAGACTCGCGCCGAGGCCCATCGGGCAGATCGCGCACCACGCCCGCGCGACGAAGAAGAAGGACAGGGCCAGGAGCGGCCAACCCAGCGCCCACACGGTCACTGTCGCGAAGTTGCGCTCCGGGTCCGCTGGTCCGAGGAACGCCGCGGCGAGCAGCGCGAGGAACATCGCGGCGCCGACAACGCGCCCGATGCGTGGCGCGAGGATCACGGCGCGCCGGATGCCGCGCTGCGGCAGCGCGAGCAGGTCCACGCCGAATGGCAGCGCCGGCGCCGGCGGGCCGAGGAAGATCTCCTCGGCTCCGACGGACTCCCTCTCGGCCAGGATGACCGCGCGCTCCATCGCCTCCTCGAGCTCACGCTGGTTGGCGATGCAGTAGTCGTACGAGACGAGCTTGTCGAGCGCTTCGTCGTCGAGTTCGCGCAGCGGCCGCTCCAGGCGCTTCGTGTGCTTCTCGAGGTAGTGGCGCGCGAGCAGGGGGATGTCGCGCTTCCGCTCCCGGAGGGCGGGCACCGATGCGACGTGGCTGTCGAACGCGCGCAGGAGCGCCGGTGCGATCCGGCCGGTTGCGGCGAACTCGGCGGGATCGCCGCGGCTGGTGGCCACGACGCGCGCGGTCTGGGCGACATCGTGCCCAGCGGGATGCGCAGCGAGGTGGCGGGCGAGGCGATCCTGTACCGAGACCGGCAGGTGCTCCAGGTCCCGGAGCACGACCGTTCCATCGCGCGCCAGCTCCAGGTACGAGACCCCGCGCCCACGGCCCACGGGCGCGCCGCGCGGGCCGAACAGGCGATCACCCCACTCCGTGTCGGCGATGTCTGCACAGTCCACGGAGATGACCAGCCCTCGCGCGCGGCTGCTCTGGGCGTGGACCAGCCGCGCGACCAGCTCCTTGCCCGTGCCATCCTCGCCGCGCACGAGGAACGGAGCGTCGTTGGCGGCGAGCTCCTCGATGTGTGCGCGCACTGCGCGGGCCGCCGTGCTCGAGCCGACGAACGTCGTGTCGACGTCGGAGGGCGCGCCCAGGAGCTGCGCTAGCTCGTGCTCCTTCTCGAACGCATTGCCGACCGCTTCGTCGGTCCGTCGAAGGCGCTCGGACAGGATGTCGACGAGTCGGCGGAGTGCCGCTGGGCTCTCAGCCACGGTCAGACGGAACGTCGGCGCGTCGAGCGCCACCGAGACGACGTCGGTGGCGGCCACGACGTCGGCCGACGCCGGGTCTCCCGTGAGCAACGACATCTCGCCGATGCACTCGCCGACCTCGAGCGAGGCGACGACCGCCGCCGATCCCTCGTCCGTCTGCACGCGCACGTCCACGCGCCCGGCGGCGACGACGTGCAGGTGCGTCCCCGTCCGACCCTGGTGGATCAAGACCTCGCCCGGCGCGAACTCGAGCAGCGTCGCACGCTCCGCGGCGATGCGGAGCGAGTCCAGTGGTGCGTCACTCCAGAGCCGCGCCTGGGAGAGCGCCTCGAGCGCCCGTGCGTGTGCCTGGTGCTGCGAACCTGGCATGTGCGTGACCTCGCCCTGCGGCGCCCGGATCGAACGGGCCCAGCGTACGAGGGGACACGACCACGGCAATGACGGGAGTCACGCCGAACGGGGTCGCGATGCACTGGATGACCGACACCCGTACGGGTGTCGAGCGTGTGATCAACGCCTAGCCCGGACTATTCATGACGACTCACACACCTGAGCGGTCCAGACCGCCGATCTCGGCGTTGCGCCTCCTCCGAGACGGAACGGCGTCGCAGTCGTCGGCGCGCCTTGATCTCGACGATCTGTCCTTGCTCAGGGTGA
>JAJFFG010000025.1 GCA_021776825.1 Planctomycetota bacterium
GCCGATCCGCTCCGCACGACCATGTCTCCCATCCCGCCCACCACCGCCCCCCCCACCGCCGCCGCGCGCTCCGACACGCAGCGCGCGTGCTTCGCTGCGTTGGTGCTGTCGATGGGCAGCGCCACGGCGCGCCCAGAACGAGCGCGCCCAGAACGCCAACGATCCGAGTGGCACGACCGCCCACTCCGGATCAACCTCGCGGGGCACACTGGTCTCCCCTTCGGTCTGATGGCGACGCTCCTCCGCGCGCGGTCCTCCACGGCGCCGACGACGCTCCACTTCACAACGCGCATCAATCTGCCGCCGCAGCAGCGCGCCACCATCCCGCTCTCGGTCCTGCCCGCATTGAATGGCTCGCTGACCGTCAGCCCCGCAGGCGTCGGTGGCCATCTGTCACTAGTCGGCGATCGTGCGCTCATCCTCGCGCCGGACGGCGACGGAGTGACCCGCAGCCGCCTCGTCCGCCTCCCTCCGCGGCTCGCGTGCGACCCGCTCACCGCCCAGCGCGACCCAGCACGCCTCCGCGTCGAGCTTGCCGGCTTCCGCCTGAACCCCACCGGCCCCCTGATCCCGCTCCGGGTCCTGTTCGTCTACACCCCGTCCGCGCTGGTCGCCGCCGGCGGCGATTTCGAGCACCTCCGCTTCTGCATCGGCGCCGCGTTCGCCCCGACGAACACGGTCTTCGGCGACCGCCCGATCGGCGTCGCCCTCGTGATGGCTGGCGTCGTCGCCGTCCCGACGGACACGCACGACCAGCCCCTCCGCGACGTGTGCCTCGCCCTCGGTGACGCCGCGACGAACCCCCTCGGCCGCGACGCCGCGACCCTCGCCGACCTCCACGACGCCGACCTCGTCTGTCTGATCACCGGCCCCGGCCGCCGCACGCTCCGCCACGCCGGCCACGCCACGATCGGCGGCGCCTTCGACTCCACCATCCCCGCCGCCTGCGTGGTCGGCGTCCACGAGCTCAGAGCGAACGACGCCACCCTCGGCCACGAGCTAGCGCACGTGCTGGGGTGGACGCACCCGGCCACTCGGGCAGGTCGCAGAAGGTCGGCGGTGGATTACGCGCCTAGGCGGCCACTCGGTTCGCGAGACTCTGGACGCGCCTTCACTACGGGAGCAACGTGGAGATGACCGACGAGACCATCTTGGACGAGTTGACGCGAATGCTCAATGAGTTCGACGATCACGACGATCAGTGCCGCGCGCAGCTCTTCGAACTGCTCTACGGTCAACTGCACAAGGCGGCTGCCCAGGAGATGCGACGCCAGTCGCCCGCACACTCATTCTGGGCGACTGACCTCGTCCACGAGACGTACGTGAAACTGTTCGGTCGCGGTGGAGCGAGGTGGCAACACCGACGGCACTTCCTGGGGGTTGCGGTCAAGGCGATGCGTAGGATCCTCATCGATCGGGCTCGTGCTAGGGCAACGCAGAGGCGCAAGCCCACGGGAACTCGCGTTCCGATAGACGGCCTCGTCGACTCGATCGCTGACGCCGCCGGAAGTGACTACTCTGCACTTGATGCCGGGCTCACGCAGTTGGAGCGTGTCGACGCGCGCGCCGCTGAGGTCGTGGGTCTTCGCTTCCTCGCCCAGCTGGACACGCACGAGGTTGCGGATGTACTCGGCATCTGTCCGCGGTCCGTGGAACGGGACTGGGCGTTTGCGCGATTGTGGCTGAGGCGGCATCTGAAGTGACGGCCTCCGCCGACGTCGAGAGCGTGAAGGAGATCCTGTTCCACGCGCTCTCGCTGCCCTCGGGTGCGCGAGAGGAGTTCGTCTCCCTCGCGACCGCCGACGATGCGGCGGTTCGTGTCGAGGTCCTGTCCTTGCTGACCGAATGCCAGGACATGGATCCGAACTTCCTGACCCCGCCGCAACGCGCGGAGTCGCTGCAGGCCAGACTGAGAACGTCATTTCTGGCGACTGCCACGCGTGCTCCGGACTACTCCGGAGTTGTTGTCGCCGAGCGGTACACGCTCGCTCAACGGGTCGGCGGCGGCGCATCCGGTTCTGTCTACGACGCGCGCGTCGGGGTATCCGGTCGGCGCGTTGCGTTCAAGGTGCTCGAGCACTTCCCAGGTGGAGACCCGATGTGGGCGCGTCGGGAGATCGCCGCGCTTCGCCTGCTCGAACTCCCAGGAGTCGTTCGGATCATCGACGATGGCGAGTTCGAGGGGCGGCCGTACGTGGTGATGGATCTGGTCGAGGGAACTCCATTCCCCGGATGTGACACGCCGGCACCGTGGGAACGAGTCGCAGGACGGGTACTCGCGCTCGTCGAGGCTGTCGATCGGATGCACGCGCACGGCGTGATCCACGGAGATCTGAAGCCAGCGAACGTCCTTGTCACAGACGGCGGCGCCCCAGTCGTCGTGGACTTGGGACTCTCCTCTGGAGCCGCGGTCGCGGACTGGCGGGAGGCCGGCGGCGGTCTTGCAGGAACTCGCGCGTACATGGCGCCGGAGCGGCTCACGGGTCATCCACCGGATGCCCTGACGGATATGTACTCCCTCGCCCTGATGGTTGCCGAAGTCGTCCTCGACCTTCGACCACGCAGTCACAGCCAGCGAACGCAACTCGTGCGTCGCCTCGAACTCGAGCCGAGCGACGTCCCCGTGGCCGTTCGGCGCGCACTGAGAAGCTGTCTGAGTCTCGAGCGGACGTCGCGACCCGAGACTCTGCACGACGTTCTCACCGCCATCTCGGGCGGCGCGAAATGGAGTCGGCTGCCCGAACTCCCAGGACTCCCTGCGCCAGAGTTGGTGACGCACGCAGTGGCCGAGGTCAGCGCCGGCCGATCCGTGACGATTCGCGGTGAGAGCGGAGCAGGCAAGACCACGCTCCTCCGACAGATCTGTGAGCGCCTGCCTGCTCAACATCCGGTTCACTGCCTGGACGTGGATGTCGCTCCGAGCGTGCGAGCGATCGAGCCGACCCTTGCTCTCGTGGTTCACGGCCCCGCCGACAACGTGATCGCGCGCCGAACGGCGAAGCAGTTGGCGGAACTCTTCGTCGGCCCCGAGCGGCTTCACTGGCTGCGAAGCGTTCCGGCGGCGGAACTGAGCTCGCGCACCCAGGGACTCTGCCGCAGCGTGGTGGATGAACTCTCGTCGTGGGTGCGCGCTGGCTGCGTGCGCGTCCGAGAGTCGCGCCTCGTCGTCGACCGACTGGCGTTCGATCGGATGATCGGGTACGAGGACTGGGACGCCATCGAGAGGAACGGAGCGCTCGCCCCCACGACGTTGGGAGTCCAGCGGGCGATACTTGAGGCCCGTCGGCTCGTGGATGCGGGCGCCGCGCACCGAGCTCGGCGTCTACTCTCTGCCGTCTTGGCCTCGCTCCGATCGCTTCGCGACTCGCGCGAGCTTGAGACCGCACTCGTCGACTCGATGCTCGTTGCATGTCTGCTCGAGAGCACCGATCGCGCGCTCGACCTGGCCCTCCACGAACTCATGCGATCGAAGCGGCTCTCGTCCGACGCTAACTCGATTCGACTGGCTCGCGCGGCACAGTACGCGCTCCGTCGGCGCGGCGCGGCCGCGCTCGCGCTCACCGACTCGGCAGACCATCTCACAGACGATGGTGCGCTCGTTCGAGTGGCCGTACGACAGATGGCGTGCTGGTCCGTGCCCCCCGCCATGCAGAAGTCTGCGCTTGCGCAGGCGATACGTGAGTGTGCCGACATGCCGTA
The DNA here is from genome assembly GCA_021776825.1 of Planctomycetota bacterium. Taxonomy (GTDB): domain Bacteria; phylum Planctomycetota; class JAJSAM01; order JAJSAM01; family JAJVHW01; genus JAJFFG01. Next base: position 3,700 of record JAJFFG010000025.1, read on the forward strand.
CCCGTGGGTGCAGACTCGCCTTGAGGAGTGGCGCGGGTGGCAGTCTTATCGAGAGGGACGCTACCTCGCCGCAGTGCGACATCATCAACGCTCCACGGACTCGTCGACGTGCCTTCGTGAGCGGGCAAGTGCGGCCCTGAATCTCGCCTCGAGTCAGATGGAGTTGGAGCGCTTCGGCGAGTCCGCCGTGAGTGCCCGCCTCGCGCTCGATACTGCGCGCAGCATGCGTCACAGTCTTCACGCAGCACGCGCCGAGTGGATCATTCGGTCGAGTCTGTACAGGTCGGGGAGCGCTCACCACTGCGACTACGAATTGCTCGAAGCGGTTGAGTCGTTGGGAGGGCCACACACGCGCGCCTCGATTCAGCTGAATGAGGCCGCCATCGCCTGGCGGGCAGGCGACCTTGAGCTGGCCGGGCAACTGGCGCTCGAGGCGGCGACCACATGGCACCGAATGGACCACACGGTGACCGCTGCGCTCGCGACCGGACTGGCAGTCGCCTGCGGCGCGGACGTCGACTCCGCGTCCTTCCAATCTGCCCTGGAGTCCGCCGGGCACGATCGAACTCTTCCCGCGGTCTCGGCGCAAGCGTTACAACTTCTCGGGCGTCCGCGCGACGCTGCGGCGAAACTTGCCTCGGTGCGCCGCTCTCGAGTCGCACGACGAGAGATTCTGAGCGACGACGAGATCGGCATTCCGTAGACTCCGCGCAAGTCCACGCATGGTTGGGAGCCCTGATGAGCGACGACCTCAAGAAACTGACTCCGCCGCAGATCGACATGGGCGCGTATCGAGTGCGGCAGATCAAGAACGGCAAACCCAGCGTCACCGCCTGGGTGCTGCGATACACGCTCAGCGCGCAAGACTACGAGCTCTGGGCACTCCTCCAGCCCGGGCAATCTGGGGGTTTTGAACATATCGGAACCGCTGGCGGCGCGCTGTTCTTCGAGTTCAAGTCCGGCAGTCAGAACTGGACTGAGCACGACTTCCTCGTCTGGATCCAGTGCGATGAGGGGATCACCTTGGGGAACATAACGTTCGTCCGGCACACGATCCACGGGTTCACGGCGGGGCCGATCACCTGCCCTCCCTAGCGTGAAGTCGCCACCTGAATCCGAGATCGAGGAGATCTAAGTGCGCGGGCAGGCACTCGTGGGGCTCAACGAACCAGCGAACGCCGACGCCCTCGATGTGGAGGGCGTCTCCTCGGTATTCCCCCGCGAGTACTGGGACCTGCTGAACGAACTCATGGAGCGGGCGGAGTGGCCCGCGTCGCGGCGGGCGATGCTCGACCCATATCGCAACCTCGTCCTCCCCACCGACCGCGAGGACGAACTGATGCGTGCACTCGGCGATCCGGAGCCGAGCGATCTTCGCTTCGTCGAGCGCTCGGAGCCCACGTTGACGCTCCCGACCGCTGACGGGCTTGGCGAGGAGTACGCTCATCGGCAGTCCTACATCGATGGGCCGTGCGTGCGCGCCGCCGGGGCGTGGGCTCTCGCACGGGGCGCCGGCGTCTCATTCGTCGACGTTGAGAAGGGGTGGGATCTTGCGCATGACGACCTGTTGCCGATCGGCGCGAGGGAGTTGGTCGAGAGCGACTCGTCCGAGCCCGAGTGGCGCGCTCACGGCACCAGTGTGCTCGGGATCGTGGCAGCGCGATTGAACGGGTCGGGTTGCGTAGGGATTGCGAACGCACTGCGTCATGTAGCTACGGCGACCGCGGTGCGGTCACGTAGTGAGCCCAACCGGCTGTCGCTCGCGATAGTGGACTCGATCACGCACCTTGCGTCTCACGCGAGCGAGTTCGGAGACGCGCCTGTCCTTTTGATCGAATTGCAGGTGAACATCTTTCCCGAGGGCGTCTCGTCGGATCAGACGCCTCATGAGCGGCTGAGGCCGCAGGACGGTTTGCCCGTCGAGGTGTTCGATCTGTACTTCTGGCTGATTCGGCTTGCGACCGACCTCGGCATCACTGTGATCGAGTGTGCGGGGAACAGTTCCGTGGTCCCTGGCTATGGGGGGACTCTGCGAGATCTCGATCGTCTGCGACGGATGCGTGGCGACCACCCTCAACCTCTCTTCGACTACGACGGGCTGAGCTCCGGCGCGATCGTTGTCGGCGGCTGCGCTATCGCGCTGGGCGTTGAGGTCGCTGGGAGCAATGTGGGTTCGCGCGTGGACTGCTACGCACCGTCCCTGGGGGTCACTGCACCGTGGTACTTCGACGCGCAGCGCCGCGTGTCGCTCGTGCGGCACGACTTCAGCGGGACGTCGGCCGCTGGAGCCATCGTTGCCGGCGTCGTCGTCCTGGCACAGAGTGCGAGAAGAGCGCGCGGAATGTCGCAACTACCTCCCTTCGCCATACGCCGACTGCTTCAGGATGGCGTCGGGGACTGTAACGACGTGAGCCACCTGGGACGGCGCGTTGGAACGGTCCCCGACGCTGCGAGCCTGTGTTCGGCGGCACTGAAGCAGTGAGGTCACTCGTGACGATCGAGGGGAGTCGGCCGTACTGAGCGTTGGGCGGCGAGGCTCGGGTCACCCTTGGCGCTGGCTCTCCCGAATCCGCTTGACCAGGTCACCCGCCAGCTCGTTCGGCACGGAGAACGCGAGGTTGTACTGGGCTACGCGCCACGGCGTGTCGCTGCCGTTGGGGTCAGCGGGGCCGGTGCGGCGGAGGACGCCGGTGCCTCGGACCTCTCCGTAGCTGTCGTTGTCGAGGCGCTCGTCGAACCAGGCCGTGGTGCCGGTCGGGTCGATGAAGACGTGGCGGTCGAGGGGGGTGTAGGTCCAGCCGCGGCCGGCGCTGAAGTGGGGCTCGGCGTACGCGCGGAACGCGTCGATCGTCCAGCGTTCGATGGCGTCGGTGCCGAGGAATACGGCGTCGGCGGTGAAGAGCGCGAAGTAGCGGTCGCCGTCGGCGGCGGAGGCGGCGGCGTGGAGGGCGCCGAGGGTGTGTTCTACGGCGACCGTAGGGTCCGGGCTGTCGCGGCCGCGCGAGGCGCACGCGGCGAGGAAGAGCACGAGCGGCAGGACGACGATGCTGGGATGCATGGCGTGGGGGCTCCTCCGGGCGCGGCGGGGGCGGCGGATCAGTGGGCGGGGTCGACCCGCGCGGGGCGCAGGTCAGTGGGTGCGGCGCACGTACGCACGCCACGCGTTGTCGAGGTCTTCCATGCCCATGCCGAAGTGCTTCTGCAGGGTCTCGGCGTCGTCGCCGCTGGCGCGCAGTGACTCGAGCAGCTTCAGGAGCTCGTCGCGGTCGGTGTCGAGCTGCCAGCCGACGACGGACCAGGACTTCAGCGCCATTCCGTAGCGGGCCCAAGTCGGCCGTCTGCCCCACCACGTGTCTCACGCCGGTCAGTTCCGCGTTGGGGCTGGCATGGGGGGGAGGGACTCAGGGGATCCCGATGTCGATGACGAGTGGCGTGCCGCGATCGGCTGCGGGCGGGCGGGCGGCGTCGACCGTGGCTCGCACCGTGAGGCGGTGGATCGACCGGGCGACGAAGTCTGGGTGGCTTGCCGCGATCTCGAGTTCCACCAGCCATGTGCGGCCTCCCGCATCTGGGCTCAGCAGCTGGGTGCTCGCAATCGCTGCGTCGCTCGTGGCCAGCGGGGAACTCGCGCGGATAAGCATCGTGTCGGCGGGAGCGACTCCTGCGAGGAAGACCCGTCGCGCACTGTCGTCCTCCGTCGTTCGGAGAGCGAGTGCCGCGAGGATCTGAAGCGGTGGGTCGGCCCGCGGATCGGACTCCAGCGATTGAGTGAGGGGGATGCGGGGCGCGATCACGATCACGGTCACGTTCTCGGGACCGAACGCGTCGCGGAACGCATCGTTGCGGATCGCCTGACGCGCGCTGCGGGCGAACCGTTCCGCGAGGCTCTGGACCTTCTCGTGGAGTTGCTCCGCTTCCGATCGCGTCCGCGCGGGGTTCCCGTCGCCGGGGAGCCATCCCGGCAGTAGGTGGCGCGGGAGCGGCCGCGAACCGTCTCGCTCCACGGCGGTGAGCGTTCGGTGCGTGAGGCTGGTCAGGCGCGCCTCGCAGAGGGTTGCGACGGACCCGAGGTAGAGACCGGTCTCGGTCGAGATGCGGCGCAGGCCCTCTTCCGGCGGAACGGTCCCGTTCTGCACACGGGTCGTCTCGCGCCGCACCTCGTGCCGAAGGTGGGTGAGCTCTGCCCGCAACTCGTCGCGCAGACGGAGCGCGATGTTGCGGCTCTTGCTGCGAGCGACGTCTCTCGTCGTGGCGCGCGAGGTGTCGTCGTCCGCGGTCAACTCCGGGCCGGCCGATAGCGAGGCGGTCGCGACGAGTGCCGCACCTCCGATGAACAAGGCGATGCTCACGATGTCTCGCACGTCACTCCTCCTCGCTGCTCTGGGCCAGCGCCGACATCGAGATGCCGTCAGCGCGTCGCGATCGGAAACGCGGCATCACTCCGAGTCGTCCAGCGCGCCGATCGACTGCGAGATGATCTCGACCGCCCTGCGGTAGTTCGCGGCCGCGTCTGTGCGCTTCTTCAGGAAACCGTTGAACGTGTCTTCGACCTGCTTCTGGGCGAGCTTCCGGATGCCCCCGACGGCCTCCTGGACCTTCTTCAACGCCGCCTGTGCGCTCGCGAGGCGTTCCGCAGGCGTCGCGGTGGTGGCCGCCGGTACCGGTGCTGGTGCTGGTGCTGGTGGAGTCGTCGTCTGAGTCGTCGACTCGGTCTTCGTGACTGTGCTCGTCGTCGAGCCGGGCGCCGGCGTGGCCGGCGGCGTCACGGTGACGGCCGTCGTGTTCGACGCCGTCGGCGTCGCGGCGCTCACGGCGGCTTGCGCCGCGGCGACGGCGGACACCTCGTCGTCGTCGATTGCGGAGCCCGCGCGTGTCACGGCCTCCTGCGCGGAGTCGTGGAACGTCAGGAGCGCGGAGAGCACGCGCGCGGCCCGATCGGCGTGATGCCGGTCGGCGTCGAGCTCGGAGAGCGTCGCGATGTCGGTCGTGATCTCCTTGTCGTCGCTCACGACCTTCTGGATCGCGTCGACGGCCGGCTCTAGCTGCTTCTCGAGCTCCTTCTTGTCGGCCGCCGAGATCGCCGTCGATGCATTGATCGCGCCCAGCAACGTCTCGGGCAGTTTCTCCGCCGCTGCGAGCAGCTCCTCGTGGTGCTTCTTCGCGTCCTCGCGATACGTCTTGCGGAACTTCCGCAGTTGCTTGCGAGGCACCGACACAACCGGGGTGTGCTCGCCGTCGCCCGCATCGGCACTCCGACGCGCGAGCAGGTCGGTCCCCAACTCGTCGGACATTCCGTAGAGCGCAAGGCTCTGGGCCGACTTGATGATGTCACTCGGATCGGACGAGTAGTTCTTCACGTACCAGTTGCCGATGTCGTCCTTCGCCACGACGTAGTTCGTGTCGCCGCCGCCTGCAACGCGGACGCGGTTGATGTTCTGCCAGGCCTGTTTGTCGAGTTCGAGCAGTGTCTTGATGTCGCGGTCGTTGTTCTCGAGCGCCTCGCCCACGCCCGGGATCTGTCGGAGAGCGTGGCGCCCGAGCTCGTTGCGCCAGGTGATGTTGGCATCGCGCTGGAGCGTCGCGGGAAGGACGACCGAGCGCAGGAACGCCGCGGCTGGCCGGATGTAGACGAGATCCGACTTGTAGACCTCCGCGAGATCGATGGTCTCCTGCAGGCGCCGAGCGACGTCGGAGGTCTCCCCGCCGAGAGCGACCGCTTTCACGTGCTGGTGCTTGTAGTACTCGATCAGTCGGTCGAAGGCCTCGCGCGCCGTGAGCTTACGGTCCTCCTTGCCGATGCCGTGACCTACGTCCGGCGGGCCGGGCCGGAAAGCGAACGCGGCAGTTACGGCGCCGCTTGCAGCGGTGATCGCGGCATCGGTGAGCCTCTGCTTCGCCAGCGTGCTGGTGTCCATGCCCGCCTTGCGAGCGGCCACCGCGCTGATCATCTGCGTCTCGGCGGCGCGCCAGTCGAGCTGGTCGATCGAGTCCGAACTGTTCGCAAAGGCACTGGAGTACGCGGCCTCGAGGACTTCGAGAGCCTGTTTCGCGCCGTTCGCCTGGCCATGCTTCGCTTCGGCGTCGGCCTGCGCGGTGGCCTTCGCGGCGAGCGTCTCGAACTCCCGAGCGAGGGCCGTCAGGCGCGCCTTGGCTGGGTTCCCAACGTCGCCTTCGGCGTCGAGATGGGCGATCAGGTCGCGGAGCGCCGCCACGAGTGCGTCGCGCTTCGACTTCTCAGTAGCGAGCATCGCGGCGTTGAAGTCAGAATCCGTGAGGCTGGCGAGCGTTGCTACGTCAGCCTCGATCGCGGCGAGCAGTTTGGCGAGGTCCGCAATCACCGCCGTGCACACCTCGGTGCCCTTCTTGGCCGAGGCGTTCAGCGAGCTTGCCGACTTGGAGACTCGCGGCGGCGTACCGACCGCGACGAGCGAGATGACGACACCGTCGATCCTGCCACCGGCCTGGCCATCCTCCTGGAGCGCCGCGATCGCTGCTGGATACGTCACGCGAACCCTGGAGGCGACGGCCGAGAGCTTGGCGACGTTGTCCAGCTCGGGCGCCCAGCTCGGCGACGTGAGTGCGGCGAGCGCGCGCTTCGCGGCGGCCGCCGCCGCGTTGCTCTTCGTGGCACTGGCTACTGCGTCGGTCTGGGCGGCGCTCTCCGTCTTGGCGAGCTTGCCGTGCGCCGCGGACTGCGTGCGAAGACGACCGATCGCGGAGTCGACTGCCTCATGAGGCGCTGCCCGGTACGCGCTCGCGATGACCTCCCGTTCGTACGTCGCGCGGCGTTCGTCCGCACCGTCGAACTGCTGACGCCACCGGAGCTCATCCACCTGTGAGCGCAGCGTCGCTCCAAGGGTCTGCAGGACTGCGACGAGCTGCTCGATGTCGCCGCCGTTGTCATCGTTGATTCGCGCGAACGACGCCACGGACTCGAGCTGCGCGCCGAAGCGCGCGAGCGCATCCCACAGCGCTTCCTGCTCGCGGCCGTTTCGCTGCCACTGTCCGTCGGAGCATGAGTTGTCTTCGGCAGCGATCAGATAGCGGCGGGTCAGCGTGTCGAGGCCGTCCTTGCCACGGGCGCTTCCGAGAGGGCTACGCGAGACGTTGCGCCGCAGTCGCTCGGCGAGTCGGGCGGCCGCCCGTGTAAGCTCCAGGAGCGGTGTGGCTGCATCGGTCTCGCCGGTGCCGACGATCCCCAGCCTTCGACTGAGTGGCACGTTGTACTGAATGCAGCGTCGGGTCCACGCCTGAGCGTCCTTTCTGCGAGACCATGCCGCTCCGTCGAAGCCTGCTGAGGCGCGGAACGCCAGGTGGGCGGCGCGAAGCTCGCGGACGGCGCTGACCCCGCCGTCCGCGAGGCGTTGAGCGATCGCGTCGCGAACGAGGTTGTTCCACGTCGCGAGCTCTCCGAAGTACTGCTCGGTGTCCCACTCGGTGTCCGACCACCTGCTGGCCGCGACCGGTGCGTCCGCTAGTGCGGTGCCGTACGCGTCCTGCACGCTCTCGCGCTCGACTGCGCGGAACTCCCACGCGTCACCAGTTGCTCCGGAGAGCGAGACGAACAGGCGTCGCGGGCTGATCAGTTCGGGCACGGCGCCGGCAGCGAGCCGTCGAAGTTCCGCTCGCTCACTGGGCGACCCGAAGTCGTCGTCGAGGGCGATCTCCAGCACGTCGAGAAGATCGTCCAGCAGCGAACTCATCGTCTCGCGTGACTCGCGATAGGCCGCTGCGATCTGCACGACTCGGGTGACGAAGACCCGCCTGGACGCGGCGTCCTTGATCAGCACTTGCGCGTGCGCGTCGAGCAGATCCGAGTCCTCCAGGACGCGATAGAGAACGTCGGTCCGCCACCGAAGCCGTTGCTCAGACGGCTCGGGTGTGGAACCGCCCCCGTTGCCGTCTGTCGGTGTTCCGGTGAGTTCCGCAAGTGAACTCTCCGTGAGCTTCGTCGCGAGAGCGGCTACATTCGCGTTGTCGACGCCGATCTGCCCTCCGAGCAGGGCCCTGAGTTCCTTGGATCCAGGCCGGTCCGCGTTGCTGTGGAGTTTCGCTGCTGCGTCAATCACGCCAGCGGCGTAGCGGAACCTCCTCGCACCGACGAAGAGCCCGTAGGCGCGGCGAAGAGCGCTGGTGGCGCTCTGCTCCGGCGGTGCCAACGGGTCGACTTCGAGCGTGGCCGCAGCGCGAGCGTCGAAGTCCCGCTCAGCACCGCTGTCTCCTCGTAGCACCGAAGCCGAGGCCGCCAGTCGTGCCAGTGACGCGTCGATTCTACTCAAGATGATGCGCAACTTGCCGTTGTCGTTGCGCTCGTCCTCGTACAGATCCAGCACGGCCTGCGCCACGTGGGCATCGCGAGACTCGAAGCACGTGGGGTCGATCCACTCGTTCTTCTCGCGGTACTTCTTGTCGAGCGTAATGAGCATCGACCGCGTCCTCTGCAGCGAGGTTCCTCGTTCGTCGGCCTCCAGCTGGTCGCGCAACTGCTCGAGCGCCGGTCGGGCACCCGAGGCCATCGCCGCCAGGCGCTGCGTCTGGACGCACATGTGGTCGATCAGGGGGCCCTTGTAGACGTCGACGTCGACCGTCAGGACGGCGCAGCCCGTCGCCAGCAGCGCGAGCGTTGCGGGTGTGAACCTGAGTGAGCGAGTCATGGCGTCTCCTTCTTCGCGGGCGTGTCCGCGTTGCTCTCAGCGGCTGGGGGCTTGGCGAGCTCCGACTTGCCGCGATCGGTCAGGTCGCGCAGGCGCTCCGTCTGGGACTGGATGCCGACCATGGCTTCGAGCAGCTCCTGGCGCGCTGACTCGAATCTCCGCTCCTCCCTGACCTCGGCGACGAGCCCCAGGGACTGATCGATGGCCTGGAAGAACGACTCGGGACTGGAGCCCATCACGATCGCCAGTCGATGGTCTCGAGGAGCCTTGCGGAAGCCTTCCGGCCCGAACATGACGAGGCCCCGACCAGGGTCGAACAGCCCGTGTTCACCCGTGAGGGGATCTCCCGACGATGTGCCGGAGCGCGACTTCGTGCTCGCGTCGAACGAACTGCCGAAGTTCGAGTTGATGCCGTCGATCACGCTTGCCGGGACCCACCCCGACCCGAACTTCATCTTGCTGATCGCGCTTGCCTGGCCGCGGACCACGACGCGATAGAACATCGGCGGGACTTGCTCACGCGGATCGAAGACGCCGAGGTAGTAGACCTGCTCCAGTTCGTTACCCGGGGCGTAGCCCCCGGCGATCGTGGCAGCAGCGGCCCCGATGACGGCTTGGTCCGTCGAGCACGCTGTCGTGAGAGCGACCGCTCCGAGAAGTAGGGCGCAGGAGAGCGGTCGTCTGCGAGGTGTCCTATTCGTCATCGCTGTCTCCTTGCGAGTCGGTGCGTGCGTCGGGCGGGTCCGGCGGCATGAGCGGCGTACCCAGCGCGATCTCGAGTGGGGCGATCCGAGCGCGCAGTCCGGAGAGCCCGCCGCTGAACTCTCCGAGGGCGCCGAGATCGAGTCCGAGAAGCTCGCCCGCGCGGTCCGGCTCGAAGTCCAGGAGCTTGGGGGCCCAGTCCTCGAGGTCGGGCCAGCTCCAGAACGAGACGTGGCCCGGCAACGGGTCGCCGAACGGGATGTGCGGAGGACGCTCGGTGTCTCCCGCGATTGTGTTGCAGCTTGTCAACGAGATCGTCAGTAGGGCGGTGAGCAGGGTCGAGACTCTCATCGCGTACCTCCGGCACCGGCGCCGTTGGCTGTCGCGGAGCACTTCTCGGACTCGCCGTCTGCGCGGCAATCTGCGGCCCTCGAGTCGGGGCACGGCCGGTCGCGAGGCGCGTCAGGCCGGTACGTAAACGTGCCGAGGGCCGCTTCGATCGGCAGGATCTGGAGTCGCAGTCCGCCGAACCCGAACGCGATGCCGAACCAGGGCGCGGTCGATCGGATGCCACCGATTCCGCAGCCCTCACCGACGCTCGCCAGGGGCGCGAGTTCGAGAGAGAGCAGCTCGGTTGTGCCGCGCGCCTGCTCGAGCAGTCCGACGTGCACGGAACTCTTTGCGGCAGAGTCCATCGCATTCACGGAGACGTGTCCGTTCACCACGCCGGTGATCCGGGCGTTGCCTCGCTCCGTGGCGGTCGTACCGGCGCACGCCGCAGCACTCAGCGCCGCGATCGAGATCCACGCCCACGAGCGTAGAGAGTGAGTGAGTCGCACGGGTAGCCCTCCGGAGTACGAGGTCGCAGTGACCTCCGACGACGGAAACGTCGCTGGCTCCGGGAACCCGCCAGAGTTTGGATCGGCGAGGCTGTCGCTCAGTCCGCGAGGGTCACTGGTGCGCGGCGCGAATGCGCTCGACCAGATCGCCGGCCAGGTCGTTCGGGACGGGGAACGCGAGGTTGTACTGGGCTATGCGCCACGGCGTGTCGCTGCCGCCGGGACCGTCGGAATCAGTGGGGCCGGTGCGGCGGAGGACGCCGGTGCCGCGGACCTCTCCGTAGTTCTCGTTGTCGAGGCGTTCGTCGAACCAGGCGGTGGTGCCGGTGGCGTCGATGAAGACGTGGCGGTCGCGGGGGGTGTAGGTCCAGCCACGGCCGGCGCTGAAGTGGGGCTCGGCGTAGGCGCGGAACTCGTCGATCGTCCAGCGCTCCGTGGCGTCGGTGCCGAGGAAGACGGCGTCGGCGGTGAAGAGAGCGAAGTAGCGATCTCCGTCGGCTGCGGAGGCCGCGGCGTGGAGGGCGTCGAGAGCGTGCTCTACGGCAGTCACGGGATCTTCGGTCACGGGGTCCTCGGCATCGTGGGGTAGAGCACCGCGCGAGGCGCATGCGGCGAGGAGGAGCGCGAGCGGCAGGACGGCGACGCCGGCGCGGACGGCGAGCGAGTTCCTCCGCATCAGTGCGTGCGGCGCACGTACGCGCGCCAGGCGTTGTCGAGGTCTTCCATGCTCATGCCGAAGTGCTTCTGCAGGGTCTCGGCGTCGTCGCCGCTGGCGCGAAGGGACTCGAGCAGTTTCACGAACTCGTCGCGGTCGGTGTCGAGCTGCCAGCCGACGAACGACCACGCTTTCAGCGACGCCTCGAAGTCGAGGTCCTGCGGCTTCTTCGTCAGCAGGGCGCGCAACGGGGCGTCGTCGCCCTTCTCGACGAGCTGACGCACGATCGGCTTGAAGAACGACTCGGTCGACCAGCCCTTCATCTCATCGGAGCCGCCCTCGTGGGCGTACTTCCGCGGATCGTGCGAGACGCAGTACGACTTGGTGGTGCCGCGAGCACGGAGCACGTAGTGGTACGCCATGCCCTCGTCGAGCCACGCGCGACGATTGAGGCCGAAGAGCACCTCGTTCACCAGGTGCGCCGTGCAGTGAGCGGCGTTGTCCGCGACCTGGGCGTCGGGGACACCGGACTCGTTGCGGACGCCGATCACGAGCGTGGCGGGCAGGCGGTAGAACGAGTGCTTGCGAAAGAAGTCGCGGTTGCGTGGACAGCGCACTTCGAGCCAGCGATCCCACTGCTTCATCGTCGACGAGAAACACATCTCGACCTTGGACCGGAAGGGGCTCTCGTTCGGGTCGCGGCCCAGGTCCGTGAGCATGTACGTGATGACGGTCTCGCAGCCCTTCGTCCAGTCGGTAATGCGCACCTCGGGCGCTGAGCCGGCGGCGCGGAAGTTGGCGGATTCGACGGCGTTGACGCGGGTGTCGAGCAGGTCGGCGAGGTCGGATGAGTCCTTCATCCGTACCGGCTGCGACGCGGACTTTCGAGCGCGCACCTGCGCCTTCGTCAGCCAGACGCCGCCGAACTTCTCGTGACCGAGCGCCTTGCGCACCGCCGCGTGGTCGGGGTTCAGCGAGAGCGCCTTCAATCGTCCGCGCTTCGCCTGTTCGCTGTGTCCGTTGAGCGCGCACTGCTGCGCGAGCTTCGCGTAGAGGTCGGCGACGGCCGCGTTCGCCGGTGCGAGCACCTTGTCTCGCCACTCGCGTTCGCGCTTGCCGAGATCAGCAGCCGTTTGCCCCTGCGCGCGCTCGTTCTTCCGCGGTAGGCGCGCGGCCTTCTTCTCGTCGAGCCGCCACTCGCGTCCCTTGCGCTCGTAGCAGAGATAGTCCCGCGCCTTCTTGTGTCCAGGGTCGATGCCAATCACGCGCTCGGCCTGTGTCCGGGCGTAGGCATACAGCGTCTTCTTGCGGGCCGCGTCGGCGGCCTTCCACACGCGGTTCGCGGCCTTCTTGGCGAACCCGTTCTCGCCCTCGGCGTAGAAGGACTCGCCCGGGTCCGCATCCTGCGCGAGGAGCGTGGATGGAGCAAGGGCGAGGAGAAGGGCCAGGAGCAGCAGGGAGGCGAGAGATCTCATGCTGGGATCTTACAAGCGGTGGGACGTTGCGGATGTGAACGCGCGCAGGTGGGGTCGGGAAGTTCCGGGACCGTTCGATCCGGCATACCGGCCGTAGGGGCGGAGCCCCTGCTCCGCCCCGCCGACACGCGTCGCGCGCGCCAGGACGGTGGATGGCGGTCAGCGAACGAACCCGGTGGATCGGACGGCCATGGGCGATCACCGTCGCGACCCGATGACGCCGGTGGTGGCGTGGCCAATCGGCGTTGACGCCCTCGAACGGTGGCCGTGCGCGTGACGAGAGTCGCGCGCGCTGCGCCAGTGGACGGCCCTCGCCCGCGCGCACCCCAGCGGGCGGGGCGGATCAGGAGATCCGCCCGTACGACGACGTCGATGAAGCGAATCCGTTGGATAGGAGGAGACGACACCGATCCGGATCCCCACCCGGGGCGCTGCGGTTGCGCGTTAGCGCAAGCGCCGTGACGCGGGAGATGAGGCCACGCAGGCTGCGACCGAGGGGGTGGCTCTTGCGTGAGAGCGGACGCAGCCGCGGAGCCGACCAGAAACATGGGAGGCGCGGCGATTGCCACGCATGCGACGCGCGTCCACCAAAGACGCGCCGAGCAATCGCCGTGAACGCTACAAACCGCGCAGGCTCGCCGGCACGAACGGGGCGTCGTCCGGCTCCTCCAGGATCGCGTCCAGCGTCGACAGCAGCACCGCCTTGTCCTTCGGCAGCGTGCCGCCGATCGGGAGATGATTGCTCGCGTGGTTCGCGCGGAACACGGTGCGGTGGAGCTCGAGATCCGCGACGAACGCGCGTAGCTCGGTCGTCAGTTCGACTGCGTCGAGCTCATCGACCTGGCCCTGCTCGGCGAGGTCCCACAGCGGCGTGTCCGGCACCGGGGTCATCACGAGCGTGCTGACGAAGCGCGGCTGGATGGCACTGACGACACGAGCCGACGCCCGCGCGTGTTCGAGCGAGAGTCGCCGTCCTCCCGCGCCAAGCAGGATCATCGTCGAGAGCCGCACGCCGGCGGCGGTGGCCTTCCCGGCGACGCGCACCATCTCGGCCGAGTCGACGCCTTTCTTCAGGAACTCGAGCACCTCGTCGTGACCGCTCTCGACGCCGAGGTAGTACTGCGTCAGGCCGGCTTCGCGGAGCGCACTCATCTGCTCGATCGTGCGTATCTGCAGCGCCTGCGGCGACGCGTAGCAACTCACTCGGCGCAGCGTGGGGAACGCCTCGCGGAGCGCGTCGAGCACCTGGTGCAAGAACGCGGGCTTGGCGACCAGTGCGTCGCCGTCGGCGAGGAACACCTTGCGCGTGTGCGGCAGACGCTCGCGGGCCCACTCGATCTCGGCGCGGAGCTGCTCGATGGGGCGCACGCGGAACTGCTTCTCGCGGTACATCCCGCAGAACGTGCACTCGTTGTAGCTGCACCCAATGGTCGCCTGGAGGATCAGGCTCTCGGCTTCGGACGGCGGGCGGTAGAGCGTGCCCTGGTAGCGGATCATCGCCGCATCGTAGCGTTCGACGCCGGAGGTCGTGGAGCGAGCGGCGGGGGCAAAGCCCTCGCGGGGGGCGCGGCAGGTGGTCATCGGGAACTCCTGTGGAGGGGGACGGTGGCAGTTGGCTGGGGCGGAACGGGGGCCCGGGCCTGTGCGGTGAGTTCGGCCGACGAGGTGAGTCGGGCCGGGGTGGGGGCGTGGATCTGCGTGCGGGATGGGGGCGGACGCGCGGAGAGGGCGCCGAAACGACGCTCACGCGCGGCGAAGTCCTCGAGCGCCGCAGCGAGATGCGCCGGCGTGAAGTCCGGCCAGGCGACCGGCTCGAAGAACAGCTCGGCGTGGGCGCACTCCCACAGCAGGAAGTCGCTCAGACGTCGCTCGCCGCCGGTGCGGATCAGCAGATCGACGTCGGGCGCCGGGCCCGTCGGGCCACCCAGACGTGCGGAGAGATCCGCGACGGTGCGCGGCGCGTTCGACGGCGGCATCGCGCGCAGGATCTCGTCCCGCGCGGAGTAGTCCATGGCGATCCGCACCCGGAGCCGCGTCCCCGGGCGGGTCGTGCGCTCGACGCGTTCAGCGGCGGCGACGAGATCCGGCGGCAGGCGGGAGCGGCAACCGATCAGTTCGACACGGACTCCGGCGGCACGGCACGGCACGACCGCCGCGCGCAGCAGTCGCGTGAGGACGTCGAACACGCCGCGCACCTCCGCCGCCGGACGGCGCCAGTTGAGGCGCGAGAAGCCGAAGATGGTCAGCGTGCCGATGCCGAGGCCCGGCGCCGCGCGGACGATGCGTCGCACCGTGCGAGCACCGGCCCGGTGACCGGCGCTGCGGGGGCGACCTCGCGCCGTGGCCCAGCGACCGTTCCCGTCCGGGATGAGGGCGACGTGCAGGCCACGCCGTGTCTTCGTTAAAGGACTTTGCATTGCAAAGCATGCTCCCAAATAGAGAGGGGCCAGATAGAGAAGGGGTCGATCACGTCCCGCGCGCCGTCCGGATCACGGCTTCCATGTGGTCGAGGTACAGCACCAGCGCGGCGCGGCCCTCGTCGGTCAGGCGGTACTCGGTGCGCGGCACGCGTCCGTGGAACGACTTCGTGCAGCTGACGTAGCCCGCCGTCTCGAGCTTCCGCGCGTGGACGCTCAGGTTGCCGTCGGTCGCACCCAGCAGCTCCTTCAGCTCCGGGAACGTCAGGATGTCGTTGACGGCCAGGGCACTGACGATCGCGAGTCGCACGCGCTCGTGGATGACGCGGTCCAGCGCCACCGTCTCGGCCAGACCAGGCACGTGGCGCAGCGGCGCGCGTCCGTCGTCGCGGAGTGGCTTAGCCGCCATGACGCCTCACGATGACGGCGCCGAATGCGACGTGCAGTCCGCCGAAGCCGATCGCCATGAGGGCGTCGCCCCATGCGGTGGGGGCGATCGCCGCCACCATGCCGAGCACCAGGAAGCACGTGCCCGTCAGCGGGACGACGCGCACGGAGGCGGCCCCGGCCGAGGTCGCGGCTGCGCCATAAGAGACGAGCCACACGGCGGGCAGCAGCTGGGGCAGATCTGCGCCAAGCAGGAGCGCGGTGATGAGCGCGCCGGCGGCCAACCCCGGGCAGAGGCCGAGCAGGAACTTCCGGCCGGCGCCGTGCAGCACTGACGTGCCCTGATCGCGTGCCTTGCGGCGGAGCCCGTCGCCACCGACCACGGCGGCGACGACTGCCACGGCGATCCAGGTCCACGCCCACGAGATCGGATCGGGCGCCTGCGTCGCGACGGCCGCGCCGGCGAAGGCGAGCACACCCATGGCGACGGTGGCCCGGCCCGGCACCGCCGTGAAGCGACCCGACGTCTCGATGGCGTGACGAATCACGTCCAGGTCGGCGTGGGCTCGGTCGGCTAGCCGGTGGGGAGGGCGCATGGAAGGCATCCTGCGATGCCCTCGAAAGATGTCAAGCACTTTGCGCTGAAAAGTTCACTGGGAGGCGACTTCGCAGCCCGGGAGTGAACTGGATACTTGGTTGGCAGCCCTGAGTGGATCTTGTCCGTATATATAGCGCCCTTTATCGCAATGATAAGCAGCCCTGACTCAAGTGATAATGTGCATTAAATGCTGTTTAGTGGGTTGCTGGAGTGCAGTGGAGGGTGCAGGCTTCAGCGCTGAGGAGAGTGACCCATGCCACGCACCGCCCTGAAGGGACTCGGAGATGCCATCCGAGCCAACACCGAGACGAAGACGCTCGACGAACTGCGCCAGGAGGGCCGCCGCACCTTCCGCGTGGTCAACGGTCAGAAGGTGATGCGCATCATCGAGGCCATCGTCGACGACGTCGTGGCCCGCGAGGCCGGGGAGATCGCCGGCCAGGACCGCGAGCGGATCGTCGATGAGACGCGCCGGAAGTTCGATCGCGTTCTCAAGATGCAGAACGAGCAGGAGCGACGGATCACCGAACTGCGCGAGCAGCTCCGGGCCGCGGACTCCGACGCCGAGCGCCTGCGCGCCGACAAGACGTTCCTCGAGTCGCAGGTGGACGCCGCCAAGCAGACGGCCGGTGACTCCGACGCGAACCGCCGTCTGGCGCGCGATCTCGGACGCATCAAGGAGTCGATCGACTCGCTCGAGCGCCGCACCGCCGACGTCGACCAGACCGTGATGGACCGCGTGCTCGAGCATCTCGCCGAGCGCGAGGCGCGCCAGGTGCTCGGTCTGCGCGACGAGCTCGGGCAGCTCCAGAAGCGGATCGAGACCGTCGGCCGCGACGCCGCCGCGACGCGCACCGAGGACATCGACGCCGTCGTCGCGCGGCTCGTCGGGATGCGTGCGGAGGAACACCGTGACCTCACCCACCGGCTCGAGCGCTCCCTCGAGTCGCTCCGCACGCGCCTCGACGGTCTGTCCGAGGAACTGCCCCAGCGCGACGCGCTGAGCGAACTCGACGCCCGACTCGACGCCCTCGAGCACCGTGCGGCCCGCGTGCCGGACGACGCCTTCGCCGAGCTGGGCGAGCGACTCGATGCTCGCGAGGACGCGCAGCACAAGCGCATCGTCGGCGGCGTCCTGCGGCAGCTCGAAGCCGTGGCCGAGAGCGTCCGCGGTCTGCAGGAGACCTCGCTCGCCCAGCGCGAGGAGATCCTCGGTGACCTCGATCGACGGCTGGAGGAGCGCGATCACGCCCACGCTCAGAGCTGGGCCGATGGTCTCCGCCACGAGGTCGATACGCTCCGCGAGGCATTGTCCGACGCCCGGACGGACGCCGACGCCACGGCATCGGCGTTCGCCGACAGCCAGGCGCAGCGCGACCTGCAGCTGACCGCGGCGTTCCGCCAGGAACTGACCGCGGTCCGCGAACGCACCGACTCACTACGAGATCTGCAGACGCGCACCGCGGAGGCGCAGACCGCCGCGATCGGTGCTCTGGAGCAGCGCATCGCCGGACGAGGCGGACTGATCGGTCGCACGGCTGTCGCCAACCTGCAGACCGAGATCGAACGGCTGCACGAGAACGCCGAAGTCCTCGAGCAGCGCACCGCGTCGGCCCTCGCGGCGGTGACCGAACGACTCGAGGCCCTTGCCGAGTCGACGGCTCGCCACGCCGAGGAACAGGGCACGGTGCTCACCGCGCTGCGCGACGAGATGACCGCCGCCGCCCAGGCCACCGCCGAGGCGGGGCAGACGCGCTTCGAGAGCGCCCTCGATCAGGCGCTCGACAAGATCACCCGCACGATGGAGTCCGCCACCGCGCGGCCGATCGAGATCACGGCCGAGGCGACCGACGTGTTGCTCGACAAGATCTTCGACGCCAGCGACGCCGAGATGTCGAGCAACCTCGCCGACCTCGACGTCGAGGAGCGCAAGACCAGCACCGGCATTCGACGCCATCTCGGACGGCTGCTCGAGATGCGCGGCGCAGTGTCCGCCAACGCAGTGTCCGCCAACGCAGTGTCCACGAACGGCGTCGACTGACGCCCGGCGATGCCCCGCCGGCTCGCGGCGGGCTGAACGCGAGAGACGACTTAGAGCGAGGCCCACCGGGCCCAGGAGGAACGTGCACCCATGTCCGCAGATCCCACCAGCATCCGCTTCGATCAGGCCGGCACCGCCGTGGCGCCGGAGGCCGCGCCCGACGCGGCGACCCACGCCGAGAACGGTCGCG
Source organism: Planctomycetota bacterium (assembly GCA_021776825.1). Taxonomy (GTDB): domain Bacteria; phylum Planctomycetota; class JAJSAM01; order JAJSAM01; family JAJVHW01; genus JAJFFG01. Next base: position 21,658 of record JAJFFG010000025.1, read on the forward strand.
CGCCGGCTGCATCGGCAGTATCCGTCGCCCAGTCCGCAGCACGTGTCGCCATCGCGCCACCGGCGCCGCCACCGCCGGCTGTCGAACCCGCCCTCGGGCGCGGACTCGACGTCGGCACCGCCAACCTGCTCGCCGTCGGTGAGAACGCGACCGGCGATCTCGTCGTGAAGCGCGAGCGCAACGCGTTCCTCGAGATCCCGGCCGAGTTCGTCGGCAATCGCGAGATGCTCACGAAGCTGCAGGTGCCCTACGTGAACTTCAAGGGCCGCCTCTTCGTGCTCGGCGACGCGTCGTTCCATCTCGCCAACATGTTCGGCAAGGACGTGCGCCGCCCGATGTCGCACGGCTTCCTGTCGCCGGCTGAGCAGGACGCGATCCCGATGATGCGCTTCATCGTGCATCGCCTGCTCGGCGAGCCGCGCGCGCCGGACGAGCCGGTGTGCTTCTGCATCCCGGCGGCGTCGATCGACAAGGACAACGACACCGTCTACCACGAGGGGATCGTGTCCGGCATCCTGCGCAAGCTCGGCTACAAGCCGCAGCCGATGAACGAGGCACACGCCGTCGTCTACAGCTCGCTCGCCGAGCAGGACTTCACGGGCATCGGCGTCTCCTGCGGCGGCGGCATGTTCAACGTGTGCGTCGCCTACAAGACGATCCCCGCGCTCACGTTCTCCGTCGCTCGCGGCGGCGACTGGATCGACGATCACGTGTCCCGCGTGATGGGCGTCCCGCGCACTCGCGCGACCGCGATCAAGGAGAGCGGCGTCCACCTGATGGACCCCCAGTCCCGCGAGGAGGAGGCCGTGGTGCTCTACTACCGCAACCTCATCCAGTACGTGCTCCAGAACCTCAAGCAGCGCTTCGCGCTCGCGCGTGACGTGCCGCAGTTCGAGGAGCCGATCGAGGTCGTCGTCGCCGGCGGCACCAGTCTGATCGGCGGCTTCGTCGAGGTCTTTGCCGAGGAGCTGCGCAAGGTCGACCTGCCGATCCCGATCTCGGGCGTGCGGCGGGCCGACGACGCGCTGTCGTCCGTGGTCCGCGGCTGCCTGATCGCCGCCAGTTTGAACACGTAGGTCGGTCACGGCGCTTGCGGGTACGGGGTTGGTGACGCTGGTTGAGGAAGGAGGCAATCGCCGCGCCCAGGGTCACGGCGATTGCGGGCGCTGGGCTGGTGACGCTGTTCGGGACATGAGGCAATCGCCGTGCCTCCTGTTGTTGTTGGTCGGCTCCGCGGGTGCGAAGACTCTCACCCGAGAGCCACCACGTCGGCCGCACCCTTGCGTGGCCTCATCTCCCGCGTCACGGATCTTGCGCTCACGCGCAACCTCCGCGCCCCGGGTCGCCCGGCGTCCCCCACTCGGAGCTTCTGAACCTGCTCGCTGCCCCTTTGCTCACTCCCGGTCCGGCTCCACCCGCCACCGCACTCCACTCCGGAGTCGGACACACTGCGCGCGTGGGGGGCGGCATTCGTCGCCCCACCACGTTTCTCCGCGGCCCGGTTCGCAACGCCACGACCCCCGTGGCCGAGCGGCCGGGCCGTTTGCGTTCAGGTCCTGCGCGATGGGCCCGCGCGATGGGGGCGCCGTGCTGTCGGAGCCTCGCGCCGGCGGCCCGCCGACTCAGGCCGAGTCGAGCCAGGTCCAGATACTCACGCCGCAGAGCAGCGGGGCGGTCACCACGAACATCAGCAGGTAGGCACCGATCGCTCGCAGCCAGGCGTACGCGTTGTCCGCTCGGTAGAAGCGGTGTGCGGCCCAGACGACGTACACCGTCGGAAGGATCGAGAACGGCAGGGACCAGTACGGGCCGAGAGACCGTTGCAGCACGACGAGGATCAGCGCGACGAATGAGGTCACGCCGAACGTGTACGCCGCGAACACGAGGTGTTCCGCGTACGTGCGGCGCTTCGAGTTGAGGACGATCCACGCCCCGACTGCGAATCCCAGCGGCTGGACCGCAGAGTTCGGCTTGGCCCACTTCAACATCGCCGCGTACCAACGCTCCAGCCGCTCGGGGTCGACCTGGAAGAAACTCTGGCTCTGCGGGACGCCGGCGAACGTCGCCTGCCAGTCCTGCGGCAGGTAGAGGTCGACCACGTGCACCAGCGCCAGGAACAGGATGAGGCACGTCACGTAGAAGCGGACGGGTGGACAGTGCACCCGACGCTTGCCGATCAGGTACTCGTTCACGGTCACGCCGGGTCGCCGCAGCATGCCCCACGCCGTGTGCGAGATCCCGCGCTCGAGCGAGAGGAACCCGTTGAAGGACTCCGCGAGGATCGACATCAACCGCGGCGGCTCCACGATCCGTCGCTCGCCACACTCGTGGCAGTACGGACCGCCTAGATCGGCGCCGCACGAGACGCAGTGGGGGACCGCGGCGTCGCCCTCACCGAACTCGTCCGCCACGTGCTCCGTCATGCGCACACGCTATCGGCATCGGCGGCGCGCGAGCAGGCGTCCGAACGCTCGACTTCGGGACCGCGTCGAGCGCTCACTCCGGCGGCTTGGCCCTCGGATGGTGTGGCACTGGCGTAGCCTCCACCCTCCCGCGTTCCATGAACCAGCCATCTGCATCTGCGAAGCACCGCGCCCGCGCGCTCGCCGTGTCGGCCGCAGGCGCGGCGATTCTCGCAGCGCTAGCCGTGACAGTTCGCCCGTCGTCGCCACCGGATCGGGCGTGGGTGTCCTGGCGCACCGACGGCAACGAGCTGGACTCACCGATTGTGAGGTGTTCCGACTCGAGCCACGTCAGTGGGTACATCATGATCAGCTGTGTACCCCAAGGCGAGGGACGCTCGCCGCCTGAGCGGTTCTGCCTCCTCCCGGAGGACTCAGCGCTGTCGAATCTCCAGTTGCGGATCTTCGGTCGCTCGGTGCTGCCGCAAGCCGACTCCCCCTCGTACGCGCTGTACGTCGCGACTGGAGAGTCGCGGCGCGTCGGCACGCAACTCTGGCTGCAGTACGCCAGCGTCTCCGAGTCGGAGTACCGGGCGCGCTGATCTTGATCCGTGGAATCGGAGAGCTGGAGCCGGCGACACGGTCAGGCCCGGTGGCCGTCCGGGGTACGGAGAAGCGTGGCTTCCGTCACCGAGTGATCAGTCGCATCGGTCTCCGATTCCGCGCTGCCGGGGCGGTGGGTGTTCCTCCGGCAACGGCGCACGCACGGAGTCCGTGAAGCGAGCCTCGCATGCTCCGCAGTCGCGGAAGTTCTCGCGCGCCCTATGCAGCGAGACGGCGTTGGGACCGACGGCGGTGCTTGGATCGCGGCACCCGAGCAGATCGTCTTGCCAGAGGCAGACGTGGCAGGTCTCCAGCGAGCCGGGCGTCTGTTCTGGCATCGTCAGGAACCCACAGCACGGACACGCAAACGCGGTCATGGTGCGAGAGTACGAAGACCGGTGATCTACTTCACGCGATGATGAACTCCATCCGTCTTTGCACACTGGTCTTCGCACACCGGTACTGCGCGAGGTGCACGTGTCTGAGATGACGAACGACGAACAAGACCCCGAATCCAGCGGGGAGTGGCGACCCGAGACCGCGGGCGCGGCGTACCTGTGGATTCGCTCTGCCACGATGACCGCCGCCGAGGTCTCCGCCGCAATCGGGGTGCAGCCCGACAGGGTCGAGAGAGTCGGGGACCGGATACGGCCGACACGTGAACGAGTGCATCGACGGCACGCGTGGATCGCCATGGAGCCGCGTGAGGGGGATGCCCCCGACGCCGCTGCCTGCGTGCGCTTGCTACTCGATCGCTTGGACCACGCAACTCCGTCGATCGCCGCCCTCGATCGGGAGCGTGTGACCGTCGGCGTGAGTGTGTGGATCGTGAGCGCGGAGAACGTGGAGTTGCGGCTACGCGAAGCCGACGTCCACCGCATCTCCGCGCTTCGTGCCACGCTCTTCGTCGACGTCTACTTCTGATCGTCTGACGCGGGACACCGCTGGCGTGCGGAGACGGGGGACGTCCGCCGCGCGGGGAACGTGATCCCCCGGGTCTTGGTGCTCGCCGACGAGAGCCAGGTCTGGCGGTTGCCGCCGGGCTGAGACATAGACTGCGCGCGTGCGTGTTCGGATCACGGCCCTCCTCTTACTCGCGACGGCCTGCGGCGAGGCCTCCCCGCGGCCAGTGCCAGCGGGGTTTGTCGTCCACTCGTACCGGGTCACCCACGCCGACGGCGGCACGCTCGACGACGATGGCCGCGGCGACCTGCTCGCCGCGCTGCCGTATCGGATCAGGTGGAAGATCGAACCGCAGATCGTCGCGCGCTTCACGACGCCGGAGACGCTCGAGGTCGGTCACGCTCCCGACGTGCCACTCGAAGAGATCGCGCTGCGCGCGATCGTCGAGCACCCGTTCACGTTCTCGCTCCGGCTCTTCCATCGCGCGGCCACGGAGGCGCAGGCAAAGACGCGGGCCGAACTGGGTGACCTCGCTCCCGATCTGGCGTGCGATCCCGGAATGGAGTGGCTCCGCGACTCCGAGGACCAGGAGCGTCCGCCGCAGCTGTATCTGGTCGATGACGCGGCGTCCGCGGGGTTCGCCGCGAGATCCGTCGCCGAGACAGAGGTGCAGCAGGACAGCGTCGGCCAGTGCGTCGTCTACGTCCGGGCGGTGAGCGACGCGGCGGACGAGTTTGAGCGTTGGACTGGCGCGCACGTCGGAGACCAGATCGGGTTCGAGCTCGACGGCCGCGTGCTCGAGATCCCGACGATCAACGAGGCGCTTCCCGGCGAGTTCATCGTGTTCGCGGGTCACCCCGGCGGCTTCCGCGAGCGCGAGGCGACGTCGACCGCCGCCTACATCCGGGTCGCTCGCGATCCGCCGCGGATCGAGCGGATCGAGTAGACGGTGCGACGCTCACTCGTGCTCGGGGCGCTCGCCGTTGTTCTGATGTGCGGTCTGTGGTTCTGGCTGGCCCCGCGCCCGCAGGATCGGCTCGACGACCTGATCGCGGAACTGCGGGCGCAGGGCGAGCCGGTGACTCTGGCTGAGGCCGTGCCGCCCCTGCCGCCGGAGGACATGAATGGCGCGGCGCAGCTCGAGGAGACGATGCGGACGTGGCGCTTGGGCGCTGTGGCCGACCTGGAGACTCCGGACCTCTGCCAGCGTTGGACCCTCCACGAGACGGACCCCGGCTGGCCGCCGTTGACGCCTGAGGAGATCGTCGAGCTCAGGCTCTTCGTCGCCGACCTCGCGCCCTACTTCGAGAGCGTGGACGCGGCTCTGGCGAAGCCGCATCTCGCTCGCCCCGTCGTGACCAGCGAGTCCGCTGAGGCGTGGATTGCGCGATCCGACGGGATCCCGGAGCTCGACGATCTCCGGATGCTGCTCTCGGCTCGTGCGGTGAGTGCCGCTACGTCGGCCGAGCGCGTGAATGCGCTTGGCGCCGTCTTCGCGCTGGGCGCGCGGCATCGTGGTCACGGCCGTCAGGGCGAAAGTCAGAACGTGAGGACATTCGCATGGGCGTGCCATCAGCTGCGGCACGAACTCGAGACGGCGCAGATCGAGCCGTCCGCCGCGTGGATCCGCTTCGACGGTGACCTGCGCCCGTCCTGGCTCCGCCGGCTGCCAGACACGATTCGCGCCCATCGCGGCCTCGTTCTCGATGTCCTGCCGTACATGATCGACGGGTCGTACGACCGCGCCCTGATCGCATCGAACCCGTGGAGGTCTCCGCCTTCGGTGTGGAAACAGATGGAGCGACGGCTCGAGCGAACGTTCAACAAGGGGCATTGCCTCCCCCTCACTCCGGACGAGCACATCGCCGAACTCAGAGGGAGCCGGCTGCTGCTCGAATCGAACTGGAGCCTCTCCTGGCATCGCGATCAATGCGAGGGTGGCGCCCTCCGGCGTAACGGGTTCGCGGGGATGTTCTTGCGGCACGCGGAGGACCTCGAGCGAGCCGACATGCTGGCGGGTCTCGGTCGGCTGGCGTTGGCGGCGTGCATCCACCGTGAGACGACTGGCGCGTGGCCGTCGTCGCCCGACGAACTCGCTCTCCTCTTCCCGGACGGCGCGCCGCTCGACCCGCACACCGGCGAGTCGTTCATCATGGAGCGCGACGGCGAGACGCTGATCCTCCGCGCCGATCCGTCAGAACGGTGGATCGAGCAGTACGCGAATGGGCTCGACCTCGGCCACGTCTGGCGGCTGCCGCCGCGCTGAGTCGTAGACTCGTCGCGTGCTTCGCAAGATCGCCCTCGGCCTCCTCGCAGTCCTCGCCGCGATGGGGTTGTACGTCGCTCTCCGACCGGGACCTGAGCGGCGCCTCGCCGACCTGATCGCCGACCTCCGTGCGCAGGGCGAGCCCGTCACCATCGCGGAGATGGACCCGCCGATGCCGCCCGACTCCGAGAACGGCGCGCCCGAGATCGATGCGGCGATGGCGTGGTGGGAGAAGAACCAGCCCGCGCCAGGATGGGAGTCGCGCACGGCGGGACCGTGGAACCGCGACCTCGAGGCTCCGTACTGGGAGCACGCGTCGCCGGAGCAGATGGAGGCGCTGCGCGTCCTTCTCACGGATCTGGCGCCGTTCTTCGAACGCGTGGATCGAGCCGTTGCACGACCGACCCTGGTCTGGAGCGTGCCCGAGCGCCGCGAAGCTGCCGACTTGCTCTCGTTCCGCCTCCCTGTCGAGAAGTTGCGGCGGCTCATCCAACTGATCGGCGCGCGGTCGCGAGCCGGCGCCACTCCGGACGAGCGACTCGTGGGAGTCATCTCGCGCGTGAGACTCGAGACGCGTACGCGGACGAGCTCCGCGCTGGACGAGCTTGTGATGTCGACGGCGGCCTGGATCACGCTCGTCGATCTGCGTGATCTCCTCGCGCTGGAGCAAGTGGATCCACGCTCAGCGCGTGAGGCTCTCGACTCGGATCTGCGCACCACGTGGTCGTCGCGGCTTCCGCGTCTGGTCCGCGCCGAACGCGCGAGCGGGCTCGAGCAGATGCCGTTCGTCATCGACGGCTCGGTCTGGTCCGCGCCCAAGATCCCGCGCGGCCAACGGCCACCGACGGAGTTCGAACACCTGGCGGGCCGGATCGAGCGCTGGGTGGAAGGTCGTCCCCCGAAGAGGCCGCAGACCCTCATCGGGATGATCGAGATGCTGCGTGACCTCGACGCGCTGCTCGAACCGGGGGTGACCACGGCCACCGTCGGGAGCCTCATGGACGATCCGCGGCTGCACGGGAACTCGTTCGCATTGATCGTCCCGCCGATTGCGAAACGCCTTCTTCAGCTCGACATGCAGTCGCGAGCCGCGCGCGTTGCGCTCGCCGCGTACGAGCACCGGCGCGAGCACGGCGTCTGGCCGGCGTCGCACGGCGATCTGGCCCCGCTGTTCCGCGACGGCGTGCCGCTCGATCCGTACACCGATGCGCCGTTCGTGTTCGAACGCGACGGCGACGCCCTCGTCGTCCGCGCGGTACCCCCGCAGCGCCTGCTCGACCGTTGCGAGGAGGACCGCGCGCGCGACCAGCTCGGCCACGTCTGGCGGCTGCCCCCGCGCTGACGACGAGTCGCTACGAGTCGTCGGCGATGGGCTCACGGAGGAAGAAGCCGCTGACCGACGCGCGGACGCTCGAGCCGGCAGCGGCGCGTACCGGGGCTACCATGTGCGGTGCGCTGCCGAGTAGCACGAGGCGGTTGGGCTTGGGCATCACGAAGCGGCCGGCCCCGCGCTCCAGCAGCGCCTGCGAGTAGTCCTCGTCGTCGAAGCGATGGGCCATGATCGGCAGGTCGTCGGCGGGGTCAGTGTCGTTGTCGGTGTCCGCCAGGAGCAGCTCGCCGCCCCAGTGCGCGTTCCAGTGGGGATGCGCGTAGTAGATGAACGCGCCGCTGTAGAGCGCCGTGTCGTCGCCGTGCCACGACAGCGCGCTGCCCGCGGGGTACACGTACGGCCGCGCCGTCACGTGCGCCCACTCGGTGCCGACCACCGGCGCCAGCGACTCGCCCAGTCCGAGCACCGCCGCCAGTACGTGATCGAGGGGAGTCCCACTGGGAAATCGCCCCGGTCGCTCACCCGGCGGCGAGAGTTCCTCATCGCGGGGCGGTGTGACGATGGCGTCGCCGCCGAGCGGCGCCCCGTCGTCGGCCTTCCACGGGCCGGCGGTGCGGGTCACGGGCACCAGGTCCACGAACTGGAACATGCTCCAGACCTCGGTCCAGGTCTCCTCGTCGAGCAGATCGTCGATCACGAGTAGTCCTCGTGCGGTGCCGTCCGGTGCGGTGCTGTCCGGTGTCACGCGGTCGTCCCCTCGCTGCTGTTCCGCCGACCATGGTCGGCGGACGAACGCTACACGCGGTACGGGCCGGACGGTGCGAGGTTCGTGACGTGTCGTCGCGCGCGCGGAGACGCATCGAACGAGCGCTGCCTCCGGGGTACCGCTGGTCCAGACGTCCCCGGGTAGACGCGGTCCGCCGACTCCGTTCGAACGCACAAGCAGCCCCAGATCGGTCGTCAGGCTCTTCTTCCAGGGGATCTCGCCGTCCGCCGGATCAATCGCCAGCAGCACCTCCCACGACTGCACGTAGACCGACGAATCTCATCACCGGTCTCCGCATTCGCGCAGCGCTGCCACGTGGGGATACTGAGGCGGACTCTCGGAGCGTCCCTGTGGACGGATAGCGTCTCTCACTCTCCTCAGTTGTTCCGCTCCCTGACCGGAGGTCCCGTGGTTCTCGACGTTCGTGACGCGCTTCGTACCTGGATGACCGAACTTCCCGTCCGCACCGTGAGCAAGGGTCTGGCGATCGTGCGGCGGGGAGCCGTGGAGATCGAGAGCAACGCGCCTGGGGAGATCTGCGCGATCGTGGACGGGACCGAACGCTACGACGTCTCCCTGTTCTGGGACGGCGAGCAGGTGGAGACCAGTTGCGACTGCCGCGCGTTCGAGAACTACGGGCCGTGCAAACATGTGTTCGCCGTGGCTGTCAGCGCCGATGCCGCGGGGTACCTCGGCGAGGGCCGCTCACCGCTCCTCCCGCAGATTCTCGGGGGGCGCAGCGTCCTCGCGCGGCAAGACCCGCGCGAGGACGCGGCCAACCGTCGCGCCGATCAGGAACGGGAGCTGTGGCGCGCCACCCTGCGCACGGTCGATTCGGCGGGTGCTCGCGCGGCGTCGAAGTCCCGCACGGCCGCCGAGTCCACACGGCCCCTCGAGCCCCTCGACTACGAGATCGGGAAGTCCTACGCGAGCGACAGTGCCTTCCAGGTCACCCCGCGAGCAGGGGCTTCGAACGGCTACTGGCGACCGTTGGATTCGCGCCGCGCCCTCGCGAACGGGCTCGAGAGTCGGCTCGACCGCCGCATCCTGACGCGTCTGGCTCTGTGGACGGATGAGCAGTCTTGGTCGCAGCGCTCCAACACCCGCGTCTCGATCCCGTGGGCGCACGGAGCGAAGCTACTCCGTCTGCTAGCCGGAACCGGGCGCGCACATCTGACCGAGTACCGCGGCCAAAGCGCGCCGCGTCTGCGGCTTGACAACGACGGCGCCTGGTCGCTCTCCGTGCGGATGATCACCGACGAGACCGAGCACGTCACGCGCGTGATCGGCGCGCTCGTGCGCGGCGACGAGGTCCTGAGCCTCGGCGCGATCGAGATGGTCGTCGCGTCGAGCGTCGTGATCCACGGCGACGCCGTGCGCACGCTCACGTGCGCGGACCCCTACGAACTCGGATGGCTCGAGGGCCTCGCCGGCTGCGAGGACGGGCTCGTCGTGCCGGACCGCGATCTCGACGAGTTCATCACGGGGGTGGTCACCGGTCCCTACATCCCGCCGGGCGTCGCCGACGAGCTCGGGATTCGCAGCGACATCCTGCCGCGCCCTCTGCTCTCCCTGCGCGCGCCGAGTCCGCGCGCGCACCCCCGCGGCGCGCTCAGCTTCGACTACGACGGGGCGCGCGTCGAGAGCGAGGCGGTCTGCGGTGTTGCCGCTGACGAGGAGAGCGGTTCGCTGATCGCGCGACAGCGCGATGCCGAGGACGCACTCCGGGCTCGCCTCCTCCAGACGGCTGGCGTCGTACGCATGCCACATGAGGAGAACGTACTCGTCCGAGTGCCGCCGAAGCGCCTGCTCGACGTCGTCACCGAGTTGCTCGCCGCCGACTGGAGCATCGAGGTCGAGGGGCGCATCGTGCGCGCCGCGAGCGGCTCGACGGCCAGCGTGTCGTCCGGCCAGGATTGGTTCGATGTCGAAGGCGGCGTGGACTTCGACGGCACCGTCGCTCCGCTGCCCGACGTGCTCGCCGCGCGCAAGGCGAAGAGCCGTTTCGTCCGTCTCGCCGACGGCACCGACGGGTTGCTCCCCGAGGGCTTCGAGGACACCTGGGGCATCCTCGCCCACCTCGGACGACGAAACGGCGATGGTCTGCGCTTCGCGCTCAGCCAGGGTCTCTTGCTCGATGCGCTGCTCGCCAGCCGTGAGGGCGTGCGGGTCGATGCCCAGTTCGCCGAGCTTCGCGAGCGCGCGGCGCGCTTCGACGGCATCCGGCCGCGCACCGAGCCGAGCGGATTTCGAGGCACGTTGCGGCAGTACCAGCGCGAAGCACTGGGGTGGTTCGCGTTCCTGCGCGAGTTCGGGCTCGGAGGTTGCCTGGCCGACGACATGGGTCTCGGCAAGACGGTGCAGGTGCTCGCACTTCTCGCCGAGCAGCGTGCCGCGCGGGGTGAGACCAAGCCGTCACTGGTGGTAGCGCCGCGCTCGGTGATCCAGAACTGGGCCGACGAGGCCGGACGCTTCACCCCGGGGCTGCGCGTGCTCGTCTACGGCGGAAACGAGCGCGCCGAGCAACGCTCCGAGATCCCGGCATGCGATCTGATCGTGACGACGTACGGCATCCTCCGGCGAGACGCCGCGGAACTCGCCGAGATCGAGTTCGACTACGCCATCCTCGACGAGGCGCAGATGGTCAAGAACCCCGCCACGACAGGGTTCAAGGCCGCCCGATTGCTCCGTGCCGCGCACCGGCTCGCGCTGACCGGAACCCCGGTCGAGAACCGGCTCTCCGACCTGTGGGCGATCCTCGACTTCCTGTGTCCCGGGCTGCTCGGATCGGTACGCGCGTTTCGCAGGCTCGCCCGCGCGACGACGGTCACGGCTCAGGAGCGCGAGCAGCTGGCGAAGGGTCTGCGCCCGGTGCTGCTGCGGCGCACGAAGAGCGAAGTCGCGAAGGACCTTCCCGAGCGCACCGAGCAGGTGCTCACGTGCGACATGACACGCGATCAGCGCACGCTCTACGACCAGCTCCGCAACCACTACCGTGGCGTCTTGCTCTCGAAGGACGACGAGAGCGCGGGCAGCGCTCGCGACGGCAAGCAGACGTTCGCGGTGCTCGAAGCGCTACTTCGCCTGCGCCAGGCGGCGTGCGACGGCCAACTCATCGGGGCCGGCAAGAAGAGCGATGTTTCGGGCAAGCTCGACGTGCTCTCGCCGCTCCTCGACGAGTTGCTGCAGGACGACCACAAAGTGCTCGTCTTCTCGCAGTTCACGTCGTTCCTCTCGCTCCTGCGCGACCGACTCGATCGAGCGAAGACCCCGTACCTCTACCTGGACGGCAAGACCCGCAAGCGTCAGGCATTGGTCGAACGCTTCCAGAGCGATCCCGACGTCAAGCTGTTCCTGATCAGCCTGAAGGCCGGCGGACTCGGGCTGAACCTCACCGCCGCCGACTACGTGTTCCTGCTCGATCCCTGGTGGAATCCGGCCGTCGAGGCCCAGGCCATCGACCGCACGCATCGCATCGGTCAGACGCGCAAGGTCGTCGCCTACCGACTGATCTCGCGTGACACCGTCGAGGACAAGGTGCTCGCCCTGCAGCACGAGAAGCGCGAGCTCGCCGACGCCATCCTCTCCCCGAACGGCTCTCTGCTCGCCGACCTGACGCGAGACGACTTGGAGCGGCTACTCGGCTGAGTACCGGAGTCCCGAGTTCGGCGACGTTCGTCCCCGCGTGCGGCGTGCCACGGGTCGCGGGTCCGCCAGGTCGTGCCGCGGACACGAGCCGGAGGCGGACGTCGCCCCCAGTGGGAGCTCTCGAACACACCGTGAGCACGTTCACCGGCCAAGTGAAGCGCCGGCCGCCCGGAATGCCGTCCGTGGCCGCGCCGCACGGGAGGTCGCCCCGGAGCACTCGCTATCCGCGTCGCCAGTCAGAACCATCGACGAGTACGTTTCGTGGCCATCTCAGCCCATCTGGTGGGATGTCGCTCCGGCTGACGAGAGAAGCGGACAGTCAGTGGGTGATCGTCCGCATCGATGCCAGCTCCGCGCACTGAGTCTTCTGAGCGCGATTCACCCATCCTCTGGCGCGGATGGCGGCCCGCCGCCCGATGGTATCCAGTTCGTCCTCCCACCCACGGAGACCGGTGAACTTCCGCACCCGGTGATGAGATCCACCGGTCTCCGTGCTCGGTGCTCCGGCCGACGACGGCCAGGTCTGGCAGATGGTCGCCTCGTCGCGTGCGCCGCAAGATCGCCCTTGGCCTCCTCCTGGTCCTCGCCGCGATGGGTGTGTACCTCGCGCTCATGCCGGGGCCAGAGGACCGTCTCGCCGACCTGATCGCAGAGTTTCGTGCGCAGGGCGAGCCCGTCACGATCGCGGACATGGACGCGCCGATGCCGCCCGACTCCGAGAACGGCGCGCCCGAACTGGATGCGGCGATGGCGTGGTAGGAGGAGCACGAGCCCGCGGAGGACTGGGAGTCGCGTACGGCGGGGCCATGGAATCCTGAGCTCGAGGCCCCGTACTGGGAGCACGCGTCGCCCGGACAGATGGAGGCGCTGCGCGTCCTTCTCACGGATCTGGCCCCGTTCTTCGCGCGGATCGACTCCGCGCTGGAGAAGCCCCAACTCGTGTGGCGCCTAGGATCGCGCGACACCATCGAGGACCTGGCACAGCCCCCGAGTCACATCCGTCGATTGCAGACGCTCAACTGGCTCCTGCAGGCGCGTGCGGTCAGCGACACCATCGAGGACGAACGCATAGCCGGATACCGATCGAGTGTTCGGCTCGCATCGCGGGCGCACTCGGTGACGCAGCTCGAGCAGTTGGTGGCGGCGGTGCTCTTCGGCATTCCATGCGGACACCTGCGTGTCGCGCTCGAAGAGCCCCGCTCGCGTCCGACGCGGCGTCGAGCCGTAGACTCGAAGGATGCAGCATCGTGACGCGTGGAAGAGCCTCGTGCTGGCCATGGCGCTCGTCGTGTCGGCGACGGCAACCTCGACTGCGCTGGCGAGCGAGCCCCCCGAGGCGACCGTCGTCCTGAACGGCGTGGAGGGCACGGCGAGCGTCGTCGTCCTCTCCGGCGACGGCTCGGCGCCACGCGCCGACGACCTGCTGCAGGTCGGCGGGTACCCGGGGCTCTGGATGCTGCGCGGCGACGCACCGACGCTGCGGCTCCGGACCGAACAGGGGAAGTGGTTTGAGGTGGGTGACGACGGGTCGGAGACGCTCGTCGGCCTGCACGTGTCGGGCTCCTCGATCGCAGCGTGGCTGCTCCCCGCGGCCGAGGCACGCGCACTCGCCGCGAAGGAACTCGCGACGCTGCGCGGCCTCGCGCTCGACAACTGGAGCGACTCGTTCTCCGGGCTGCTCCGCGGGATCGATCCGGCGCGCTGCGCTCTCGACGTTCGAACCGACATGGCGGGTCACCTCCCGAAACTGCCCGAGGGACTCCGAGCACTGCGGATTCACGGGTGGCTCGAGGAGCCCGTCGATCTCTCCGGGCTGGCCGAGCAGACGTCGCTCCGCTACCTCTCCGTGCGCATGGCGAACGTCCCGAGTTGGTCGGCGCTCGCGGGGATGACTGAGCTCCGGCACCTCGAGGCCGGCGTGGAGCCAACCGCCGCGGCGTACGTCCCCGCCCTCCCGGGCCTCCGCCGATACTCGGCGAGCCGCGAGTGGGACGTCACCGACATCTCGTTCGTCGCCCGCTTCTCCGCGCTGCGCTCCCTGAACGTCCGCGCCACCGGCGTGACGGACCTCTCCGCCATCGAGCGACTGACGGAGATCGACCACGTGGAGGCCTCGCTATCAGCGGTGACGAAGCTCCCGCCCGGCCGCGTCCCTTCGCTCCGCCGACTGCGGATCCTCGGTCACAGCGTCCCGAACGAGCAGTTGCGCGCGTTCCTCGACGCCAACCCCCAGTGCGAGACCGAGCACTCGATGCGCGCGGACTTCGAGGCGAAGGTGCGTGGCGCCGAGTCCATTCGCCTGCGCACGGGTGGTCAGTGCCACCGCCATCCACTGACCGAGGACACGTTGCTCGAGTCCGGCGATCCGAAGGAACTGAAGAGACTGCTCGCGGCGATCGTCCTCGACGAGCCAAGGACTCGCGGACACTGCAAGTGCTGCGGCGGCCCCACGATCGAGTTCCTTCGTGGCGGCGAGATCGTCGAGTCGCTGACGGTCCACCACGGCCAGGCGCTGCGGTGGGACGGGTGGCCGGGCGACGGTCCTCTCACATCCGACTCCGCCGACGCGCTCTGCGACTGGCTCAACGCCCACGGATCTCCGGTGAAGAGCCCGCGGCAGGTGGCCGCGCGCGAGGTCACGGACGCCGCCGCCGCGAAGAAGACGCGCGACGAACTGCAGGACCAGCTCCTTGGCCCCGAAGGCGCGGCGGCTGCGCGCGCGACGACCAGCTCGGACGAGTTCCGCGGCGCCCTGGCCGCGACGGAGCCGGACGCCGACCGACGCATCCGCATCCTCGTACGCCTGTGGTCGGACGGTAAGACCGACGACGCCGACGCGGGGGTGCGCGTTGCGGCGCGTGCGCGTCGCGTGCTCGAGGGGTCGGAGCCGGCACGGCTCGCGCGCGTCCTGCTCGCGGTCCTGACGGACCCTGAGGCCGATGCCGAACTGCGAAGGCACGCCGCATACACGGTGCGTGGCCTCGACAAAGCGCTCGATGAGGAGGCTCTCGCCCGGCTGCGAGTCCCGGCAGCACGCGTGTACATCGCGATCGGCACGTTGAACGCCGCCTACGCCGCGGTACGCCTGCTCGGCGAGCAGGAGACGCCCGAGGCTGCATCGTTCGCGCTGACTCTGCTCCCGCCCGTCGACGAGGACGGCACGTGCACGCGGGCCCCGACGAACGACGACATGGACCTCCTTTTCCAGATCGTGCAGTTCTCCAACGAGTCGGACGACCCGAAGCTGCGCGCCATCGTCGCCGCGTCCCGCGACCCAGCCGTCTATGGGCGTTGGCTGGACAATGCGTTCGAGCGCCGCGAGCAGGCGGAGGAGCGCAAGAAGGACAAGTGACCGACGCGGCGGATCGGAACGTGCCGCTACCGTTGGTGAAGTACGGAGACCTGCGTGAAGTACGGGGACCGTGAAGTTCATCAACTGGTGAAGACCCTCACCGGTCTCCGCGTCCGCGTACGGATGGATGCGCCCTCTACGAGTCGTCGGCGATCGGCTCACGGAGGAAGAAGCCGCTGACCGACGCGCGGACGTTCGAGCCCGCAGCGGCGCGTACCGGGGCCACCATGTGCGGCGCGCTGCCGAGCAGCACGAGGCGGTTGGGCTTGGGCATCACGAAGCGTCCGGCCCCGCAATCCAGCAGCGCCTGCGAGTAACCCTCGTCGTCGAAGCGATGGGCCATGATCGGCAGGTCGTCCTCGGGGGCGCGGTCGTCGTCGGCGTCGATGTCAGCCAGCAACAGTTCGCCGCCCCAGTGCGCGTTCCAGTGGGGATGCGCGTAGTAGATGAGCGCGCCGGTGTAGAGCGCCGTGTCGTCGCCGTGCCAGGACAGCGCGCTGCCCGCGGGGTACACGTACGGCCGCGCCGTCACGTGCGCCCACTCGGTACCGACCACCGGCACCAGCGACTCGCCGAGTCCGAGCACCGCCGCCAGCACGTGATCCAGCGGAGTCCCACTGGGGAACCGTCCCGGTCGGTCACCCGCGGGAGCGAGTTCCTCATCGCGGGGCGGTGTGACGATGGCGTCGCCGCCGAGCGGCGCTCCGTCGTCGGTCTTCCACGCGCCGGCGGTGCGGGTCACGGGCACCAGATCCACGAACTGGAACATGCTCCAGACCTCGGTCCAGGTCTCCTCGTCGAGCAGATCGTCGATCACGACGAATCCCGGTGTGGTGCTGTCTGGTGCGGTGCTGTCCAGTCTCACGCGGTCGTCCCTCGCTGCTGTTCCGCCGACCATGGTCGGCGGACGAACGCTACACGCGGTACGGGCCGGACGGTGCGAGGTTCGTGGAAGTGGCGGACGACGTCAGCGAACTCGGTTCGCAGATGCCCGGTCGATCGCCGTTCGTTGGCCCACGTCTCCAATGTCCAGGGTTCCACTCCGGACGTGGAGCAACCAGGCGATCTACGGACGAAGATCCAGCGTCGTGCAGAGCAGTCCGACTGCCCGCAACTCGGCGCACCACTGGTCGAGCCGGCGCTCGAACGCGCGCCCTGACTCCTCGTCGCGGGGCTGACTCGCCACGATGTAGAGCTCGACCAAGAACTCAAGCAATCCCTTTGCGCCGCGCGGGTCCAGCGTTCCGCGCGTCGAAGCGGCGTCGACAACTTCGTGCAGCGCTGTCGAGAGCCGGGCGGCGTCTGAGTCCGAGACGTCGCGACAAGTGCGGTAGAAGCGGTGAGCACGCTTCGCCAGGAAGTCCGCCGCCTCGCGCTCTGCATCGGATGCGCCGTCCGGCCGAGGCAATCTGCGGGGATGCCCGGTGAAGGTCAGGCGCATGGAGCCGATGGCGATGGCGAGCCTCTCGCGTTCGTCGAGGATCGAGTGCGCGCGGAACGTCATCACGGCCAGCGTCACAGCGACGCGCACGGAGTCGATGGTCACGACACGCGACCTAGACCACTCGGTATTGAGGCGCTTCAGACGCGCACTGATGGCTCGCGCGTCCGACGTTTCGAGACGCTGCTCGCTGGGCTCCACTGAGCGCCAGCTCGGAGCTGGAGCGGGAAGCGGTTCGTCTCGCGCTGCTCCGAGCGGCTCGCTCGCGCCGCCGGCTTCCTCATCGACGTCGGACACCGGCAGTTCCGCAATCTCCGGACGCAGCAACCCCACCGAACGCAGGTCAGTGCACCACTGGTCGAATCGGCGCTCGACGGCGACGCGCGTCGGTTCGAACGCGGGATCCGTTGCCGCCACATAGAAGCGCGTGGTGAGCGCAAGGATGCCGCGAACCGCCACGGGATCGACCGTCCCGCGCTGCTTGGGACCATCGACCACGATGCGCAACCGGTCGGCGAGTTCGCGCGCGTCGGCGTCCTCGATGTCACCGCCTCGGAGTCGCGTCCAGAAGTCACCGCCGATGAGGAAGTCTCCGGCATCGCGCTCTGCGTCGCCGAGCGACTCCGGACGTGGCAGTGAGAGCAGCGAGTCCGTCGTGAAGTCCTCGACGACGGACCAAGCCGCGGCACCGATCGCCTCGGCCTCCGGTTCGTCCTCGGACGCGCGGAACGCCAGCACCATCAACGTCACCGCGCGTTGCAGCGAGTCGAGAGTGACCGCCGTGGTTGCGTTCCACTCAGCGTGGATCGCAACGACGTGCGCGACGATCTTGGACGCGTCGGCCGCACCGAGACGTTGCCCGCCCTCCGCGTCACGCCAGGACACGGCAATCGGTTCGTCAGGGCCGCCCGCATCAGGCGAGTTCATCGGCACACGGTAGCAGGCTCGAGTTGGCGTCGGGACCGCCCGGGCGTGCGGGGAGGGGCGAGCCTCTTCACCCGGTGATGACATCCTCCGGTCTCGGTGCCCGCGACTACCGACGCGCGAGCGGCTTCCGAAACCTCCGCGTCGTCAGCGTGCGGTCTTCGATCTCCTGGGTCACGCCATCGCCCAGCAGCCAGAGGGTGCGGGCGAACAGCTCGATGCGCACTTCGATCGCGATCAGCCGGTCGAGGCGGTCGCGCGGGTACGGCATGACCAGCGGCGCCGCGAAGTCGGGCGGCACGCTCTCGTCGCTCACCATGCGCTCGCTCTCGTCGCCCTGCTCGATCCAGTGGAGCTCCCAGCGCAGTCCCGGTGTCTCGTGTTCGGTCAGCGTGACGGACAGGGGTTCGAGGCCGGTCCACGCGCCGGTGGCCATGATCGGGTTCTCGGGGTCGGGACGGATGTCGACACCAGTCGGTAGGACCAGCCGCGCGGAGGCGACGTCGGCCGTCGCCGCGGGGAGCGCTGCTCCGCCCGCGTCGCCATCCGCGTTGCCGCCCGCGTTGCTGTTCGGGGCAATCAGTGGGGGTTGACGTCGCAGGACACCTCGGATGCCGCGCGGAGTGAAGCCAGTGTCGACGTCGGACGCGCACGCCGTCGTCGCGATCGTCAGCACTCCGCCGATCAGCAGTCTCCACATCGCTGGGCACCGTAGAGCCCCGCACCCCCGACGGCTACGGGACGACGCAGGTCCCGGCGACGTCCTCGCGTGGAAGATCGCGATCGGGGATCGTGCTGGCTCCTCTCCGCCGCGGAAGGACACCCACCGCGGATCCAACGCGCGGGTGTGGCGGCGGGGGTGGCTACGATCCGATCATGCAGTCTCCGAGTCGCCGTCGCCGAGCCAGAACCCGCCGCGTGGTCGCGCTGGTGCTGCTCGTCGCGACGTCCCTCGCGGCGATCCGCGCGCAGGCCGAGGACGGATTCCAGGCGGAGTTCGACGCGTGTCGGGCTCTCGTCGCGCGGCGGAGCTGGAAGAAGGCGCGGGCCGCGTACGAGACGCTGCTCGAGAAGCACGAGGGCGATCGTCGCCTGGTCGCCGAGCGCGAGGGCATCGAACGCGACTTGCAGCAGTGCCTCTTCGCAGCGGGGCGCAAACCGCCCACCGGTCAGGAACTGTTCGGCGAGGCAGTGACGAAGTTCTCGTCCGCATCGGGGGCGATCGAATTCGTGTTCCCGGAGGGCATGCGCGATCCCGCGTGGGACCGCGTGACCGACTCCGTCAGCTTCCTGCCGGTGAAGTTCGGGCCGAACGTGACGGTCACGTTGCCCGCCGAGGGGAACAAGACGAAGCTCCCGAAGAAGCCCAGCGCCGAGCGCGAGCGCCAGGACGTGATCCGCGCTCGTGTGATCCTTGCCTTCGACTACGGCACCGGCGGTGGCTACCTCTGCACGACTCCGAGCGACTACTTCGACGACGAGGAGGGGCGCCAGCATCGCCACGCGGACAAGGACCTCCCCTCGACCGAAACGCCGTGGCAGTTCCGCGTCTTCCGCCTGGGTGAGGGCCCGCCCGAGGTGCTCCGGCGAGGCATGACGAAGGCTCCACGCCACAAGCGGCGCGAGATCCCGCCACGGTTCCGGTGGCATGTCATCTCGCAGAGGGGCGACCTGCTGAAGATGCAGACGGAGGGCCGGGCGCCGTTCGACGCACGGGACAAGACGTTCACGGGCGGGTACGTCGCACTCTCGACCTCGTGGGTCGTTCGGCGCGACGATCCTGTGAGCGCGCGCATCCACGGAACGCTCGATCGTGACTTCGTCAAACAGGCGATCGCCTCGCACGAGGCGACCGCATTCGAAGCGTGGAAGGAGGACACCTGGATCGCGGAGCAGATGCTGCCGGACTGGTTGCTCGAGGGCTCCGCCCCGACGCTGATCACGAGCGTGGAGGTTCCGGAGACGCTTCCCAAGGACGTGCGGCGTGATGTCGTTCGACTCATCCGCCTCATTCGGTTCGGCGAGCGCGACGAGGAACTGTTGGTCCCGGAGCGCGCGGGGCTGTCGAAGACCGACCTCGCCTTCGTCGAGGGCGTTCTCGAGATCGTGCTCGGCAACCGCGCTCGCGCGGAGCAGCTCTTCACTCGGCTCATCACGGAAGCGCCCGACTTCGACCACGCGCGCCTGTGGCGCGCCCGCGTCCGCCTGATGCGGCGCGATCTCGACGGCGCCCGCGCCGATCTCGACGCAACGCGCGAGACGCTCGCCGGGGAGCCCGAGCTGCACGAACTCCTCGCGCAGCTCGACCTCGTCGAGGGCGATCTCGAAGCTGCTCGCACGACGTTGCACGCCGCACGCGCAGCCGAGATCTGGACCGATGAGCTCGACAAGCAGGCGCGACAGATCGAGGCGGCCGTGCGCGGACCGTCGTGGAAGCGCGCGTTCCGTCGTCAGGTGGGGCCGTTCGAGGTCTGGTCCGATCACTCCCAGAAGATGAGCGCAGACGTCGGCAAACTGCTGCACGACGGCGTGATCCGCTACGCCCAGACGTTTCGCCCGGTGCCCGAGCAACGGATGCCATCTCGCGTCTACGTGTTCTCCTCGCGTGACGGCTACAACGCCTTCGCCGAGGAAATCGGCACGACGCTCACGCACAGCGCCGGCGCGTACATGCCGTCGCTGCACGTCCTCGTGATCTGGATCCCGAAGGACCTGCGCGACTTCGAGGCGACGGTTCGCCACGAGGGCTTCCACCAGTACCTGCACCACTTCGTCGACGACGCTCCGCTGTGGTTCAACGAGGGCTGGGCGGAGTACTTCGGGAACATCCCCGACGGCGCGCGCGGCATCAGCCACAAGACGGACCATCGGGGGCTGGCGGACCGCGTGCGGCGCGCGCGATCGCAGTTCCTGCCCCTTGCCCAACTTCTACAGCTCGACCGCACCAGGTTCATGGCGCAGGCAGCCGTCTGCTACGTGCAGGCATGGGCCGCGGTCACGTTCCTCGCGACGTCGGACGAGGGCGTCGCGCACGGTTCGCTCACGAGGTACTTCGACGAACTCCTTGCGGGGAACCCGCTGGACGCGTCGTACGCGACCGTCTTCGGCGCGACGGAGTCGCAGTTGCAGACCGAGTTCGACGAGTTCCTGGACGCGCTCGTCGCAGAGACGGAGTGATCGAGTGCACACGAAGCGGGGACACTGGAACTGCGTCAACTAACTCCGCTCGGAGGCGCCGACTCCATCGCCGTTCGTTGACCTTGTCTCGGCTGTCCCGCGCCTCCTTGCCGCTCCTCTAGCGAGAGAAGACGATCTCGGCGCGGCTGACCGCCACGGGGATCTGGTGGACCTGAGCCCGCGCCATCGAACTGGCAACGGTCAGGACAGTGGCCCCACGATGCGCGGCGAGGTCGGGAAACGTGATCCGGCCGCCGGTGTCGGTTCGCCGCTTCTCGGTGCCATATCCACGGCGGGAGAAGTGGAGGACGACGAGGTCGCTCCAGGGCTCGCCGCGCTCATCCACGACGGACACGGTCACATCGTGCCCGAGAGCGAGTTCCACCGTGAAGTCGCCGGCGCAGGACGACCCGCGGTCATCGCGCGGATCGATGAACCCCCGGATCTCGCGACCTGGTGCGGTCAGCAGAACCTGGCGACTGAGATCCACCATCACGCGCCCGCGCTCGTCGGCCTCTTCCCGGTGGTATGCGACGCCGGGCCCGACCTGGAGCGCGTGGGCCTCCGACTGCGGTTCGCCGAGTCGGTCGACGATGTGCAACTCGGACCGATCGCCCGATGTCCAGGTCAGGTCGCCGAGCTCGGCGGCCCCGCGACCGGCTGCCGTCACACCGGCACACGGTCCCGCGCTCGCGACGATGAACCACTGCTCGTCGGGCCCCACGACGAACGCGAACCGACCGGCGTCGTCGGTGTCCCGGACCGCGCGAACGGGGGTCAGCTCGCGCCCGATCCACTCCTCGTCGTCGGCGGGTACATCGAACAGCTCGACACGAGTGCGTGCGAGCGGGACGGACGCATCCCCGTCGTCGGTCATGATTCGCCCGGTCACGCGCTGAAGTGGGCCCGACGGCGACGCCGCGGCGGGGCAAGCGATCGCGACGCGCGGGGAGATCCGAGCGCGTGCTCGACGTCGCCGCTCGACGGGAGCGGGGGGAGTCGCGGACGGACGCGTCGAGGGCCTCGCCCGTTCGACATCCGGCGCGTCCGGCGGCAGGTCGTCCGGCGGAGGGAGCCGCGCGACCGCGATGCTGGCGATCGCGAGCGCCGCGAGCAGTGCGCTGACCAGGAGGCGATGCCATCGCATGATCCACAGCGTCGTGATCGTCCGTCACGGCGAGGTCTCCGGCTCGCGAGGCATGCAAGTGGGGACGGTGGAAGCATCGTCAGCTACCTCAGCCCGGAGGTGCCAGCTCGATCGCCGGTCGTTGAGCTCGTTTCCACTGTCCCGAGTTCCAGACGGCCGAGTCAGGCCTGGTACGGCATGGCTGCGTGTCGGCTGACGCGAGCGTGACTCCTGCGTGATGCCGGCTCGCGACGATCGGGCGCATGCGAGTTGCACGAATGATCTCCGCCCTCGGTGCGCTCCTCGTGCTCGCGATCGTGGCACGAGGAGCCCCGGACCCGACGCCGCGCGAGGAACTGTTCCACGCGCGCGTCACCGCCACATCGACCCCGGAGCGCTCCGCTCGCGCGGAGTACGTCCTGCGTGCCGGGGTCGTTCACGACCGCCGCGAGCTGAACGGGATGGCCGTGCGCACGGTGCGGCTCGGTGAGTTCGAGTCGTGGTCGGTCGTGCGCCCACATCGCGTGCGCTCGTCGACTGTCATCGATGACGGTGGGCGCCCGCTACCTCGCGTCGAGGGTCGTGTCTCCATCGGAACCCGTTTGGATGTCGCGCTGGTACCGGGACGCCGATCGAACGGCGTCGTGACGCTCGCGTACCACCTCGAGGAGAGCGATCGCCGTGAGTCCACGGCGCGCGTGCACGTGGGGGCGGGGGATCCGACCAGGACAACCACCATCACGGCCACGCACCTCGATCGCGTCGTCGCAACCGGTGTGCGCGACGTCTGGCTCGGGCGATGGACGGCGCTGGCAGAGGTCCCGGACGCCGACGGTGCGCCCCAGACGCTCTACGTGACGATCGACCGTGTCGCACCGTCCGATGACCCGTCGGTGCACCCCTTGGACGCCGCAACGGGGCTGGCGCCCTTGGCGGCGCTCGGGCGCGACGAGATGGCGCCGCGCGGGGTGCTCCGCATCACGCCGATCGTGCGCGGCGCGGGTCCGACGTCCGACGACACGCCGCTGACGACGCTGCAGGTCGATGGAACGCTGATCCGCGGCGTGGCGCGCGCGCGCCTCCTCGACGAGACGTATCTCATGGACTACGACGTCGAGGTCGCCCAGTGCGACTTCATTGCCGATCCGATCGTGGGCATCCAGTCGTCCGGGATCCGGGCCGAGGTCGTCGGTGCGGGCCGGCTTCGTCTGACGTGGACGACAACGTCGGACTGGGAGTGGTTCGAGACCACGCTCGGGGCCTTCACTGAGCCGGTCGGGGTCGAACTCCCGGACACGATGCAGCACGTCGCGACCCTCGCCATCGAACCAGGACGGCGCGTGGTCCCGATGGCGTGTCTGGAGGACGGGCGTTCGCTCGCCGTCGTCGTGGAGTTCGACCCGGCGCGGTGACCGCGCGAGTTCCGACGCCGTCGGCGCGCTCAGGCCGTGAGCTGCTCGCGCATCTCCGCGATGTCGCTGCCGCTCGGGCTCTGGAACGGGCGTAGGTCGAACTCGTGGATGGCGGCGAAGAGGTGGTCGAAGATGTCGGCCTGGATCGCCTCGTACTGCACCCACCTCTGATCGTTGCTGAAGACGTAGATCTCCAGCGGCAGCCCGCGGTCGGTGGGAGCGAGCTGGCGTACGAGGAACGTCATGTCGTCGTGGATCTTCGGGTGCTTGCGCAGGTAGGCGATCATGTAGGCGCGGAACGTCCCGAGGTTGGTCATCCGACGGCCGTTCACCAGCGCGGAGTCGTCGACGCCTTGCTCTCGGTTGGACTCGTCCAACTCGGCCTGCTTGCTGTCGACGTACGCGCGCAGCACCTGGATGTTGCGGAAGCGATCGATCATCTCCGGCGTGCAGAACCGGACGCTCCGCACGTCGATGTGGATCGAACGCTTGATCCGGCGCCCTCCGGACTCGGACATCCCGCGCCAGTTCTTGAACGACGACGAGATCAGCGAGTACGTCGGGATCGTCGTGATCGTTTCGTCGAAGTTGCGGACCTTGACCGTGTTCAGTCCGACCACCATCACGTCGCCGTCGGCGCCGATCGAGCGCATCTCGATCCAGTCGCCTGGCCGCACCATGTCATTGGCTGCGAGCTGGATGCCGGCGACCAGGCCGAGGATCGTGTCCTTGAAGATCAGCAGGATGATGGCCGTGACGGCACCGAGGCCGCCCAGCAGAGCCAGCGGGGACCGGTCGATGACGATGGAGACCGCGATGATGCCGACGGCGATCGAAACGACCAGTTTGACGATCTGCACGTAGAGCGTGATCGAGACGCGACGCGACACGTCGTAGGTCTGGTAGATCGCGTCGATGGCGTTCAGCAGCGCGTTCACCACGAGGACGGCGACGACCAGCATGTAGACGACGGCTGCGCGCTGCGTGAACGTCTCGGCGGCCGGGAGTCGCTCCCACACGTGGGGTGCAGCGAGCCAGAACACGAGCGCTGGAGCGAGGTGGGAGAGGCGGGCGAAGAACCTCTTCTCGACGAGGATGTTGTCCCAGTCCGTTGCCGTCCTGCGCACCAACCAGGAGACGAGTCGCACCAGCACCTTCTTGACGATCAGGTTGGCGAGCCATGCCGCCAGCATGACGCCGATCGATGCGATGGCGTACGCCGCCCACGGGAACTGCAGGGGGTCGAGGCCCTGGTCGACCAGCCAGTTTTCCAGCATGTCCAGCATGGCGTCTTCTCCTAGTGGGGTCACCCAGTCGGGTCGCCTCGGCCGTCAGGTGCCGGGGGCGTTGGATGCAAGAGGCTCGCCCGGCCCGCGAGGTCTCCGCCAGGGGAGCGGGTGGTCACGTAGCAGCTAGGCCGTGTCGACGAGGCCCGGGTCGGGCGAGCGACCCACCGTACACCCGGGGCCGAAGACACCCGGAGCCACGACCAAGTGCCGCGGGCGACGTCCGTTCAGGACGCCGTGGCGGAGTCTGTGTCGGAGTCGGAGTCGGAGTCGGAGTCGGAGTCGGAGTCGGTGGCCGAGTCCTCGGGCGCCTCCTCGCTGCGCATGACCACGGTGCGCATGGGGAACGGGATCTCGATCCCCTCGTCACGCAGGCGCTCGTGGATGATGTGGTTCAGGCCCGAGAGCGGCGTTCGCCGTCCCTGGTACTTCGCCAGGCGCACCTCGATGCGGAAGATCAGCGCGGAGTCACCGAACTCGACGAAGCGCACGGCGTGCGGCCCCGGCAGAATGCCCTCCACGCTGCCGCTCGCCTCGTCCAGCACCTCCTCGAGCACGCGCTGCACGTGTCGCGAGTCGGAGTCGTAACCCACTCCGACGTTGAAGCGATGCGCGTACTCGCGATCGTAGGCCTCGTTGTTCACGATCACGGTCGTCGCGAGCAGACTGTTCGGCACGATGATCATGTTGTTGTTCAGCGTGCGGATCTTCGTGGAGCGCAGACCGATCTCGTGGACGACGCCGCGCGTCTGCGCGTCCACCTCGACGAAGTCTCCGGCCCGGATGGGCTGGTCCACGACCAGTTGAACTCCCGCAAAGACGTTCGAGAGCGTGTCCTGAAGCGCGAGCGCGATGGCGAGCGAGCCGACGCCGAGTGTCGTGACGAACTGGATGATCTCCACATCGATGGCTGCCAGCACGGTGAGCAGCACGAGCGGCGCCCAGATGATCTTGATCGCCAACCGGATGGGTGGACCCAGCGGCATCAGCGCCGCGCGGCTCGCGATCCACGCGTCGACCATCGCGAGGAGCAGACGGGCGCCGACGACGGCGATCACGACGATCGCCACCACGACGAGCACCTTGCGCGCGACGGGGCTCTCGCCCAGCGCTGTGGAGGCAACCACGGCCTCGAGTGCGACCAGGGTGCCCAGCGGGAACACGACCTGCGTGAGCGCCTTGATGAACGCGTCGTCGAGGTTCGAGTCGGTCTTCGCCGCCAGGGCGCCGAGCCACTGGCTGAGCACCGTGCGCAGAACGAGCGCGGCGAGCCACAGAACCAGGACGAGCAGTGGGAGGCCGACGAGCGGCCGCACCGGGACCTCGTAGCCGAGCGCCCGCGTGGATCCCGAGATCCACGCCACGGCGGTCTCCGACCACTCCGGAGTGTGTTCGACTTGCTGGGCGAGCAGCGTGAGCACGTCCATCCAGCGAGGCTAGCAGGCTGTCGGAGTTACGGCCTCGACGGGCCACGCGGGTTGGCGCGACAGCCTGCTAGCGATAGGCCGCCGGCTGGCGAGCGGAGGCGAATTGCGGCGCGGCCGGGCCTCCTGCGGCGCCACGCGGCGACGCGGGCGTTTGGAGCGGGTTCCTCGCCGAATCCGGCGCGAAACGGCGGCTCACGCCCTCGCGGCGGCCAGTCTCAGCAGGTTGTGCGCCGTGCAGGAATACCGAGATCGGTGAATCTCATCACCGGGCGTGTTCGTTCGACCCTCTCCCGGCAGAGGCTGTGGCGTCGCCGCTCCAGTCGACCGGAGGGCATCACGCGTACGGAGACCCGTGAACTTCTTCGCCCGGTGGTGAATCTCACCGATCTCCGTTCTCGTCCGTCCTCGAGGCCGTCACGATCGCCTTCGGCCCGCGCGTCGAGCCGTTCCACGTCAGCTTCGACCTCGACGGCGTCGACCCCCTGCACGCCCCCGGCGTCGGCACCGCCGTCCCCGGCGGCCTCACCAACCGCGAAGCCCACCTCGCGATGTAACTCATCGCCGAGTGCGGCCGCGCCTGCTCGATCGAAGTCACCGAGATCGACCCGATCCTCGACGTCGGGAACCGCACAGCGAAGCTGGCGACGGAGCTGATCCTGTCCGCGTTGGGCAAGCGCATCTACGTGGACTGACTCGGCGGACGGAGCCGCGCCTCATCGACGGCTCTGAACGTAGCGTCGCGCGGAGTCACCGCGCTCCACAACGCGGGACTCGGCGATGGAGTAGGCGCCGTCGCGCGAGACTCGCTCGTCGAGCAGGACGACGTGCCACCCCGACTCTGGGATGCCGAACCGCGGAGCTGGTCCCTTCACGACAACGGGTCGCGTCAGCACAAATCCGCCGTCAGCGGAAGCCATCGCCGCCTGCTCGGGGACACGCCAGCGTGCGGCCTCATCGCGTCCGAACCGACCAGGCGAGCCGACGGGGACAGCCGCAAACTCGAGCGGGCTGCCCGGCAGGTCGTCGGAGGGAATCGTGAACAGACGAAGCAGGTCTGCGTACGCGAGTGCCTGCTCCTCGCTCTCGATCGGAACGACGTGCGCGGACAGGTGATCGACGTGGCTCACGGCGACCTCGCGGTCACCAACGCGCAGCGAGTACTCGTACGACGCCGGGAGCCACTCGGCGTACCTCCAGCGTGAGAGGAGGACTCCGGGCCTCAGCAGATCGTGCTCCCGAACGCCGTCGTGCCGCCAGGCATGACGATCGAGTATCGAGCCACGCCAGTCGAGGGTGTGCCCCGGCGGTCGTCCCGCACACGCCGACACGCTCGTGGCGCCGACGGCGAGCGCCAGCAGGGCGAGCGCGAGCGTGAGCCGCGACACGATGCCGAGGACTCCATCGGTATCGCGCACCGATCGGACGCCTTCGCTAGCGACTCGGTCAGATTCGACGTCGGGCGGAACGGTCACGATCAGGGAGCCTCCCAACGCGCTGGTCTGTGAAGTAGAGTGACCACGGGTCCGAACTCTTCCCCGACGCCTGCTTCTCGACCGTCAGGAGTTGCCACTGTAGCTCGGCACCGATCTCGGGGGTATCGACAGGGCGACGTGCCGCGCGAGTGCGAGCCCCGGTAGGGTGCCGGGCTCAATGACAGGTGAGAGCGAGCCCCGTAGTTCCATGGCCGGACCGCTCTCAGCGGCCGTGGTGGGGCTGGTCCTGTTGGGAGTCGTGTCGTGGCTGGCGCTCACCGTCGACGAACGGCACGGGTCCGGCGATGGCGCCACGCCTGTCGCAGACCGCACGGATCACTCCGCCGGCGGGGCGCCGGTCCGGGCGCGCGTCGCGATCGACGGTCCGGCGCTCGTCGCCTCCACGCATTCGGCAGACGCGATCCACGTTCTGGACGCAGACGGATCGCCCGCGAACGCCAGCGTCTACACGACCGCTGAGCCGCACTGGTCGAAGGACGACGCCCAGTACCTGGGTCGCACCGGGGATGACGGACTTCTCGACGCCGATGAGCGCAAGGCGGAGCCGCTGGCGTTCCTGTGGGCGTTCGACGACGCCCGGATGGCGGGGCCGGACTCGGTCGCGATTGGGGGCCAGACGCTCACGCTCGGGCCGGGAGCGACGATCCGCGTGCACGTCCAACATCCGGATGGCAGCCCGATCGCTGGGGCGATCTGTCACGAGCATCGTGGTCTGCACAAGCGGGGGATCTCGGGGCCGCAGGGCCACGTCGAACTCTCCGGGTATCCCGGCGAGGTCGAGGTCTCGATGCTCGCCGGCGTGTTCGGCGGACCGTTCCTACCGGGGATGTCGCGGGTGACGACGAGCGCGAACGGGACGGTCACCGACGTCGACGTCGTGCTCGATGAAACGACCGGGCCGTTCGTCCTCGTCCGCGTCGCGGGAGACCTAGCCGCTGACGGCGACATCCTGCTGGAGTTAGCGGGTGGTACACGAGGGCCACAGACCGAGACGGTTCGCCGAGACGACGCACCATTGCTGGTGTCGCTGCACGATCGCGGGGACGGCCCCGTGTGGCTGACCGCACGCGTGCTGGGCAAGCGCGTCGCGCGGCGCGTACTCGACGACCTGGCTCCGGGGACGACGACCCCCGTGGGATTGGTCCTGCTCGACGGAGGCGTTCCGCTGCGCGGGCGCGTCGTTCACGCCGACGGCTCGCCCGCGGCCAACGTCCATGTGGACACGACGGATCGAGCGCTGCGGACCCGCGGACGCCCGCAGACGGACGAACACGGCTCGTTCCAGGTGCGCGCGAAGTGGCTGGGCCGCGAGATCATGGCTGTGCGCGAGGCCGAGGCGTGCAGCCCCGTGGTCGCGCTCCACGACGACCCGGCGGAAGTCGTCCTCACACTCGGACCCGGAGCAACGATCGAAGGCGTCGTCCGCGACGCGACGACGGGCCGCCCGATCGACGGGGCGTTCGTGGGGCTCTGGTTCAACGCATTCCGCGGGTACTCCACGTGGGACACGACGACGGACGAGAACGGGCTCTATCGATTCGGCGGGCTCCCGCCGCAGACGTTCGTCGTTCCCATGCACCTCCGGAGCGATCGATCCACCGCCACCAAGGCCGATCGGGAGCTATGCAAACGTGCGCAGAACACTGCAGACGAGGAACTGATCCGCGAGGGCATCGCCCACCGTGTCGAGAGCGACGAGATCATCCGCCACGACTTCGTCGCGATCGCCGAGCAGGGCGCCACGGCCCTCGTGCGATTCGCCGTTCCGAACGGCTTCCCAGTTCCCGACGAGTTCGAGTTCGAGCTCGCGGTCGCATGGAGCAATACGGACCGCACTCCCGACGAGTACGCGAGGTACCTGGAGATGCTCGAGGGCGTCACGGAAGTGCGTCGTTTCCTGAAGCAAGGTCACCACCGCTTTCGCGCAACGGCACCCGGTCTGGTCGGCGAGTCAGACGTGATCCACGTGACCGGCAATGCCCCGCTCCCCGACTTCGAGATCGTCCTGCACGCAACACGCCGCGTGCTCGCCCGGGTCGTCGATCACGACGGAACCTCACTCGAACGGCGCGGCGTCGAGGTGACGCTTTCCGTGCGCGGCCCGGACGGCACGGACAGGCTGGGCGACGCGGACACCGACGCGAGCGGAACAGCCGACCTGACGGAGTTCGCGCCGTCCGCCCGCATCGCGGAAGCGCCGGACGTGTTCTTCGTCTTGACACTCGACGGCGACGGTCTCTACGAGGCCAGCGCGAGGGGCGCAGACGCCAACCTGCAGATCCCCGGGCGCGAGTGGACGCGACAGCTACGCAAGGATGGCACGGAGCCCTGGGTGATCGACGTTCCGCTCGTCGAGCCGCCGCCGGTGACCGTGAGGGTCGTGGATGTCCAGGGGCGGCCGGCGCCGGGAGTCCCGATCCAGTGGGAGTCCGGTGGTGGAAATGTCGACGGCTACGAAGCGATCTCGGACGACAGCGGGATGCTGCAACTCGCTCGCTTCGACGACTACGACGAACTGTGGCTGTCGGCCCGAGGGGCATGGATCGGACGGGCTGAGTTGTGGGCGAGAGCCGACGACGACTCCGAGTTGACCCTGACGGTCGACAAGCGCCGGACGGTGCGCCTGCGCGTCGTGCTGACCGACGGACGCCCCGTACCTCATCAGCGCGTCGAAATCAGCGTCC
Source organism: Planctomycetota bacterium (assembly GCA_021776825.1). GTDB lineage: Bacteria > Planctomycetota > JAJSAM01 > JAJSAM01 > JAJVHW01 > JAJFFG01. Next base: position 51,898 of record JAJFFG010000025.1, read on the forward strand.
GCAGCGGTGAATCGCGCGAGAGAACCGATGCGAACGGGGAGCTCGATGTCGAGATCCCCGCGTCCGAGCCGAGCTTCGAAGCCAGACTGAGAGACCACTGGTCACTTGATCGCGTGCGCGTTCCCGCGGGCGTGAACGCGGCCGAGGTCGTCGTCGAACCCATGGTCGCCGTCACGGTGCGCCTGGAGGTTCCGCCAGAGATCCGGCGCCCGTCCTCCGCCACCGTCCGCGTGGGCGAGCGCAGGATCCGCCGCTGGATGAGCATCCTGCCAACGGGCCCGCTCCTGGACACCATCGATCTCCCACGGCTTCCGCTCGCTCTGTCCGTCGATATCAAACACCCTCGCTACGCGGGAGTGGGTCACTACGACGGTCAGAGCGATGCGGTCACGGTGAAGATCGAACGCGTCCCGGTTCACGCCGTCGTGTTCGAACTCATCGATGAGAACGATGAACCGCTCGTCAGGCGCGCCGTGCACGTCTACTCGCGTCGCGACCGTCGGGAACTCGACGAGCGCGTCGTGACCGACGAGCGGGGACGCATCACGCTCCGAGTCCCCGCCATCGAGATCGCCATGGGTCTCGACATGGACGGCGCCAAGACCACGAAGCGGACCTACGAGCCCGGCGACGAGACCGACGGCCCGATCGCAGTCCGGATGCTGCCGACCCGCTGAGTTGCTGCGAGGCCGCTCGCGCGGTTCTGTCCTGACACCGGACGGACGGACGCTCGCGCGGGCCGCTCCGACTCAGCCAGCAGCGCTAGTCCGCGGTGACCAGCGTGTGCGACAGGAGTTGAGCAGACTCAAGGCCGATCTGGACGACGGCGTAGTCGCCCTTCGGGAGAGCGAGCGTCGTGCCCTCGGCGTGCGCGCGAAACCGCATTCCCCGCCACGTGGCGAACGACCACGGTGCCGACCGCCGCGCGTCCGAGGCATCCGCTCCGACCGGCACGACATACACGAGTCGGCCGAGCGGCGCCGAGTGAACGTCCGCCACCCGGAGCGTCCCGCCGTCGGACGCCGCGATGCGGATCTCCCCATCGACCACGGTGCCCCAACGCACAGCGCCCGTGGACTCGACGACGGTCACTCGGTTGTCGCCGGGAGACATCTGCAACGCGACGGCCCCGTCGCTCGAGAGATCGCCGCCCCAGAGCGCGGCTCGGACTCCAAGCTCGAAGAACGCGGACTCCGTGCGCCACAGGTCGGACCATGGGAACGGTTCGCGACCGGAGTTGGCCAGCGACACGAGATCGTCGAGACCGTAGCGCCCGGCAAACACGACGACCGGGCCGTCTGCGAGGTCGTGCGGAATCACGACTCGCTCCGCAGGAACACTCGGCTGATCGAGTCGGATCGTGATGTCGCGCAGTCCGTCCCATGCGTACTCGTGGGTCGGGGCGTCGACGCGGCCGACGAGGACGCGCCACTCGATCGGTGCTGGTGCCGCAATGCGAACGCCCTCATCCACGAACTCACTCACGAACCCTCGCTCCGGCGCTGCGTTGACCAGCCAATCGCGAACTGAATCGGGCCAGTGCGACGCGCGATGCCAGACGGGGATCAGGGTGATGCTCGAGTGCGTCTCGAGTCGCACCGCAGACGAGAGAACCTGCAAGACTCCGCGCGGCATCGTTCGCAGTGTCAGCGTCTCGAAGCGTTTCTCGCCCACGACGGATACGTGGATGCGCGGAGGAAACGCGCGATGCCGCCGACACGTGAGTCTGACCGCGAGTTCCTCGGTCCCCTCGTAGATGGACACCTCGATCGACGACGACGCGCACGGCAAGTGCGTCGATCCCTCGGCAGATGTCACGACCAGGGCGCACTTCTCACAGTCACCGTCGCGGTCCAACTCAACCTGAAGCGTCGAGACACGTCGCGCGCGCTCGAGGATCGCTGTCACGATGCCATCCGTGAGCCGTTCCAGCTGCACCGCACGGTTGCGATGGCCGTACGCGCGGACGACGAGCTCCGTCGTGAGATCGAGCTGCACCCCGAGGAGCGAGGGGTCGAGGACGCATTCGCCGCGAGCGTCTGTCTGACCCAGAGCGATCTCGGTCGGCAGGGACACGACCGCTGACTCCACCGGGGCCCCGTCGACCTCGAGAACGCGCACGACGAACGCCTGACGGATCTCGGCATGAGTCTGCGGCGCAGGGGCGCCCGGGACAACCGCATCGGTCGGATCGGCCGGACCGAAATCGCACGACGCGATGAGAGTCAGCGCGACGACGAGCGAAGCGACGGCGCGAGTTGGGAAGGAAATGCAGGACCTCTTGGAGAGACGCCGGTGCTCGCGTGAGCGGGGCGTCGCATCATAGCGCCGCCCCGTCACGCTGAGCCCGCGACCATCGCGACGTACTGGTCCGGAATGACGTCGACTGTCGCGACCGGGAGCGCGGCGCCAGCGGAGCGGACTGGGGATACTCCAAGCTAACCCCACTTCTGAGCGTGCCGGACGCTCTCCCTGTCGACGGACTCCCTTTGGTTCGGAGCGTCCCGCAACCTCCGAAACGTCACCGTTCGTGGGTCGCCGGCAGGCTCCTCAGTCCGCGCAGACCAAGCGTGCGGATGTACGCATCGGCGTCGGCGCGCGCCTTCGTGTAGACGCGACGGACCGCCGCTCCCTCCGCGCCGATCCGCACCAGCGCGGCGAGGGCGGAGGACCGCCGCGTGTCGGCGGCGTCGTCTGCGACGGCGATCAGGAGCGGCACGGCCGGCGCCGCCACGCGCCCCGCCTGGCCGAGGTAGCCGATCGTCGCGCGGTCCCCGTCCCCGATGGCGGCGAGCAGGTGTGCGAGCGCGTCCTGCGCGCCGTCGCCCTCGATGCGCAGGAGCGCCGCCGCGGCCCCGGTGCTCGCCGCGCCGTCGGCCTCGAGCAGTTCGCGCAGCCTCGGGGCGAGCGGCTTCGCGCGTGGACCGACCCTCGCGAGCACGGGGATTGCGAAGTAGACGTAGCGTTGATCGTCGAGTGCGGCGCGGAGGACCGTCAACGCGCGCCTCACGTCCTCATCGGCGTCCGTCACGCAGGCCAGCGCGCCGGCAGCCATGGTGCGGCTCTCGGCATCGGTGTCGAGCGCGGTCCGCAGCGCGCCGCGCGCCGCGACAGCATCGGGACCGAAGCGCTGGAACGCTGAGTAGACGGCTCGCCGATCGAACATGTCCGTCATGGTCGGGAGCAGTTCGGCAAGGCGTGGGACGGCTTCCTTCGCACTCGCCCCGCACGCCGCCACGCCGTGGATCGCGTACTGACGCGGCTGCCCGCTCGCGTCGAGACCGCGGAGCAGCGCCGCGACGATGCGGTCGTCGGGACCGACGTTGGTCGCGATCTGCATGAGCGCCGAGTAGATCGGGAGCTCGTCCCCCGTCCCCTCCCGGTCGAGCGCCGCAATGAGCGCCGGCACCGCAGGGCCAGCCAGCTCCGGAGTCCGCCCGAGCGCGAGCCCGACGCCGCCGCGCACGGTCGCCTCGTCGGGCTCGAGCGCGCGCACGAGCGCCGGGAGCGCCGACTCGAGCTCCGGACCGAAGCCGCCCATGGCCGCCGCGGCGGCCGCCCGCACCACCGGGGATGGGTCCTCGGCGAGCGCAGTCGTCAGGGACCCGAGTGAGTCGGCTCGGCCAAGCGCCCCGATGGCGGATGCGGCGGCGGAGCGGACGCCCGTCGCCTCGTCGTCCGTGAGCGCCTTCGCGAGGAGTCCGAGCGTCGCCGGATCCTGCAGCACCCACAGGCTGTTGGCGGCCGCGATACGCACCGGGACCGCGTCGTCGGCGAGCGCCTTCTCGAGCCCCTCGATCGCCGCGTCGCGCTGCTCGGGAGTTGCTCCGCCGAGCCCCTCGACTGCCGCAGTCCGCGCGGCGGGGTCCGGGTCGTCCAGGAGCTCGATCAGGATCGGCACCGCCTCCGTGGGCACGATCCAGCCGATTGCGCGCGCGCTCCAGAGACGCACCTTCGCGTCCTCGTCGCGGACCGACTCACGCAGCGCCGGGAGCGCGTCCCGCGCCGTGGCTCCGAGGTTCGCGAGGGAGGCGGCGGCGTTCGCGCGGAGTTTGGCGTCCGCATCCGATAGGGCCTTCGCGAGCGCCGGCACGAGCTCCTTCGGCGGCGGCTCGCCGCCGCGCACGTTGGGGATCGGCCCGCAGCGCCAGATCAGATTGGCGGCGCCCGCGCGCACGGGCGCCCGCTCGTCCGCGAGCGCCGCGACTAGCTCTGGTAGCGCGGACGTCAGCGTGTTGATCGCGACCTGCCAGTCCCAGCGCGCGAGCACGCGATCGGCGGTGGTCCGGACGTACTCGTCGTCGTCGCGCAAGGCGCCCGCGAGCTCCCGCACGTGCGGCTTCGCAGCCGACCCGATCTGCCAGAGGCCGTAGACCCCCCGGCGCCGCGCCGCGACGTCCTCGGACCGGAGCTCCACCGCCCACGCGGCCGCGTTACGGCCCTGGTACGTCGCCTCGGGTGCCTCCTGGGCCGCCTCCTGCGCAGAACCTGGCGACACGGCGAAGGCGCATCCGAGCACCGCCAACAGAGCCACTCGCTGGACGTGACGCATCCATCTCCCTCCGACGGCGCCTTCGCGCATGGCGCCCGCCCCGAGGGTATCGCGTCGTGCGGGGGCGGCGCGCGATCAACAGGTCGCGAGCGCGCCAGGGCACGCCGCGAGATCGGCTGAGCCGCCATGCGGTACCAGGCCGAACTCGGCCGCCCGACCGCTCCACGTCGTCTCAGGCTGCGTGTGTCGAGGGCACGGTGAGACTCGGCGACGCGCCGACAGCTACTCGCAGACGGGGATCTCGGCGACGCCTTCGAGGTAGAGGACGGCTCGGCCCCCGATGCGGACGCGGTCGCCGCGGAGTTCCAGTTCGAGGGTGCCGCCGCGCTCTGAGAGTTGGCGCGCCGTGAGGCGGTTGCGACCGAGGCGGGCGGCCCAGAGCGGTGCGAGCACGGCGTGGGCGGAGCCCGTCACCGGGTCCTCGGGGACGCCGAGCTGTGGCGCGAAGAAGCGCGAGACGATGTCGCACTCGTCTCCCGGCGCCGTGGCCAGAACGCGGTTGCGATCGAGTGCGAGGAGCCCCACCGGGTCGGGCTCGATCGCGCGCACGTCGGCTTCGGTGGCGAAGACACCGACGTAGGTGTTGTGGGTGACGAGCACCTCGACGGGAGCGCGGCCCAGGCACGCGTAGAGATCGGGCGTGTCGGTGCACGGATGGGCGGCGATCGTCGGGAAGTCGAGCACGAGCAGCTCGCCCTCGCGGTCGACGGAGACCTCGCCGCTGCGCGTCTCGAAGCGGATCGAGCGGGCGTCGGGCTGCAGCCGCTCGAACACCACGAGCGCCGACGCGAGGGTCGCGTGTCCGCAGAGATCCACCTCGGCGCGGGGCGTGAACCAGCGCAGTCCCCAGGGGCCCTCGCGTGGCACGACGAACGCGGTCTCCGACAGATTGTTCTCGGCGGCGATCGACTGCAGCAGGTCGTCGGGGAGCCAATCGTCGAGCACGCAGACCGCCGCCGGATTGCCGGTGAAGGCCCGTTCGGCGAAGGCGTCGACTTGGTAGAGCGGAACGCGCATGCCTCCATCCTCGACGGTGCAGCACGTCCTCGCTCCGGAACAATCCGGCGCCCGGGGCCGTTCGACTCGCATGCGTCATCTCCTCGCCCCCGCGCTCGCGCTCCTGCTCCTCGTCGGCGGTGCTTCGCACGCGCAGGAGCCCGCGGCGCCGCCAGTGGAAACGGAGACGTCGTCGATCCACGCACCGCTCGATGCCCTTCTGAAGGCGCACGTGCGCGACGGGCGCGTCGACTACGCGGCGCTGAAGAAGGATGAGGCCAAACTCGACGGCTACCTGACCACGCTCGACACAACCCGCGTGCCCGGGCTCAGCGCTGACGCGAAGCTCGCGTTCTGGATCAACGCCTACAACGCGTACACGCTGAAGACGATCCTCGGCCGGTATCCGAAGATCGAGAGCATCCGTGACGTCTGGCGCGTGTTCTCGCGTCGCGACCACGCGGTGGCCGGGAAGAAGCGCAGCCTCGACGACATCGAGCACGAGATCCTGCGCAAGCGGTGGGACGAGCCGCGCATCCACTTCGCCGTCGTGTGTGCCTCGAAGAGCTGCCCCGAGCTGCGGGGCGAGGCGTTCCTGCCCGAGCGTGTCCACGAGCAGATGGCGGAGCAGGAAGCGCTGTTCCTCGCGGACCGCGAGAAGGGGCTCGCGTGGGGCGACGAGAAGGGCTGGCTCGGCGGGACCAACCGAGTGGTTCGCGTCTCCAAGATCCTCGACTGGTACGAGGAGGACTTCGAGGAAGCGGAGGGCAGCGTGCTCCAATTCGTCGTGCGGCGCGGGCCGGCGACGTTGGCCCGCTACGCCGAGACGCACGGGGACGACATCGATCTCGAGCACTTCGACTACGACTGGACGCTGAACGACGTGGAGCGCAAGGCGCCGCAGGAGGACGAGTGATGAGGCAGAGCGCGATGGTGTGGACGCTGGTGCTGGGTGCGGTCGCCGCGACGGCCTACGCGCAGGGACGCGAGCCGGTCCCGATGAAGCCGACCGATCTCGGCAACGGCGTGCACATGCTCGAGGGGGCCGGCGGCAACCTGGCGGTGTCCGCGGGCGACGACGGCGTCTTCATCGTGGACGATCAGTTCGACTGGCAGGCCGGCGAGATCGGCAAGGCGGTCAAGGCGATCTCCGAGGACCCGGTGAAGTTCGTCATCAACACGCACTGGCACGGCGACCACACGGGCGGCAACGAGCACTTCGGTCTCGCCGGCGCGATCATCGTGGCGCACGAGAACGTGCGGAAGCGCATGAGCACCGAGCAGTTCATGAAGCTGTTCGGCGGTCGCAAGGTCCCCGCGTCGCCGAAGGCCGCGTTGCCCGTCGTCACGTTCGCGGAGTCGATCACGCTGCACCTGAACGGCGACGAGGTGCACGTCTTCCACGTCGATCCCGGTCACACCGACGGCGACTCGATCGTGCATTTCAAGAAGGCCGACGTGATCCACATGGGGGACCTGTTCTTCAACGGGATCTACCCGTTCATCGACACCGGCAGCGGTGGTTCCGTGGCAGGTGTGATCGCCGCGGCGGACGAGGCGCTGAAGCTCGTGGGCGACAAGACGCAGATCATCCCCGGCCACGGGCCGCTCGCGAAGCGGGCTGATCTCGAGGCGTTCCGCGACATGCTGAAGACCCTGCACGGCGCCGTCGCCGAACTCGTGGCAGCCGGCAAGACGAAGGACGAGGTCATCGCGGCGAAGCCGTCGAAGGACCTGGACGCCAAGTGGGGCAAGGGCTTCATGCGTCCCGACGCGATCGTCGGGATCGTGTTCGACAGCGTGTCCGCCGAAGCGAAGGGCGACTGAGGGCTACTCTTCTGAGGGGACTTCGGCCGGCTTGCGCTGGACGACTTCGCCGTCGGACGCGCGGACGACCCACCAGCCGTCCTTGTCGCCCCAGACGAGATCGTCGGTCGCGCCGTCGAGGCGCAGCCGCTGCTCGCGGGAGGCCTTCGTGACGTGCCGCACTCGGCCACTACCGGCGTCGAGTACGACAACGCGGTTCTGATCGTCGACGGTCCACACGACCTCGCGTCCCACGGCGATCAGTCGCTTGTGGGAGATCTTCGGTCCGAGCGCGCGGAAGCCGCGGCCGAGCAACTTCTGCAGCCGACCGTTGTGCGAGCGGGCGAACACACCGGCCGGGCCTGCGGCGGCATCGACGAGTTGCCAGTGGTCCTCGGTGTCGGTGACGACGCCCTTGACGGTATCGATCTTCGAGACCCGCACGGCGAAGCGGTTCTCGTGGTCCCACAGCGTCACCGCGGTGGCGCGGCCCTTCTCGCCAATGCGGAACGAGGCCCGGTCGGCGTTCTTCTCCTGGACGAGCGTCGTCAGCTTCGAACCCTCGCGCTGCCAAAGCGCGATGCCGTTGTCGGTCACCATCAGCAGGTTGCCGCCGCCGGCCGGCCGGACGTCGAAGACGCGTTCCGTCAACTCGAGCTGGCCCACGCGGCCCCACGGGTCCTTGCCGGTCATCGCGAGCCGCCAGAGCTCGAAGCGCCCGCCGTCGCCGAAGGTAGTGGCGTAGACCACCTGCTCGGTCGGCAGCACGTCGTACATGCGCGTGCCGAGGATGCGCACGATGCCGTCCGAATCGAGGGCGGTGAGCTCTCCCGCATCGAGGCGATAGACGGTCTCGCCCCACGCCTCGGCTCCGCGCTCGGGGCGGGGGTAGCTGGGCTTGCCCGACGGGGCGCTCGTCAGCACGTGTCCGCGACTCTGCCAGATCGCCGAGTTGACGGCTGACTGCGCGGTCTCGGGGTTCGAGACCCACCAGCGCATGACCCTCTCGCGGACGGCCGGGAGCGCCTCGACCTCGACCACGAAGCGCTGCCGTCCCGGGATCGGCAGGCTGGCGTCGAGGCAGCAGGAGCCGAGCAACAGTTCGTCGACTCCACCGGGCTCGAGCTGGACGATCACCTCTCCGGGTCGTCGCGGGGGCGGGCGGCTCTCGGGCTCGACCGGCGGGCCGAGAGCGAGACGCTGGCAACGCGGCGTGCCGGGCTTCGGACGGAGCGAGCCTCCGGCGGTGTCGACCACGACGCGGCGATCCACGAGGCTCTGCACGCGTAGCCGCACCTTTCGGTAGGTGTTCGTGCCGTGCCCCTCGGCCTGGACGAGCCCCTGCTCGACGGCCTCTCGCAGAGTCAGGATGGGGATCTCGTCCCACGGCTCGCCCGGGTCTTCGCTCGCGTGGAGCGGGAGCGCGGCCGTGAGCACCAGAGCCATCACCATCAGGAGCCGTCGTCGCATGGTCGCAGGATACTGGCAACGGGTGCGTTCGGGGTGGCCGGTCGCGTATCCTGCCTGCCGCTTCAGGAGGGACCTGCCATGCAGACGAGTCGCATTCTCTCGGTCGGGTTGGCGCTCGCGCTGCTCACTTCGGTTGCCGCGCCGCTCCTCGCGGGCGAGGAGCCCGCACCGCCGCCGGTCGACACGGGATCGGTCAACACTGGCCCGGTCAACACTGCTGCTGCCGACGCGGCGAAGCTGCACAAGCAGATCACCGCCGACTTCAACGCCGCGCGCAACGACTACTACGCCGTGATGCGCAAGCGGCGCGCGGACGCGGAACTGCAGAAGCAGGACCCGCCGACGGCGCCCGAGCCGGAGTTCATCGCGCGTCATGCCGCGGCCGCGAAGACCTATGCCGGGACCGATGCGGCCGTGCCGTTCCTCACCTCGATCGTGTCGATGGGGCGGTCGCGTCAGGCAGACGACGCGCGCGCTGCGCTGGCCACGATCGTGGAATCGCACTCCGGAAGCGCGACCCTCGACACGATGACGTTCTCGCTCCTGTACGGAGTCCACACTCTCGGTGAGGACACGGTGCGCGGTGCGGTCGACGCGCTCGTCGAGCGGTCCCCGCACAACGGCGTGAAGGCCGCGATGCTCTACTGCCGCGGCGCGATGGTGAACCGCGCGACGACGTCGACGCAGGACCAGCGCGACACTGCGGTGGTCGACCTCGAACGAGCCATCGAGATCGGCGGTGAGTCGCGCTACGTCGGTCTGTCGAAGGGCGCCATCTTCGAACTGACGCGGCTGCAGGTCGGCATGACAGCGCCCGACATCGCCGGCGACGATCTCGATGGCTACGGGTTCAAACTCTCGGACTATCGCGGCAAGGTCGTGGTGCTCGACTTCTGGGGCGACTGGTGAGGCCCCTGCCGGGCCATGTACCCGCACGAGCGGTCGCTCGTGAAGCGTCTCGAGAACGGACCTTTCGCCCTCATCGGGGTGAACAGCGACACCGACAAGGCCCGTCTCGCGACGCGCCTCGAGGAAGAGAACATCACCTGGCGCAGCTTCTGGAACGGTCCCGACGGCACGCGCGGTCCCATCTCCAAGGAGTGGAACGTGATGGGCTGGCCGACGATCTACGTGCTCGACGCCGAGGGCGTGATCCGTGCCAAGCAAGTGCGCGGGGACGCGATGGACAAGGTCGTCGACGAGCTCCTCGCCGAGATGAAGCCGCGTACCGCAGAGTCGGGTACCGCGGAGTAGCCTGCGGCCAGTGACGGATCGCACGTGACAGATCGCACATGACGGCTCGCGCATGACCGAACTGCGGGCGCACGGGCTGACGCAGGGCTCGCTTCTCGCACGTCTGGCTACCGACCGGCCGGACCGCGAGGCGGTCGTGTTCCCGGAACTCGGCGTCCGATGGACGTTCGCGGACCTCGACGCGCGGGCGACGGCGCTGGCGGGTGGCCTCATGGCCCTCGGGGTCGGGCTGGGCGATCGCGTCGCGGTCTGGTCCGAGAACCACCCCGACTGGATCGCGCTGCAGTTTGCGATCGCGCGGGCGGGCGCGGTGCTGGTCACGGCGAACACGGCCCTGACGGCGCCCGAAATCGAGTACCTGCTGCGCCAGAGTCGCACGTCGATCGTGGTCACGGGACGCGGCGCGCGGGGCGAGGAGTACCTCGATGCGCTCGAGGCCGTTCGCCCGCGTCTTCCGGAACTGCGGCACGTCGTCGTGATGGAGGGCGCGCCGCGCAAGTGGATGCTCTGCCTCGACGCGCTGGCGGCACAAGGCGCGCGTTTCCCGCGCGGGCGTCTCGTTGCGGCGAGCCAGTCCATCACGGTCCACTCGCCCGCGAACATCCAGTACACGTCCGGCACGACTGGCTTCCCAAAGGGCGTGGTGCTCTCGCACGAGAACATCGTCGAGAACGCATGGGCGATGGCACGTCAGCTCGGGTTGCACGACGGCGACCGAGTCTTGCTGCAGGTGCCGCTCTTCCACTGCTTCGGCTGCGTGATCTCCGTGCTCGGCGCAGCGACGCACGGGCTGCCGTTGATCGGCCTCCGACGCTTCGATCCGGCGGCGGCGCTGGCGGCGGTTGCGGACGAGGCGTGCACCGTGATCCACGGCGTGCCGACGATGTTCCTCGCGATGCTGTCGCACCCGGATCGTGTCTCGCATGATCTCGGCTCGCTGCGCACCGGGATCATGGCGGGCTCGATGTGCCCTGAGGCCCTGATGCGGCGGGTGATTAGCGAGATGGGCGCGGCAGGGATGATCGTCGCGTACGGACTGACCGAGGCATCGCCGGCGGTGACGTCGTCGGCCCCGGACGATCCGGTTGCGGTCCGCTGCGGCACGGTGGGGCGCGCGATCCCGGGCGTCTCCGTGCGCGTCGTCGATCCCGATACGGGAGCGCCGCCACCGGCCGGTGAGCCGGGCGAACTCCAAGCGCGCGGATCGAACGTGATGCAGGGCTACTTCGAGATGCCGGAGGCCACGGCCGAGGCCCTGACCGCGGACGGTTGGCTGCGAACCGGCGATCTGGCGACGCGGGACGCGAGCGGCCTCGTGCGCATCGTGGGGCGCATCAAGGAGATGGTCATCCGCGCCGGCGAGAACGTGTACCCCGCCGAGGTCGAGGACGCGCTGCGGACGCATCCCGATGTGCGCGATGCGGCGGTGTTCGGGCTACCGCACGACGAGTGGGGCGAAGAGGTCGCGGCGGCTGTGATCGCCGAACCGGGAAGTCGTCCGACGCTGGATGGCGTGCGTGCGTTCCTGGCCGATCGGCTGGCGCACTTCAAGCAGCCGACGCGCCTGGCGTGCGTCGACGCGTTCCCCCTCACCGGGTCGGGGAAGGTGCAGAGGTTCCGGTTGCCGGAGGAGCTGGGCTGGGCGTGACGTCGGCTGCGCTGCGCGCATCGGCGAGCTCCGCCTCGAGCGCGCGCAGCTCGGTCGTGCGGTCGGCGAGTCGCTCCTCGAGGCGCGCGAGACGCTCCCCATCGCGGAACCCGTGGCGCCGGGACGTCGCCAGTTCCACGTCCTTCTCCCGCAGCTGCTGATCGGCGTGAGACTGCACCAACTGCAGTTCCATCGTTGCGCGGCGTGCACTCAGCAGCCACGCCAACGCCGAACCCGCGGTGAATGCGGTCAAGGACCAGATAAGTACGTTCGCGTCCATCTCGGGTGCATCCCCAGTGATGATCGAGGCGCACGCCGATGTCCCGAGTCCGGAGAGGACCCTGCTGCCGCGCTGCGCTCATTCCCCAGTGAGCCCGGGAACATAGCACGAAGCGCCCCGCGCGCATCAAGCGCACGGGGCGTCATGAGATGGCGAGAGGAACTTCCTACTCGTCGCTCGGAGTGGGGTGCCCGGTCGTGCGACCGAGGGACATGAGGGCGCGCCGTGCTTCGGCGGCGACCTCCTCGTCGGGATCGTCGATCGCGATCGCGAGCAGGCGCTCCATTGCGTCGGGACGTTGCACCGCTACGAGGCCGGCGATGCCGGCCTGACGCGCGCGCGGGTTCCCGTCGTTCAGCAGCGCCTCGATCTTGTCGAGCGTGCGGCGGCGCTCGGCGGCGCGCTGGAGCCACGCGGCCTCCTGCTCCGCCTTGCGCAGCGCGTCCAGCGCCTTGCGGGCCGCCATCCGAGTCGGCACGTCGACGTCGCGAGCACGCTCGGCCAGAAGCTCCTCGGCGGCCGGGTCGACGAGCGCGATGGCCTGACGGGCGCCCCAGGCCCGAACGTCCTGCTCCGTCGAGGCGAGTGCGATGCGCACGACTTCGCGGCGGGTCTCCACCGGCAGTCGAGCCAGCAGGGGCAGCATCGGGACGTGCATGCTCACCGGCAGGCGCGGCGCTCCGGCGATGACGGCGCGCAGAATGATCTCGGCCGCGTGCGGATCGAGCTGAGCGGTTTGCGAGATCATCCCGCGGACGATGGCCGTCGCGCGCTTGCTGTCGCCGGCGCGGGCGGTGTCGAGCAGCCGAGGCACCGCGCCGCCACCGCCGATGACAAGCAGCGATTGCGTGGCGGCGTTCACCTCGTTCTCCTTGGCGACATCGGCTTGGACGACGCGCAGCAGCGCACTCTCGACCTCGGCGCCCTCCGCGTCGCGCAGCGCCTGCGCGAGCAGCACCGTCACGTCGGTTCCCGGCTCGAGGTGCCTCGCCAACACGCGCCAACCGTCCTCGCCGAGTGGCAGCAGCATCTCGGCGCCGGTCGCGGCGTCGTGCGTCCCGCCCGTGTCCAGCAGCATCCCGATCGCGTCAGCGTACGGACGCAGGTCGACGTTGGCACGCGGGGCGGCGGCGCCCAGACCGTGGACGGCCCAGCGGCGGACCTCGGAATCCTCGTGGTCCGTGTGACGCGCGAACACGGCGGTCGCCCATGCCGCGTCGAGCTTGGTGCCCGCAGCGGCGATGGTCCGCAGCACCCACTCCACGCGACGAGGGACCGACGTTCCGGCGAGGAGTCGGTCCAGCCATGCCTCGTCGACGTGGCCGGAGTCGATGAGCTCTTGGAGGTAGCCCCCGAACCCCGGCTTCTCCGCGCTCGGCCAGTGGTCGACGACGAGACGCACCTCGGCCTCTGTCGGCGTCTTCCCGAGGAGGCCCCCGACGGCCATCTTCACGATGGCGGTACGGTGCCTCTGACTTCCTTCCGCGCCCCAGTCGTCGCCCGAAAGTGCGGCGAGGAACGCCTCGCGATCGGCATCCAGGAGCTCGGGCGCCGGGCTCCCGAACCACATCCAGTCCAGTGCGATCGAGCGGAGTGCCGGGCGCCGCAGGGCGGCGATGCGGAACTTCGCGGGGATGGGGTTGCCCTTCATGTGCTGCAGCACGCGGCTGACGGCATCCAACGCTTCGCCGTCGGCGAGGAACGCCGACGGTGTGTCGTACAGGGCGGAGCGCCATCCGCCGATGTTCGGGGGATTCTGCGAACTCGACTGCAGTGCTTCGAGCGTGGACGCCGCGTACGCCAGCGCGGCGTCGCGTGCCGGTCCCGGTCCCCGCGCGCACGCGCCGACGATCGCCGTGCCAATGCCTCCCGGGACGAACTCATTGCCGAAGACCAGATCCCGCGCCCAGGCGTGCTGGGTCATCGCGTCCACGATCCAGGCCTGCAGAGTCGTATGCTGCAGAGCGCGGAGAATGAACTGGTCGCGGCGCGCGGCGTCGGGGAGTGCCACGATCGCGCGGCCGAGTCGATCCGAGATCGCGCCCCGATTCGCGCTCCGGATGCCGAGGTCCACCTGTGCGGGGTAGAGCACGTCGCGATCGAGCAGCGCGGCGGCCAACTCGTCGTGGGCCGCGTCGGACTTCATCGCGGTGAGGGCCTCGGCGGCGCGGCTCACCTGAGCCGGATCGGCCACGCGCAGCGTCTGCGCCAGCACCGGCACGGCCGGCTCGCCGAAGCGCAGCACGGCAGCCTTCCAAGTGCCGTCGTCGAGCGTCAGCGCGCGGTTGACGAGGACGGCGACCGACGGTCCCGGACGGGGCGCGGCGCGGTCGGGAGAGCGGAGTCGCGCGAGGAGCAGCGGCTTGTCCTGGAAGTCGGCTTCGAGCGACGTCCGAACGGCGGCTGCTTCGGCGCTGCGACCGAGCGCGTCGAGGCAGCGGAAGCGCCCCACGAGCGACTTCGCGACCACGTCGCGGTTCGAGGCGAAGCGCTGCGCGACGTCGGCGTAGAGGGCCTCGGCGGCATCGAGGTCGTCCAGACCCTTCTCGAGGTAGTAGGCGCGCAGGAAGGCCAGCTCGGCATCCTGCTCCGGGGCGGCGTCCTGCGCCATGACCGGCGTCGCGGCGAGCGCGAGCATCAGGGCGGTGGTGGTCGTCGTGTTCTTCATCGGTACCTCCGTTGTTCGGACCACCCGGTTGTACGACTCACCCCCCGGCGACCCTGGTACCGGAGCTGTAACGGAGGAGGGGAGGGGTCACGCCGATTGCGGGCGGCTGGTTGGTGGGCGCGTTCCGGGGCATGCGGCAATCGCCGCGCCCTCGTTGTTGTCTGGCGTGTGCTCGGTCTCGTCACGCGTCTCGCGAGAACCATCGGCGCCGGTCGAGGACCTCCGCGCACGCATGCCCCGCGTCACGGATCTTGCGCTGACGCGCAACCTCCGCGCCCCGGGGTCACGGCGATTGCGAGCGGTGGGCTGGTGGGCGCTGATCGGGGCATGCGGCAATCGCCGCGCCTCCCGTGTTTCTGGTCGGCTCCGCGGCTGCGTCGGCTGTCACGCGAGCGCGGTGCCCCTCGGTCGCAGCCTTGCGTGGCCTCATTCCCCGCGTCACGGATCTTGCGCTGACGCGCAACCTCCGCGCCCCGGGTGGGGATCCGGACGGGTGTCGCCCCCTCCAACCCCACGGGATCAGTGTGACGACGGCGCCGTAGGGGCGGACCCCCTGGTCCGCCCCGCCCGCTGGGGTGCGCGCGGTCATGGCGGGTCCGATGGCGCATGGCGATCGACTTGCGCGATGCGAACGGCCATCGGACGACCGCGTCGCACCCGATCGATTGCCTCCGCGCCCGGGTCATCGGGTCGCCACGGGAATCGCCCGTGGCCGTCCGATCGGCCGGGGTCGTTCGCGGAGCGCCATCAACCCGTCGGGTCCGAGCGACGCGCGTCGGCGGGGCGGAGCGGGGGCTCCGCCCCTACGGCCGGTGTGCTGGATCGAACGGTGCCGGAGTTCCCCGACGCCGTCCGGGCGGTGCGCCGGATCGAACGGTTGCGGAAGCCCAGGACGTCGTACGGGCGGATCTCCTGATCCGCCCTGCCCGCTGGGGTGCGTGCGGGCGATCCGGCTGGATGGCGCTCCGCGGACGACGCCCGTCGACGCTCACGGCCATCGGTCGAACGCGCCGCCGCGCCCTCGGCTCGCTACTCCGCGCCGACCAATCGATACCCCGCCCCATGCACCGTCATCAGGTGCCGCGGCTCGGTCGGGTCGAGCTCCAGCTTCTTCCGGATCCGCGCCACGTGGTTGTCCAGCGTCCGCGTCGACGCGCTGCCGTCGACGCCCCAGAGGTCCCGCAGCATCGCGTCGCGCTCCACGACATGACCGAGGCGGGCGCCGAGGTAGCGCAGGATCTCGACCTCCGTCCCGGTCAACGACACGGCGCTGCCACGGACGTCGGCCGTGCGGTCGTCCAGAGACAGTTTCACCGCTCCCAGGTCGAGCACACCGCCTTGCTCGTCGTTCGATCGGCGTAGCACCGCACGGACCCGTGCAAGGAGCTCCGCCACCGAGAACGGCTTCGTGACGTAGTCGTCCGCGCCGAGATCGAGGCCCAGGATGCGATCGCGTTCCTCAGCCCGGGCGGTGAGGCAGATGACCGGCGTGCGGTCGCCGGCCTCGCGCAGTGTGCGCAGCACGTCGGTGCCGTCGAGTCCGGGCAGACGAAGGTCCAACAGGATCACGTCGAAGCGTCCGGTGCGCGCGGTCAACAGGCCGGTGTCGCCGTCCGCGGCCGTCTCGACCTCGAACCCCTCGGCCTGGAGGTTGATGCGCAGCGCGAACCGCAGATCCGGCTCGTCCTCGACGATCAGTGCTCGCAACGTCATGACGTCGCATCCTCCTCGCCGGTGCCTCGCGAGGGAAACACCAGACGGAATGTGGCGCCGCCGCCGGGGGTGTCCACCACCTCGATGCGTGCGTCGTGTGCGTCCGCAGCGTGCCGGACCAGCGCCAATCCGATGCCGGTTCCGCGCGTCTCTTGGACGGCGCGCCCGCGACCGCGGAAGAAGCGCTCGAACACGCGCGGCTTCTCGTCGTCGGGGATGCCGGAGCCGTGGTCCACGACCTCGACGATGACGGCCGCTCCGTCACGCCGCACATCGACCTCGGCAGCCCGACTGTCCGGGCTGTACTTGGCGGCGTTCTCGAGCAGGTTGGTGACGGCCGCGCTGACGGCCTCGCGATCGCAGTCGACGGGAGGCAGGTCGACCTCGACTTCGAGCGAGACCGAGAACCCGACACGTTCGAGTGCGCCCTGGTACGTCTCGACGGTCTGCCGCACGACGTCGCCGAGGTCCGCGCGCGAGAGTTCGAACCGCCGCCGTCCGGCCTCCAGCCGCGCGAAGTCGAGCACGTTGCCGAGCAGACCCGACAGACGCTCCGACTCGCGCACGATGCCCTCGAGCAGCCGCCTCCGATCCGCCGGCTCCGTAGCACGGCCGAGCAGCAGCGTCTCGGCGCACGTGCGCACGACGGCGACGGGCGTGCGCAGCTCGTGACCGACGGTGGCGACGAACTCGGTGCGGAGCTGGGCCAAGCGTGCCTCGCGGATCACCCCGCGCGCGAACGTGACGTACGCCGCGATCGCTGCCGCTGCCGCGAGGGCGAGGCCGAAGAGGAGCACCAAGTTCGATGAGCCGGCCGGAGTGGGTCTCGTCGTGATGCGCCAAGCGCCCGCCCCCGGCAAGGGAGCGGAAACCTGATCGTCCGCCGGCACCCGGACGGGCGCCAGTCCGTCGGGATGCGCGCGTCGTGCGACATACGTGACACGCTCCAGAGCCAGCCGCGTCGCAAACCAATGGGTTTGCGCGTCCAGTTGCTCGTCGGCCGGAACGCCGCTCGGGCGCTCGGTTCGCGCCACGAATGCGGCGCCGGTCTCGTCGAGCACGACGCGCGCGCGGCCGCCGCCGGCTGACGTCAACTCCGGTGCGCCGGCGAGCGGACCGACGAGCTGGCGCACACCCTCGAGCTCGGCACGTCGAGTCGCGATGGCGTCCGCCGCGGTGTCGCCCACGACCCCGACGAGCAGGGCGAGGGCCTCGTTCTCGTCGTCGGAGCCCACCGCGGCGAGGGCGCGTCGTCGAGCCGAGTCGTCGCCGGCGAGCAGTCCGAGGAACACCGCGTCGCGCGTCCCGCGCAGGCGCTCCGGCACGCGGGCCCGCTCGCGAAGTCCGCTCGCATCCCGACCCTCACGGATCGCACGTTGGGCGAGGACGACGGCGGCGCGCACGCGCGAGACTGGATCGTCGACGCGGAAGACGAGGTCCAGGGCGGCGACCGGATCCTCGAGAGGCAGCGGGCCTTCACCCGTCTCGGCTTGCCGGACCAGCCACGCCGCGGCCGCGTCGAGCGGTGCGGGCATCGCGTCGAAGCCGCGCGAGCGCGGAGGATCGATCGCCGTCAGGTCGGCGGCCAGACGTGCCCAGGCCCCTTCCCGTCCGTCGTCGGCTTCGGCGAGGCGCTCCAGCGTCAGCTCGGCGATGCGCCCGGCATCTCGCTCCGCGCGATCTCGTGTATCGCGGCGCTCGGCCTCGGAGAGCGCCCACGCGGCGGCCGCCAGCGCGGCGAGCGCGAGGAGTAGCACGAGACCGCCGGCGACGACGACGCGGCGAGAGCGGGAGGAGGTACGTGCCATCGATCGCATCATCGTGCCACGAGAGCGGATCGTTCGTACCGGAGCCGTAACGATAGGATGCGGGCCGGGCGGCACGACCGTACCCGGGGAGGCGACATGCGCGGAGACTGGGATCGCGACCGTGAGCATCTGAACCTGCTCGGGATCTTCCACTACGTCGTCGCGGGGATTCTCCTGTGCCCGTGCGCGTACGGCCTGGCGTATGCCGGCATGGGTGGGCTGTTCTCCAGCATGGCGCAGGAGTTGGGGCAGCAGACGCCGAACGCTCCTCCCGAGGAGTTGGTCGAGAGCATGGGGATGTTCGTCTCCATCTTCGGCGGCGGCATCTCGCTCGCGAGCCTCACTCTGATGGGCTGCGGCGTCTACGCCGGGTACTGTCTGCAGAAGCAGAAGAAGCGCGTGTTTTGCGTCGTGACAGCGGCCCTACTCCTGCTGTTCATCCCGCTCGGCACCATCCTGGGCGTGTTCACGCTGATCGTGCTCGGCCGACCCACCGTGTTGGATCTGTTCGAGGGCCGTTCGCCTGCCGACGCCTTCGACGATGACGACCCGGACCGGCGCGGATACCGAGAGCGGCGCTAGCCTCATGAACAGGCCGGACTAGACGGATCGCGTCTTCCCGTTCGAATGGACCGGTGAGACAGTCTCTCTCTCTTGCCGTCGCGCTCGTGATGCTGACCGTCACCGCGGCCCCGGCGCTCGCGGGACCGAAGCGCACGTTCGAGTCCGGCAAGAAGCTGCGTGTCTTCGCCGTCCTCGCCGAGGACGACGGTGGCGCTGACGGCACGTGCGTCGCCGGGCCGTACATCGAGATCGGCACCACGCCGTCGAAGGATCCTCTGGTCATTCCCGAGAACGTGACGTGGTTCGTGCAGCCGCTCGATCGAAGCCTGCCGCGCCGCGCGCTTCGAGGGCTGCTCGCCGAGATGCTGGCGAAGGGCGTGCCCGGAGTTTCGTTCCGCGAGCGCAGCGCGTTTCGTGACGCCGATCTGCGCGAGGTCGTCGCGCTGAAGCACCTCGAGTACCTGGACATCGCCTTCACGAGTGTGTCGCCGGTCGGTACGCCCGCGATGGCGGGACATCCGAGACTCGCGCATCTGGACCTCGATGGACTGCTCCTCGGCGAGATCGGGTTCGCAGCACGGTTGAAGGCCCTCGAGTCGATCGACTGCTCGAGCATGATGCTGACCGGAGGCGAGTTGGCGCCGCTCGCGAAGCTGCCGCGTCTGGCTCGTGTGCGCGCCACTGGAGGACAGGCGATCGACCCGGGCATGTTCCGCGTTCTGCGATCGACGCGTTCGCTGCGCTACCTCGACGGTTCCCTCAACCCGACGCTCGACGACGCGGCGTTGGTCGGTCTCTCGGACTTCGGCGCCCTGGAGCACGTGGTGCTGCAGGGGACCGCTGTCACCGACGTCGGCTTCGCCCACCTCGCCGACATCCCACGCCTGGCCACGCTGGACCTCACGGACTGCCGCCGCATCACCGGCCGTGGCGCATCGGTCCTGAAGGGCGCGAAGACGCTGAAGCGACTGATTCTCCGTCGCACGGCGGTCGACGACTCCGGGCTCGCCGGGCTCGCTTCCGCGCGCAGCATCGAGTCCTTGGTGCTCGACGACACCGCCGTCACGGACGCCGGTCTGGAGCACCTCACCGGGCTGAAGAAGCTCCGGACGCTCGGACTCACCGACTGCTCCGGGGTCACGGATGCGGCGCTCGCCGGGCTCGCCAAAATGACCGAGTTGCGCGAACTTGACCTCTCGGGCACGTCGGTGACCTCGTCTGGCGTGCGCGCTCTCGAGAAGAAGCTCCCTCGCTGCTACGTCACGCGCTGAGGAGCGGCATGCGCGCGGCGACCGGAGTGCCCGCTATGCTGTGGCTTCAGGAAGACGACTCGGTCGAGGCGCGGCTGCGCGAAGAGCGCGGACGGGGACCGCCGCCGGCGCGATGTCGTAGGAGGTTGCGCCATGCGGACTCGCACGCTCGTCGTCCTTGGTCTGATCGCTGCGATCAGCACTCCGGCCTTGGCGGATCGAACCGATCTGCCCCTCGCGGTCGGCGAGACCGTCAGTGGAGACGTTGCGGCGGCCGGTGATGTCGTCACCGCGGGCTTCCTCGTCTCGGCGGGCGAGAAGCGCAACGTGTCGGTGACGATCAAGCGCGCGAAGCGTTCGGAGGTGGAGCTCGACGTGCGTTGGATCGCGCCCGATGGCTCGGTGTTCGATCCGGCAGCAGCGGGCGGCAAGGTCAAGCCGAAGCCCAACGTCTACAAGGCCAAGCTCCCGACCGTGCCCGACGGCGGCCTGTGGAGGCTCGAGATCCGCGGCGCGAATGGGTCGATCGGCGCGTTCGGTCTGACCGTCAAGGCGAAGGACGCGACGTCGGCGAAGGGCTCCGGCACGCTCGGCGTCGGAGCCGTCGTGGACATCCCGTTCCAAGCCGGAGACGGAGTGGAGGTCTCGGTGTCGGCGAAGCGCGCGAAGCGCTCGGTGGTGATCCCCGATGTGGTTCTGGTCGATCCGAACGGTCGCGTGGTCTCCGAGTCGGTCGGCGCCGCGACGGTGAAGGAGAAGTCCGGTTCCGCCAAGCTGAAGAAGCTGCTGGTGCCGACGTACGGCACGTACTTCCTGCGCTTCTCCGGGCTTCAGGGAACGGGCGGTGAGTTCTCGTACTCGTTGAAGACGAAGCCCTCGAAGTTCAAGGGCGATCGCCCGACGGCTGACCCCGGCAGCGCGTCACACGTCGAGCCGCTGGCGACCGGGCGCGTGACCGGCGCCGGCAGCGCCGGCGCTGCCGGCGGTGCTCTCGAGCACCTGTGGGTGCAGGCCGGTGGACCGGCCGTCGCGTTCGACGACTCGACCTCGATCGCGCCGACGTTCGTGGCTCCGGGCGACGCGAGCGCGTCGCTGGCGTTCCATCTGAGCGTGCTGGAGAACGGCGTTCGCTCACGCCCGCGTCTCGTCGTGGCCGAGGTCGCGCGCCAGCCGCTTGCGATCACCGGCACGTCGCAGTCCGTCGCGCCGTCCGCATCAGTTGACCTCGACGGCACGGGCTCGGTGGATCGGCGCGGCAGCGGGCTGCGCTACGTCTGGCGCGTGCTCGACGGGGGCGTCGAACTGACGGGCGCGCGATCCGCGACGCCGACGTTCGTCGCACCCGGCACGCCGACCGTCATTCGACTCGGCCTCACGGTTGACGACGGGCGCGCGACGAGCCTCGAGACCGTGCAGATCATCTCCGTGGGTGGTGGCGGTGTGGTCGCAGACGCGGGTGCTGAACAGGTCGTGCCGCGCATGGCCTCCGTGCACCTCTCGGGCCTCGGTTCGATCCGACCCGGCGGCGTGCTCGACGGAGGGCTCGTGTGGGAGCAGCTCTCGGGCGAGACGGTCACACTGGCGGGTGACGACACGCCGTACCCCTCGTTCACGGCGCCCCGTGATGCCGCCGATCTGCTCTTCCGGCTGACCGTCGACGGCGTCGCTGCGACCGCGCACGAGACGTGGGTTCGCGTGCGGCCCGACGAGGACAACGTGCCGCCGGACGCGCGCACGGCCGGATCGGTCGCTCCGAGCGGCGGTGCGGCGGCTCTCGACGCGAGCGCGACGAGCGATCCCGACGGCGACCCCCGGACGTTCCGGTGGGCTCAGATCGACGGTCCGGCCACGCCGATCGCCGACGTGCGTTCGCCGCTCACGCAGGCCGTCGATACGGCCGCGAACGACGGATTCTGGCGCTTCGCCGTCCAGGCTCGCGACGGACTCGCCTTCGGGACGCCGGACGTCACGCGTGTGATCGGACCGGCGTACGTGGGAGCCCCGATCGCCGACGCCGGAGTCGACCGCGCCGTGCTCTCCGGGGCAGCGGCGCAGCTCGACGGGAGCCGCTCACTGCGGACCGACGGCGGCAACGGCCTCACCTACGCGTGGCGGCAGGTCTCCGGCGCCGACTGGTTCGACGTCG
The DNA here is from genome assembly GCA_021776825.1 of Planctomycetota bacterium. Lineage (GTDB taxonomy): Bacteria > Planctomycetota > JAJSAM01 > JAJSAM01 > JAJVHW01 > JAJFFG01. The sequence goes on from JAJFFG010000025.1 coordinate 74,053, forward strand.
CGGCCGAGGTCGACACGTTCGACCCCGCGGCAGAGCGCCCGGCCTTCGTCGTCTCCCCGAGCATCGCCTCACTCACACCGACCCGGACGATCACGTTCGAGCTCGTGGTCAATGACGGATCGTTCGACAGCGTCGCAGACCGCACCACGGTGACGATCGTCGGATTGCCGGTGAACTCGTTGCCGGTCGTGACCGCTGCCGCGAGCGTGACGGACCCGCTGCCAGGCACGAGCGTGCAGCTCATCGGCAGCACCTCCGACCGGGACGGCGACGAGGTCACCGTGCGCTGGACTCAGCGCTCTGGCCCCCTGGTCAACCTGTCTCCCAACAGCCTCCAGCTCAACCCGACGTTCGTCGCGCCGGACGCCGGCGTCCTCGTGTTCGAGCTCGTCGGTCACGACGGTCTCGAGAACGGACTGCCCGACGAGGTCGTCGTGTCGGTCGACCAGCGGCCGACCGCGGTCGCCACGGCCGATCCGGTGGCCGGAGATCCCGGGGATCTCGTCACGTTCGACGGAACGGGTAGCAGCGACCCCGAGGGCGCGGACCTGACGTACACGTGGACGCAGCTCGAAGGGGACGTGGCCGTGTTCGATGCGGCTGCAGATGGCTTCACGCTGACGGCGCCGAGCGGAGGGTTCGCCTTCCGTCTCGTCGTGAACGATGGCCGGCAGGACTCGGCCGCCGTCGATGTCGCGTTTGCGATGTTGGCCCCGCCGACCGTGGTGCCGACGGCGAGCCGCACGAGCGCGCCGTACGGGTCCAATGTGAGCCTGACGGCGAACCCCTCCCGTCAGTCCGCCGGCACCACCTTCACGTGGCGCCAGATCAGCGGGCCCACCGTGCAGCTCAGCAGCACGACGACGGAGAACCCGACGTTCGTCACCCCGCTGCCGACCACGACGCCCTTCGGCGCCGTGCCTCGCGTGATCCTCGGCGTCCAGACGACCCTGGGTGGGATCGACGGCGTCGAGAGCCAGATCTCGCTGCCGCTCCACGCCTCGCTCAACGACACCGCGAACACCGCCATTGGGAACACCGTCTACGGAGTCATTGCGGCCAACTGCCTGAGCTGTCACACCGGAACCGCGAACACCTGTCCCGTCGGAAGCGGCAACAACGCTGCCGGCTACGGCATGGCGACCGTGACGGCGTTCACGACGAACTCGGTCGGCGCGTTCTCCTGCGGCGTGAAGCAGCAGCGCATCGTGACCAACTCCCCCGGTAGTTCGAACCTGCTGACGCGGTTGAAGGCGACGGGTGGGACGCAGATGCCGCCGGGGTCGCCGCTGACGACGACAGAGATCAATCTGATCGAGGACTGGATCTCGCAGGGGGCGAAGTCGAATTGAGTTCACGCCGATTGCGGGCGGCGGGTTGGTGACGTCGCTCGGGGCATGAGGCAATCGCCGCGCCCTCAGTCATCTCTGGTCGGCTCCGCGGCTGCGTCACCTCGCACGCGAGAGCAGCCCCCTCGGTCGCAGCCTTGCGTGGGCCTCATTTCCCCGCGTGCGCGGTCACGTCGATTGCAGGGCGGTGGGCTGGTGACGTCGCTCGGGGCATGAGGCAATCGCCGCGCCCTCGTTGTTGTCTGGCGTGTGCTCGGTCTCGTCACGCGTCTCGCGAGGTCCGCCCGTCTCGGTCGAGGACCTCCGCGCACACATCGCCCGCTCCACGGGGGTGGCGCTGCGGCGCACCCGCCGCGCCCCGGGTGAGGATCCGGACCGGCTTCGCGACCGCCAACCCCTCGCGATCGCTGTGACGCCGGCGCCGTAGGGGCGGACCCCCTGGTCCGCCCCGCCCGCTGGGGTCGCTCGCGCGTGGCGGGTCCGATGGCGCTCGGCGAGCGACTGCTGTCACGCGGACGGCCATCGGACGACGGCGTCGGCGCCGATCGGTCATCGAAGCCCTGGCGTCACGACCTGCGACATCGATCGCCCGTGGCCGACCGACCGGCCGGGGTCGCTCGCTGACCGCCATCCACCCGCCTGGTCCGGGCCACGCGCGTCGGCCGGGCGGACCAGGGGGTCCGCCCCTACGGCCGGTAGGCCGAGTCGCTCGGCGCCGTTGACCCAGCGATCGCGAGGGGTTGGCGGGGGCGAGAGCTACCCGGATCCTCACCCGGGGCGCGGGGGTTGCGCGTCAGCGCAAGCGCCGTGACGCGGGGAATGAGGCCACGCAAGGCTGCTGTGATCGGGGGGTGCTCTCGCGTGAGAGCGGACGCAGCCACGGAGCCGACCAGAGACACCGAGGGCGCGGCGATTGCCACATGCCCCGATCTGCGTTACCAACCCACCGCCCAGCAATCGCCGTGACCTCCCCGCGTCAGCGCAAGCGCCGTGACGCGGGGAACGAGGCCACGCAAGGCTGCGATCGGGGGGGTGCTCTCGCGTGAGAGCGGACGCAGCCGCGGAGCCGACCAGGGACATGGGAGGCGCGGCGATTGCCGCATGTCCCGATGTGCGTCACCAACCCGCGACCAGCAATCGACGTGACCCCCCGCCGTGACGCGGGCAATGAGGCCACGCAAGGCTGCGACCGAGGGGGATGCGCTCGAGTGAGAGCCGACGCAGCCGCGGAGCCGACCAGAAACATGGGAGGCGCGGCGATTGCCTCATTTCCCCGACGCACGCCCACCAACGACGGGCGCCGCAATCGACGTGACCCTCCGAGGCCACGCAAGGCTGCGACCGAGGGGCCACGCGCTCGCGTGCGAGGTGACGCAGCCGCGGAGCCGACCAGAAACACTGGAGGGCGCGGCGATTGCCGCATGCCCCCCGATAGCGCCCACCACCCCGCCGCCGTGCAATCGACGTGACCGACATCGCGCACGGCGCCGGAGTTGACGCTGGGTTCGGCGAGCGGTCGGTTACCGGCCGCCGGAGGTGTAGACGTTGCGAGCGAACACGTCGAACGTGCCCGCGTTGACCACGTCGATCTTGTTGCCGGTGATCTTCGAGTCGGTGAGCAGTGTCGACGTGCCCATGTTGGTGACGCCGACATCGCAGCCGTTCACCTGGCAGGAGTCGAGCTGGTTCCGCGTGCCGTCGAAGATCATGACACCCTCGGACTCCGCGCCGCGGACGTCGTTGCCCGACAGCGTGTTGTACGAGCCGTCGAGGTAGAGGCCGCAGCCGCCGCCTCCGCGCACCACGTTCTCGTTGGCCACGTTGTGGTCGCCGATCACGCAGAGACCGTCACGATCGATGCCGTTCGTCACGTTGCCATCGACGCGGTTGCCGTCACCCTCGACATGGAGGCCGAAGCCAGCCTGGCGGGTGACGTGGTTCCAGCAGACCTCGTTCGTGTCGCCGATGACCGAGATGCCGACGGTGGAGTCCGCGCGGCCGCTCGTGTCGTTGTTCATCACGTCGACGCCGTCGCCCTGCACGTCGATCCCGACGTTCGCGCGGTTGACGATATCGTTGTTCTCCACAGTGCCACCGTCGACCGCGTCACGGACGACGATGCCGGGACAACCGTCGAAGCCGATGATGCGTCCGGCCGGCGCGGGGCCGTCCTTGCCGGCGAGGACACCGACGCCGACGTCGAAGTCGTTGCCGGAGATGTCGAAGCCGCTGCCCTCGACCGCAGCGCCGAGCGCTGCGCGGGCCTGGTTGTCGGTGATCGTGGCGCCGTCGCCGTAGACGAACAGGCCTTCACCCTCGGAGCGGCCGATGACGTTCTCGGTGACGAGCGCATCGTCGCCGGTGACGACGACCACGCGACCGCCGGCGGCAGCCGAACGGTTGCGGCGCACCTGGGCCTCGTTGCCCTCGATGTTCGTCGTCCCGATGATCGCGCCGCGCGAGCGGTTGCCCGCGACCAGCGCGCGCTCGCCCCGGACGTTGATGTCGAGGGGGTTCGCGCGGGCCCGGTTGGCTGTGATCACGGCGTCGTCGCCGATCGTCTCGATGCCGAGCTCGGTCGACGTCGTGCGGTTGCGGTCGATCTCGGCGTTGTCGCCGGTGACGTGCAGCGCGGTGCCGGTCGTGATGTTGATCTTGTTCCCGGACAGGGTGGCGTCGTCGCCCTGGACGTCGATGCCATCGTGGATGCCCGAGAGGCGGTTGCGCTCGACGGTCGCGTCGTCGCCGACGACGCCGATGGCCGTCTCGCCGACGATCTGGCGAACCTGGAGGCGCCGCACCGTCGCGCGGTCGCCCTGGATCAGCACCGCGTGCTCGGCGTCTCCGGCGCCCATGCCGACGATCCTCATCCGCTCGACGAGCGCGTCGTCACCGACGATGTTCACGTGGCGGGCGTTCTCGGTCGTGACGTTGCGGATCACGGCGTGGTCGCCATGGATCGACAGCCCGCCGTGCGAGATGCGGAGGCCCTCGACGGTGACGTTGTCACCGACGAGTGTGACCCGGCCGGTGAGCATGCCGCCCTTGCCGACCAGCGTGAGGTCGTCGACCTCGGCATAGATCGGCTCACTCCAGGAGCCCTTGAGCACCACGACCCGATCGCCCGGCTCCGCCGCGAGCACCGCAGAGCGGAGATCGTCGAAGTCGTTCGGGACGCGGAGGTCGCTCGCCATGGCCGTTGAGCTGGCGAGCAGCGTCGCCACCACGGTCAGCGCGAGTTTCGAGTTCGATCGCATCAGTCTCTCCCGCTTGAGCCGGCTCCCCAGCCGTGCTCACCGTCCCCTGGGTCACCCCATCCTACGCGGATGCCGCGAGCCGTCGAGGGGTAGGAATCTGCCGAAGAGGCTGTTCCCGAATTCCCCGCGGCCTCGATCGTTCGAGGCCGCAGCGAATTCTGAAACAGCCTCTGAGACCTCAGTCCCCGAGACGGTCGGGCATGTCGGCGAGCACGAAGGCCGTCGCGGCGAGCACGGCTTCCACGTGCAGCAGGTCGTCGCGATCCACTTTGTCGAACGTGTCGGCGTGCGTGTGATGGATGTCGAAGTAGCGGCTGCCCTCGACGTCGAGCCCGAGCATCGGCACTCCGAAGGCCGCCATCGCGCCGATGTCCGCCCCGCCACCGCCGTCGCGCAGGCGACCGGCGCCGATGGTGTCGAAGAGGGTCATCAGGTCGGCGAGACGCGCGTTGATCCGCTCGCCGCGCTCGTCCTTCGCGGCGGCTCGCGTGTAGCCCAACGGGCGGTACGCGCCGGAGTCAGCCTCGATCGCGGCCGCGTACATCGGGATCTCCTTGCCCTTCGCGTTGATGTACTCACGCGAGCCTCGCAGCCCGTTCTCCTCGTTCGTCCAGAGCACCGCTCGGATCGTCCTGCGTGGTCGGAGACCCATGGACTTCAGGAGTCGCAGGGCGTCCATCACGGCCATGCAGTTCGCGCCGTCGTCGTGGGCGCCGTGGCCGACGTCCCAGGAGTCGAGGTGTCCGGAGATCAGCACGATCTCGTCCGGGAGCTCGCTCCCGATGATGTCGCCGATGACGTTCGCCGACGGTGCGTCGTCCTCGAAGTGCGCCTCCATGTTCAGCCGCACGCGCACGGTCTGGCCCGCGTCGAGGAGACGATGCAGCATCTCGGCGTCCTCGGTGCTGACGGCAGCAGCCGGGATGCGCGGCTTGGCGGTGTCGTAGCGCAGCATGCCCGTGTGGGGCGTCTGTAGGCTCGTGGCGGTGACGGAACGGACGAGGACAGCGACGGCGCCCTGCGCCGCGGCGTTGCTCGCCCCCGAGGTCCGGTAGCGCACCGTCTGGCCGTAGCCCGAACCGGCCACGGGGTCGTACGTGGGCATCGGGTGGTCGTAGAGCACGATCTTGCCCGCGACGGCATCGCCCAGGGCTTTCAGCTCGTCGAAGTCGCGCACGACCACGACGTCCGCCTCGATGCCGCCACTCGGTGTCCCGATCGAGTTGCCGAGGCCGAGCATCTTCAGCGGGACGCGCCGCGGAACGACCATCGTCGCGTCCTCATTCCCGCGGACCCACGCCGGGACCATCACGGGCATCAGCTCGACGCGATCGACGCCGTCGTCGCGCATCGTCCCGGAGGTCCAGGCCACCGCGTTCGCGAGGCCCTGGGAGCCTGACAGGCGTGGTCCGATGACGTCGCAGAGATGGCGCAGCCGCTCGTGGGCCTGCCCGTTCGTGAGCGCCTCGTGGAGGATCCGGTTGACCGTCTCCCGGTACGCGTCCGCGATCGGCGTCGCCCGTCGGGACGCTGCGTCTTCCACGATCACGTCGAGCTCTGCGCCGACGTCCGAGACGAGCGTTGTGCCAATCTCGACCGGCGGGAAGAACTGAAGGCTCGCGTCTGGCTCCGGTGCCTCGCTCGACGTGCAGGCGGCCACGCCGAGTACGGCGACGATCACGGTCAGGCGATGCGGCATGCGATCCTCCCGCGGGGAGGATACGGGTAGGGCGCATCAGTCACGAGCGTGGCGCCGAAGCCGGCCGGACTATCTCAACCGTGCGGGGACCCGGTCGCGCTGGTCGTCGCGCAGGATCTCGTTGCGAAGTCGATCCCACGCCTCGCGGTTCGCCGTGTTCACCGACGTGCGGAGGGTCGTGCGCGTCGATCCGTCCAACTCCTCCGTCTTCAGCCGGACGTCGGTGTCGACCAGCCGGTCGATGTGGCTCGAGAGCAGGGACTCGATCTGATCGCGTTGGCGTCCGTCGACGCCCGCCTTGCTGGCGATGTCGGCGATGAACGGACGCGCGAAGCGGTCGATCTCGAGCTTGCGGTACTCGCGATGACGCGCGGAGCCGAGGATGTCGCGGAACGCGCGCTCCTTCTCCCGATCGAGCGATTCGAGCTCCTCGCGTTTCGCCCCGTTGGCCTGCGCGGCGAGGCGCGCGTCGATCGAGGTCTCGGCGGCGCTCTTGAACGACGTCAACTGCGCCTCGGTCAGCTGGAGCGGATCGGCGTAGTCGCGCAGCCGCTTGTCGACCTCGGTGAGGTACCGCTTCCGATCGTCGCCGCGCTTCTTCTCCGCTCCGACCTCGCGGTTCTGACGCTGGATCTCGCCGATCGCCGAGCGAACGGCGTCGACGAACCCCGGCACGGGATCGCCCGACGTGTCGAACCAGGGCGCCGCGACCGAGTCGCCGCCGCCGCGGAACGGCTGGACCGCGGGCTCAGAACCGTCCGGCTGTGGCGCGGCGCGGCGCGCGCCTCGCGTACCGACCCGTCGCTCGACCTGCTCGACGCGCCGCGCCAGAGCCGCAATCTCTGCTGGTGGAGTGGGGCCCGCGAGGTCGTCTGCCGTGCCCTCGATCCCGTCGGCGCCGGCCGTCGAGGCGGGCGGGGGCGTCGCCGACGTCAGCCACGATCCGACAGCCCCGCCGATCACGGCTGAGACGACGACGAGGACGGCGGTGCGGGTGGCGCTCATCGCCGGATCAGGGGAGCGCCCGCAGGTGCTCGAGAAGCTCGTCCGGGTCCGCGCGGTCCCGCACGTCGGACGCAACGTGGAACCACGAGACGCGTCCTTTGGCGTCGATCACGATGGCGGCAGGAGCTGGAACGATGCCCTTCTCCGGATCCTCGAACGTCAGCCCGAGCTGACGCGCGACGGCACCACCGTCGTCGTGGGCGAGCTCGAACGAGAAGCCGCGCGCTGCGGCGAACAGCGCGACCGCGTCCGGCGCGTCGACGCTCACGGCGATGACGCGTGCGAGCGCTGCGAGCTCGTCCTCGTACTCGACGAGTCGGGCGAGCTCCGACTGGCAGAACGGGCACCAGCCTCCGCGATGGAACAGGAGCAGTGTCGGGCGACCGCGGAGCGCTGCTGCGCTGACATCCTTGCCTTCGCGCGTCCGCAGCGGCTGCGTGAACTCTGGCAGGTCATCGCCTGGGTTCAACGCGAAGGTGACCGGCGGCAGCATGACGAGAATGTTGGTGGAGACCCACGCGAGCCCGATCAGCAGCACGTTCAGCGTAAGCGCGACGATCGGGCCCTTGGCACTGGTGGAGGAACTGGCATCGGGGGAGGATCCCTCGGCCTTCCGGGCGCGCAGGGCGAGCACCGCGCCGACGGCGCCGGCCAGCCCGATGCCGTACACGAGCCACGTGAGCTCGAGCTCGAGCAGCAGCGCCTCGACGGTCATGTGGGCGCCGAGGAGCGGGAAGCCCGTGCCGAATGCCACGAGGGCGACGACCAGCCAGACGCGGGAGATCATCGGGGCGTGCCGAGACCGAGGATCCGGAACAGACGGGCTCGCTTCGCCGTCCAGCCCGGCTTCTTGTGCGTCTCGATCAGCCTCTGCGTCCACGCCTGCCAGTCGGCTTCGAACTCACGGAACGCGGCAGGACTCTGGAGACCCAACGCGATCCGCAGCTCCTTCTCATGGGGCGTGTACGGCTCGCTGGCGCCGGTCTTCTCGTTCTTCACGTAGCGCACGACGAACTCATCCTTCAGGTAACGCAGGTACCGGTCGCGCCATTCCGGCACGCCGTTTTTCTTCGCGTTCCAGAGGTAGTACACGAGGCTCCAAGTCCGCGCGTAGTAGTCGTTCGCCATCACGTTGACGACCAGCTCGCGCTTCGCGAGCAGCTCTTGTGACGGCTTGCTGCCGACGGGAATGCGCGGTCCGCGCTTCGCCCCAGCGGTCGAGAGATCGCCGCCGCGATCGAGGGAGAGGATCTCCTCGAGCGACCACGGCGCCCAGCGGAGCTTCGGCAGCGCCTGGTCCATGATCCACAGCCGTTCCAGGTCATCCAGGTCGGGCTGCATCCAGACGTAGCGGTCCCCGTCGAGTCGGAACGACGAGAAGAACTGCGCGAAGCCCTGCGTGCTCCACAGGGGGCGGTGGTTGCAGTCGGCCCACGGGATGGTCCGGCCCAGCGCCTTCGACGTGAGTTCCTTCGTGTACGCATGCACGAGCTGGTGGACGGCCTGGTGGCACTGCGATCGATACGTGTCGGCGCCCTTGCGTCCCTCGCCATCGTGCGTGAACACGAAGCGCGGCTCGTCGGCGTAGTAGTACGCACGGACGCCGTCGAGCCAGGAGATGTACGGCAGCGAGAGGTCGTTGTAGCGGTCGTAGTCGGCCTCGCGGCTGAACACGTTCACCTTGAGGATCGACTCCACAGTCGTCGACTCGCGTGTGTGGCGCGTGAGAGTGAGGTGTCCGCCGAGCGCGTCGTGGAAGCCGGTGTAGAACGAGTCGAAGAGCAGGACGTTCTCGTCCAGGATGCGCTGCGCGCGCTCGGTCTCCGCGGCGTCGATCGCGTCGATGCTCTGTCCGGGAGAGGTCCCGACCTGGACGAAGATCACGTACGGCGGGCTGCCCGCGTGGATCGCGGGATACTCCCGCATCACCTCGATCGTGCGCTGGTACGCAGCCCAGCGGGCCACCGCGTACTCGAATGGGTGCGCGAGGCGGATCTCGTCGGCGCGGATCTGCTTCTCGAGCTCCTCGACCTCGGCGCGAATCTCGCCGGCGACCCACCAAGGGCCCTTGCTCGGCCCGTGCTCCTCGCGCAGCCGTTCGAGACGCAGGACAGGGGCCGTCTGCACCTCGTCGGCGATCGGGCACTCCTCGGCGAGGAGGTCGATCCGCTTGGAGGCGTTCAGGTCGCCGCGATCCTCGTGCGCCCACGCGGCGTTCGGGTGTTGATCGAGGACCCAGCCGAGGACCTTCTCGCGCGCCTCGGTCTCGCCGCGCTGACCGAAGAAGCCCGCCAGCCACTCGAGCTGCGCGCTGTTCTCGCGGTCGACGTCGTTCAGCCACTTCAGACGCAGCGCCGTTCGCTCGACCTCGGGCAGCGCGCGCCACACCGCCGGGTCCTGGTTCGGGTCGCCCATTTGCTGGGACGTCCGTCCGGGATCGATGGCGGCCGGCCGGTCCCTGCCGCGGGCCGTGTCCGACGAGTCGTTCGAGCGCATCGCGCGAAAGAACATGCCGGTGCCGACGAACGCGATCACGCCGACGATCCCACCGAGGACCGCGTTCGGCTTGCTCTTGCGCTCGCGCCGGCCCGAGCGACCGTCGCTGCGGCGTCCTCCACGACTTCCGCCGTCGCGCCCTCGGTCTCGGCCGCCGCGTGACGCCTGTCCACGTCCGCCGCGCTCGCGGGCCGGAGGCGGTCGCGACGACGCGCCCCGCGTCGCGGGTCGTGACGCGGCGGGGGTCCGCGGCGGCGGCTGGGCCGGTGCCTGAGCTGGCGGACGCGCCGCCGGCGTGGGATCGGGTTGGCTGCGGAACGCCTTCGGCGGCCCCGATTCCTGGATCGGCAGTGGACCGGCAGGAGCGTTCGGGCGCTCGACGACCGATGGCACGATGACGACCTCGCCGCAGACCGAGCAGGCGAACTGCTGGAACTGAGCGACCGACTGCAACGGGAACGCGCTCCCGCAGCCTGGACATCGAATGCTCTTCACGCGAGCGCCTCCCCGTCCCGACAGCGTACGATTCCGCGGGCGCCGGGAGAAGACACGGTGCCGAAGGAGGACGCAATGGGGCGATTTGAGGCGAGCACCGACGTGGCCGCGTCACCGGACTGCGTGTTCGAACTGGCCACAGACATCCCGAACTGCGTGCAGAACATCGAGCAGATCACCAAGGTTGAGATCCTGACGGACGGTCCGGTGGGGCTCGGGACACGCTGGTCCGAGACGCGCCTCATGGGGAAGCGCGAGGCCACCTGCGAGCTCGAGATCTCGGCGTGGGAGCCGCCGCGCATGTACGCCGTCCGCTCGGTCGCGGGCGGCATCCAGTGGGACACGGACGTGGTCATGGAAGCCACCGGCGCCGGTACTCGCTTCTCGATGAGCATGGACACGAAACCCGTCTCGTTCGGCGGCCGCCTCTCGTTGCCGCTGTTCAAACTGTTCATGCGGAAGATGATGACGGGTTGCCTGCAGAGCGACCTGGACCAGATCAAGGCGCTCGCCGAGCGCTAGCCGCCTGTCGGAGGTTCGGCGTCGCCGGGTGCCAGACCGTCGGCGCGACAGGCTGCTAGCCATCGCTCACGTGCGGACGACGGCGAGCGCGATGTTGTCCTGACCGCCGGGGTTGCCGTTGACGCCGCCGAGGGCCAGCTTCGTCAGCGCGTCGACGACCGGCCGCGGCGCGTGCCCTGCGGCGTTCAGCGTCGCCCCGAGCACGAACTCGGTGATCGACCGGTCGGGCTCGCGGTAGCAGCACTCGTCGATCCCGTCGGTGAACGCGAGCAGGAGATCGCCGGGCTTGGTCGAGAACTCGAACGTCGCCGCGCCGCGCGGGCGCAGGGTCTTCGGGGAGCTCGGGGAGACGAACCACTGCTTGCGCTCGTTCTTGCGGACCGGCGTCCCACCCGGTCGCGCGTGCACGAACGTCGAGTCGCCGTACGACGCGCCGAAGCACTGCTGGAACATGCGATTGTGGATCGCGATGAGGAGCGACGTCTCCGACGGGCGGCGTTCGCGGCGGGGCGGACGCTTCGCGCGCGACAGCGCCGTGAGCAGTTCGTTGAGCTCGTCGGGGTTGCGCGGGATGTGGCGGAGCGCATCCTCGATCCGCAGGATCAGGTCCTCCGCGGAGCTCTTCCCGAAGTGCGCGTCGGCGACGCAGAGCACCGTGAGATCGCGCTCTTCGACGACCAGGAGCGCGTCCTCGTTGGGGTCCTTCTTGGCCTGTTCTGTCTGAAAGGCGACGTCCGAGCCGAGGCTCATCGCACAGCTGGTGTGCTCGCTCACATCGTGCGCCGACACCACGCCGTACTCGACGTGATCTCGCCCAAGGAGCCGGAGTCGTTTCTGCGGTGAAGCGCTCACGGCGCACACGGTAGCGTCGCGGCCCGGAGATGCGACGATCCGCCCCCCGTGACGCGATCGAGACGCGCCGGTGAGTTTGGGATGACCCGTGGGATCGAGGCTCGACGCGGATCGAGAAGGAGTCTCAGATGCGCCGACTACTCTACGTGGCCCTGGTGGCCGCTCTCCTCGCGCCCTTCGCGGCGCTGTGTCACGACGTCTTGGCTGAGGACGACGACCTCACGCGCGCTGTGCGCGCGCTCGCCGGCGAGAACGCCGCCGATCGGGCGTCCGCCCGCGATCAGGTGATGACGATCGGCGAGTCGGCGCTGCCTGACCTACTACGGCTGGTCGAAGATCTGGTGGTCGGACATCAGTCCGAGATCACGGTTCCGACCGAGGTGTCCGCGCGCCGCGCCCCCGCAGCGGAGCCCGAGCCGACGGTGCAGCTCTACGACGTGAAGGACCTGATGTCCGACGAGTTCGGCGTCGAGGACCTGGTTCGTCAGTTGCGAGACGACGAGGAGGCCGGCCGTGCCGGGCTCGAGGGTCTCGAGCCCAGCACGCTGATCGTCAAGGGCGCCGCGGGCTCGCACTCCGCGATCCGCGCGATCCTCGATCGACTGCGGATGGGCCAGATGGACACGCTCCTGATCGAATCGCGCTTCGTCACCGTGGCCAGCAGCGTCGACCTCGGCGTTGGGCTGGCGCGCGCGCGGCCCGGCAACATCGTGCTGGACGAAGACGTCGTCGAGAACGTCCTCGAGTGGGCTCGCGGTGGTGCAGCACAGGTGCTCGCGGCGCCGAGCATGACCGTCAACACGCACCAGCGTGCCGAGGTGACCGTCGGGCGTCAGGTGAGCTACGTCGCCGACTTCGAGTTCGAGATCGGCAGTCAGACGGGCCCGCCCGATCCCATCATTGACACGGTTTTCGTGGGCTCGTCGATCGGCGTCGTCGGCACGATCGTCGGCGATCGTCTCCGCCTCGATCTCGATGTGCGCGAGTCGGCGCTGCAGGAGCCGATGGCCACGTTCAAGACGACGCTCGCGAACGGCCCCGAGATCGAGATCCAGCTGCCGGAGATATTCGAGCGACGCGTGACGCGCGGCATCGGCATGGACGACGGGGGCACGGTGCTGATCAGCCTCGGTCGCGATGGCGACACGCATCGGCTGCTCGTGCTGTCGGCCCGACGTGTCGTGGCGGCGGAGAAGTCCAGGCCGCGCTGACTCGGATGGCGTTCCCGCTCGTGCGCTTCGTCGCTTGCGCCCTCGATCTGCCGTTCTGCGCCGGCGGGGGCGACGGTCTCTCGGTGCGTCAGAGGTCCTTCGTGACCGACTCCGCCCACTGCCGCACGCGCGTTCCCGCCTCCGCGGGCGACATGCCGAAGTGGGCCTCGAACTCCGGCGGCTCGCCCCGGTAGTGCGCGGCGAGGAACGAGATGAGCTTCTCGCGCAGGCGTCCGTCGTCCGCGTGGTGTAGGTAGTGCGCCAGCGCGGCGGACTGGACGTAGAAGCGCGAGATCTCGTCGATCGTCCGCGTGTGGCCGAGGCGGCGCGGTGAGTCGAACTTCACCTCCTTGTCCCGGGAGAGTTCGCGGAACTCTGCGCTGCTGGCGCCGGTCACGAGCTCCCACGGCAGAAGATCGTCCGGGGGCAGCACGGTGACGACCGTGATGCTCCGCGCGCGCGGATCGAATCGCCACGTACGGCGTTCCAGGTCGAAGAGCTCTTCCTCGACCATCTCCGCCGCGCCCTCGACGACCCAGTACCCGGGGGTCTTGCTGCTGTCCTTGCGGGATGCCGTCGTGAACAGCGGGCACCGCTCGGCCAGCCACTGGTGCGTCAGCTCGTGGGCGAAGACCGCCATGACGCGCCGGAACGCGGCGTCGTCCTCTGGGAGGTAGAGGCGCGCGAGCTCGTCTCGCGGGGAGTAGTGCCCCGAGGTCCACTCGGTGGTGCCTTCGCCGGAGGCCTCGCGGTACGACTCCTGGGTGTCGTAGAGGAGCAGCGTCAGAGGCGAGCGGGCGGTGCGCACGCTCTTGCCGCCGGCGAAGAGCGCCTCGAGGCGATCGCAGACGAGCTCGCCCATCGAGAGGCAGCGCGCCACCGCGCCCGGTCGCTCGAGCGGCGTCACGACGAGGATCTGCTCGCTCTGCACGCCGACCAGACCCTTGCGCCAGGTGTGGCTCAGCACGCCCAACGTGCGCTGGCTGGGCGTCAGGTCGGGGGAGTCGCTCTCTGGCGGCTGCAGGATCGTGACGGGCGACTGCCCGATCGCCTGCGCGAAGATCAGCCACTCGCGTGCAACGAATGGCGAGGCGACCGGTGTGTCGGGCGGGAGCATCGCGCGTACCGCCGCCACCGCCGGCTCGTGGTCTGGACGCGTGCGAAGGACCGCGTCGAGCACCCCGAAGCGGATGTCCGCCGGTGCGGTCTCGGGAAGACGTGAGTAGAGTTCCGCCGCCGCGTTGCAGCCCTCTGCCCGCACGGCGTCGGCCTGGCACAGCACGTCGTCCGCCGCAGCGGCCTTGCGGGCCGGTGCGCGGGACAGTTTCGCGATCCCCGCGATCTTCTTCGTGGCCGGCGCGACCTCGGACGGCGCGGCGCCGAGCGTGGTCGCCTCCGCGATGAGGGACTCCGCGAGCTCCACGTCGAATGCGCGAGCCGCCGCGAGCGCGAGTTTCGCGAGCTGCGAGGCGCGCCCTGCGTCGGCCATCGCCGCTGCCCCGTGCGCCGCGGCGTCGCCGGGACCGGCGAGGAACGGCGTGCCCTTCGCGTCGGTCGCGACCCTCACGTCGCTCAGCCGCACGGACTGCTTCGCGATGGAGAGCGTCCCCGCTTCCACGTCGACAGTCGCCGGCCCCGAGAGCGTGCGCCCGTCCACCAAGGACGCACGCACGCTTCCCGCCGGCACGTCGCCCAGCACGATGGCCGCCTGCTCGGCCGCGCCCTGCTCGCGCAGCGCGACGAGGCGGTCGGGCGCGGTGGGCAGCAGCACGACGCCGCGCGCTGGGATCGCGCGATAGGCGCCCACCTCCTCGCTCTCCCAGGCGACGCGCAGGCTGTGCCCGTCGAACGCGCGACCGGACACGAGGATCACGTCGCCGGTGCGCGAGGGGTGCTCGCTGCCCTGTACCCAGTCGGGGTGGACCTCCGCACTCGCGATGATGTCAAGGCGGCCGTCGTCCCGGCTGCTGGTCAGCGCGATGGCGCCCCCGTCGACTCGCGAGAGGCCGACCCACTGGGTATCGAACTCCGTCCGCTCCCCGTCCCATCCGCCGAGCCCGGCCTGGCCGATGACGACCTGACCGGTGCTCGCGTTCACCGAGCGCGGGAGGCGGCATGCCTCCGCAGTAGTTCCGGCCGAGATGGGCACCGCCAGGGCGTACTGCAGGTGCACCTCGTCGGACAGCACCTGGAGCGTCATCGCCGCGTTCGCTTCCGGGATCTTGCCCTTGTGGTGCCCGATGCGCTGTGAGATCGCCACGCTGCCGTCGGAGCGCTGGCGCACTTCGACGCTCGCGTTGCCGGAGTCGTCATAGAACGTCGTGTAGACGTGGTTGCCGCGCAGCACGAGCGGGCCACGGAACGCGCCGGACGCGGTCCACACGGGAAGCCGTCCGCCGAGCCGGTACCGAGCGATCCGGTCGCCCGCTCGGACGTACACCTCCGAGCCGATCATGTTCAGCGCGTCGATCGGGGCTGCGGCGCGGGTCTGCCAGATGCGGGCCACGACATCACCGCGCGCGCGATACGCCGCCACCTGGCCGGAGCGATCTCCCACCACCACCGTCCCGTCCCATTGAGCGACGTGCACCCGGCCGTCGAGCTTCACGCTGCGCTCGGCGTCCACGGTGCCGTCGGCCACGCGGAGAAAGCGAATCGCAGCGCGTCCGCGACCCGTGCGCTCGATCGTGACCGCATGGGGCCCCGTCACCACGACGTCGGCGATGCGCTCGGATCCTTCGCGGACCCAGGCCTGCTCGACAGGGCCCGCGACCGGCGGGGTGCGCGCCACGGCCGTGTACGCAGGGCTCCCGAAGGGGCCGCACCACTGACCCGGCGGGGCGGCGTCGCCGTCCTCGGCGCGAGCCGCAGCGGCGAGCACCGCGAGCGCCAGCGCGACTGCTACCCGGTGGCGGGAGCTCCAACGGCGGCCCATGCTTCACCTCCTGCGCCAGGCATCGTACACGCACGTCGGCGCCGCCCGTGGTCAGCGGGCGGACCTCCGGGGTTGCGGGGATTGCCCCGTCAATGACCAGGGCAGAGCCCGTACGTGACGACTCGGAGTCGTTGCCGAGCCAGGGGGGGCCAGGGGGGGGGGGCACGCATGCAGGAGGCCATCGTCGTCACCGTCGGCGATCGAGACTCGATCCGCGGTTGGCCCTCCCGGCCTACGAGCCGGGCGAGCGCGTCAGGTAGTCGACCAGGTCGACCTTCGAGATGATGCCGAGCAGCTGCTGGTCGTCGTCGACGACGAGTGCCACGTTGCCCGCGCCGAACAGCTCGCGGAGCGAGCCGGCGTCGTCGCTCTGGTGCACCGTCGTGACGTTGCGGAACATCACCTCGGCGACCGCGCTTTCGGTGGTCGCATGGCCGTCGACGAGCAGTCGCAGGAGATCGCTCTCGGTGACGATGCCGACCAGGCGATCGTCATCCAGGCACGGCAGTTGGCTGATGCCGTGGTCCTTCATGAGCGCGATTGCTTTGGCCACGGTGTCGGAGCCGGCCACGGTGATCAGGTCGCGCGGCGGAAGCGAGCGCAGCACGTCCCCGAGCGTCTCGGTCTCCCAACGGCTCTCGGTGAACCCGTTCTCCCGCATCCACTGCTCGTCCATGAACTTCGTCATGTAGTTGCGGACCGAGTCGGGCAGGAGCGTCACGATGCGCTTGCCGGGACCGTACTTCTTCGCGATCTCGAGGGCCGCCCAGACGGCAGAGCCGGAACTGCCACCGCAGAGGAGCCCCTCCTGGCGGATGAGGCGCCGCGCCATCAGGAACGACTGGCGGTCCTCGCTCTTGATCCACTCGTCGACCAGGTTGCGGTCGAGCACGTCGGGGATGAAGTCGTAGCCGATGCCTTCGACCTTGTACGACGTGATCTCGCCGGGGCCGGCCAGGATCGAGCCGACCGGGTCGACGCCGACGATCTTGCAGTCCGGGACGTCCTCGCGGATGCGCTGCGCGACGCCGGAGATCGTGCCGCCCGTGCCGGCGGTCATGACGACGAAGTCGATCTTCCCGTCGGTCTGCTCGACGATCTCGCGCCCCGTGCCCTCGTAGTGCGCCGCCGGATTGTCGGGGTTGCTGTACTGATCCAGGATGTGGGCGTTCGGCAGGATCTCCTGCAACTGCTTCGCGACGCTGATGTGGCTGTCGGGAGCGTCGAACGCAGCCTCGGTGGGGGTGCGGATGATCTCGGCTCCGAGAGCCTCGAGAACCACCTGCTTCTCGCGGCTCATCTTCTCGGGCATCGTGATGATCATGCGATAGCCGTGGACGGCTGCCGCGAGCGCGAGCCCGATCCCCGTGTTGCCGCTGGTCGGCTCGATGAGCGTGTCGCCCGGCTTGATGCGCCCGGCGGCCTGCGCCTCCAGGAGCATCCGCCGGCCGATGCGGTCCTTCACGGACCCGCCGGCGTTCAGGAACTCGCACTTCGCGAGGATCTCGCAGCCGGTGCTGCGACCGATGGTGCGGAGTCGGACGAGCGGCGTCGCGCCGATCGCGTCGAGGATGGAGTCGATGATCTGAGCCATCCTGGAACTCTACGGTCAGGACCCACCCTCCGTGGGCGTGGAATCGGTGCTGGCGTGGGGCCCCGCTGGTCCGGCACTCTTGCTCGCACGATGCGTCGAGGGGATCTCGTATCGGCGGGCTACGTGCTCACTCGCCGCGTCGCCTGCCCGGGATACCTGGCGGGCGCCGTGGCGAATGGGCACATCGTGTCCGCCTCCGACTTTGTGGCGCCGGTCCTGCCGGCGGTGCCTGCTGGTTGGATCGAGGCCTCCGACACGCCGCCCGGTCGCTTCGCCGGGTACGCCGACGCCGCACAGGGGAAACTGCTCTGGGCGCTCTCGGCCGACCTCCAGCGGTTTGGGCTCGACGGATCGCTCTCGGTCGCGTTCTCGGACCTGCTCGGGATCGCCGCCGCCCGCGGCGACTTCCATCCCCCGTCGGCGTTCGTCTCGATCGCGGCCCTGCGGCGCTTCCTGCGGCACGTCGGCGCGCTCCCGAACGATGCGGTGGTCCTCGGCTTGGCCCTCCCCGGCGATCGCGTCGACGCCGTCGTCGAGGCGGACGGTGGCATGACGTGCCTCTCGCGGCTGCCGCTCTGCGGGGACGAGCCGGAGCCCGACGGCGACGTGCTCGGGTTCGACGTCTACCGGCCCGAGGGTGGTGAACTCCATCCGTGGCTCCGCGAGTCGGACCGCGAGGCCGTCTGCGCTCAGGCCCGTGTCTCGCTGAACGCGCACGGCCTACTCGCTGACCTGGCGTCCGCCGACCGCGTGGCCGCCGCCCTCTCCGACGGCGGCCCCGGCGAGTGGTTCCCGTGGCGCATGACCTCGTACCCACTGATCGACGCGCGCGCCGCCGCCCGGCCTCCCGACACCGCGCTCTCCGCGTAGCGCGATCGACGCTCGGATCCCGGAAACCCGGCCCGCCGCCGTCGGCTACATCCCGAAAGGGAGGACTCGATGTCCGCGGCACTGGTCGTCATTCTCAGGCAGAAGCAGATCATGCAGCGGTTCCACGGTGCCGGTGCATGGGGCCACGAGACCGCGCGGACCCCCGCGGAGCTCGGAGTCCGAGAGAACTGGCTGTTCCGTCGGCTCGTTTCTCGCGACGTCCTCCGCGATGTCGGCGACGGCCGCTACCACCTCGTGCGCGAAGGCGTGCTTCGTCAGCGCCGGCGCTATCGGGTCCTCGGCTTGGTCTCTCTCGCGCTGATCGTCGCCGCGCTGGTTCTGCTGGCTCTCTGACGCCTGCTGGCCCTCTGACGCACTGGGCTCGGGCAGTGGGTCTGGACAGGGCGCTCGCAGCGCCGCAGCATCGTGCGATGAACACACTTCTGGATCGCCTCGTCGCGCCCGTCTACGCGCTGTCCCGCATCGTCCTCGGTCTCCTGTTCGCCGTCCACGGCGCGCAGAAGGTTCTCGGCCTGTTTGGAGGCACGAAGAGCGGCGGCGCGGCGGAGATGTTCTCGCAGTTCTGGGTCGGCGGCGTGATCGAGCTCGCCGGCGGACTCCTGATCGCGATCGGGCTGTTCACGCGGTGGGCGGCGTTCGTCGCGAGTGGGACGATGGCCGTCGCATACTTCCAGTTCCACCAGCCGAACGGCTTGCTCCCGCACCAGAATCACGGCGAGCTCGCCGTCGTCTACTGCTTCGTCCTGCTGATCTTCGCGACCCGAGGCGACGGCATCTGGAGCGTCGGTAAGCGGAAGCAGGCTGCCGCGTAGTTAGCCTGATCGCTCGCGAGGTCCCCAGATTGGGACCGCGCGCGCCGGAGGACTCCGACATGGCCGAGAAGGTGGCCTGCAAGAGTTGCGGGAAGTTGATCATCGCCGCGACCGCGAAGAACAACCGCGGTCGCTGCTATGGCTGCTCGAATGCACCGAAGACCAAGGACGCGGTGCTGCGCAGCGACATGCTGATGTCACTCGCCGCGGCCATCGGCTTCGTCGCGCTCGGCCTGATCGCGTTCTTCTGGTTCCGCCATCTCGAGACCGAGGGCGGCAGCGTGCGGGTCAACGTGTTGGTCGTCCTGCTGTACGAGACGCTCGGACCGCTCGGCTCGATGGGGTTCTTCTTCCTCGCGGCCACCGTCGCCGGCTGGAGAGCCGAGATGCGGCGACGCGCGCTCGCGCAGTTTCTCGGTCGCAGATAGCCGCCTCGGCGTCGCTCTCTACGTGATGGATCGAGACGCGGCGCACGCTACGCGAGGCGTCGCTCAGCGCTTCTTCGGCTTCTTGGGCGGCAGCGTGCGGACGAACGTCAGGCCTCGGTCCACCCACGCGGTGAGATCGTCGTCCGCTGCGACTCCCGGCGCGTCGATGTAGAGAAAGCCCTTCATCGGGCGCTTCGTGAAGTCCATCTCCCGGGTGTGCGGGAACGACAGGAACTTGTCGTACGCGTCGGGGCCGACGCGCACCATCAGTAGGTCGTCGCCGGTGACGCCGCAGACCATGTTGCCGCCGACGAGGAAGCACGAGCCGCCGAACATGCGCTTCTCCTCGACGCCCTCGTTGCGCTCGAACGCAGCGCGGAGCCGCAGCAGGAACGCGCTGTCCGGCTTCGGGGTCTTCTTCTGCGCCACCGGGACTATCCCGCGGGTGGCGGAGGCAGGAGCACGATGCGCGCGTCGCCGTCGGCTTCGAGTCGGCGTGCGGTCGCGGTGTCGATCAGGTTCGGAGCGGGGTGACGTCCCGAGTCGCTGACGACGGCACCGGTGACGACGAGAACACGCGCGGTGCCGCTGCCGACGTCGTGGGCCTCGCCCTTCGCGAGCTTCACGTGCTCCGCTCCGGACACCCAGCCGACGCGCGTGTCGCGGTCGAGGTGGCGGAACGCCGGTAGCTTGCGCATCAAGTTGTCGCCGCGGCGCTGTGCGAACGCGTCCCAGATCTCACCCTCCAGGTTGGCGCTCGCTGCCATCTGCTTCGCGAACGCCGCGCGATCGATCTCGATCACGGTCACCGGTGTCGCGGCCTTGAGCGACGCCGTACGCGGCTCGCCGGTCAACAGCGACATCTCGCCGACGACGTCGCCGCCGCCCATGACGTCGACCATGAGGTCGTCGGAACCATCGATCGAGATGAGCACGTGCACCGCGCCGCGGGCGATCACGAACAGGCTGTCGCCCGACTCGCCCTGTCGACACAGGAACTCGCCTTTCGTCACGACCTCGCTCGTTGCGTCGGACGCCAGGCTCTGCAGCGACTTGGCGTCGAGCGGCGCGAACAGCGGGACGTCCCGCAGGAGCTCGTGCGTCTCTGGGAGCGGCATCATCTGGTGCTCGGAGGCGAGTCGCTGGATGCGCTCGTCGACCTCCGCGGCGAGCCGCACGGCCGCGCCGTGCTCGATCACGCCGTCATGCCCCAGGTGGTCGTACTCGTCGCGCTCGAGGTTCAGCGCGAGACGGTGCGCGATGCGATTCTCGATCGCCTGCGTCAACTCCGGT
Source organism: Planctomycetota bacterium (assembly GCA_021776825.1). Classification (GTDB taxonomy): domain Bacteria; phylum Planctomycetota; class JAJSAM01; order JAJSAM01; family JAJVHW01; genus JAJFFG01. The sequence continues at coordinate 94,892 of JAJFFG010000025.1, forward strand.
AGGTGGACGCGCATCTCCTCGAGGCGCTCCTTGCCGGCGGCGAGGTAGCCCCGATACGTCGTTGCGATGACCGCCGTTGCGGCCTCGTCGATGCCGGAGATCTCCTCCATCTGCTCCAGCACGACGCCGGCGGCGTAGGACTCACCGCGCGTCAGGTCGTACGTGAGCGCGAGGTCGTCCATCTCCGCACTTCCCGGCAACTTGCTGCGGACGTTCTCGCGGAACCACGCCGTGAATCCGCCGACCTGCGGCATGCGGGTCTCTGGCGGCGTGTTGTCGCCGCGGCTCACGCGGTCGAGCTGGAGGTCGATCTCGTGGTCGAGGGCCTGCACGGCGGCCTCGCCGAGCGTGCCCTGTCCGTACGCCTTCCAGTACGCCCCGCGCTCCATGCGCAGAACCTGGATCCAGAAGCCGCTGGCGCGCTCCGCTGCGCTCGCGCTTTGGAGCGACGTACGAATGCCTGCGGCCTCACGCTCGAGGGATGCCTTGCGCTCCGCGATGCCCTCTTCGACGTCGTTCCAGCGCACGGTTCGCAGCGCCTTCGAGCTCGAGAGGTCGTGGATGCCGTGGTGGACGTGATCGAGCACGTGCATGCGCGTCGTGACACTCGCGAGCTCCTGCGCGGGCGGGAGCTTGTCGTAGCCGAAGTGGCGCAGGAGCGCACCCATCGTCGTGCCGTTCACGATGATCGAGAGCAGCACGACACCGGCGGTGATGAGCAGCAGCTTGGTCCTGATCGGCCTGGGCACACTCTCGTTGGACGTGATGATGAGCACCAGCGCGATCGAGACCGCGCCGCGGAGACCGCCCCAGCTCGCCACGACGGCGTCCGGCACCGAGATCTTGTCCTTGATCGCGAGGTTCGCGATCGGCCGGAACGCGAACGTGACCGCGGCGCGGATGACCATGATTCCGGCGTATGCCGCGACGATCAGGCCGAGATCTCCGAGGGTCGCTCCGCCGGCCTCCGCGCCGATGACGAGGCCGACGAGCAAGAAGATGAGCGTGTTCGCGATGTACGCGAGCATCTCCCAGAACTGGTGCAGGAAGTGCATCACGCTCGGCGTGATCTTGGTCTTGCCGGGGCCCGACATCCAGAGGCCGGCCAGGACGACCGCCATGACGCCCGACACGTGGAGCATGCCCTCGGCGATGAACATCGCGGAGTAGCAGAGCGTCAGCGTCAGCGAGATTTCGACGAGCGGATCGTTGAACGTCTTCCCGAGCCACCACGCGTGGACGAGTGACAGCACGAGGCCGATCGCGAGACCGCCCGTCACGACGATCGCGAACTTCACCAGCGTGGGGCCGAGGACGAATGCGGCGCTCTTGTCCTCGAGCATGGCCAGGAGCACGGTGAAGATCACGATGGCCGTGCCGTCGTTCATGAGGGACTCGCCCTCGATGAGCGTCGCGAGTCGCTTGGAGACACCGAGGTCGCGCATCAGCGCCACGACGGCGACGGGATCAGTGGCACTGATCAGCGCGCCGAAGATGAGCGCGGTCGTCCAGTCCCAGCCCCAGGCGTCGGGGACGAGCGCCTGCATCAGGCCGGCGGTCAGGCCGGTCGCCACGAGCAGCGCCGGGACCGCCAGCACCGCGACGGCGCCGATGCTCTTGCGGAACGCGTGCACGTCGAGGCCGAACGCCGACTCGAACAGCAATGCCGGCAGGAAGACGAAGATGATGAGGTTCGGCGCCATGCCGGTGCCGCGCGCGAACATCCACAGCACGTCGTGGAGTGCGTAGCCGTGCTCGAAGTGCTCCGGCTCGTGGGGCGCCCACCTGTGCAACGCCCAGCCCATCCCCAGGCCCAGCAGCAGCATGGCCACGGTGAATGGGATCTTCCACTTCGACGATGCGACGCGCGTCAACGCGCCGATCAGGAGCGCCGCCATGATGATGACGACGATGGTGACCTCGATGTGCATCCTTCGGCCCCTCCGCCAGTCTTCCCGATTTCAGGCTAGGCCGGTGCCCGCGCGGAAGCAAAGGCCGGGATGTGACCGCAGTCCGCGGTGAACCGGACTACTCCCAGTCGCCGACGAGTGCGGCGAGTGCCTGCACGTCGGGCGCGGAGCCCACGACCATCAGCCGCATTCCAGGCTGGAGCCTGGTCTCAGCGGACGGACAGACCGTGGCGCGGCCGCCGTCCGGGTCGAGAAGGGCCACCGGCCGCAAGGTCGTGCCTGCGTTCGCTTCGAGATCACCGAGAGTCCCCCGGGCCGCCGGCGCCCCCTCCCGCACCACCACCGCTTCGAAGCGGATCGAACCGCCAGCCATCCGCATGTCGTCGAGGAACGTCGTGACGTGGGCGTGCAGCACCTCGGTCGCGAGCCGCCGTCCACCGAGGCGAGCCGCCGATACGACGCTCGCGCCGGCGTGAGCCAGACGCTTCTCCGCCCGCTCCTCTCGCGCCACCGCGACGACGCGTAGGCCGGGGTTCGCGAGGCGCGCGGTGACGACGACGACGAGGTTGTCGCGATCCACGCCGAGTGCTGTGACGAGCCCGCGTGCGGTGTCGACGCCGGCCTCCTGCAGCGTCTCGAAGTCCTGTGCGTCGCCGTGGATGACGGTGGCGTCTGGGAGCTCCGCCCGCAGGCGCTCCACGACCTCGGGATCCCGCTCGATCACCACGAAACAACGGCGCGCATCCTGCAACTCGCAGACGATGGCGCGGGCGATCGGTCCGGAGCCGCACACGATGTACGGACGGTCGTCGACGGGTCCGGTCGCGCTCTCGAGCGTCACATCAGGATCGGGCGCGCCGAGCCCGGCGTCGGCCAGCGAGCGCGCGGGCTGTGCGTCCAGCGCCGCCTTGGCGCGCGCGAGGGCCACGGGCGTGCCGAGCAGCGCGAGCTCGTCGTCGTCCGCGAGGACGTCCTCCGGCGGCGGGTTGTAGATGAAGCGCCCGGCTCGACGCCGCGCGATCACACGCACACCACCGCTCTCCTCGAGCCCCGCCTCGGCCAACGTCCGCCCGGCGGCTCCGCCGACCTGGACGCCCTCGAGCCGCGGGAACTCTCCGGCGTTGCGGCCCGTGATCTGGTCGAGGAACCAGACGACCGACGGACGGATCAGCTCGCTCGCAGCCCGGAGGCCGAAGAGCGCATCGAGGCCGACGACCGCGTGCGCGCCCCCGGTCCCGAGGCGGCGCGACGACGATTCGCCGCGCCCGCGGCAGACAATGCGGAGACTCGGCCACGTCCCGCGAGCCACCACGACCGTCACTAGATTCAGTCGATCATCCGGCAGCAGGGAGATCAGCGCCCGCGCCGTGTCGCCGCGCGCCGTCACGAGGGTCTCCTCGTCGACGGCGTCGCCGTGGACGCACGGGACCTCCGGGTGCTCGTCGCGGAAGGCACGCAGCACGGACTGGTCGGGATCCACGACGGCGCAGCTCACGCCGGCCGCCCGCAGGCGTCGCACAGCCTGCATCCCGACCTCGCCGCAGCCGCAGACGATCACGTGGTCCTCGAGGCGGGCGAGGAGCCGACGCGTGCGGCGTTGCCAGATCAGCTCGCCGTGACCGCCTTCCACGAAGAACGTCGTCGCCTGGGCGATCACGTACAGGAAGAACGCCATACCGACGATCACCTGGGCGGCCGTCAGACTCTGCGTGAACGCCGTGAAGTCGGTCTCGAGGGTGGCGCCGAGCGGCTGGAAGCCGTCCTCCGCGTGCTGATCCGTGCCGCTCACCCAGCCGTGATGGCCCCTGAGGTCGACCCACACCTCGCACTGCTCGGTGCCCAGAACGTCGCCGTACCCCACGGTCGTCACCGTGATCGCGGCGGCGTAGAAGCACTCGCCGAGCGTCCACTGGTCGTCCTCGAGCGAGAACAGGCTCTTGTCGTAGCCCGCGTTCATCCCGATCACGCAGCCGGCGACGTAGTACGCGAGCGTGGAGAGGAGTAGGACCAGTCCACCCAGCACCAGGGCGGACTTCCCACGCCTGGTGAGGTCGGCGGTGACAGCGTCTCGCATTCCCCAGAGGGGACCACGGTCGGGGGCGCTCGATCAAGGGCCAGCGCTCGAGCCTCCGACAGCGTGCGTGCGAGCGCGGCTGTCAGCGGTCTAGACTGTGCCGACGGGCATGCAGGAGGGGCGTAACGCCATGTTCAACGCGACCGAGGTGCTCATCGATGGGTTCGTCAGCCAGCTGACAGCCGCGTATCGACGTGACTATGGTCAGTCGAATCGGGACTACGAGGACATCGTCGGCTGGGCCGGTCGCACCGTGCTCGAGATCATCGCGGGCAGCGATGCGCTCTACCACGACGTCCAGCACACGATCTACGTCACGCTCGTCGGCCAGGAGATCCTGCGTGGCAAGCACATCCGCGAAGGCGGCGTGCGGCCTCAGGACTGGCTCCATTTCGCGATCTCGCTGCTCTGTCACGACATCGGTTACGTCCGGAACGTCTGCCGCGGCGACAAGAACGGGCGCTACGCCACGGGCGTGGGCGAGGACACGATCGAGCTGAAGCCGGGCGCGACGGACGCGGCTCTGACGCCGTATCACGTCGATCGCGGCAAGCGTTTCGTCGAGGAGCGCTTCGGGGGCCTGGGGCTCATCGACTCGGAGGTCATCAAGCGCAACATCGAGCTGACGCGCTTCCCGGTGCCGACCGAGAACGACCATCGCGACACCAACCACTATCCGGGACTGCTCCGCGCCGCCGATCTGATCGGCCAGCTGAGCGATCCGCGGTACATCCAGAAGATCTCCGCACTCTTCTACGAGTTCGAGGAGACCGGCACGAACGCGGCGCTCGGCTACACGACGCCCGACGATCTGCGCCAGGGCTACCCGGGGTTCTTCTGGCACGTTGCGTTCCCGTACATGGAGGACGGCGTGAGGTACCTCGGCGTCACCCAGGCCGGGCAGCAGATCACCGCCAGCCTCTACGCGAACGTGTTCGCCATGGAGCACCGCGCGAAGACGAAGTAGCGCCGCCGCAGCCTCGCGCTCGAGGCTCGGTCCGGAATAGCCTCCCGCGACGGAGTGTTCCCGGGTCGCGACGCGGTGCGGGGCCGTGCGCTCTCGGGGAGACATCATCGGATGCAGGTCGCGCAGCGCGCTCCCCCGCTCTCCGTCGTGATCCCCGTCCTCGACGACACGCGGGCGCTGCGCCGTCTTCTCCCGCGACTCCGGGACGTCGCACCGGGTGCCGAGCTGATCGTGGCCGACGGCGGCGGCGCCACGGGCCTAGCCCGCATCGTTCACGAGGACGCCACGCCTGGCGGTCCCGAGCACGCGATCTCCCGCCCCGGCGCCGCTTCACAACCGCATCTAGAGGGTGCATGCGCGTCGCCGGAACGAGAGCTCACGCACTCGGAGCCGCCAGGAGACGGTGCGACGGGCGGACGCGCAACGTCACGGAGCACGCCCGCGCCGTTCCTCGAGCTCGCCGCGATCCCGCGACGCCCTCGTGAACCATCCGGGCTAGACGCGGTCGTTGCCGCCCATGACGCCACATTGGTTCGCGCCCCGCGAGGCCGCGGCGTGCAGATGAACGCCGGTGCGGCGGTGGCGCGTGGCGAGGCGCTCTGGTTCCTCCACGCCGACGTCGTCCCGCCGCTCGGAGCTGCCCGGGCGATCTCGGTGGCGCTGGGCGACGCGGGGATCGTCGGCGGCGCGTTCGGCTTTCGACTGCGCGAACGACATGCGTATGCGCCCTGGCTCGATGCGACCGTGAACCTGCGATCTCGGGTGTTCGGCCTTCCGTACGGCGACCAGGGCGTCTTCGTCCGGCGCGGTGCTTTCGAGCGCCTGGGCGGGTTTCGCCCGCTCCCGCTGATGGAGGACGTCGACTTCGTCCGCCGCCTGCGGCGGCTCGGTCACATGGCCGTCCTCGACCTGCCGGTCGAGATCTCTGCCCGTCGCTGGGAGCGCGAGGGTTTCCTGCGCGTCACGCTGCGCAATCAGATGCTGCTCGCGGCCCACCTGGTCGGCGTTCCGGCTGAGCGACTCGCCCCCCACTACCGACCCGTCCGAGAAGGAACTCCCGCATGACACTGACCGACGACACCGTCCTGCACGCGCCGCCCGTGCACGCCTCGTCCGTGGACGGCTTCGAACTGCTGGTCGACGCCGCGGCGCCGTCCTGGCTGGCGACGGATGCACGCGGAGCGGAGATCTTCGGACTCTTCGACGGGCGTCGGAGCGTGGCGGACGTCGTGGCCACCTACGCGGCGTCGAACGGCCTCACCGCTGTGCGGGCCTGGCAGCACGTCGACACTCTGGCCCGCGACTCGCTGCGCGCGGGCTTTCTGGCCCCCGAGGCTCGCGAGTCGACTCCGTACCTCGGCCGTACGCCGCACGTGTCGGACCTGCCTCTGGAGGAGCTGTGGCTGCACACCAACAACTCCTGCAACCTGACCTGCACCCACTGTCTCGTGTCGTCGGGGCCGGACGGCGACCGGGGCCTGCCGCTCGCCACGTTGCTCGACGTCGTCGCCCAGGCGCGCTCCCTCGGCATGCGGCGCGTGTTCGTCACGGGCGGCGAGCCGTTCCTGCGTCGTGATCTGATGGATGTCGTCGACGCGGTGCTCGCGGACCCGGAAGCCGAGATTGCGATCCTCACCAACGCGATGCTGCTCCCGGGCGCGCGGCTCGACGCGCTCGCGCAGCGCGACCTCACGCGCGTGCGCCTGCAGGTCAGCGTGGACGGCGCCACCGTCGAGACGAACGACGCCATTCGTGGCGCCGGCTCTCTCGAGAAGACGCTCGCGGGCGTCCGCGCGGCGGCGGCAGCCGGTGTCGACTTGACGCTGTGCAGCGTGGTCACTGCCTCGAACGCGGCCGAGATCCCGGGCATCACGCGGCTCGCCGCGGAGCACGGTGCGCGACGTCATCATCTGCTCTGGCTGCACAAGCGCGGGCGGGCGGATGGCGACGGTCCCGACGAGACGCCGACGCCGGAGCAGCTTGCCGACGTGGTCCGGGCCGCGCGAGTCGCGGCCGACGAGTGCGGCATCGTGCTCGACAATCACGAGGCGCTGAAGGCCCGGCTGCGAGCGCCGTCGGGCGTGAAGCGCGACCTGTCGAATGCCTGTGTGACGAGTCTCTGCGTCTACGCGGATGGCGGCGTCTACCCGAGCGCCGCAACCGCCGGTCAGGCCGAACTCCTCTGCGGCAGCGTGCTCGAGTCGCCGCTGGCGGACATCTGGCGCAGTTCCGGGGTCGTGCAGCGCTTCCGCGCCGCGTCCGTCGTCGAGAAGCCGCTCTGTCGCGAGTGTCCGCTGATGTACGTCTGCGGGGGCGGCGACCTCGAGCACGCCTACTTCTGGGGCGGCTCGCTCGACGCGCACGATCCGTACTGCGAGCTCCACAAGGAGATGTACCGCGACGCGTGGCAGGACCTCGTCCACGAGCGCCGCGCGCACCAGCCGGGGATGCGGGCGGGCTTCGACGCTCCCGTGGCGTTGGCCGCGATGGGCGAGGAGGGCGTGCACTGTGCGACGGAGGAGGAACCGCCCGCGGTTCTCGTCTCGCGCTCGGAGTGTGTGCTCTCGTTCGACCTCGACGCGCCGCGCACCGTCGTGCAGGAGTTCTACGGAGACGCCGCCGAGACCCCGCAGGCCGAGCTCTGCTGCCCGGTGCAGCCCGCGCAGGAGGATCTCACGCACATCCCCGAGGAAGTGGTCGACCGCTTCTACGGCTGCGGGTCACCGGTCGCTGCGGCGGGCATCCAGCCCGGTGAGACGACTCTCGATCTCGGCTCCGGCGCCGGCATCGACGTCTTCATCGCCGCCCGCCGTGTCGGCCCGACCGGTCGTGCGATCGGCGTGGACATGACGGCACAGATGCTCGAGGTGGCACGTGCGGCGCGGCCGCAGGTGGCGGAGCGACTTGGCTTCGACGTCGCCGAGTTCCACGAGGGCTTCCTCGAGGACGTGCCCGTCGAGGACGAGACGGTCGATCTCGTCACGTCGAACTGCGTCGTGAACCTCTCGCCCGACAAGAAGCGCGTGTTCGCCGAGATCTGGCGTGTCCTGCGCGACCACGGGCGCGTGGTCCTCTCCGACATCGTGTCGGAGCGCGAGGTGCCGTCGCACATGCGGCGCAACCCGCGGCTGTGGGGCGAGTGCATCAGCGGCGCGCTGACCGAGGCCGAGCTCATCGACTACCTGGAGCGGGCGGGCTTCTTCGGTATCCGCGTGCTCTCGCGGACCCACTGGAAGGACGTCGATGACGAGCGCTTCTTCTCGGTCACCGTCGAGGGCCACAAGTTCGAGAAGCGTGAGGGCTGCGTGTTTGCCGGTCACTGGGCGACCTACCTCGGACCCTTCAAGGGCGTCTCCGACGAGGAGGGGCACTGGTTCCCGCGCAACCAAAAGATCGAGATCTGCACGGACACGCTGGCGAAGCTCGCGCGCCCGCCCTACGGCGCCAGCTTCCTCATCGAGGGACCCCAAGAGGAGATCCAGGGGGAGGTTCCCGTCGACGCGCGGGGGTGCGACCCGGAGACGGGATGCTGCTAGAGCCCGACGGTCAGTCCGAAGCGCTGCTGGTGTTTCTCCGTTGGCCGGAGGCCGGTCGCGTGAAGACGCGGCTGGCGGCCGACGTCGGCGGCCAGCGCGCGGCGATGGCGTACGCGCGCATGACTGCCGAAGTCCGGGCGACAGTCCTCGAGTGGGATCGTCCCGATACGCGCTGTGTGTTTCTCGTGACTCCCGACGATCGCGCCGACGAGATGGCGGGCGAGGGCCAGGGCGACGGCGGTCTCGGCGCGCGTCTCCAGCGCGCGTTCACGCGCGAGTTCGGCGCCGGTGCGCGTCGCGTCTGCGTGATCGGGACGGACTGCCCGTCGCTGACGGCAGATGATCTGGACGACGCCTTCGACGCGCTCGAGGAGCACGACGCGGTGCTCGGCCCCGCGCTCGACGGCGGGTACTGGTTGCTCGGTCTGTCGGCGCCACATCCTGCGGCCTTCGATGGCATTGATTGGGGCACGTCTGACGTGCTCGCGCAGACACGCTTCCGTCTCGAGGGGCTGCGCGTCACCGAACTCACATCGCGGCGCGACCTCGATACGCTGGCCGACCTCGAGGCCGAGGGGCGTCTCGATCTCGTCGGGGCGGAGCCCTCGTGAGCGACGCGGCCCCGCGCGCGCGGTGGAAGACGCTCGCTCTGTGGGGCGTCGGCCTGCTGGCCGCGGTCGGCCTGTGGGCGCTGGGGCGGCTCGCGCCGGTCGACGAGTGGTTCGCCGCCGTCGAGGAACTCGGTCCCTGGGGGCCGGCAGCGATCGTCGCCCTGTACGTGGCGACGTGTGTGCTGTTCGTGCCGGGCACGATCCTCACGCTGGGGGCGGGAGCCCTGTTCGGGTTTACGACCGGGTCCATCGCGGCGGTCATCGGCTCGAACCTCGGAGCGAACGCGGCGTTCCTGATTGCGCGCTACGTGGCGCGCTCGAAGATCGAGGGCGTCCTTTCGGGCAACGCCAAGCTCCGCGCACTGGACGGCGTCGTCGCACGCGAGGGATTCCTGATCGTCTTTCTCACGCGACTCTCGCCGGTGTTCCCGTTCAACGCGTTGAACTACGCGTACGGGCTGACCTCCGTCGCGTGGCGCAAGTACGCGCTGATGTCGCTGGTTGGGATGCTGCCCGGCACGCTCGCGTACGTGTACCTCGGGTCCGTCGGGCGTGCGGTCGCCGGCTCTGAGAGCGGCGAGCGGGGAGCGCTCGAGTGGACGATCTTGATCGTCGGCGTCGTCGCCACGCTGGCGCTGGCGGCGTACATCGCGCGCATCGCGCGGGGCAAGCTCGACGAGCGTCTCGACTCAGAGGAGTCCTCGGAATGACCGGCCCGCACGAGACCCGTCGCATGGGGCACCTACGGCCCGAGGGGCGCGAGAACCCACGGCCCTCCGGCGTGTACGACCTGGTCGTCGTCGGCGGCGGTCCGGCCGGGCTAGTCTGCGCTGCTGGGTCCGCTGGACTCGGTCTCTCGGTCGCGCTCGTCGAGAAGCACCTCCTCGGCGGCGACTGCCTGAACACGGGCTGTGTCCCGTCGAAGGCGCTGCTGCGTTCGGCGCACGCGGCGGCGGCCGCGCGACGTGCCGACGCGCTCGGAGTGCGGACCGGCGAGGTGACCGTCGACTTCGCTGCGGTGATGGAGCGCATGCGGCGCCTGCGGGCGGACATCAGCGAGCACGACGGAGTGGCCCGCTTCACCGAGAAGGGCTGCGACGTCTACCTCGGCGAAGGACGCTTCACGGGCCCGGACGTGTTTGCGATCGACGGCCGCGAACTGAGGTTCCGGCGCGCCGTCATCGCGACGGGCGCCCGCCCCGCGTTGCCGCCGATCCCTGGACTCGCCGGTGTCGACGCGTTGACAAGCGACACGCTCTTCGGACTGACGGAGCTACCGGAGCGCCTGATCGTGATCGGCGGCGGCGCGATCGGGTCGGAGATGTCCCAGGCGTTCGCGCGCTTCGGCACGCAGGTCACGCTGCTCGAGATGGCGCCGCACCTGCTGCCGCACGACGATCCAGAAGCGGGCGCGCTGGTGGCTGCCGCACTCGCGGCCGACGGTGCGGACGTGCGCGTGGCGACGGGCGCGAAGAGCGTTCGCCGCGACGGGAGCGAGATCGTCGTCGAGCTCCCGGACGGCGAGGTGCGCAGCGACGTGCTGCTGGTCGCGGCCGGGCGGCGGGCCAACGTCGAGGGACTCGGACTCGACGCCGCTGGCGTGTTGGTGGCCGACAACGGCCTGGTGGGCGTCGACACGCGACTGCGGACGTCGAACCCGCGCATCTACGCCGCGGGCGACGTCTGCTCCCGCATCGCGTTCACGCACGCGGCTGACGAGATGGCGCGCACCGTGATCCGTAACGCGTTCTTCCCCGGGTCGAAGCGCGCCGATCGCCTCGTGATCCCGTGGTGCACGTACACCGATCCCGAGGTCGCGCACGTCGGGGTCACGGCACGCGATGCGGCCGGGCGCGACGACATCGATGTCGTGACCGTGCCCCTCGGTGACATGGATCGTGGGATCACCGATGGACTGTCGGCGGGCTTCCTGCGCGTGCGGCTCGCAGCGAGCGGCGACGCGATCCTCGGTGCGACGATCGTCGGTCCTCACGCGGGCGACTTGATCCAGCAGATCGCGGTGGCGATGGCCGCGGGAATGGGACTCGGAGCTCTCGGCGCGGTGGTGCGCCCGTACCCGACGCTGGGCGAGGCCGTCCGCCGTGCGGCCGACGAGCGGAACCGCGGGAAGCTGACGGAGAGCACGCAGCGCTGGCTCGCTCGGTGGTTCGGAGTGTGGAGACGCTTCGCCTGAGCCCTTGTGGGTCTCCCTGTCGCCGTTAGGCTCGCGGGATGTTCCGTTCCGCGCTCGCCGTGTGTGCTGCCCTTGCGATCGGTGTCGTTGCGTTCGCGAGCGGGCCGGCCGCGCGGACGGACAATCGCGTCGCGTGCCTCGACCTGCAGAGCGGTCGGCTCCTCTGGCGCTTCGACGCCGAGGGCTACGGCACGCCGACTCTGGAGCTGCATGAGAAGGCACACCTCGTCGTGCGCCGGCGGGAGGACAGCTCCGCGCTTGTCCTGAACGCGGGATCGGGCGATGTGCTCCGCGACGTGAAGACTCCAGCGGCCGAAGCGGCTCAGGCCGTCGCGCCCCGGCTCTCGGAGGTGAGTCGTCCGCTGCGGCTGCACTTCAAGGTCCTGAACCGCAGGGAGTACCGAAAGGACAAGACCGTTCCGCTCCAACGGGAGGTCCGGGAGCTGGCACGGAAGGACGACCCCGAAGCACCGTTCTGGCGCATCTCCGGCGACGCGGGCGTCGGCGGTCTGATCGTGGTGGGGGACGTGCTCATCGCCGCGGAGGCGTTCCCCGGGAACCGTCCAGGCAAGCCGAACGCGGTGCTGCGTGGCTACCTCTCCGGCAACGAGAAGCCGACGTGGACCGTCGATCTCAACGAGCGCTGGCCGCAGGTCGAGAACGCCGAGTTCTTCCGCGTCTCGATCGGTGCCGTGGAGGGACGCCTCATCGCGCAGGCGTGGGGCCATCTGTTCGCGTTCGCGCCGAAGACGGGCGAGGTGCTCTGGCACGCGGATCTCGCCGACCACGGGATGCTCTGTGAGAAGCAGCTCCCGTTCGCGGCGAACGAGGAGTACGACCGCTGGCTCTGGCACGGCGGCGTGCCCATCGCGTCGATCTCCGGAGCCGACGGCGTCGTGCTCGCTGGCTACGAGAGTCGGCTCGTGGCCCTCGACGGCGCCTCCGGCAAGCTGCGGTGGAACATCCGAACCGCCACGACGCACCTGCAGCGGCCGGTTGTCGCGAACGGTGTGATCTTCACCTGGGTTGGCGACGCCTACCGCGAGGTCGAGGACCTGTACGAGGGCGACGCAAAGTAGCTACGCGCCGGGGCGACACGGATGACGCGCGCCGAGACGGATCACACCAGAAGGACGCCGTAGGGGCGGACCCCCTGGTCCGCCCCGCCCGCCGGCCCGCGCGCGGTCGAGGCCGGTCCGATGGCGCTCCGCGAACGACCTCCGGTAACGCGCGCAGTCATCGTCGATACGGATGCCAACACAACGGCGTCGTACGGGCGGATCTCCTGATCCGCCCCGCCCGCTGGCTCGCACGCGGTCGAGGTCTGTCCGATGGCGGTCCTCGGACGACCTCGGCAGTTCGCACGGCTATCGGTGGACGGCGTCGCTTCCGTTCGGCGTCGCCCCCCGCCCAGAGCCCCACGGTCCACCGGCCACCGACCGCATCAACCCAGTGTCCCGCTGAGCGCCGTCGGACCCGCCTCGCCCGGACGTCCCCGAGTCGGCGCGGGCGGATCAGGGGATCCGCCCCTACGGCTCTAAGGGGCTGGCGCGCGAGTGCCGCTCACGTGACCGCCACTCGCGTGTCACCGAGCGTGGATCTCCTGCAGCTCCCGCCGCCGCACCTCGACCCAGCGCGCGTTCGCTCCCTCGCCGACCAGCACTCGCTCCATCGCTGGGTACGCGAACTCCGAACGCGCGATCTCGGCGCCGCGGCCGCGGACGCGGACGAAGCGGTGCGAACTGCCCGTCGACGCGCGGCGGTACGGAACGTCGGTGCGGCGGACCAACTGGTCGGTGACGCCGGCGTCGCGATGGCGCAGGATCACGAGCTCGGGCGGATGCCAGAACAGCACGCCGCCGGCGGTGAATCCCGTCGTCCCGATCGTCGGGTGGAGCGCCCACTCGTCGAGGACGTCGCCACCGCCGTCCTCGCGGACGACCGCGCCGCGTCCGTCGATCCACACCGTGCCCGGCGGCTCGGGGTTCGTAGAGGCGCAACCGGAGAGGCCGAGGAGCGCGATCAGTCCAGCGGTGAGGATGGTGCGGAGCATGCGGAGAGGGTACCGCACGGCCTCCTCGCGGCGGGCCGCGCGACGGCAGGCATACTCCGGCGGTGCAACGTGTCACCACGCTGGAACTGCTGAAGCTCGCGATCCCGAGCATCGCGTTCGCGATCCTGACCAATGGCTACCGGCTGGTGGATCAGTTCTTCATCCAGCACGTCTCCACCGCGGCCCAGGCCGCCGTCGGTTCGTCGGTGTTCGTGCTGATCCTCTTCTTCGCCGGCTTCGCCCTCGTGGCGTTCGGCGTGTCCCCGCTGGTGGCGCGCGCAACCGGAGCCGGCGACGAGGAGCAGCGCCGCGCGGTCATCGGCACCGGCCTGGCCGGCGGTCTCGTGATGTCCGTGCTCTTCATGCTCGTCGGCGGCCTCGGGGCCCCGGTCATCGCCGATGCACTCGGTCTGCAGGGCGACGCCAACGCGGAATGCGTCCGCTACCTCACTGCACTCTCGCTCACGATCCTCCCGCTCGTGATGACGCCGCTCGTCGACCACGCGTTCATCTCGATGGGCAGCGCGCGCGCGCCGATGGTGCTGCACATCATCTCGCTCGCGGCGAACGTGTTCCTCACGTGGTTCCTCGCCCTGTACCTGGAGTGGGGTGTCGTGGGCGCGGCGCTCGCGTCGAACGGCTCGCGCGCGCTGACGACCTCGATCGGCCTCGTTCTGCTCGTCAAGAAGATCGGGCTGCGCTGGAGCCACGTTCGCTTCGGTCCGCAGCTCCGACGCATCCTGAAGGTCGGCGCCCCGATCACCGGTCGCGTGGCGTTCTACGCGATCGTCTACTGGGGTGTCCTGCACGTCGCGGTGGCACCGCTCGGCAGCCACGTCTACGCCGCGCTCGGCATCGGCTTCACCGCACTCGAGGGCTTCACCTGGCCGACATTCCACGGTCTGTCGATCGCCGTTGGGTCGTTCGTGGGGCGTGCGCTTGGAGCGGAACGTGTCGAAGACTCCTGGGGCGTGATCCGCCGAGCGCTGCCGTTCTCCACCGCCCTGGGGCTCGGCGCCGCTGCTGCCTTCTGGTTCGGCGGTCCCTACCTGACGGGGATCTTCACCGAGGACCCGCTCGTCCACCGCGCCGCGACCGTCTACGCGCAGGTCCTGGCTCTCTCGCAGCTCGCGGTGGCCTGGGAGTCGCTCTGCGACGGCGTGCTCGAGGGTGCCGGCGACACACACACGGTGTTCTGGGCCTCGACACCGTGCAATCTCGCGCGCGTGCCGCTGGCCTGGTGGCTCGCGATCCATCTCGGCCTGGGGGCGATGGGCATCTGGTGGGCGATCAACATCACGAGCTACGTGAAGACCGGGGCGAAGGCGCTGCTCGTCCTGCGCGGTGGCTGGTCCCGGTTGAGCATCTGAAGCGAGGCTCGCGAGCGTCTGACTTTCGGGTCGCCCGACGGCCCGCCTCAGTACGCTCCAGGCATGGACCAGGTGCCTCCCTCCGAGACGCTGTTCCACGGGATGGTCGGCCGCAGCGCCGCGATGCAGACGCTCTTCGAGAAGATCGTCCGCTACGGCCCGACCGACGCGCCCGTGCTCGTGACCGGCGAGACCGGTTCGGGCAAGGAGCTCGTCGCGCGCGCGCTGCATCGGCACAGCCTGCGACGCAACAAGCCGTGGGTGGCGCTCAACTGCTCTGCGCTCAACGAGGACCTGTTCGAGTCCGAACTGTTCGGCCACGACCGCGGGGCGTTCACCGGGGCGATCTCGACGCACAAGGGACGCTTCGAGCGCGCCAACCTCGGGACGCTGTTCCTCGACGAGATCGGCGACATGCCGAAGCGCGTCCAGGCGAAACTGCTCCGCGTTCTGGAGCACGGCAAGCTGGAGCGTGTCGGTGGTGAGCGCGAGATCTCGGTCGACGTCCGGATCGTCGCCGCGACGAACGTGGGGCTGGAGCGCGCCGTGCGCGACGGTCGCTTCCGGGACGACCTCTACCACCGCATCGCGGTCCTGCGCGTGCACGTGCCGCCGCTGCGCGAGCGGCGAGACGACCTGCCGCTGCTCGTCGCGCACTTCCTCGAGATCTTTGGGCGACGCTACGGCGAGCACGTCGTGCGTCTGTCGCCCGAGGCTCTCCACTCGCTCGAGCACTACTCGTGGCCCGGCAACATCCGCGAGCTGCGCAACGTGCTCGAGCGCCTCTATGTCGAGGCCCAGGCAGAGGTCATCGGTCGCAACGCGCTGCTCGAGTGGGAGCGCGAACGCGAGATGCTCGCGGCCGGCAGCTGGAATCTCGATCTGCGCGAACAGCAGCGCTTCGGCGGAGCGTTCGTCACCGGCGACGCCGGCGGCGCGGTCGGTGACGAAGAGCTGCGCCAGGCCACGCGGGTGCTGCTGCGGGCGCTGCAGGAACGCAACGAGCGACCACGGCTGACGGGGCCGGCCACGACCGACGCCGAGGACGGTCTACCCGTCGTGCAGATCGCGGCCGAGGTGCGACCCGCGCTCGAGCAGCGACCGGCGGAACTGACGGAGACGGCGATCCGGGACGCGTATCGCGACGCGCGCGGCAACCTGACCGCGGCTGCGCGCTCACTCGGTGTGCACAAGGCGACCCTCTATCGCCACATGGAGCGGCTGGGTCTGGATCGCGCTGGTCTGGATGGCACTGGTCTGGATGACACTGGGCTGGATGACACTGGGCTCGACGTCGCCGGTGGCGATCACACGTCACTCGACCTCAGCGATTGAGGTGCGCGCGGCTGCGCTGGGCGGCTGCCCGGACGCGCAGCGCGGGGTCGTGATCCGCGAGATGATCGAGCAGCGGTAGGGCGTCGGGGGTCGCGTCGCGGGCCAGCAACTCGGCGGCGGCTGCTCGCACGGCGGGTACCCGGTGATGCGCGTTGTTCATGGCTGGCTGCGGATAGGGCCGCCCCGGCACCTTCGCCAGCGCCTCGAGCGCGGCGCGCCGTACGTCGGGGTTCGAGTCCTCGGCGGCCCGACGGAGCGGCGGACCGGCAGAGATCTGCTCCAGCTCACCGAGGGCCCGTGCGGCCTCCACCCGGACGCCAGCGTACGGATCACTCAGCAGGGGCGTGAGGGACGCGACGTCGTCGGTGAGCGCGGACAGGAGTGCCGTGGCGGCTCGTCGGAGCGGCCCGCCAGAGTCGACCAGCGTCCGCCGGACGTCCACGAGCGCCGCCGCGTGTCCCGGGTGCGGCTGGCCGTCGACCCGGCGTGCGCGGAGCTCGTGCGCCGCGATGATCGCGCTGGACGGCAGCACGCGGCCACGGCGCACGAGGGCCGCCAGCGTCGTGACGCTCTCGGTCGACGGGTGTCGACCGAGCGACTCGACGAGATCGGGCCGAACGAGCCCCTTCTCGCTCTCGGCGAGTGCGCGGCGCGCCAGGTAGGGGCCGGCGACGTCGCCGATCTCGCGGAGTCGAGCTCCGGTCGCGTTGTCTGCTTCGAGTCCGCCTGGCTTGCGCAGGGCGGCGCGGACCAGGCCGCGAATCTCGGCGCGCCGAGCGACCTCGTCGCTCTCGGTCAGGTCCAGGAGGGCCTGTGCGCGCTGTCGGACGTGCCGGGGTCCGGTCTCGACCGCGTCGCGAAGCGCGGGGTGCGCCTTGCGGCCCATGGCCTCGAGCTGTCGCGCCGCGTCATCGCGCTCGGCGGCGCGATCCGCACCGAGGCGCTGGACGAGGTCGACCGCGCGCTCCGGAGTGGCGGCGAGCGCGAGCAGAGCGGTGGCGGCGAATGCGATCAGACACGCGGCGCGCACACCCCTCATACGGGTGTATGGCGGACGAGGGGGCTGGCTTGCGGTCGGATCGGGCGGCGCCACATCACCACAAACCCTCCATACCGTCCCAGGGTCAGTTCGCCGGCTTCATCGCTCCCTCTCAGCTCGCACTCCTCTCGTGCGCCGACACCTGGCCCGACGGGCGAACCGCGCTCAGATTGGCGCCACGCCTGAGCGTCGTGGTCGGCGTCGGCCGCAGCCGGCGCAGCGGCCAGGACCGGCGGATTGACCCTGGGACGGTATGGAGCGGTATGGAGCGTTGTCACCAGAGCGTGGAGAGCGCAGGTGCATCAGCGAGTCGCCGGTCCATTGTGATCAGCGTCCCCGCATGGGCCAGAGTGGTCGCCGCGATGAGGCGATCGCATGGATCACCACCGACGGCGTCGCCCAGCCGACTCGCCTGCACCGCGATCTCCGGCGTGATCGGGAGCAGTTCGACGGCCGGAAGCGCTAGGGCCTGGTGGATCCAGTCGGTGACGTCGCGGTCGATGCGCAGGCCACGCTCTGCGACGAGTCGCGCCACCTCCCAGCAAGCGATCGACGGGACGCCGATGCGGGGGGCGCGCCGAAGCGCGCTCGCGGCACGCCGACCGAGCTTTGTTGGCGCGCTGGCGTGCCAGATCCAGGCGTGGGTGTCGAGGACGAGCATCAGCCGTCTCCGGGGGCGTCCGGGTCCCCGTCGTCATCGAACGGCGTGAGCAGGTCGCCCTCCTCCAGCACACTCCCCAGCAGCGAGGGGGGCTCAAGACCGTCGACTGCGACGAGCTGCGCGACGGGGCGCCCGTGCTTGGTCACGACCAATGGGCGGCCGGTGCGCGCGACCTCGTCGAGGAGAGCGAGGCACGTCGCCTTGAACTTGCCGGCTGGGATCGTCCGGTGCGGGGTGGTCATGGTCATCAGGTTATGGTCAGAATGTTGTGGTCACAAGGTGGGGGGCTGGAGGGAAGGACGGGTGAGGGCGGCGAGAGGTTACGAACGATCGGCGGAGCGAGAGATGCCGCTGGATCGGGCGGACACGGGTGATTGACGACGCGACCCGATGACGCCAGCGGCCGCATGGCCGATCGGCGCTGACGCCCTCGACCGTTGGTCGTCCGCATGACGAGGGTTGTCCGCCGAGCGCCGTCGGACCGACATCGCGCGGCCAACCCCAGCGGGCGGGGCGGATCAGGAGCTCCGCCCGTACGAGGGGATGCGCAATGTCGACGGCGCCGTTGGGGTGGGGCCCCTCACCCACCCGCCCCGACGCCGGGTCGCGCGTGCGACGGAGG